>NZ_JBIVED010000007.1:0-468711 GCF_044747445.1 Streptomyces sp. NPDC090083 | reverse complement strand
ACGCTTCCTTTGTACTCACCCTCTCGGGCTTTCCTCCGGGCTTTTCCCTTCGGTCTTGCGTTTCCGACTCTATCAGACCGTTTCCGGTTCCGATTCCCTGTCGGGGGGTTTGGCGAAAGGCTTTGGTCTTTCGTCCGTCGGCCTTTCGACATTCACTACGTTAGCCGATTCCCTCGGCAACTCATAATCGAGTTCCACGAGTTCGAATTCAGGCATGCGAGCACGCCGAAATCGCCCTCAGCGAGGGAGAGTCGTAAGTAGTGGGTTGGCCGCTTCCGGCTGCAGGCGAACGCCGTACCCGGGTCAAGTGGCTCGGGCTACATTACGCACCCCGCCAAGACGCGTCAACTTGGCCGACGTCTCGGCGTATGTGCCCGATACGGGCTAACCGTAGGGTCGTTGGTGATCCAGAACCGCCACGGGTGGACCGCTCCCTCGCCGGAGACTCCGGTGCGGGGGCCGCTGCTTACCTGATGGGAAGGCACGGGTGTACCGGCCAGCATCCTGATGGGTGTCTCGTCCGGGGTGCACGCGTCCGTGCCGTCCAGGGAGCGGTCGACGTCCAGGGCGGTGGCCAGCCGGGCGGGGCCTTTGGCCAGTTCTTTGTCATTCCGGGCCGAGAGTCGACGTTTGCGGGCGAGTTCGGTGCCCTCGACGATCTCGCCGGCCCGGAGCAGGACCCCGCGCGCGGTGCCCTCGGGTCCGCAGACCAGGTTCATGCAGTGCCACATGCCGTAGGTGAAGTAGACGTACACGTGTCCGGGCGGACCGAACATCACGCCGTTGCGTGCCGTCGGCCCCCTGTAGGCGTGGGACGCGGGGTCGTTGCCACCGTCGTAGGCCTCGGCCTCTGTGATGCGCAGGACGATCGGGCCGTCGGGGGTCGTACGGACGACGACGCGGCCCAGGAGGTCGGGGGCCACCTCCAGGACAGGGCGGTCGAAGAACTCCCTGGGGAGGGGCATACGGTCCGGGGGCGCGATCATGGCGTCCGAGCGTAGTCCAACCGCGCTTGTACCAAGGGGTGGTCAAGGTTCGGTCCGCTTGCCAGCGGTGTGGCGCGGAACCGGGCGCGCCTGGTGCGCGTTTGTAGGGATCAAGGGTCCACACGTAAAGGGAGAGTCAATGGCGTTCAAGAAGCTGCTCGCGAGCCTGGGGGCCGGCGGGGCTTCGGTGGAGACGGTGCTGACCGAGGTCAACGTCGTTCCGGGCGGGGTCGTCCAGGGCGAGGTGCGGATCCAGGGCGGGTCCGTCGCCCAGGAGATCCAGGGACTCTCGGTCGGACTGCAGGCCAAGGTCGAGGTCGAGAGCGGTGACCAGGAGTACAAGCAGGACATCGAGTTCACGAAGATGCGGCTGGGCGGCGCGTTCGAGCTCCAGGCCGGGTCCGCGCACACGGTGCCGTTCGGTCTGGAGATCCCCTGGGAGACGCCGGTCACGATGATCGACGGTCAGTCGCTGCGCGGGATGCACATCGGGGTGAGCACGGAGCTGGCGATCGCCCGTGCCGTGGACTCCAGCGACCTCGACCCGGTCAACGTGCATCCGCTGCCGGCGCAGAAGGCGATTCTGGACGCCTTCATCCAGCTGGGCTTCCGCTTCAAGAGCGCGGACATGGAGCGCGGGCACATCCGGGGGACGCGGCAGAAGCTGCCGTTCTACCAGGAGATCGAGTTCTACCCGCCGTCGCAGTACCGCGGGCTGAACCAGGTGGAGCTGAGCTTCGTCGCCGACGAGAACGCGATGGACGTCATCCTGGAGATGGACAAGAAGCCGGGCCTCTTCAGCGAGGGCAGTGACACCTTCCGGTCCTTCCAGGTGGGTCTGCACGACTTCCACGGGACGGACTGGGCGGCCTATCTGAACCAGTGGCTGTCCGAGGTCGGCAGCAAGCGGAACTGGTTCTAGGCTCGGGGCGTACTGAAGAGTCCGATCAGGAGGTACCGAGGTGACCGAGCTGAAGCGGCGACCGCTCCCCCATGACTTCCACCCGCCCGTGCCGTCGTTCACGGTGACGAGCGCCGACGTCGAGCCGGGGGCCACGCTCAAGGACGCTCAGGTCTACGCGGCCGGCAACACCTCGCCGCAGCTGCGGTGGGAGGGCTTCCCGCCCGAGACCAGGAGTTTCGCCGTGACCTGCTACGACCCGGACGCCCCCACGGGCAGCGGGTTCTGGCACTGGTCGGTGTTCGACATCCCGGTCTCGGTGACGGAGCTGCCGGAAGGGGCGGGCAGCGGCACGTTCGAGGGGCTGCCCGAGGGCGCCGTGCAGGTGCGGAACGACTACGGGTCGAAGGACTTCGGGGGTGCCGCGCCGCCGCCCGGGGACGGGTCGCACCGCTATGTGTTCACGGTGTACGCCGTGGACACGGAGAAGCTCGGTCCGGACTCGGACGTGTCTCCCGCGGTCGTCGGTTTCAACCTGCGGTTCCACACGCTGGCGCGCGCCCAGCTGATCGGTGAGTACGAGGTTCCCGCCGAAGACTGACGTTCATTGAACGTTTGCCCGCCTCTGGTCATGGAATTGATCAGGGGCGGGCATTTTTTATTGCGTTGTCCATCTCGGCGTGCCCGGCCAGAGTTGATCCAAGCCCGCCATGTGGTGGGCCGATTGCACATGGGAGGTGGGCTGGATGCGGGACACGCTGGTGCTGAACGCGAGCTTCGAGCCGCTGTCGACGGTGACGTTGAATCGAGCCGTCGTTCTGGTGCTCCAGGACAAGGCTGTCGTCGAGCAGGCCCACCCCGAACTGCGCATGCGCGGAGCCGAGGTCGACATACCGGCCCCCCGGGTGATCCGGTTGTGCCGGTATGTGAGGGTGCCCTTCCGAAGACAAGCTCCGTGGTCGAGGCGCGGTGTGCTGGTACGGGACCGGCACCGGTGCGCGTACTGCGGCAGGCGGGCGACGACGGTCGACCATGTGGTGCCGAGGGCGCAGGGCGGTCAGGACTCCTGGCTGAACACGGTGGCCTCGTGCGCGGAGGACAACCACCGCAAGGCGGCGCGGACTCCGGAGCAGGCGGGGATGCCGTTGCTGCGGCAGCCGTTCGAGCCCACGCCGGCCGACGCGATGCTGTTGGCGCTGGGGACCGAGGACTTCGACGCGCTGCCCGACTGGCTGGTGCAGCCGGCCGCGTAGGGCACGTGAGCGGAACTGGGGCCCACCTCCTGCGGGAGGTGGGCCCCAGTGTCGTAGGACAGGTGGCGGGTCCGTCAGTCGATGGACGGCTTCTCCCGGCGTTCCGAAGGGGCGCCGGAGTTGGCGGAGTTGCCTCCGTCGTTGCCCGAACCGCCGCCGAACGGGCCCATGTTGCCCATCGCGCCGGAGAGGCCCTTGAGGGCGTCGCCGATCTCGCTGGGGACGATCCAGAGCTTGTTGGCGTCGCCTTCGGCGATCTTCGGGAGCATCTGGAGGTACTGGTAGCTGAGGAGCTTCTG
This sequence comes from Streptomyces sp. NPDC090083, assembly GCF_044747445.1. Classification (NCBI taxonomy): domain Bacteria; kingdom Bacillati; phylum Actinomycetota; class Actinomycetes; order Kitasatosporales; family Streptomycetaceae; genus Streptomyces; species Streptomyces sp. NPDC090083. The sequence continues at coordinate 465,272 of NZ_JBIVED010000007.1, read as the reverse complement.
GTCGGCGTCTCCCGCGTGGATCGCCTCGAAGACCGTGCGGACTGCCTGGGCTTCACCTTCGGCGCGCAGGGCGGCGGCCTTGGCCTCACCTTCGGCCCGCAGGATCTGGGACTGCTTCTCACCTTCGGCGGTGAGGATGGCGGCCTGGCGCGTGCCTTCCGCGGTGAGGATCGCGGCGCGCTTGTCACGGTCGGCGCGCATCTGCTTCTCCATCGAGTCCTGGATGGAGGTGGGCGGTTCGATCGCCTTGAGCTCGACGCGGTTGACGCGGATGCCCCACTTGCCGGTGGCCTCGTCGAGGACTCCGCGCAGGGCCGCGTTGATCTCCTCGCGGGAGGTCAGGGTCCGCTCCAGGTCCATGCCGCCGATGATGTTGCGGAGCGTGGTGACCGTGAGCTGCTCGATCGCCTGGATGTAGCTGGCCACTTCGTAGGTCGCGGCCCGCGCGTCCGTCACCTGGTAGTAGATGACCGTGTCGATGTTGACGACCAGGTTGTCCTGGGTGATCACCGGCTGCGGCGGGAACGGTACGACCTGTTCGCGCAGGTCGATGCGGTTGCGGATCGTGTCGATGAACGGGACGACGATGTTGAGTCCCGCGTTGAGCGTGCGGGTGTAGCGGCCAAATCGCTCCACGATCGCGGCACTTGCCTGCGGGATGACCTGGATCGTCTTGATCAAAGCGATGAAGACCAACACCACCAGGATGATCAGGACGATGATGACCGGTTCCATCGTGCTCCCCGTACCCTTCTCCGCCTCGGCGCTTTCGGAAGATCTTATGGTTGTTGAAGATCTTGCTGGTCGAGTCTGACAGACCGTCGAGCAACTCGTGTGCCGTTCGGTTCAGTTGAGTCCCGCGAGGTCCTCGCCCGCGTCCTGCGAGGTCAGATGACGATCGCGGTGGCTCCCTCGATCTCCACGACGTCCACCTCCTGGCCCGGTTCGTAGGCGCGGTCGGTGTCGAGTGCGCGCGCCGACCAGATCTCTCCGGCGAGCTTGATCCGGCCGCCGCCCGAGGCGTCGACCCGTTCCAGGACGACGGCCTGTTTTCCCTTCAACGCGTCGACTCCGGTGGCGAGTTGGGGGCGCTGGGAGCGGTGCCGGTTCGCGATGGGCCGTACGACCGCGATGAGCGCGACCGAGACGACGGCGAAGACGACGACCTGGACGACGAGGTCCCCGCCGATCCCCGCTGTCCCCGCTGCGGCCACGGCCCCGACGGCGAGCATGCCGAACTCCGGCATCGCGGTCACCACGAGGGGAATCCCGAGTGCCACCGCGCCGACGAGCCACCACACCCAACCGCCGATGTCGTTCACATGGTCAATGGTAGGGCGGAGGGTGCCGTCACGGACAGGGCGCATATGTCCCTGCACCCGCTTCTTACAAGGGAGTTCAGGCCATGGGGAGACCGTGTGCGGTCCAGCGGTCGCCGACCTGCTCGACGATCAGCGGGAGGCCGAAGCACAACGACAGGTTGCGGGCGGTGAGTTCGAGCTCCAGCGGGCCGGCGGCGAGGACCTTGCCCTGACGGATCATCAGGACGTGGGTGAAGCCGGGGGCGATCTCCTCGACATGGTGGGTGACCATGATCATGGAGGGGGCGATCGGGTCGCGGGCGAGGCGGCCGAGACGGCGTACGAGGTCCTCGCGGCCACCGAGGTCGAGGCCCGCGGCGGGCTCGTCGAGGAGGAGCAGCTCGGGGTCGGTCATCAGGGCGCGGGCGATGAGGGTGCGCTTGCGCTCGCCCTCGGAGAGGGTGCCGAAGCGGCGGTCGAGGTAGTCGCTCATGCCGAGGCGGTCGAGGAAGGCGCGGGCGCGCTGCTCGTCGACGTCCTCGTAGTCCTCGTTCCACCCGGCGGTCATGCCGTAGGCGGCGGTCAGGACGGTCTGGAGGACGGTCTGGCGCTTGGGGAGCTTCTCGGCCATGGCGATGCCGGCGACGCCGATGCGGGGGCGCAGTTCGAAGACGTCGACCTTGCCGAGGGTCTCGCCGAGGATGGTCGCGGTGCCACTGCTGGGGAACAGGTAGCTGGACGCGACGTTCAGGAGCGTGGTCTTGCCGGCGCCGTTCGGGCCGAGGATGACCCAGCGCTCGCCCTCCTTGACCGACCAGGAGACCTGGTCCACCAGAGCCCGGCCCTCCCGGACCACGGTTACGTCCTCCAGCTCCAGAACATCGCTCATGAGCGCGCTGTCTCCCATTGCATCGTCGGCCTGTCTCGGCTGTCGCGTGCGCCGGTAGGCGCAGCCCTCGAAGAAATCTACGCCACCGGCCGGGCGGTCCATTCCATCGGTCCTGTCCTTAGGGTGGACGCCATGCTTTCGGAACCACGCTCAGGACGCCTCGCCGCCTGGGGAAATGCCCTGTTGGCCGGACTTGTCTCACCGGACGACGCCGTGCTCGCCATCGTGGGCGAGGACGCCGTGCACCGGGTGGAAGGGCTGCCGGGCGAGTCGGCGCCCGTCGGACTCACGCTCGCGCTGGGGCGGCTGCGCGCCCTCGGGGTGACCGGACTGCGCGTCGCGCTGCCCGCCTCGGGACACCCGCTGGGGCTGAGCGGCCCGCCCGCCTTCAACGCGCGGGCCCTCGACGCGGAGGAGGCGGTGGTCTGCTACGGCGCCGCGCTCGGCCTCGTCCCCGAGGTCTACGAGGCCGGTCCCGCCGGTGACGTCCATGTCGAGGTCGTGTGGCACTGCCTGCCGGTGCGGGAGGCGCCGCCGGCCGACGTGCCGTCGCTCGGGGAGGCGGAGCGGGAGCTGGCGGAGGCGCTGCGGGATGCCACGGAGGTGCTGTCGCGGCTCGATGTCGCCGGTTCCGGGCCGGTGGCCGAGGCGGCGGTCGACGCGTACCGGGCGCGGGCGGAGCGGGGGCGGGAGGTGCTGGCGCCGGGGTATCCGCCGCGGGCGGTGCGGGTGCTGGAACTTGCGCAGCGGGTGGGGTTGCTGGTGTCCGTGGCGTACGAGAGCGGGCCCGGGGGTGCGGTGAGCGCGTCGGAGATGTCGGCTCGGGCCGAGGCGTTGCGGCCGGTGGAGAGGACGGCTCGGCGGGCGCAGGTCGCGGCGTACAACTCCGTTGTGGAGGAGCGGGAGAAGGGGGTGCGGTGAAGGTTCCTTCGTGGTGGATGCCCGGTGTCGGGGTGGGCGTCTTCTGGGGGCTACGCCCCCAGGCCCCCGCTTCGGCCCCGAAAGGGCCTCGTCCTCAAACGCCGGACGGGCTGGATATACGCGGCCTGGGTTGACAGGTCACCGGACGGGCTGGATGTGCGTGGTCTGGGGTGAGATGTCACCGGACGGGCTGGCCGTGCCCGACCTGGGTTGAGGGGGCGCGAAAGGGCCCCGCGAGTCGTCGTTGACTCACGGGGCCCTTTTTTCGTGCTGTGGCGTCAGCCGTTGATGCCCTTGTTGCCGAACGCGGGGTTCAGCAGGCCGATGACGTTGACGCTGTCGCCGACGACGTTGACCGGGACGTGGACCGGGACCTGGACGGCGTTGCCCGAACCGACACCCGGGGACTTCACGGCCGCGCCGTCGGCACCGGCGTCGGCGAAAGCGGCACCGGCGGAGGCACCGGCGGCGATACCGGCGACGGTGAGGGCCACAGCGGCCTTCTTGGCGATGTTCATGAGAAGCGTTCCTCCTGCGATTGCGTGACCGACCCGGCCGCGGGTCGTGCGCTGATCAACGCGGGGGGAAGCGGAAACGGCACGCTGATGCGCGTGTGACTGCCCGTTCGGATCATTGGCGCGACAAGCCGACCAGGTGACCAGGTGACCAGGTGACGAGCAGACCGGCCGCCCAGGGAGTGCCCTGGGCGGCCGGAGGTCACTGTCGCGCGGCGACGAGCGTCAGCGGTTGACGCCGAGGTTGCCGAAGGCGGGGTTCAGGACACCGATGACGTTCACGCTGTTGCCGACCGCGTTCACCGGGATGTGCACCGGGACCTGGACGACGTTGCCCGAGCCGACGCCGGGGGAACCGGCGGCCTGGCCGTCGGCCATGCCGTTGGCGGAGGCCAGTCCGGCACCGGCGGCGACCAGCCCGCCGGCCACCATCGTCACGGCCGCTGCCTTCTTCAGGTTCTTCACTTCTGAGCCCTCCTAGCGATCACCGCGGCAGGCGCCGCGGCACGCACTGGAGAACGGCGGAGATCCACGAAGGATGCGCCATTCGGGGGACATTCCCACGACGGTATGAATCTCAGCCCGGAAGAGGACGCTCCGTGTTGCCGGCGGACCTCTCCCACCTCGGCGGATCGCCTTGTGCGGTCACCGCGTCAGGCCGTGGCGTACGGCGAACAGGGCGGCCTGGGTGCGGTCCGCCAGGTCGAGCTTCATCAGGATGTTCGAGACGTGGGTCTTGACCGTCTTCTCGGAGAGCACCAGGGCGCGGGCTATCTCGCGGTTGGAGCGGCCGTCGGCGATCAGGCCGAGCACCTCGCGCTCCCGCTCCGTGAGCGAACCGCCTCTCCCTTGACCCGAGTTGGACTCCTCCTGGGACAACAGGACGCCGGCGACCTCGGGTTGGAGCAGGATGTGGCCCGCGTGCACGGAGCGGATGGCGCCGGCCAGGGCGTCCGGGTCCACGTCCTTGTAGACGTAACCGGCGGCGCCCGCGCGCAGGGCCGGGATCACCGTGCGCTGTTCGGTGAAGCTGGTGACGATCAGCACGCGCGCGGGGAGGTCGAGTTCGCGGAGTCTGCGCAGCGCGTCGATGCCGTCCATGCCCGGCATCTTGACGTCCATGAGGACGACGTCGGGCTTCAGCTCCTCGGTGCGGGCGACTCCTTCGGCGCCGTCGGCGGCCTCGCCGACGACCTCGATGTCGTCCTGCACCTCCAGGAAGGTACGCAGGCCCCGGCGGACGACCTGGTGGTCGTCGACGATGAGGACCTTGATCGGTTCAGCCACCGGGGACCTCCATCTCGATCGTGGTGCCCTTGCCGGGCGCCGATTCCACGGTCAGTGTGCCGCCGACGCCGTTGGTGCGGTCCCGCATGGAGACCAGGCCGAGGTGGCGTCCCGCGCGGCGGATCGACTGGGGTTCGAAGCCGCTGCCGTCGTCGGTGATCCGGAGGACCGCTCCGCCGCCGTGCCGTGCCAGGGTGACGGTGACGTGCTCCGCGCCGGAGTGGCGCAGCGCGTTGTGCAGGGCCTCCTGGGCGACACGGAGCATGGCCTCCTCCTGGGCCGCGGGGAGGGCTCGGAAGCCGCGGCCGGTGAAGGTGACGCGTGCGGTGTGGGCACGGTCGAGGACCTGGATCTGGGTGCGCAGGGTGGCGAACAGTCCGTCCTCGTCGAGGGCGGCGGGGCGCAGCTCGACGACCGCTGCCCGGAGTTCGTCGGCGGCCTCGGCGGCGAGCACGGCCACCTGCTGGAGTTCGCCCTTGGCGCGGGAGGGGTCGCGGTCGACCAGGGTGGCGGCGGCCTGCGCGGTGAGGCGGAGGGAGAACAGCTTCTGGGCTACCGCGTCGTGCAACTCGTGGGCGAGGCGGGAGCGTTCCTCCGCGATGGTCAGTTCGCGGCTGCGTTCGTAGAGGCGGGCGTTGGTGAGGGCGATGGCCGCGTGCTGGGCGAGGATCGAGAGCAGTTCCTCGTCCTCCTCGGTGAAGCCGCAGCCGCCGTCCTTCTTGGGGCAGTTCTTGTTCGCGAGGAACAGAGCGCCGATGACCTCGTCGTCGTCGCGGATGGGCAGGCCCAGGAAGTCGGACATGTCGGGGTGGGCCGAGGGCCAGCCCTCGAAGCGGGGGTCCTTGCGGACGTCGGCGAGGCGCTCGGCCTTCGCCTCGTGCAGCATCGCGGCGAGGATGCCGTGCTGGCGCGGGAGCGGGCCGATGGCCTTCCACTGGGCGTCGCTGACGCCGTCGACCACGAACTGGGCGAAGCCGCCGTGGTCGTCGGGGACGCCGAGGGCGGCGTACTGCGCGTCGAGCAGCTCACGGGCCGAGGCGACGATCGTCTTGAGGACGTCGCGCACCTCCAGGTGCCTGCTCATGGCCAGCAGTGCGGAACTCACCGCCGCGAGGCCGGACCGTGGACCTTGACTCATGTCCTCACGGTACCGGCGGGGTGTGACAGTGCGGATCGGGCCGGTGACGCCCGCCTTCTGGTCCGGTGGGCCTAGGCCGAAGGGCCCCCGCGGATGCGGCCCGGGGCCGACGCGGCGCGGGCGGTCCCGTTCCTACGTTGGGGGCACGCCGATGGCGGCGTAGTGGACGAGGGGACGTGTGTGTCATGTCGGTAGCGATCATCACGGGGGCGTCCAAGGGGCTGGGGCGGGCACTCGCCGAGGCCCTGGCGGCGCGCGGCTGGGATCTGGTGCTGGACGCCAGGACTGAGGGGGTGCTGGCGGAGGCCGCGGCGGCGGTCGCCGCGTACGGCACGCGCGTGGAGGCCGTCCCCGGGGACGTCACGGATGCCGCGCACCGGACCGACCTGGTGGCCGCGGCGACGAAGCTGGGCGGCCTCGACCTCCTGGTGAGCAACGCGAGCGCGCTGGGCGCCGAGCCGCTCGTCCGGCTGGAGGAGCTGGCCCTGGACGGGCTGCGGCGGGCGCTGGAGGTGAACGTGGTGGCCGCCCTGGGACTGGTCCAGGAGGCGTTGCCGCTGCTGCGGGCCTCGGGTGCGGGCGCGGTGATCGCGGTCAGCTCGGACGCGGCGGCCGAGGCGTACGAGACGTGGGGCGGCTACGGCGCGTCCAAGGCGGCGCTGGACCAGCTCGCGGCCGTGCTCGCGGCCGAGGAGCCGGGGCTGCGGGTGTGGGCGGTCGACCCCGGGGACATGGGCACGGACCTGTACGCGGCGGCCGTACCGGACGACGGTGAGCCGCGGCCGGAGCCCTCGGCCGTGGTGCCGGGCTTCCTGCGGTTGCTGGACGAGCGTCCGGCGAGCGGTCGCTACGGCGCCCCGGCCCTGCTGGAGGAGCGATGACCGTGGCCATGGGCGTCCCCCCGTTCGAGCGCAGCCGGGCGGGGGTGGAGGTCCCGGAGGAGCTGTCCGCGCGGGTGCCGGCCGAGCAGCGCGGGCCGGGGCTCGACCGGGACGCCGTACGTCTGCTGGTGTCGCGGGGTACCGAGGTGTCGCATCACGTGTTCGGTGAGTTGCCGCGGTTGCTGCGGGCCGGGGATCTGCTGGTCGTGAACACGTCGCCGACGCTGGCCGCCGCGGTGGACGGGCGGGTCGGGCACACGCGCGTGGTGGTGCATTTCTCGACGCGGGGCGATGACGGGCGGTGGGCGGTCGAGCTGCGGGAGCCGGACGGGAAGGGCACCACACGCGCGCGTGCGGGCGGCCCGGAGGGGACGGAGGTGCGGCTGCCCGGGGGTGTGCGGCTGATCCTGGAGGAGCCGTTGAGCGGGCGGGGCGAGCGGTTGTGGTGGGCGGGGGTGTCCGGTTCGGAGGTGCCCGCGCTGCTGCGGGAGCACGGGCGGCCCATCCGTTACTCCTATACGGAGCGGGATCAGCCGCTGGCCGTCTATCAGACGGTGTTCTCGTTGCCGGCCGAGGACGGGACGGGCAGTGCGGAGATGCCGAGTGCGGCTCGGCCGTTCACCGCGCGGCTGGTGGCGGAGGCGGTGAGCCGGGGGGTGCAGTTCGCGCCGGTCACGCTGCACACCGGGGTGGCGTCGGCGGAGGCGCACGAGCCGCCGTATCCGGAGCGGTTCGCGGTGCCGGAGGCGTCGGCGCGGCTGATCAACGCCGTCAGGGCGGGCGACGGGCGGGTGGTCGCGGTCGGGACGACGGCCGTGCGGGCGGTGGAGTCGGCCGCCGGGGAGGACGGGGTCGTCCGCGCGCGTGCGGGGTGGACGGACCTGGTCGTGACCCCGGAGCGGGGTGTGCGGGTGGTGGACGGGCTGCTGACGGGGCTGCACGAGCCGGAGGCCTCGCATCTGCTGATGCTGGAGGCGGTCGCGGGGCGGGCCGCCGTGGGCCGGAGTTATGAGGAGGCGTTGCGCGGGCTCTACCTGTGGCACGAGTTCGGGGACGTGCACCTCATCCTTCCGGAGGAGGATCCTCACACGGTGCGTTGCTCTCGCAACTACGAGTGAGGCCACGGAGGGGGCGGTGTGAGCCCGCACATAGGGCGCAGATCACGTACTAGCGGACATAGGAGATATAGGCGCACCGCTTGAGCGGGGCAGACGGTCCTGTCTGTCCCGTTTTGCCCTTCCCTGCTCCACTACCGGGGATCGTACGTCACACCTTTGCCACAGGTTTTTGCGGCCGCTAAGAATTGCAGCCGTCGCTCAGCGCCGCGGATCTCCTCCGCGGCGTTTGTGCCGGAAGCACCCGCGTCCCCGCCGGACGGTGAGCGACCTCCGCGCAACTCGAAGAGGTCCATCCGCCATGCCCAAGAACCTGAACACTCCTGCTCATAGTCGCCTGACCAAGCTGACCAAGCAGCACAAGATCGCGCTCGCCGGTGTCGCCACGCTCGGCGCCGCGGCCCTCGCGTTCTCCGCGGTGCCCGGCGGCGCGGGGACGACCACGAGCGACGCCGCCCCCACGGCGAAGATCGCGTACAGCTCGGAGCCCATCAAGGGCGTCAAGGCCAGCGTCACCGACCAGCTCGCCGGCGCGAGCCTGAAGACCGAGGCGATCCAGGCGAAGGCCGACGCCAAGGCGAAGGCCGCCAAGGCCAAGGCGGACGCCGCCGCGAAGAAGAAGGCCGCCGCCGAAGCCGCCGCCAGGAAGAAGGCGGAGGCCGCGCGCAAGGCCAAGAAGGCCGCGAGCCGCTCCACCGAGCGGGTCAGGATCCAGCCCGTCGCCGCGAAGACCTACGCCAACAACCTCAACGGCTGGATCAACCAGGCCCTGGACATCATGCGGGCCAAGGGCATCCCGGGGTCGTACAACGGCCTGTACAAGAACATCATGCGGGAGTCCTCGGGCAACCCCAGCGCGATCAACGGCTGGGACATCAACGCGGTCAACGGCACTCCGTCGATCGGCCTGCTCCAGGTGATCCAGCCGACGTTCAACGCGTACCACGTCTCCGGTACCTCGACGAACATCTACGACCCGGTCGCCAACATCACCGCCGCCGCCAACTACGCGGCCAACCGGTACGGCTCGATCGACAACGTCAACAGCGCGTACTGAGGCCTCCGGCGGACCTCTGGGTCTCGGTACCGACGCCGAAGGGCGGCACCCCCACCAGGGGCGCCGCCCTTCGGCGTCGTCGCAGCGGACCTACTTGCGCATGACCTCGGGCTCGTGGCGGCGCAGGAAGCGGGCCACGAAGAAGCCGCAGATCACGCCGAGGGCGATCAGCGCGGCCATGTCCAGGCCCCAGGCGCCGACGGTGTGCTCCCACAGCGGGTCGGTGCTGTCGCCCGGCTTGGGCGGGCTGATCTTGTTGAAGTCGAGCGTGGCGCCCGCGGCGCCGACCGCCCAGCGCGAGGGCATCAGGTACGAGAACTGGTTGACGCCGATCGAGCCGTTCAGGGTGAACAGGCAGCCGGTGAACACGACCTGGATGATCGCGAACATGACCAGCAGCGGCATGGTCTTCTCGGCCGTCTTCACCAGCGAGGAGATGATCAGGCCGAACATCATCGCGGTGAAGCCCAGACCCATGATCGGGATGCAGAGTTCGAACATGGTCTGACTGCCGAGGACCAGGCCCTGCTTAGGGATCTCCCGGCTGGCGAAGCCGATGACACCGACCATCAGGCCCTGCAGCGCGGTGATCACACCGAGCACGAACACCTTGGACATCAGGTACGCCGAACGGGACAGGCCGGTGGCACGCTCCCGTTCGTAGATGACCCGTTCCTTGATCAGCTCACGGACGGAGTTGGCCGCGCCCGCGAAGCAGGCGCCGACCGCGAGGATCAGCAGAACCGTGGTCGCCGTGCCGTTCGGGACGATGGAACCGTTCGCCCGGGCCGGGTTGGGCAGCAGGCTGTTGCCCGAGTCGATGAGGAGGCTGACGGCGCCCAGGACGCCCGGCAGGATCACCATCAGGGCCAGGAAGCCCTTGTCCGAGGCGATGACGGCGACGTAGCGGCGCACCAGCGTGACGAACTGCGACATCCAGCCCTGCGGCTTCGGCGGCTTCATCGCCTGCATCGGCGGCATCTGTACGGACTGCGGGGCTATCGCGTCGATGTCCGCGGCGTACATCTGGTAGTGCTGCGAGCCCTTCCAGCGGCCGGCCCAGTCGTAGTCGCGGTAGTTCTCGAAGGCGGAGAAGACGTCGGCCCAGGTGTCGTAGCCGAAGAAGTTCAGCGCCTCCTCGGGCGGGCCGAAGTAGGCGACGGAGCCGCCCGGGGCCATCACCAGCAGCTTGTCGCAGATCGCCAGTTCGGCCACGGAGTGGGTGACGACGAGGACCGTGCGGCCGTCGTCGGCGAGGCCGCGCAGCAGCTGCATGACGTCGCGGTCCATGCCCGGGTCGAGGCCCGAGGTGGGCTCGTCCAGGAAGATCAGCGAGGGCTTGGTGAGAAGCTCCAGGGCCACCGAGACGCGCTTGCGCTGGCCGCCGGAGAGGGAGGTGATCTTCTTCTCTTTGTGGATGTCGAGCTTCAGCTCGCGCAGCACCTCGTCGATACGGGCCTCGCGCTCGGAGCCGGTGGTGTCGGCGGGGAAGCGCAGCTTGGCCGCGTACTTGAGGGCCTTCTTGACGGTCAGTTCCTTGTGCAGGATGTCGTCCTGCGGGACCAGACCGATGCGCTGGCGCAGCTCGGCGAACTGCTTGTACAGGTTGCGGTTGTCGTAGAGGACGTCGCCCTGGTTGGCGGGCCGGTAACCGGTCAGCGCCTTGAGCAGGGTCGACTTGCCGGAGCCCGACGGGCCGATGACCGCGATCAGCGACTTCTCCGGTACGCCGAAGGAGACGTCCTTGAGGATCTGCTTGCCGCCGTCGACCGTCACCGTCAAGTGCCGTGCGGAGAAGGAGACTTCACCGGTGTCGACGAACTCCTCCAGCCGGTCCCCGACCAGCCGGAACGTGGAGTGGCCGACGCCGACGATGTCGTTCGGGCCGAGCAGCGCGGAGCCGCCCTTGGTGATCGGCTGGCCGTTGACGTACGTGCCGTTGTGCGAGCCCAGGTCGCGGATCTCGAAACGGCCGTCGGGCGTCGCGTGGAACTCGGCGTGGTGACGCGAGACCTGGAGGTCCGAGACCACCAGCTCGTTCTCCAGCGCACGGCCGATCCGCATCACACGGCCCAGCGAGAACTGGTGGAACGTGGTCGGGCTGCGGTCGCCGTAGACCGACGGCGCCCCCGCGCCGGCGCCGGATCCCTGCTGCGGCGGAATGTTCGCGCCGGCCACAGGAGCCTGATAACGCTGCTGCTCAGGCGTCTGCGCCGGAGCCTGCTGCGGTGGGGCCTGCTGCGCCCAGCCGGGGCCCGCCCCCTGTGCGGCGTACGGCTGTTGCTGCGGCTGCGCCTGCGGGGTCGCGACGGCCGCCGCGGCACCCGACAGGTTCAGGCGCGGGCCGTCGGTCGCGTTGCCCAGGTACACGGACGTGCCGGGGCCGATCTCCATCTGATGGATGCGCTGGCCCTGCACGAACGTGCCGTTGGTGCTGCCGTGGTCGTCGATGACCCAACTCCGGCCGCCCCAGCTGATCGTGGCGTGCCGCCAGGAGACCCTGGCGTCGTCGACCACGACGTCCCCCTGCGGATCACGTCCGAGGGTGTAGGACCGGGACGCGTCGAGCGTCCAGGTCCGTCCATTCAATTCCAGTACGAGTTCCGGCACTCCATGCCCCACTGAGTAGTCCCCCGAGTTACCCCCATCACAGGGAGTCTAGGGATGGCGAACATCGTCGGGAACTATTTCAGGCTGCACCCCCTGACCGAAAGTCGGGCCTTGTGAAGACCACGTCGGTACGCCTTCGCCGGTTCCGTTGACGGGGTTGAAACCGACCCGGAGAGTGGTAATCCACGCGAGGGGGACATGTGCGGTGTCCGCACCGCGCCGCGGATCGGGGGGTCTGTCATGAGCTCAGCGACGAGTGTCAGGACGACGCACGACGACACGAGGGTGCCCTGGAGCGACGTCCTGCTCTCCGCCGTCGCGGCGGTGAGCTGGGCCCTGATCGGCATGGCGGGCACGGCGGCCCTCGGCCTGCATCTGCTGGGCGCCGACGCGACCGGCTCGCTCGGCCCGATGACCGCGGCGGTGGTGGCCCTCGGCGCGGGCGGCTCGATCACCCCGACCGGCGACGTGTCGGCTTTCGGCATGACCGGCGCGCAGGCGAACACCGCCGTCACGATCACGCCGCTGGGCGTGAGCCTGGTGGGCGCCCTCCTGCTGTCGTACTTCTTCCTACGGTCCCTGCGGGCGGCCGGAGTCGTGATCGCGCCGGCCGAACTCCTCGCGCGCGCGGTCTCGGTGATCGCGCTCTTCGTGGCGATGCTGGGCGGGCTGGCGTGGGCCGGCCACGACGTCATCACGATCGACGGGAGCAAGCTGGGCCTCGACAGGCTGACGGGCGGCGGCGGGGGCGGGGGCGTGCACATCCCCGGCCTCGGCGACATCGGTGACATCGGCGGGCTGGTGCCGGGCAAGCTCGGCGACCTGGTCAAGGCGAAGGCGGCGGTCGGCTTCACGGTGGACACGGCACCGACCCTGCTGGGCGGGCTGGGCTGGTCGGCCGGCATCCTCCTGATCGCCCTGCTGGCCTCGCGCCGCACTCCCCTGCCGCGCGGCTGGGAGGCGGTCCACCGTGTCGTACGCCCGGCCGCGTCCGCCCTCGTCACGGTCCTGCTGGTCGCGGTGGCGGCGGGGCTCGCTGCGGCGGCGTACGCGGCGATCGGCGACGACCACCCGAAGCGGATCGCGGGCGCGGCCCTGCTGGGCGCCCCGAACGGCGTCTGGCTCGGCATCCCGCTCGGCCTCTTCGTCCCCTGGGACGGCCAGGCGACGGGCGAACTCTCGAAACTCCTCCCCCACCCCCTGGACCAACTCCTCAGCGCGAAGTCGAACCAGCCGGTGACGCTGGGCCGGCTGGCCGAACTGGACGGACGGGTCTGGCTGTTGGCGGTGGCCACGGCTCTGATGATGCTGCTGGCGGGGGTGCTGGCCGCCGCGCGGACGCCTGTGGGGATGGGCGCAGGTAGTCACGCCGGTGCACGTGGTCGGCAGGGTGCGGCGGGGTTCGCCGGGCGATGTGCCGTGCGGCTGGGGGTTGTCACCGCGCTGACGTTGCCATTGCTCGCATGGCTGACGGATGTGTCGGTGGACGCGTCGCTGTCGGTGCTCGGGTTCGACGCGTTCGGGGCGGGGATCGAGCTGCACGGGCACATGGGCATGGCGTTGGTGCTGGGTGCGGTGTGGGGAGCGGGGGCGGGGGGTGTCGGCGGACTGCTCGCGTACGCGACCGGCGCGGCGGGACAGCAGGCTTCGCGGCTGGCACGGGGTGACGTGGGGAAGTGGGGGTCAGGGACGGGGACGGGGACGGAGGAAGGGATCGGGGCCGGAGTCGGGGTGGGATCGGGGTCCGGGTCAGGGGCGGGTGGCTGGGGGCCTGGGGACCGTGGGGGCGGTTCGGGGCATGCGGGAGGGCCGGAGACCGCTGGCGACTCGGGGCCCTATGTGCCGAGCAGTCCCTACCGCGCGCCCAATCCCGCGACCAATCCGTATCTCCAAGTACCTGATGAGTTACGGCAACCGGAGGACCGCAGGCCGTCCGGGGATGCCCGACCTGGTGGTCCGGGGCCTGGCGGCGGAGGACCCGGCGGTGGAGGACCTGGAGGTGGGGATCGGTCCCGTGGGACTGCTCGGCCGACGGGTGCCGGATCACCCACGGAGGTCGTGTGGCCACCGAGTGCGGGTTCCCGGCAAGAGGGTCCGTGGCCGCCCGACGGACGGCTGCCGCAGCGAGGTGGCAGGCCCCAGGGTGGAGGGGAACCGGCCGCCGGTCACCCTCAACCGCCGGGCGGAGCTGGGCAGTTCGGGGCCGGTGGGGGCGGGCCGTACGCCGGAACCACGCGACCGCCCGGAGGCGTACCGCCCGACGACACCCAGCGCTACGACGGTCCGCAGCCACCCGGCCTCCCCCCGCCGCCCGGCGACATGTACGGCGCTCCGACCATGGCCCAGTCCTACGAGCCACCGTCCCGGTCACCCCGACGTCGGCCGGGGTCACGTTCGCGGGACTGGCCGGGGGACGACCCGGACGACGGTCAGCAACCTCCGCCTCCCCCGCCGACGACACCCCCACCGCCCCCTCCGGGGAGGCCCAAGGGGCGGCGGTGATCCATCCCGGTGCCGGGTGAGGCGTGGTTCCGGGTGCGGCGCGGTTCCGGGTACGGCGTGGTCGACGTCGGCCGGGGGACGGTCGAGGCATCTCACGGGCTGACGATGCTTACGCCGCTGGCGTTGCTAACGGTGCTGAGGGTGCTGACGGCTCAGCCTCCGACACACCGCGCCCCCACTCCCGACAACAGGTCACCCTCTGATCGACACCCCGCCCCAAAACGACCACCTCACCCCGCCTCCTGACCACTCCCGCCCCCTTCGTGATCGCCCCGTAAGGTCCGCGCCACCAGTCCGACACCCACTGTTCCGTGTCCGCTAGGCGGACCTCTGCGGCATAAGGCACTGCGTGCCGGATACGGTGGGTACACCATGAGCGCTTCGCAGACCTCTGACGTCCCCACTCTCCTCGTCAAGATCTTCGGCAAGGACAGGCCGGGCATCACCGCCGGGCTCTTCGACACCCTCGCCGCCTACTCCGTCGACGTGGTCGACATCGAGCAGGTCGTCACCCGTGGCCGGATGGTGCTGTGCGCACTCGTGACGCCGCCCCCCGCCGGGCTCGAAGGGGATCTCCGGGCCACCGTGCACAGCTGGGCCGAGTCGATGAAGATGCAGGCGGAGATCATCTCCGGCCTCGGCGACAACCGCCCGCGCGGGCTGGGCCGTTCGCTGGTGACGGTGCTGGGCCACCCCCTCACCGCGGAGTCCACCGCGGCCATCGCCGCCCGCATCACCCGCGCCGGCGGCAACATCGACCGTATCTTCCGGCTCGCCAAGTACCCCGTGACGGCGGTCGAGTTCGCGGTGTCCGGTGTGGAGACCGAGCCGCTGCGCACCGCCCTCGTCACCGACGCGGCGATGTTCGGCGTCGACGTCGCCGTCGTGGCGGCGGGACTGCACCGGCGGGCCCAGCGCCTGGTCGTCATGGACGTCGACTCCACGCTCATCCAGGACGAGGTCATCGAACTCTTCGCCGCACACGCCAGCTGCGAGGACGAGGTCGCCGAGGTCACCGCCGCCGCGATGCGCGGAGAACTGGACTTCGAGCAGTCGCTGCACGCGCGCGTGGCACTGCTGAAGGGGCTCGACGCGTCCGTCGTCGACAAGGTCCGCAGCGAGGTGCGCCTGACACCCGGCGCCCGCACCCTGATCCGCACGCTCAAGCGCCTCGGCTACCAAGTCGGCGTCGTGTCAGGCGGGTTCACCCAGGTCACCGACGACCTCAAGGACCGGCTCGGGCTCGACTTCGCCCAGGCCAACACGCTGGAGATCGTCGACGGGCGGCTCACCGGCAAGGTCACCGGCGAGATCGTCGACCGCGCGGGCAAGGCCCGGCTCCTGCGCCGCTTCGCCGCCGAGGCGGGCGTGCCGCTCGCCCAGACCGTGGCGATCGGCGACGGCGCCAACGACCTGGACATGCTCAACGCGGCCGGCCTCGGTGTCGCCTTCAACGCGAAGCCGGTCGTACGGAAGGCCGCGCACACCGCGGTGAACGTGCCGTTCCTCGACACCGTGCTGTACCTGCTGGGCGTCACCCGCGAAGAGGTCGAGGCCGCGGACACCCACGACGAGGACTGACCCCCCGACCCCGCACCACCCCGAACCGGACACGGGCCGAGGACCAAAGACCGAGGGTCGAGGCCCAGGCACCGGGCACCGGGCACCGGGCACCGATCCAGGCCTACGCCACTTTCAGGGGCCCGGCACCACACGGTGCCGGGCCCCTTGTCATGCACGGCCTGCACGGCCTGCACAGCACGCACGGGCCCGCACGGCCGATCCGACCGCCGTCCCGCCTGCTCAGCCCTGCCCTGCCTTGTCTGCTCAGCCCTGTCAGGTCCTGTCAGGCCTTGCCCTGCCTTGCCGTGCCTAGCCCGCTCCGTCTTACTCCGACGGCGCCCAGTAGTCGTCCAGCGTGGCCACACCCGGCTCCAGCGCCTTCCAGGAACCGGTGAAGGACAGCACGGCGAACCCTGCGGTCGCGAACCCCCTGCGAGCCAGCCGCTCCCGGGCCTCACCACCGGTGGGACCCGCACCCGGGAGAATCTCCGCCAGCGCCTGCACGCTCGGGTTGTGGCCGACGAGGATCACGTTCCGCGCGTCGTCCGGCGTCTCGTTCAGCACCGCGATCAGCTCGCCGGGAGAGGCTTCGTAGAGCCTCTCCTCGTAGACGGTTTTCGGCCGGTGCGCGAGCTCGTGGACGGCGAGCTTCCAGGTCTCCCGGGTCCGGACCGCGGTGGAGCAGAGGGCCAGATCGAAGGGGATGCCGGTGTCGGCCAGCCTGCTTCCGGCGGTGGCCGCGTCCAAGCGGCCCCGCTCAGCGAGCGGCCGCTCGTGATCGGTCACCTGGGGCCAGTCGGCTTTCGCATGCCGGAAGAGGACGATCCTGCGGGGTTCTGCGACGCTCATGGGATCCAGCTTCGCACGAAACAGGCCATGGGGCGCAGGGAGTTGACGGGGTGGCCGCGCGGATGCCCAGGGACTGCTCAGCGGGCTATGAGCTGGTGCGCGCGCTCGAAGAGGTGCGTGATCATCGGGTCCGAGCCGGCCGCTTGGGCGTCCGTCGGGTTGAGCATCAGCACGAGCAGCACGATGAACGCGAGCGTCGGCAGGGCGAGGGCCCACCACGGCAGCCTGATGTCGACGCCGCCCGTGGTCGCCGGGTGGGGCCGGGTGTGCGTAGGGGCCGACATGGATGCCTCCGCTGGTCTCCGAGTGGTCCGCGATCCGCTTCTCGCGGTCACACCATCGAAGTTACGGACGTTCCGGCCTCCAACCCATCCGGAGATCCACCCACTTGACCCTGAGCCTCACCCCCTAGGGGATGGTGGGGACAACCCCACCATCGGCCTGCGGAGGCACCTTGACGGGGACTCGGTCACGGACATCCGGTCACGGACGCCCGGTCACCGGGACGCGGTCACGGCGAGGCGATCGTCGCGATGATGGCGATGACGATGAAGATGGCGAAGAACGAGCCGAAGACGAGGAGCATCTTCCGCTGGCCGTTCTGGGGGTTCGGATCGAGCACTGGCATGCGCCCAGTCTCGCACCACCGGCCCGTACCGGACGCGCCGGGGTGAGGTCAGCGGACCGCCTCGTCCTCCACCGTGCGGTTGCGTCCCGCGAGGACGCCGACGGCCATCTGCGGGATCATCAGGCCTGCCATGAGGGCGATCGGGAGTCCCCAGCCGCCACTGCTCTGGTAGAGCACGCCGACCAGGAGCGGTCCCGGGATGGAGATCAGGTACCCGGTGCTCTGCGCGAACGCGGACAGCTGGGCGACGCCCGCACCGGTCCTGGCCCGCATGCCGACCATCGTCAGGGCCAGCGGGAAGGAGCAGTTGGCGATGCCGAGCAGTACGGCCCAGGCCCAGGCGCCGCCGGCCGGCGCGAGGTACAGGCCGGCGTATCCGGCGAGACCGCAGAGGCCGAGCGCGATGACGATCGGGCCCTGCCGGGGCAGCCGGGTGGCCAGCCGCGGGATGACGAAGGCCAGCGGCACGCCCATCACCATCGTGACGGCCAGGAGCAGCCCCGCCGTGCCCGCGGAGACCCCGGCGTCCCGGAAGATCTGTGCCATCCAGCCCATGGTGATGTAGGCGGCGGTGGCCTGGAGTCCGAAGAACACGGCGAGGGCCCAGGCGGTACGGCTGCGGGTGATCCGCAGCACCGGCTGCGCCCCGGTGGCGGGTGCCCTGTCGGCGCCCTCCCGCGCGCGGGGAGGCTGTTCCCCGGAGGGTGCTTCGCGGTGTCGTAGGAGTGCGATCCACGGGAGTACGGCCGCGGCGGCCAGCGTCGCCCAGACGGCGAGGCCCGAGCGCCAGCTGCCGCCCAGGGCATCGGTGACGGGGACGGTGATCGCGGCCGCGGCGGAGGTGCCGAGGGCCAGCGCCATCGAGTACAGGCCGGTCATCGAGCCGACCCGGTCGGGGAACCAGCGCTTGACGATCACCGGCATCAGGACGTTGCTGACGGCGATGCCCATGAGGGCGAGCGCGCTGCCGATCAGGAAGCCGGGTGTGCCGCCGATGTAGGGCCGTATGAGGAGGCCCGCGGTGATGGCCGCCATGCCCGCGCAGACCACCGCGGCCGGGCCGAAGCGGCGGGCGAGGCGGGGGGCCATGACGCCGAAGAGGGCGAAGCAGAGCGGGGGTACGGAGGTGAGCAGTCCGGCGACGCTGCCGCTCATGCCGAGGCCGTCGCGGACCTCTTCGAGGAGGGCGCCGAGGCTGGTGATGGCGGGGCGGAGGTTCAGCGCGGCCAGCACGATGCCGACGACGATCAGACGTTTGGTCCACGCGCGCGTGGGGGTGCCTCCGGTGGACTCCGGGGAGTCTGCCGGGGCCGGTTCGCCGATGTTCGTCGTGGACTTCAGTGCGCCTGTTTCCTCACGTACCATGTCGCCCATCATAGAATGATGGGATGATTGGTTGTCCATCCCCGGGTGGCCCGCTCCCGCCCCGCCCATGCGAAGGTGTGCCATGCCCCTGAGTCACCCCCGTCGCTCGGCGCTCTCCGAGCAGGTCATCGCCGCGCTGCGGAACCAGATCACCTCGGGCGAGTGGCCGGTCGGCTCCCGGATCCCGACCGAGCCGGAGCTGGTCGAGCAGCTCGGGGTCGCTCGCAACACGGTCCGGGAGGCCGTCCGCGCGCTCGCGCACAACGGCCTGCTGGACATCCGCCAGGGCTCCGGCACCTACGTCGTCGCGACGAGCGAGCTGGCGGGTGTGATGCACCGCCGCTTCGCGGACGCCGACCCCCGGCACATCGCCGAACTGCGCTCCACCCTGGAGTCGTCGGCGGCGCAGCTGGCGGCCGAGCGGCGCACGGAGAAGGACCTCAAGCAGCTGGACGCCCTCCTCGTACGGCGTGAGGAGGCGTGGGCGTCGGGTGACACGGAGGCCTTCGTGACGGCCGACGCGACCCTGCACATGGCCGTGGTGGCGGCCTCGCACAACGACGTCATGACGGCGATGTACGCCGACCTGGGCGAGGTGCTGCGGGAGTGGCTGCGCGCGGACGTCGGCGAGGCGCTGACCCCGGAGACCTACATGGACCACACGCGGCTGGTGGACGCGATCCGCGTGGGGGACGCGCAGGCGGCCGCCGAGGAGGCCGCGGGCTATCCGTTCGTGTGCCGTGCGCTGCGCTTCAGCTCGCCCGCTTCTGGTGACTGACCCACACCGCGCGGACGTCCTCCCAGCAGCGGCCGGTGAGCCGTACGGTCTGCGCCGGTCCCGCGTCGGTCGCGATGCCGTCGCTGTCGATGTCCCACCAGCGGTCGCACTCGATGTGCAGGCTGACGCGGTCGGTCCGGGGGTACGGGTTGTGGCAGTACGCGATCACGTGCGAGCCGTGGACGGCGGTGCGGCAGTCGGCGCCGAACAGCTGGGGCGCGGACGGTTTTCGTGCCTCCACGCGTGCGTGGGGCATCGCCTCGTAGGCCAGGGAGATGACGAGCGCGACGGCGACGGTCACTGAGGCCAGGCTGCGGGACAGGCGCACAAGGGGAACCTCCTCGGCGGTGCTGGGGAGGAAATCGTGTGGTGAACGCGTAATCCAGGGTGCGCAGTTGTCCTCGGTCCCCGCCCGGCCGGGTGGGCCGAACGGGTGACGCGCAAAGGGCCCGCCCCGTCTCCGGTGCGGGCCCTTTCCGTGCTTCCGTGGCGGTGTTACGCGCCGATGGCGTGCAGGCCGCCGTCGACGTGGACGATCTCGCCGGTGGTCTTCGGGAACCAGTCGCTCAGCAGGGCGACGACGGCCTTGCCGGCCGGCTCCGGGTCGTTGAGGTCCCACTCCAGGGGGGAGCGGTTGTCCCACACGGAGGCCAGCTCGCTGAAGCCCGGGATGGACTTGGCGGCCATCGAGCCGAGCGGGCCGGCGGAGACGAGGTTGCAGCGGATGTTCTGCTTGCCCAGGTCGCGGGCGAGGTAGCGGCTGGTGGCCTCCAGGGCGGCCTTGGCCGGGCCCATCCAGTCGTACTGCGGCCACGCGAAGGACGCGTCGAAGGTGAGGCCGACGACCGAGCCGCCGTTCTGCATCAGCGGCAGGCAGGCCATGGTCAGCGACTTCAGGGAGAACGCCGAGACGTGCATCGCCGTGGCGACCGACTCGAACGGCGTGTTGAGGAAGTTGCCGCCGAGCGCGTCCGCGGGCGCGAACCCGATGGAGTGGACGACACCGTCCAGGCCGCCCAACTCCTCGCCCACGACGTCCGCGAGGCGCGCCAGGTGCTCGTCGTTGGTGACGTCGAGCTCGACGACCTTGGTGGGCTTCGGGAGCTTCTTGGCGATGCGCTCGGTCAGCGTGGGCCGCGGGAACGCGGTCAGGATGATCTCGGCGCCCTGCTCCTGGGCCTGCTTGGCGGCGTGGAAGGCGATGGAGGACTCCAGCAGCACACCGGAGATCAGGACGCGCTTGCCCTCGAGGATTCCGCTCATGGTGATCAGTGACCCATTCCCAGTCCGCCGTCTACGGGGATGACGGCTCCAGTGATGTACGAGGCGTCGTCCGAGGCGAGGAACCGCACCGTCGCGGCGACCTCCTCGGGCTGCGCGTACCGGCCCATCGGCACCTGCTTCATGATCGTTTCGCGCTGCTCGTCGGTGAGCGCCTTGGTCATGTCGGTGTCCACGAAGCCGGGCGCGACGACGTTGAAGGTGATGTTGCGCGAGCCCAGCTCACGGGCGAGGGAGCGCGCGAAGCCGACCAGGGCGGCCTTGGAGGCGGCGTAGTTCGACTGGCCGGGGCCGCCCATCAGGCCGACGACCGAGGAGATCAGGACGACACGGCCCTTCTTGGCGCGCAGCATCGCGCGGTTGGCGCGCTTGACGACCCGGAAGGTGCCGGTGAGGTTGGTGTCGATGACCGAGGTGAAGTCCTCCTCGGTCATGCGCATGAGGAGCTGGTCCTTGGTGACGCCGGCGTTGGCGATCAGGACCTCGACCGGGCCGTGCTCGGCCTCGATCTCCTTGTAGGCCTGCTCCACCTGCTCGGGGTCGGTGATGTCGCACTTGACGGCCAGGAAGCCGGCCGGCGGCTCACCCGAGCGGTATGTGACGGCGACCTTGTCGCCGGCGTCGGCGAATGCGCGGGCGATGGCGAGGCCGATGCCCCGGTTGCCTCCGGTGACGAGAACCGAGCGGCTCAACGGATCACCCTTTCGATAGCGGTTCTGCACGCTTGCCAGATACACCTGGTTGACAGGCGGCTTTATCGAAAACCTATCGGTCCGCCCCGTCCGGCGGACAATCGGGCACCGACAGTGGCTTACGGGACTCGCTGTCGGGTCCCTACAGAAAGTGCCGACCGGGCGCGGAAACGTGTGGTCCCCGCGCCCGCTCGCGCGACATGATCGGACCCGACAGGCGACGACAGCAGGGAGACCTCCGTGCCTCATTCCATCGACGAAGCCTTCACGGCGCTTCCGCTACGTGCTCTGGCCGACGCGGCGCTCGCACGCGCGCGTGCCCTCGGCGCGGAGCACGCGGACTTCCGGTTCGAGCGGGTGCGCAGCGCGTCCTGGCGGCTGCGGGACGCCCGCCCGGCCGGTACGTCGGACACCACCGACCTCGGGTACGCGGTGCGGGTCGTGCACGGCGGCACCTGGGGGTTCGCGTCGGGCGTCGACCTGAGCCTGGACGCCGCCGCCAAGGTCGCCTCCCAGGCGGTGGCGATGGCGAAGCTCTCCGCCCAGGTGATCAGGGCGGCCGGGTCGGACGAGCGGGTGGAGCTGGCCGCCGAGCCGGTGCACGAGGAGCGGACGTGGATCTCGTCGTACGAGATCGATCCGTTCTCGGTGCCCGCCGAGGAGAAGGCGGGGCTGCTGGCGGAGTGGAGTGCCCGGCTGCTGGCGGCGGACGGCGTCAACCACGTGGACGCGTCGCTGCTCACCGTGCACGAGAACAAGTTCTACGCCGACACCGCGGGGACGGTGACCACGCAGCAGCGGGTGCGGCTGCACCCGCAGCTGAACGCCGTGTCGGTCGACGAGTCGACCGGTGAGTTCGACTCCATGCGCACCATCGCGCCGCCCGTGGGCCGCGGCTGGGAGTACCTCACGGGCACCGGCTGGGACTGGGACGCCGAGCTGGAGCGGATCCCGGAGCTGCTCGCCGAGAAGATGCGGGCCCCGAGCGTCGAGGCGGGCCTGTACGACCTAGTCGTCGACCCGTCCAACCTCTGGCTGACGATCCACGAGTCCATCGGCCACGCCACCGAACTGGACCGCGCGCTCGGCTACGAGGCCGCCTACGCCGGCACCTCCTTCGCGACCTTCGACAAGCTCAACAAGCTCAAGTACGGCTCCGAGCGGATGAACGTCACCGGCGACCGCACCGCCGAACACGGCCTCGCGACGATCGGCTACGACGACGAGGGCGTCGAGGGCCAGTCCTGGGACCTGGTCAGGGACGGCACCCTGGTGGGCTACCAACTCGACCGCCGCATCGCGAAGCTGACCGGCTTCGAGCGCTCGAACGGCTGCGCCTACGCCGACTCCCCCGGCCATGTGCCGGTGCAGCGCATGGCGAACGTGTCGCTCCAGCCCGATCCGGCGGGGCTGTCCACGGAGGATCTGATCGGCGGGGTCGACCGCGGGATCTACGTGGTCGGCGACCGGTCCTGGTCGATCGACATGCAGCGCTACAACTTCCAGTTCACCGGGCAGCGGTTCTTCAGGATCGAGAACGGCCGGATCACCGGGCAGCTGAAGGACGTCGCCTACCAGGCGACGACCACCGACTTCTGGGGCTCCATGGCGGCCGTCGGCGGCCCGCAGACCTACGTCCTGGGCGGCGCCTTCAACTGCGGCAAGGCCCAGCCGGGCCAGGTCGCCTCGGTGTCGCACGGCTGCCCGTCCGCCCTCTTCACAGGCGTCAACATCCTCAACACCACGCAGGAGGCCGGTCGATGAGTCCTCGTACGAACAAGCCGCACGAGATCGTCGAGCGCGCCCTCGAACTCTCCCGGGCCGACGGCTGTGTCGTCATCGCCGACGAGCAGTCGACCGCCAACCTCCGCTGGGCGGGCAACGCGCTGACCACGAACGGGGTCACGCGCGGGCGCACGCTCACCGTCATCGCGACCGTCGACGGCAAGGAGGGCACCGCCTCGGGGGTCGTGTCCCGGTCCGCCGTCACCCCGGAGGAGCTGGAGCCGCTCGTCCGGGCCGCCGAGGCCGCCGCGCGCGGGGCCGCGCCCGCCGAGGACGCGCAGGCGCTCGTCACGGACGTACCCTCGTCGCCCGACTTCACGGACGGACCCGCCGAGACCTCCTCCACGGTGTTCGCGGACTTCGCCCCGTCGCTCGGCGAATCGTTCGCACGCGCGCGTGCGGGCGGTCGCGAGCTGTACGGCTTCGCCTACCACGAGCTGGTCTCCAGCTACCTGGGGACGTCGACCGGGCTGCGCCTGCGCCATGACCAGCCCAACGGCACCCTGGAGCTGAACGCCAAGTCCCCGGACCGTACGCGCTCGGCCTGGGCCGGCCGCTCGACCCGGGACTTCAAGGACGTCGACCCGGCCGCGCTGGACGCCGAACTGGCCGTACGGCTGGGCTGGGCGGAGCGGCGGATCGAGCTGCCCGCCGGACGGTACGAGACGCTGCTTCCGCCGACGGCCGTCGCGGACCTGCTGATCTACCAGATGTGGTCGGCGTCGGGCCGGGACGCGGTCGAGGGACGCACGGTGTTCTCCCAGCCCGGCGGCGGCACCCGCGTCGGCGAGAAGCTCACCGAACTGCCGCTGTCGCTGCGCAGCGACCCGAACGAACCCGGCCTGGAATCCGCCCCGTTCGTGCTCGCGCACAGCTCCGGGGGCGACCAGTCGGTGTTCGACAACGGGCTGCCGCTGACCGCCACCGACTGGGTGCGTGACGGCGAGCTCCGGCATCTGCTGACCAGCCGGCACAGCGCGGGTCTCACCGGGCTGCCGGTGGCGCCGGCGATCGACAACCTGATCCTGAGCGGGGGCGAGGACCGTTCCCTGGAGGAGATGGTCGCGAGCACCGAGCGCGGGCTGCTGCTGACCTGCCTCTGGTACATCCGCGAGGTCGACCCGGCGACGCTGCTGCTCACCGGGCTGACCCGGGACGGCGTCTACCTCGTGGAGAACGGCGAGGTCGCGGGCGAGGTGAACAACTTCCGGTTCAACGAGTCGCCGGTCGACCTGCTGGGGCGGGCCACCGAGGCGGGGCGGACGGAGAAGACCCTGCCGCGGGAGTGGAGCGACTGGTTCACCAGGGCCGCGATGCCCCCGCTGCGGGTGCCCGACTTCAATATGAGCTCTGTCAGTCGGGGCGTATAACCTCGTACCTGATCCACGAGACCATCCCAAGGAGATACGAGAACCGTGACGGACATCGTCGACGAGCTGAAGTGGCGGGGCCTGTTCGCCCTGTCCACCGACGAAGATGCTTTGCGCAAGGCGCTCGCGGACGGTCCCGTCACGTTCTATTGCGGCTTCGATCCGACGGCGCCCTCGCTCCACCTGGGCCACCTGGTGCAGGTGCTCACCGTGCGCCGGCTCCAGCGGGCCGGTCACCGGCCGCTGGCGCTGGTCGGCGGGGCCACCGGCCAGATCGGCGACCCCCGCCCGACGGCGGAGCGCACGCTGAACGACCCGGAGACGGTGGCCGGCTGGGTCCAGCGGCTGCGCCGTCAGATCGAGCCGTTCCTGTCCTTCGAGGGCGAGAACGCGGCGGTCATGGTCAACAACCTCGACTGGACGGCGAACCTCTCCGCGATCGAGTTCCTGCGGGACATCGGCAAGCACTTCCGCGTCAACAAGATGCTCGCGAAGGACTCCGTCGCCAAGCGCCTGGACTCCGACCAGGGCATCAGCTACACGGAGTTCAGTTACCAGATCCTCCAGGGCATGGACTTCCTCCAGCTCTACCGCAGGTACGGCTGCACCCTCCAGCAGGGCGGCAGCGACCAGTGGGGCAACCTCACGGCGGGCCTGGACCTGATCCACCGCCTGGAGCCGGACGCCACGGTGCACGCCTACGGCACCCCGCTGATGACCAAGGCCGACGGCACGAAGTTCAGCAAGTCCGAGGGCACCGCCATCTGGCTCGACCCGGAGATGACCACGCCGTACGCGTTCTACCAGTTCTGGCTGAACACGGACGACCGGGACATCTCCACGTACGCGCGCATGCTGTCCTTCAAGTCCCGCGCGGAGCTTGAGGAGTTGGAGCGGCAGACCGAGGAGCGGCCGCAGGCCCGTGCCGCGCAGCGCGCGCTGGCCGAGGAGCTGACGACGCTGGTGCACGGCGCCGAGCAGACGGCCGCGGTGACCGCCGCGTCCCGGGCGCTGTTCGGGCAGGGCGAGCTGGCGGAGCTGGACGAGAAGACGCTGACCGCGTCGCTCTCCGAGGTGCCGCACATCCAGGTCGCCGAGCTCGGTCCGGTCGTCGACCTGTTCGCCGAGGTGGGGCTGGTGGCCAGCAAGTCCGCCGCGCGCCGGACCGTGAAGGAGGGCGGGGCGTACGTGAACAACGTGAAGGTCGCGGCCGAGGACGCGGTTCCCTCCGAGGAGGACCTGCTGCACGGGCGGTGGCTGGTGCTGCGGCGCGGCAAGAAGAACCTGGCCGCGGTCGAGGTGACCGGAGCGTAGACGCCGAAGGGGCGCGGGGGCCGGGCGGTACCGCCCGCTCGCTGTGGCCGGTCGTGCCACGCGGTCGGGCGGTACATCGCCACGGCCCCCGCGCCCCTTCGAGGCGCGCTCCGGAGCGCTGTCCTCAGGCGCGTTGCTTGTTCTTGCCGATGGTCGCCATGTACGCCATGTCGACGACGAAGACGATGATGACCGCGGCGATGAGCTGGAACGCGTGGCGGCTCCAGTCGATGCCGCTGGTGGCGGCGACGCCGGCCGCTCGGGCGATCGCGTTGCCGACGATGGCGCCGAGAATGCCGCAAATGGTGGTCAGCCAGAGGGGACTGTGCTGCTTGCCCGGGATGATCGCCTTCGCGATCAGGCCCAGCACGAATCCCACGATGATGGCCCACAACCAGCCCATGGCTGCCTCCTTGTACGGCTCTACGTGAGCATTACGCCAAGTGTGGGCCCGGTCGCGGTACGGCGCATGTCGGGTGGGGCCGTACGGGGTACGGCGCAGTCCGGTCGCCGTGACCGGAGGTCCCCCGGTCTCGAAGGCGGCGGAGGCGCGGCGTAACGTAGGACGTGTCGGGGCCCCGTTCCCGGATCGGCTGTGAACCGGGGTTGCGGGCCGGGGAGAGTCCGATGCGGGCGGATGGTGGAATGTGATGCGGAAGCAGCACGGCGAGGGCAACGCCCAGGTGTTCCGGATCACCGGAGCCCGCACGGGACTCGCGGAGGACATCCGCGGCCGGCAGCGCCGCTACATCATCTCGATGTCGATCCGTACGGTGTCGGTGATCCTCGCCTGCGCACTGTGGAACGTCGAACGGCACGTCGCAATCGTCGCGCTGGTGCTCGGTCTGCTCCTCCCCTATGTCGCCGTGGTGATCGCGAACGCCGGGCGGGAGAACGCGCCGGGGCTTCCGTCCACATTCGTCACCACGCCGCTGCGGCCGATGATCGCACCGCCGAGGTCGGACGAGGCGTTCACGGGAGCCGTCCCGGAAGAGGCCGTGACCGAGCCGCCACCGGCTCCGGGAGGCGAACCGTACGACCGGTCGTGACCATGGCGAACGCGTCCGAACCGGAAGCCCAGCCCTCGCCAAGCTCAAGAAAAGCTCAGATCAATCATGTTGTTCCGGTGCCGGGCGGCCGGTTCCGCGTGACATACTTCGTACGCGCTCCGCATCCCCCGTCGGAGCGACGGACCGACGCCGGGCAGCTCCCCCCGTGGCTGCTCGGCGTCGCCATGTGAGGCCCAGGCAGCACCCTTCGGAACCGGGCCCGCGTCCCTCCCCTCATCGGCAGAGCCAAGCGCTGCCCACGTCGCTCCACGCGAGCGCGTTCCGGGCGGTGGGGATCCTCCGGCAGGTCGTCGAGGTGCTGGTGTCGGGGCCACAGGACGACCGCGGGGAACGGCTGACGCACCGGCTCGGTTAGGGTCGGGCGTGTGATGCTGAACGTCGGCGGCTCCGATCCCGTCTCCCCGATCTGCTCCGCCAAGGGGTGCCGTGCCGCTGCCGTGTGGGTGCTGGCCTGGAACAACCCGAAACTGCACACACCGGAGCGACGCAAGACCTGGCTCGCGTGCGAGGAGCACCGCGAGCACCTGTCCCAGTTCCTCGGCGTACGGGGCTTCCTGAAGGATGTCGTCGGCTTCGAGGACTGGGAAGAGCCCGAAACCCCGTAGGGCCCGTCTCCCGCGAAGGGCCCCTCGCCTACGACGGCCGGTCAGCCGCCGATCGCCGACATCGGGCGGTCCGGCTGCAGGAACGACGGGTCGTCCAGGCCCGAGCCGGCCTTCTTGCCCCACATCGCCTCGCGCCAGACGCGGGCGATCTCCGTGTCCGGGGCGTCCGAGCGCAGGGCGGTGCGGAGGCTGGTCTCCTCGCGGGCGAACAGGCAGTTGCGTATCTGGCCGTCGGCCGTGAGGCGGGTGCGGTCGCAGGCCGCGCAGAACGGCCGGGTGACCGAGGCGATGACACCCACGCGGTGCGGGCCGCCGTCCACGGTCCAGCGCTCGGCCGGTGCGGAACCGCGCTCGTCGTCGCGCTCGGGGGTCAGTTCGAAGCGGGTGCGGAGGGAGGCCAGGATGTCGCCTGCCGTGACCATGCCGTCGCGCTTCCAGCCGTGCTGGGCGTCCAGGGGCATCTGCTCGATGAAGCGCAGTTCGTAGTCGTGCTCCACGGCCCAGGCCAGCAGGTCCGGGGCCTCGTCGGCGTTGAGGCCCGGCATCAGCACCGAGTTGATCTTCACCGGGGTCAGGCCCGCGTCGTGGGCGGCTTCGAGGCCCTCGATGACGTCCTTGTGGCGGTCGCGGCGGGTGAGGCTCTTGAAGACGTCGGGGCGCAGGGTGTCCAGGGAGACGTTGACCCGGTCCAGGCCCGCCTTCTTCAGGGCGGCGGCCGTGCGCTTGAGGCCGATGCCGTTGGTGGTGATCGACATCCGGGGGCGGGGCTCCAGGGCCGCGACCCGCTCGACGATGCCGACCAGGCCGGGGCGCAGCAGGGGCTCGCCGCCGGTGAAACGGACCTCCTCGATGCCGAGGGAGGTGACCGCGATGTCGATCAGGCGGACGATCTCGTCGTCCGTGAGGAGGTCGGGCTTCGCCAGCCATTGCAGGCCCTCCTCGGGCATGCAGTACGTGCACCGGAGGTTGCACCGGTCGGTCAGCGAAACCCGCAGGTCGGTGGCTACCCGGCCATAGGTGTCGATCAGCATGTGTGCCCCCTCCCTCGTTTCGGATCGCATGTTTTCCGACACCTGCGAGCCTACGCGACACCTCTGACAACAGGGGCGGCCCGATCCCACGAGGTACGGCACGGCCGCGTCGTAGGGATCTACGACGCGGCCGTCGGTGTGGGGGGATGCGCGGAGGGACGTGCAGGGGACGTGTGGGGGCTCAGCGGGGCCGGGCGGGGCCGGTCAGTGGGCTCCGGTGCCGGTCAGGGACCGTACCTCCAGCTCCGCGTACTTGCCGGTGTCCGGCTCCTCCTTGGAGAGGATCGTGCCGAGCCAGCCGAGCAGGAAGCCGACGGGGATGGAGATGATGCCGGGGTTCTCCAGGGGGAACCATTGGAAGTCGACGTGGGGGAACATCGACGTCTCCTTGCCGGAGACCACCGGCGAGAACAGGACCAGGCCGACCGCGGTGACGAGGCCGCCGTAGATCGACCAGAGGGCGCCCTGGGTGGTGAACCGCTTCCAGAAGAGGCTGTAGAGGATCGTCGGGAGGTTGGCGGAGGCGGCGACCGCGAAGGCCAGGGCGACCAGGCCGGCGACGTTCAGGTCGCGGGCGAGGGCGCCCAGGACGATGGAGACGGCGCCGATGCCGACGGTGGCGTAGCGGGCGGCTGCCATCTCCTGTTTCTCGGTGGCCTGGCCGCGCTTGATGACGTTCGCGTAGATGTCGTGGGCGAACGACGAGGACGAGGCAAGGGTCAGCCCGGCGACGACCGCGAGGATCGTGGCGAAGGCGACCGCCGAGATGGTGGCCAGGAGGATGGCACCCCAGTTGGAGTCGACTCCGCCCAGATGCAGTGCCAGGAGGGGGGCGGCCGTGTTGCCCGCCTTGTTGGAGGCGATGATCTCGTCGGGCTTGATCAGCGCGGCGGCGCCGAAACCGAGGGCCAGGGTCATCAGGTAGAAGGCGCCGATCAGGCCGATGGCCCAGTTGACCGACTTACGGGCGGCCTTGGCGGTGGGCACCGTGTAGAAGCGGATCAGGATGTGCGGCAGTCCGGCGGTGCCGAGGACCAGGGCGAGGCCCAGGGAGATGAAGTCCAGTTTGGTCGTGCCGGTGGCGCCGTACTTGAGGCCGGGGTTCAGGAAGGCGGACCCCTTGCCGCTGTTGGAGGCGGCCTTGCCGAGCAGGTCGGAGACGTTGAAGTTGAACTTCAGCAGCACCAGGAAGGTCAGCAGCAGCGCGCCCGCGATGAGCAGGCAGGCCTTGACCATCTGGACCCAGGTGGTGCCCTTCATGCCGCCGATCGTGACGTACACGATCATCAGGACGCCGACCAGGGCGACGATGCCGATCTTGCCCGCGTCGGTGGTGATGCCGAGGAGCAGCGAGACCAGGACGCCCGCTCCGGCCATCTGGGCCAGCAGGTAGAAGATCGACACCACGATGGTGGAGGTGCCGGCCGCGGTGCGGACCGGGCGCTGCCGCATGCGGTAGGCGAGGACGTCGCCCATGGTGTAGCGGCCCGAGTTGCGCAGTGGTTCGGCGACCAGGAGCAGGGCGACCAGCCAGGCGACCAGGAAGCCGATGGAGTACAGGAAGCCGTCGTACCCGAAGAGGGCGATCGCTCCGGCGATGCCGAGGAACGACGCGGCGGACATGTAGTCGCCGGAGACGGCGAGGCCGTTCTGGAA
The DNA here is from genome assembly GCF_044747445.1 of Streptomyces sp. NPDC090083. Classification (NCBI taxonomy): domain Bacteria; kingdom Bacillati; phylum Actinomycetota; class Actinomycetes; order Kitasatosporales; family Streptomycetaceae; genus Streptomyces; species Streptomyces sp. NPDC090083. The sequence continues at coordinate 435,069 of NZ_JBIVED010000007.1, read as the reverse complement.
GGCGGTGAACTGGCGGCCGCCCGCGTAGAAGTCAGCGGCGCTCTTGGTCTGGCGGCCCGCCCATACGGTGATGACGAGCGTCGCGGCGACGAAGACCGCGAACAGGGTGATGATCAGCGGCCGGTGCTCGCTCGCCTCGCCTGCGGCGAGGGTGATCGCGGGGCTCATGCGCCGTCCTCCATCCGGGACTTGATGGCTTCCGCCTTGGGGTCGAGCTTCGCGGCGGAGTACCGCGCGTACCACCAGGCGATGAGGAACGTGGTGAGGAACTGGGCGAGGCCCAGGACCAGGGCGACGTTGATGTTGCCGACGACCTTGGTGTCCATGAAGTCGCCCGCGTAGTTGCACAGCAGCACGTACAGCAGGTACCAGACGATGAAGGCGACGGTCAGCGGGAAGGCGAAGGAGCGGTGGGCGCGGCGCAGTTCGGCGAACTCCGCACTCTCCTGGACCTGTTCGAACTCCTCGGTACTGGGGAGTTGGCGTTCGGCTTTCGAGGGGGGTGGTGTCTCGGTGGCCACGGTGTCTCCTCGCGTTGCGGACCTGCGGGTACTGAGTCGGCTTGGCGCTTCCTGCCCAAGGGCACGGCGCCGCACCCCGACCGGTTCAACTCCTTTGACTTCTTTCGGTAGTCGTCTTTGGGAAATCATTGCTGGCCAGCCGTCGCGGGAGATAGCTTCGGGTCTGCACCACTCGTCATGTACCTGCCCGAGCACCAATCGTGTCTCGGGCCGTTTCGTTTCCGGATGATGTGGAGATCCCATGGCTCATCTGCGCCCCAGACGCCGGCTCGCCCTCGCCGTGCCGGTCGTGCTGTCGCTGACCGCCTCGCTCGGTTTCCTCCCGTCCGCGGCCTCGGCGGTCCCGGCCGCGGAGACCGGGACAGCGGTCCAGGCCGCCGACGCCCCGACTCTTGCGTATGTGGTCAACACACGGCTGGACCACCGGACGATCAACTCGGTCAAGAAGGCGGTCAATGCGGCCGGCGGCACCATCGTGGTGACGTACGAGAAGATCGGCGTGATCGTCGTCCACTCGGCGAACCCGGACTTCGGTCCGGCCATCCGCAAGGTGCCCGGTGTGCAGTCGGCCGGCGCCACGCGCACCGCGCCGCTGAGCCTCGCCTCGACGACCGACGAGGGCGCGGTGCAGTACCTCTCCAAGGACCAGGCCGCGAAGACGGCGAAGGCCTCCGCGGCCGCCGGTGACAGCGAGCCCCTGGAAGCCGACCAGTGGGACCTGCCGGCGATCGGCGCCGACAAGGCCGCGAAGGTCAACCCGGGCAGCAAGAGCGTGACGGTCGCCGTCATCGACGTCGGCGTGGACGACACCCACCCGGACATCGCCCCGAACTTCTCCCCCTCGCAGTCCGCGAACTGCGTGGGCGGCAAGGCGGACACCACGTACGGCTCCTGGCGTCCCGTGGACTCCGCCCACTACCACGGCACGCATGTTGCGGGCGAGATCGCCGCCGCCCGCAACGGCATCGGTGTGGCGGGCGTCGCGCCGGGCGTGAAGGTCTCCGGGATCACGGTGGCCCAGCCGGACTCGACCCAGTTGTTCTACCCGGAGAGCGTGGTCTGCGCGTTCGTGTTCGCCGCGGACCACGGCGTGGAGATCACCAACAACAGCTACTACGTTGATCCCTGGCTGTACAACTGCATGAACGACCCCGATCAACGTGCCATCGTGGACGCGGTCAACAGGGCCCAGCTGTACGCGCAGAGCAAGGGCACGCTCAATGTCGCGGCGGCCGGCAACTCGAACGACGACCTCGACTCCCACGCCCTCGTCGACGACTCCAGCCCCGACGACTCGACCGCGACGACCCGGACGGTCGACCCGCACGAGTGCTTCGACGTACCGACCCAGCTGCCGGGCGTCGTCACGGTCAGCTCGGTCGGCGTCAAGAAGGCCAAGTCGTACTTCTCCAGCTACGGCAAGGGCGTCATAGACGTGGCGGCGCCCGGCGGCGACGCCCTGCAGATCCCGGACACCCCGTCGAAGAACGGCCGCATTCTGTCCACCCTGCCGAACAACTCGTACGGCTATCTCCAGGGCACCTCGATGGCGACCCCGCACGTCGCCGCGGTGGCCGCGCTGCTCAAGTCGACCCACCGGCACGCCGGTCCGGCTCAGCTGCAGGCGCTGCTGAAGGCCGAGGCGGACAACCCGGGCTGCCCGACCGAGCCTTACGACACCAACGGTGACGGCGTCGTGGACGCGACCTGCGTAGGCGGCAAGCGGGTCAACGGCTTCTACGGGTTCGGCATCGTCAACGCGCTGCGCGCGGTGAAGTAGCCGACTCCTCACCCTGTTCACGGGCCGGGCGGACTTCCGCCCGGCCCGTTCGCGTCCGTACAGCCATGAGTACAGCCGTGCGTACAGTCATCCGTACATATATTGATTGAATCAATACTGCATAGTTCAATCATGACTGATACCGATGACGTCGATGGCATCAAGGTGGCATGGACAGCGATGGGCGGCGATCCCGCCCTGCTCTCGCGCGTCTCGACCGTCGCACGCGCGGGAGCACTGCAAGCACGCCTTCCCGTACGGGAGTTGGCGCGGGCCTGCGTGGGAGCGTGCGCGCTGGCCGCCGCCGAGCTGGGGGCGCAGCGGGCCGGGCTCCCGGAGGTGCCCGGGGTGCGGGTGGACGACGGGGCCGTGGCCACGGCGTTCGTCAGTGAGCGTCATCTGTTGATCGACGGTCGGGCGCCGGTCAACTTCGCGCCGCTGTCGCGGTTCTGGCGGACGGCCGACGGGTGGGTCCGCACCCACGCGAACTACCCGCACCACCGGGCGCGACTGCTGGGCGCGCTGGAGCTGCCGGAGGACGCCGGCGTGGAGACCGTGGCCGACGTGCTCGCCGAGCGGTCCGCCCTGGAGGTGGAGCGGACGGTCTACGGCGCCGGGGGCCTCGCGGTCGCGCTGCGCACGGCGGAGGAGTGGGCCGCGCATCAGCAGAGGGCCGCGGTCGCCGCCCGGCCGCTCGTCGAGCGCGAGCAGATCGGGACGGCACGCGCGCGCGTACTGCCGTCGCTCGACGGCGACCCGTCGCTGCCCGCCGCCGGGGTGCGCGTGCTCGACCTGACCCGGGTCATCGCGGGCCCGGTCGCCACGCGGACGCTCGCGCTGCTCGGTGCGGACGTGCTGCGGGTGGACACCCCGCGGTTGCCCGAGGACCCGGACGCGCACGCGGACACCGGGTTCGGGAAGCGGTCGACCCGGCTGGACCTGGGTCTCGCCGCCGATCGGCGTACCTTCGGGGAGTTGCTCGAACGGGCGGACGTGGTCGTCACCGGGTACCGGCCGGGCGTCCTGGACCGGTTCGGGCTCTCCGCCGGGGCGCTGCTCGACCGTAGGCCCGGGCTGGTCGTGGCGCAGTTGTCGGCGTGGGGCGGGTACGGGCCGTGGGGTGAGCGGCGGGGGTTCGACAGCCTGGTCCAGGTCGCCACGGGCATCGCGGCGACCGAGGGGACACCGGAGCGACCCGGCGCGCTGCCCGCGCAGGCCCTCGACCACGGGACGGGGTATCTGCTGGCGGGCGCGGTGCTCCGGGCGCTCACGGAGCGGTCGGAGCGGGGCGGTGGCATCGCCCTGCGGCTGGCGCTCGCGCGGACTGCCGGGTGGCTGATCGCGGGCGAGGGCGTACGGGCCCGGGCGACGGCTCGCGAGCGGGGCGCGCTCACCCGCGACGACAGCGGGACGGCGTACACCCGGCCCGACGCCTGGCTGGCCGAGACGGACAGCGCCATCGGGCGTCTCCGGCACGCCCTGTCGCCGGTGTCGTTCACCGGTGGGCCCTCGAACTGGACGCGCCCGCCGGGGCGTTGGGGCACGGATCCGGCGCGGTGGGCCTGATTCCGCAGGTGGCCGCCAACGCCTTCACGGACGAAATACGGCTCTTCAAGTCATTCAGTTGCACTTGCCCGGTTCTGTGACGGCTGGTGAAGATCTTTGTGTGACTCTGATACGACCGACTGTCGAAGCGGCCGACACCAGCGGCCCCGGGCGGCGCCCCGGTACGCGTCGGGCCGTCGCCGTGCTGGCCCTGGTGGTCCTCGCCGCACTGATCCCGCTGCTCGGCCCGTCCGCCGCGCTGCACGGCACCGGGGATGCCGCCGCGCCCGGCGCCGGGGGCATCGCGCTGCTGAGGTCGGTGCTGTTCGGGGCTTTGTGCGTGCCCCTGGGTGAGCTGTTCGTGAACCGGCTGGCGCGCACCGTGCCCGGCGCTCCCCCGAACGGTCCCCTCAGCTGGGCCCGGTACGCGTCCGGTGCCGGTGTCGTCGCCGCGCTGGGGCTCGCGTGGTTCGCGGCGACGGGCAGCCTGACCCGGGCCGGCCTCGACGGCCTCTACCGGTCCCGGGACGGCAGGCTCGCCCTTCTGGAGGCCGGCGCGTTCGCCGTGGCGGCCCTGTGCGCGCGGTCCCGGCGGCCCGGCGTGCAGGTGTGGCCCCTTGCCGCCGTGGTTCTCGCGGAGGCGCTGCGCGCGCACCCGGCGGGCGAGTACAGCCCCCTGGTCGGCTCCGAACTGACCCTGGTTCATCTGACGTGCGCGGCCCTGTGGGTGGGCGGCCTGCTGCATGTGCTGCGCACACTGCGACAGTGGCGGGGCACCGAGGCGGGCACCGCGCTGCTGGGTCTCTACGCGCGCGTGGCGGTCGTCCTGCTCGCCGCGATCACCGCCACGGGGGTGTGCAGTTCGCTGCGCAGAATGCCGGTCGGCACGATCCTGGACCAGCTGACGACGACGGCGTACGGGCGCACCCTGCTCGCCAAGGTGCTGCTCGTCGCCGCCGTCGCCGTCCTCGCGCTGTGGGCCCGGTCCCGGCTGCGGCGGGCCGCGGATCCGCTGACCGCCTGCTCACCCGCGCGGGCGGAGGTCGCCGCCCTGGGAGTGGTGGTCGTGCTCTCCGGGGTGTTGACGGCGTTGCCGGTACCGATCCGCTGGCATTGATCAGCCGTTGGTGACCAGGACCTTCAGGGCCGTGCGCTCGTCCATCGCCTTGTAGCCGTCGGGCACGCCCTCCAGGCCGACCGTGAGGTCGAAGACGGGCGACGGGTCGATCGTGCCGTCCAGAATGTCGGGCAGCAGTTCCGGGATGTACGCGCGGACCGGCGCGACCCCGCCGCGCAGGGCGATGTTCCGGTCGAACATGACCCCGAGGTCGAGGCCGGTGCCGCTGCCGTGCGGTACGCCGACGAAGCCGATCGCGCCGCCGTCGCGCGTGATCTCGACGGCCGTGCGCATGGACTGCTCGGTACCGACGGCCTCGACGACGGCGTGCGCGCCCTGGCCGCGGGTGAGTTCACGGACGGCCGCGACGGCCTCCTCGCCGCGTGCGGCGACGACGTCGGTGGCGCCGAAGCGGCGGGCGATGTCCGTACGGGTCTCGTGGCGGCCGAGCGCGATGATCCGCTCGGCGCCGAGGCGCTTGGCGGCGAGCACGGCGCACAGGCCGACCGCCCCGTCGCCCACGACCGCGACGGTGGCGCCCTTGCCGGCGCCCGCGCCGAGCGCCGCGTGGTGGCCGGTGCCCATGACGTCGGACAGGGTCAGCAGCGCGGACAGCAGGCGGTCGTCGGAGGCCGCCTCCCTGGGCAGCCCTACGAGGGTGCCGTCGGCGAAGGGCACGCGCACGGCCTCGCCCTGGCCGCCGTCGTAGCCCACGGCGCCCCAGAAGCCGCCGTGCACGCAGGAGGTCGTGAGGCCCTCGCGGCAGTAGTCGCAGACGCCGTCCGACCACATGAAGGGCGCGACCACGAGGTCGCCGGTCCTGACTCCGGTCACCTCGGAGCCGGTCTCCTCGACGATCCCGAGGAACTCGTGCCCGATGCGCTGCCCCGGCTTCCGGGCCGCCTCGCCGCGGTACGCCCACAGGTCGCTGCCGCAGATGCAGGCGCGCAGCACCCGGACGACGGCGTCGGTCGGCAGCTGGACCAGGGGCTCGGGCACGTCCTCCACGCGCATGTCGAACGGGGCGTGGATGGTGGTGGCGCGCATGAGGGTCCTTCTCGTCGCGGAGGTGCTGGTGGGGTGCGCTCAGGGGGTGGTCGAGCGCACTTCACGGTACGCCGCCGTCGGTGCGCGGCGCTCGGCGAGGGTGCCGAGCACGCCCTGGACCAGCAGGAACTGTGCGGCGACGTACGTCAGCATGATCCAGAAGTCGGGCCTCGGAGGCTGCGGCCAGTCGGCGACGCCGGTCGCGATGAGGGTGTCGGAGACCATGAAGAGGGCTCCGCCGAGCCCCGCGACGAGGCCGAGCCGGACAGCCGCCGCGCACGCCATGGCGGTGAGGAGCGCGCTGTAGACGGCCACGGGGACACGCAGGTCCGCCGGGAGGTCGGGCCACAGCAGCGTGACGGTGACGGCCAGGGCGACGGCGTACCCGGCGGCGAGGAGACCGGCACGCACGCGTGGAGCACGTTCGAGGCCGCCGTCCCTCCTGAAGAGGGCGAGATAGCAGACGTGGCCCGCCGCGAAACAGGCCATGCCGGCGAGGAACGCGGGGTCGGCGTCCGAGAGCAGCAGGGTGTCGCCGCCCCAGCCGAGGAGAAGTGCGGCGACGAGGAGCCGGGGCGCGCCGCGCAGGGCCGCGTACGCGGCGAGGAGCGGCATCAGGAGGGGCTTGGCGACGACGTGGGCGAGGTGGTGGCCGACGGCGAGCGCGAGCAGGTCCACGAGGGCGGCGAGGCCGAAGGCCGCCAGGAGGACGTGCTGCGCGGCCGGGCGTCCGGGACGTGGGTTCACGCGGCCGCGGTCTCCTCGGCGGCCGGAACACCCTGGTCCACGGCGGGCGCCGGCTGCCAGCCCGGCCCCCGGAAGACGCGTCCCGCGCGCTCGCGCCAGCCGGCCGCCGCCCTCAGGTCCTTGGCGATGGCGACGTACTCGTGGGTGGCGACCTTGATCGGGTTGAACGTGTTGATGTTCTTCGTCAACCCGTAGACCGGCCGCTCGACCTCCGGCACGAAGGACCCGAAGAGGCGGTCCCAGAGGATGAGGATGCCGCCGAAGTTGCGGTCCAGATAGCCGCCCTGGGAGGCGTGGTGGACGCGGTGGTGGGACGGGGTGTTGAAGACGAACTCGAACCATCGGGGCATCCGGTCGATCCGCTCGGTGTGGATCCAGAACTGGTAGACGAGGTTCACCGAGGAGCAGAACGCGAGCGCGGCGGGATGCACGCCCAGGGCGACGAGCGGGACGTAGAACGGCCAGACCGTGAGGGTCGTCCAGGGCTGGCGCAGGGCCGTGGTGAGGTTGAACCTGCGGCTGGAGTGGTGGACGACGTGGCAGGCCCACAGGATGCGGATGACGTGGTGGCCGCGGTGGGACCAGTAGTAGAAGAAGTCCTGTCCGAGCAGCATCAGCGGGATCGTCCACCACAGGACGGGCACGCGCAGGGGGGTGAGTTCGTAGATCGCCGTGTAGATCGCGACGATCGGGATCTTCCAGAGGAAGTCGAAGACGAGGCTGCCGAGCCCCATGCCGACGCTCGTCGCGGCGTCCTTCGCCTCGTAGCCCGCCGCGTCCTCGTCGGGATGGACGCGCACGCTGATCATCTCGATCACGGTGAGCAGCACGAAGGCGGGTATCGACCAGAGCACGGCATCGGGCAGGTTCGGCATGGATGAACCGTAGGACCGCGCATCGGCCGCGACTAGACGTTGTTACCCACAAGTATTACTCGGGGTACGCGCTTGCTTGTTGGTGATCTCCGCCAACGCGTCACGCTCCCGCGGCCCCCAGGAGCGTCCCCGCCACGTACGTCACGGCCATCGCCAGCGCTCCCCCGGCCACGTTCCGCGCCATCGCCGGTCTCGGGGCGGCCGCGCCGAGGCGGGCGCTGGCCCAGCCGGTGAGGACGAGGGCCGCCAGGGACGAGACGACCGTGACGCCCAGGCGCCAGTCGGCCGGGGGCAGGACGATCGCCAGGAGGGGCAGCAGGGCGCCGACCGTGAAGGACAGGAAGCTCGCCCCGGCGGCGTGCCAGGGGTTGGTGAGGTCGTCGGGGTCGATGTTGAGCTCCACGCGCGCGTGGGCGCGCAGCGCGTCGCGTTCCGTGAGCTGGGCCGCCGCCTCCATGGCCACGTCCCGGGTCAGCCCGCGGTCCTGGAGGAGTTCGGTCAACTCCTCCAGTTCGGCCTCCGGCTGCTCCTTCAGCTCGCGCTTCTCCATGGCCAGGGCGGCCTTCTCCGAGTCGCGCTGCGTCGAGACGGACACGTACTCCCCCGCCGCCATCGACATGGACCCGGCGAGGAGACCCGCGAGCCCGGCCGTCAGCAGTGCCGTGCGGTCGTCCGTGGCACCGGCCACGCCGACGACGAGTCCGGCGGTCGACAGGATGCCGTCGTTCGCGCCGAGGACCGCGGCCCGCAGCCAGTTCAGCCGGGAGCCGAGGCTGCCGCCGTGGGCCTCGGAGTGGGAGTCGCCGTTGGTTTCAGTCACCCCCGGAGGATTCCATCCCGGGCCTCACCACACCCGTACCGACGCTCCCCGCGCGAACACCGGACTCGTCGCGCCGACCGGCGGTTCGGCGAGGGGCTCCGCGATCTCGCTCACCAGGGGGCCGACCTTCGCCGCGATCGGGTCCAGGGCGCCGAGGTCGAAGCCGTAGACGCGGGCCGCGTTGCCGCCGAGCATGGCGGCGACCTCGTCGCGGGGCACGCGCGCGTACGCGAAGCGGAGGCCCTCCCTGGAGTACGGGTACGTGCCCTCGTCGTGCGGGAAGTCGCTGCCCCACATGATCTTCTCGATGCCGATGCGGTCGCGCAGGGGCACCTCGTGGGGGCGCATGAAACTGGCGCCCACGAAGCAGTTGTCGCGCCATACCTCCGACGGACCCCGGCCCATGGAATCGGCCAGTCCCGCGCCGAACTTGGACTCCGCCGTGGACGCCTTCGTGGCCGCCGCGACGAGCCGCCCGTGGTAGTAGTCCAGCATGTCCAGCACCCCGGGTATCCACCCGGAGCCCTGCTCGGTCAGGACCAGTCTCAGGTCCGGGTGGCGGCGGAAGGCGCCGCCGAAGATGAGGTGCCACAGGGCGCGGTGCGAGAACCAGGTCGTCTCGACCATGTACACCGCGCGGGCGGCCGGTTCGTCGCCCAGGGGCGGGGACGCCGAGCCCGCGTGGTGGTTGACGGGGACGCCGAGTTCCGCGCACACGGCCCAGATCGGGTCGTACACCGACGAGTACAGCTCCGGCAGTCCGGAACCCGGAGGAGTGCCCGGCAGCAGGAGTCCGCCCCGGAGGCCCGCCGCGACCGCCCACCGGATCTCCTGGACGGCCTCCTGGACGTCGTTGAGGAGGATCTGGAAAACGCCCGCCCGCCGGCCCGGCGCGGCCGCACAGAAGTCCGCCAGCCAGCGGTTGTGGGCGCGCAGGCCCGCCCAGCGGCGCCGGAACTCCTCGGCCGTGGGCGCGGGCGCCATCAGGGAGCCGGACGGGAAGAACGGCGGGATGGTGTTCGGGAAGACGACCTCCGCGACGATCCCGTCCTGCTCCAGCTCCGCGATCCGCCGCGCGGAGTTCCAGTTCCGGTCGGCCGTGTCGGCGACCAGGTCCTCGTACGGATTGACGTACGTGGCCGCCCACGCGTCGAACTCGTCGTGGTACCGCTGCTCCAGGTAGGGCCTGTAGTCGAGGAGGTCGGCGCCCGCGTGGCAGTCGGCGGAGACGACCGTGTACCGGTCAGCGCCGTCGGGACCCGCGGAGTCCAGAGGGTCCGTCGCGCTCATGGCGTCGCCCCCAGGACCGGGAAGTCGTGATCGGTCAGCCAGTGCCGCCCCACCTCCCGCGAGCGCGCCCAGGACGCCGTCACGGCCTCCTGGTCGTCCTGCTGGCCGAGTTCGGCGGGCGTCGGACCGATCCGGCGGGCCAGCGGCGTCAGCGCGGCCACGTCGAAGCCGAAGGCGTCCGCCGCCGCGAGGCCCAGCATCCGGCGGGTCTCGGCCACCGGGATGTCATGGAAGGTCCGCTTCAGCCACGCGCGCGTGTCGGGCCAGGTGCCCTCGGGGTGCGGGAAGTCGCTGCCCCAGAGGATGTTGTCGACGCCGATCTCGTAGCGCTGCGCCAGTTCACGGCGCTTGGTGTTGGTGGCGCAGATGAAGACCTGCCGGTCGAGGTACTCGTGCGGCGGCCGCTTCAACTCGGCGAAGGGCGACAGCTTCTTGCCGCCGTGGGCACCCAGGTAGAGGCGGTCCATGAACCACAGCTGGTTCGGCAGCCACCAGCAGCCCGACTCCGCCACACCGAACTTCAGACCGGGATGGCGTTCGAAGACACCGGACCAGAGCAGGAACCAGAGCGGCCGGGCGGGCCACCAGGTCACCTCGCTCACGTAGATGCCCAGGTGGTCGCCGTACTCGTGGCGGGGCGCCGCCCCGGAGTGGGTCAGTACGGGCATCCCGCACTCGGCGGCGGCCGCCCACACGGGGTCGTAACGGCGGTCGTGGTAGGGCTCCTTGTCGACCCACATGGAGGGGATCATCAGCGCGCCGAGACCGGACTCCCTGGCGCGGCGGATCTCCGCCACGGCCTTCTCCACAGGGGCCGTTATCGGCAACAGGGCGACACCGCAGTGCCGTTCGGGGTGCTCGGAGACGAACTCGGCGAGCCAGCGGTTGTGCGCCTGGGCACCCGCCATGCCCAGCTCGGGGTCCTGGTCGCCGGAGAGGCCGAGTCCGACGCCGAAGGGCGCGGCCGTCTGGCTGTCCACGGCGTCGGCGTCCGGGAAGACCACCTCGGCGGCCACCCCGTCCCCGTCCAGCTCCTTGAGGCGCTGCGCGGTGTCCCAACCGCCGCGCAGGCCCTCCTCGTTGTCGTGGAACCACTTGGCGGCGAACGCCTCGTTGCGGATGCCCAGCCGGGTCATCTCCTCGCGGCGCCGGTCGCGTCCGGCGAGGAACTCGTCGAAGTCCCGGTGGAACCGGGCGTCCAGATAGGGCCGGTACTCCTCGGTGGGCAGCCCGGCGTGGCAGTCGGAGGAGATGATCAGGTACGGCTCCTGGTCGGTCACAACAGCCCCCTCAGTCCAGGATGAAGCTCTCGAGGTACGACGGGTTCGTCCGGTCGAGCATGGAGCCCGCCCGCGCCCGGATCTGGGCGTCGCTGTGCTCGCTCTGCGGCAGCAGCCAGAAGCGGTCCGCGCGGATGCCGTCCACCACGAGGTCGGCGACCTCCTCCACGGGCGTGAAGGCGACCTCCTTGCCGGCCTCCTTCATCGCGCTCTCCCACTGGTCGAGGCTGCGGTACGGCGTCCTGCGCGGGCGCTCCTTGGCGTACCGGGCGGGCCGGTTGCGGTGCGACTCCCACAGCCCGGTGCGCAGCATGTGCGGCCCGGGGAAGAGCACCGAGGCACCCACACGCGCGTGCTCCGCCCTCAGGTGCGCGTACAGGGACTCGGTCATGGTGACGACGGCCGCCTTGGTGACGGCGTACACGGAGGCGGTGGGCAGCGGGGCGATCCCGCCGTCCCCGGAGGACGTGTTGACGACATGACCGGGTTGACCCGACGTGATCATCCTCGGGAGGAACGCCTGGATGCCGTGGAAGACACCCCACACGTTGACGGCGAACGCCCACTGCCAGTCGTTCGGTTCGTGCTCCCACATCCGGCCCTCGGCACCCGAGCCGACCCCGGCGTTGTTGCACAGGACGTGGACGGCGCCGTACGTCTCGTAGGCCGACTCGGCCAGATCCAGGACCTGTTGGCGTACGCCGACGTCGACCACGCGCGCGTGCACGTCGGCTCCGTCGGCGCGCAGGTCCGCGGCGGCCCTGTCGAGGGCGCCCTGCTCGACGTCGGCGAGGACCACCTTGAGTCCCTCGGCGGCGAACCGCCGTGCCATCGCGAGCCCGATCCCGCTCGCCGCCCCGGTCACGACGGCGACCTGCCCCTCCCTCAGCTCCATCAGACGCTCCCCTCGGGAGGCCCGTCGTGGATCTGGAGCGGGTCGTCGTAGCGCTGGTGGATGTACGGCAACAGGGCCTGCGCGTCGACTCGTTCGACGACCTTGCCGCGCTGGTCGCTGGTCTTCTCGCCGATGGTGATGTCGACCAGGGTGCGCACGGGCAGGTCGGCGACCGGGTCGTACATGGACTCGCGCAGGACGACGTCCCCGGTGACGCGTTCCAGCCTGCGGACCTTCTCGTTGCGCAGGCAGTGCACGAGCACCGGGTCGGCGTCGAAGCCCGAACCGTCCACCGCGGGAAGGAACTTGAAGTAGAAGTCGGTCTTCCGAGTGGGCCCCGGGAGGGGCAGTTCCTCGCTGACCGCGCCGCGCACCTCGACGAAGGCGATGCCGTGCCGGGCCAGGGAGGCGTGCACGACGAGGCCCACGCGCTCGACGGTCACCTCGCCGAGTTTCTTGGGCTCCCCGAAGACCTCGCGTCCGCCCGTGAGGGCCCGTTCGTGGGTCATCGGCATCACCAGGGGGTACCAGCCCTCGACGCCGTCGTGCGCCGCGGCGACCGCCAACGAGCCCGCGCCCAGCGGGTATCCGGTCAGTTCGACCTTGCTGATGTTCACCCGGACCAGGGGTCGCCCGGTGGGCTTGAGGGGCGGCGGCAGGACCGCCGCGACCGCGTCCGGGTCGCTCTCCCAGACGGCCACCACACCGGTGGACCAGATGTCGGGAAGTCTGGAACTCGCCGTGCGCGCGGCGGCGATCTCCGCCTCGGTCCGTGCCCCGTACCGTACGCGTGCCATACGCCGTACCGCCCTTCGTAGGCCGTCATCCGTCAGGCGGGCAGCACGTTCGCACCGGGCGGGCAAAAGGTCCATAGCCACGCGCACGCGCATTCGGCGGACCCGAACGGGCGGGCGGGCCGGGCGACCTGAGGGACAGGGCTGTCAGTGGCGGCCCGTATCCTCAGTGACCATGCTCGAAGACCACTCGCCCGCAGTGTCCGCAGCCACTCCGTGGCCGGCCGCGTATCCCCAGGGGTACGCGGTAGTTGACGTGGAGACCACCGGCCTGGCCCGGGACGACCGGATCATCTCCGCGGCCGTCTACCGCCTGGACGCGCTCGGCGAGGTCGAGGACCACTGGTACACGATGGTCAACCCGGAGCGCGATCCCGGCCCCGTGTGGATCCACGGTCTGACGAGTGACGTCCTGGAGGGCGCGCCCCTCTTCAAGGACATCGCCGACGAGTTCGCGATCCGCCTGGAGGGCCGCGTGCTGGTCGCGCACAACGCGGTCTTCGACTGGCAGATGATCGCCAGGGAGTACGCGCGCGTGCAGATCGATCCGCCGGTCCGTCAGCGCCTGTGCACCATCGCCCTGTCGAAGGAGCTGAGCCTCCCGCTGCCCAACCACAAACTGGAGTCCCTGGCCGCGCACTTCGGCGTCGTGCAGCAGCGCGCGCACCACGCGCTGGACGACGCGCGCGTGCTCGCCGAGGCGTTCCGGCCCAGCCTGCGCGCGGCGGCCCAGGGCGGGGTGCGGCTGCCGCTGCACGAGTGCCGGCCGCTGACCGAGTGGGCGGACCGCCCCACCCCCCGGATCGGCCGGCAGGCGGGCGGCTACAGCGGCTACGGGGCGGGCAGTTGGCGCCCCGCGCGCAAGCGCCCCGCGTGCCCGTACCCGAACCCGGGGCGGTTCGAGGACGGCAGGCCGCTCAAGCAGGGGATGCGGATCGCGTTCTCCGGGGACACGTCCATCGAGCGCGAGCTGCTGGAGGACCGCGCCGTGGAGGCGGGCCTGCATGTCGCAACGAGCCTGTCCCGACTGACCAGCCTCCTCGTCACGAACGACCCGGACTCGGGCACCTCGAAGGTCGTCAAGGCCAGGCAGTTCGGCACACCGGTGGTGGACGAGGCGGCGTTCGGACAGCTGCTGCGGGACGTCGAGGCGGCGGACTGACCGTACGGACGGGTGATTGTCGTACGACTCGCCCCGCGCGCGCTCGCCCGTGCCGGGCGGACGGCCCACCCTGTGGCGCATGGCGAGATGCGAAGTATGCGGCAATGATTACGGCATGAGCTTCGAGGTGCACGCGCAGGGCGCGGTGCACGTCTTCGACTGCTTCTCCTGCGCGATCCATCGCATGGCCCCCATCTGCGAGCACTGCCGGGTGCAGATCATCGGCCAGGGCGTGGAGGTCGAGGGCCACTGGTTCTGCGGGGGCCACTGCGCCCGGGCGGAGGGGATGGTGGGGATCATCGACAAGGTGTGAGCCGCCGGCCTTCCGGAATCCGCGACCCGTATGCCTTCCGGTACCCCCCTGAATGCGCCCCACGACCGAGTTGTACGGTCGTGGGGTGTACCGCTTCCTGATGTCCCGGCAGTGGGTGATCCTCGCGTTGATCACCCTTCTCCTGATCCCGACGATGATCAGGCTGGGCATCTGGCAGATGCACCGCTACGAGATGCGCAGCGCCCGCAACCAGCTGGTGACGGACGCGCTGCACGCCGAGCCGGTCCCCGTGGAGTCGATCAGCTCCCCCGGGCACGCGGTCACCCGTACGGAGAAGTACCGCACCGTCACCGCGACGGGCACCTTCGAGACCTCTCAGGAAGTCGTCGTCCGGCGTCGTACCAATGACGACGACGAGGTCGGCTTCCACGTCCTCACCCCGTTCGTGCTGACGGACGGCAAGGTCGTGTTGATCAACCGTGGATGGATCCCGGCGACCGGCGTACAGACCGCGTTCCCGAAGATCCCCGCGCCGCCGGGCGGGAAGACCACTGTCACCGGGCGGCTGATGGCCGACGAGACGACCGCCGCGAGCGGCATCAAGGACATCAAGGGCCTGCCCGACCGCCAGATCATGTTGATCAACAGTGCGGAGCAGGCGCGGCGCCTGCACGCCACGGTGCTCGGCGGCTACGTGGAGCAGACCGCGCCCGAGGCGAAGGGCGGCTCCCCGGAGCAGATCTCCGACCCGGGCAAGGAGGACGCCCCGCTGAACTACGCCTACATGATCCAGTGGTGGCTGTTCGCGGCGGCCGTACCCGTCGGCTACGTGGTCCTCGCCCGCCGCGAGGCACGCGACCGCCGGGAGGCGGCGGCGAAGGACGAGGAGACGGCGGAGGCCGAGCCCGCGACCGTGTGAGCCGCGCCTCTCTTCACCCGCCCGGCCCCGAACCAAGATTGCTGCGTCGGCAGGGAGGGAACCCGCACCCCGTGCACCCACGTATCGAGGACTACGCCCTCATCGGCGACGAACAGACCGCGGCCCTGATCGGCATGGACGGCTCGGTCGACTGGCTGTGTCTGCCGCGCTTCGACTCGGCCGCCTGCTTCGCCAGACTGCTCGGCGACGAGGACAACGGCCACTGGCGCATCGCCCCCGCCGGAGCGGATCGCTGCACCCGCCGCGCCTACCGCCCCGACACCCTCGTCCTGGACACGGAGTGGGAGACCGACGAGGGCACGATCCGCGTCACCGACCTGATGCCCCAGCGCCACCGCGCGCCCGACGTCGTACGCATCGTCGAGGGCCTGAGCGGCAAGGTCACCGTCCGGAGCACCATGCGGCTCCGCTTCGACTACGGCGCGGTCGTGCCGTGGATGCGCAGGTCCGACGGGCACCGAGTGGCCGTCGCGGGCCCGGACTCGGTGTGGCTGCGCAGCGAGCCCGAAGTGCACACCTGGGGCGAGGACTTCGGCACCCACTCGGAGTTCACCGTCGAGGCCGGCGAGAAGGTCGCCTTCGTCCTCACCTGGCACCCCTCGCACGAGCCCCGCCCGGCGCTCGTCGACCCCTACGAGTCGCTCCGCGCCAGCGTCACGGACTGGCAGGCCTGGGCGGGCCGCTGCCGCTACGACGGCCCCTACAGGGACGTCGTCGTCCGCTCCCTGATCACGCTCAAGGCCCTCACCTACCGCCCGACGGGCGGCATCGTCGCCGCGGCCACCACCTCCCTCCCGGAGGAGATGGGCGGCGTGCGCAACTGGGACTACCGCTACTGCTGGCTGCGCGACTCGACCCTCACCCTGGGGGCCCTGGTCGCGGCGGGCTACCACAAGGAGGCGGAGGCCTGGCGCGACTGGCTGCTGCGTGCGGTCGCGGGCGACCCCGCCGACCTGCAGATCATGTACGGCGTGGCGGGCGAGCGGCGGCTCCCCGAATTCGAGCTGCCGCACCTCTCCGGGTTCGGCGGTTCGGCACCCGTACGGATCGGCAACGGCGCCGTCGACCAGCTTCAACTCGACGTCTACGGGGAGGTGATGGACTCCCTGTGGCTGGCCCGGCGGGCGGGTCTGTCGCCCAAGCCGCACATGTGGTCCCTGCAGAGTGTCCTCCTGGACTGGCTGCGCGACCGGTGGAAGCAGCCGGACGAGGGCCTCTGGGAGGTGCGCGGCGGGCGCCGGCACTTCGTGCACTCCAAGGTGATGGTGTGGGTGGCCGCCGACCGCGCGGTGCGCACCCTGGAGGAGTACGCCGACCTGCCGGGCGACCTGGAGGGCTGGCGCGCACTGCGCGACGAGGTGCACCGGGACGTGTGCGAGAAGGGCTACGACCCCGAACGCAACACGTTCACGCAGTACTACGGGTCGCAGGAACTCGACGCCGCCCTGCTGCTCATCCCCCGCTTCGGCTTCCTCCCGCCCGACGACCCGCGGGTGATCGGCACGGTCGACGCGGTCCGCGAGGCGCTCGGCCACGACGGCTTCGTCCGCCGCTACGACACCGCGGCCGACACTCCGGTGGACGGGCTCCCCGGTGACGAGGGCGCCTTCCTGGCGTGCTCCTTCTGGCTCGTGGACGCCCTCCAGATGACCGGTCGCAGGAAGGAGGCCCGGGTGCAGTTCGAGCGCCTGGTGGGCCTCGCGAACGACGTGGGACTGCTCGCGGAGGAGTACGACCCCGTGGCCGGCCGCCAGCTGGGCAACTTCCCGCAGGCGTTCAGCCACATCGGCCTGGTGAACACCGCCCTCGCCCTGTTCGGGGACGAGGAGGCAGGATAGAGACCATGGATCTTGGACTGAAGGACCGGGTGTACGTCGTCACCGGCGCCACCCGAGGGCTCGGCAACGCCACCGCGCGCGAGCTGCTGGCCGACGGCGCGAAGGTGGTCGTCACCGGGCGGGACGAGAAGCGGGCCGCCGACGCGGCGGCCGAGCTGGGGCCGAACGCGGTCGGCGTGGCCGTCGACAACGCCGACGCGGACGCGCCGGCCCGGCTGCTCGCCGCCGCGCGCGAGCACTTCGGGGGCTTCGACGGCATCCTCGTGAGCGTCGGCGGCCCGCCGCCCGGGTTCGTCGCGGACACGACCGACGAGCAGTGGCAGACGTCGTTCGAGTCGGTGTTCCTGGGGGCGGTGCGGCTCGCGCGCGCCGCCGCGGACGAGCTGGCCCCGGGCGGTGTCATCGGGTTCGTGCTGTCCGGTTCGGTGCACGAGCCGATCCCCGGGCTGACGATCTCGAACGCGCTGCGGCCCGGTCTCGCCGGGTTCGCGAAGTCCCTCGCGGACGAGCTGGGACCGCGCGGCATCCGTGTCGTGGGGCTGCTCCCGGCCCGTATCGACACGGACCGGGTGCGCGAGCTGGACGGCCTGTCCGCGGACCCGGAGGCCACGCGCGCGGCCAACGAGTCGCGGATCCCGCTGCGGCGGTACGGAGCCCCGGACGAGTTCGGGCGGGTGGCGGCGTTCCTGCTGTCGCCGGCCGCCTCCTACCTGACGGGGATCATGGTCCCTGTCGACGGCGGGATGCGGCACGGCTTCTGACCCGCCGTCAACCCACCCTTCAACTCGCCCCCCTCAACTCACCCTTTCCGCGCGGTGCTTGACGCCCGTCAGGCGGACCTCCGTCGGCAGCGTCTCCAGACCCGCCGACTCGCGCGCGTGGGAGAGGGCGTTGGCCGTCAGGTGGTCGAGGGCGACTCCGGGGTCCACGTGCGGCTCCAGGCTGAGCTGGACGCGGGCCTCGGGGGCCGTGCGGGTCCCGGCGAGCCGCACGTGCGCGTGGGCCACGCCCTCCAGGTCGCCCGCGTCACCCGCGAGGACGCCCTCCAGGGCCCGGCCCCGGAGCAGCGCGCCCTCACCGTCGCCGGTGCGGACGGCGACCTCGGTGAGCCGACGCCTCCGCAGCACCGCGACGAGCCACCACAGGGCCAGCAGGACGAGGACGGCGAGCACGGCGAGGACCGTGGGCCACCACCAGCCGTCGCCCCGCCAGCGGGTGCGCCGCGCGGCGCTCAGCAGGACGTCGTGACGTCCGTCGTAGATCCACCAGGAGGGCGGTTTCGCGCCGAGGCCGACGGCCAGGACGGAGCCGCCGAACACGAGGAGTACGAGGCCCACGACACCGATCAGCACGCGGTTGACGATCCTGAGCACCGGCCTCATCCCTTCCGTCCGGAACGGCCGACGCGCACCGACAGCGCGGGCGGCCGGGCGAGTCCGAGCCCGGTGATCGCGTCGCCGAGCACGGCGTCCAAGTCGGCCCGTACGTCGTCGAGTTCACGGAAATGCGACACCGCGCGGACGTCGGCCTTCGTCCGGCTCGTGCGGACGCGCACCGACTGCACGCCCGAGACCTCCATGGCCCGGTCGCGCAGCACCATCGCGGCGGCGGCGCGCTGCAGACCGGCCCGGACGTCGGCGTGGGTGCGGCGCATCGGCAGCACCTGCCGCAGTCCGGGGGTGAGCGCGAGCACGATCAGCAGCAGGCCGAGGGCGGCGGCGACACCGGCGCCCACGAGGACCCAGGTGTCGTCCAGGGGCCGTTCGGCGAGCTGCCGGGCCAGTACGCGGCGCCAGTGCATCGCGGGCCGCTCGGCGCGGACGGCGGCGACGTCGTAGAGCAGGACGCCCGCGCCGGCGAGCAGCAGGACGGCGACGACGGCCGCGGGGACGCGGCGCGCCGACCAGAAGCGGCCGCCCTTGCCGTCGCCGTCATGGACGACCGGGACGTCGTCGTCGGACGGGGCGGCGTACCCGCCGTGTCCGGGGTCGGTGTCCTTCTCGATGACCGGTAGTCGTTGGGTCGTGCCTTCGGAGCCCTGGGGCTCGCTCATCGCGTCCTCCCCTGCGCCACGCCGTGCGCGTGTGCCGGATGCAGCCGTTCCACATGGACGGCGACCTCGGGCACCTCCATGCCCACCAACGCGCGTACCCGCTGAACCACCTGTCGACGCACCCGAGTACAGCGGTCGCCGATATCGCACGGATAGCCGAGTTCGAGGTGCACGCGCACGCGTACCGCGTCGACGGGCGTCCCTCCGCTCGAACGAGGTTGGGAGCGGGAGAGTACGACCACGGTGGCGTGCGGCGGCGCGGCCTCCGGGGGCAGCGGTCCGACCGCCTCGCGCGCGGCCTGCGCGGCGATCTTCGCCACGACCCGGTCGGCGATCCGGGTGGCGCCCCGCTCGCCGGGCGCGATGACCGCCGCCGGTCCGCCGCGTTCGTCGACGGCGCTGTCCCCGCCGCTCACGGGAGTCATCGCCGCCGGTCGTCACGCGAGCGGAAGAAGTCGCCGAGTTCCAGGTCCCCCTCCAGGAACCGGCCGACGACGTACCCGATGGCGCCCAGGGCCGCCACCAGCAGGAACGCCCCGAACCCGCCGAAGTATCCGGCGAAGCCCAGTGCCATTCCGGCGATCATGCCGACCACGGCCCTGCTCATCCTGCGCTCCTCAACTCGTTCGTCGGCCCGCTCGTTGACTCGTTCGCCGGTCCGGTCACTGGAGCCTGGGCTCCGGTTCGTCGTCCTCCTCGTCCGGCAGCTTCACGTCGCTGACCGCGATGTTGACCTCGACGACCTCAAGGCCGGTCATCCGCTCCACGGCCGCGATGACGTTCTCCCGCACGGCCCGGGCGACGTCCGCGATCGACACGCCGTAGTCGACGACGATCTCCAGGTCGAGCGCGGTCTGCACCTCGCCGACCTCGGCCTTCACACCCCGGGACACCGATTTCGAGCCGCCGGGCACCCGGTCGCGCACGGCTCCGAAGGTGCGGGACAGTCCGCTGCCCATGGCGTGGACGCCGAGGACGTCCCGGGCGGCGAGCCCGGCGATCTTCTCCACGACGCCGTCGGCGATCGTGGTCCGTCCCCTGGACGCGGGGGCGCCGCCGCCGCGCTTGGTGGGGGGTTTGCGCATCTGCGGGGACTCCCGATCGCCGTCGGGGTCCTGTGTCCGGTTCCGCTCCGTCATGTCGGTCATCGCCGTACATCCCTTTCGGTCGTCGTCCCTTCGACCACGGTAGTTCCGGTTGCTCGGTCCCGCGCTGGACATGCGGCAGGCTGAGGGCATGACGGCGGACGCGTGGACGCGAGCGGTACGGCATCAACTCCGGCTCGGCAGGCTGCTGCCCCTGGGTGACCGGCGGGACGGCGCGTGGATCGCCGAGCGGGCGGCCGAGACGGTGCTGCGGGGCGCCGTGGAGGGGATGCGGGGCGTACGGCTGGGCACACTGCGGATCGCCCTCGCCGATCCCGAGGACACGCGGGAACCCGCCGTACCGCCTCCGCCGGGTGCCCTGCCGCCCGGCCCGCTGCGGATCACGGCCGACTTCGCGGCGGTGGCGACGGAACCCCTGCCGGAAGCGGCCTCCCGCCTGCGTACGGCGCTGGCGACGGCCTCGGCGGAGCGGCTCGGGCTGGTGGTGGCGGAGGTCGATCTACAGGCGACGGTGCTGCTGGACCATATGGACGACATGGACGACATTGGTGCCGTCGACGAGGTTGACGGCGCTGACGGCGTCAGCCGTATGGACGAGGCGGACCGAGTGGACGCTCCGGGCCGTGTGGACGATGTGGATCACGATCCTGCCGCCGACATTGACCAGGTTGATGACGTTGACCGTGTGGACGGTACGGATGACAGCGGCCCCGTGTCCCAGGTCGCCGCGGCTGCCCTGGCCGTCCCTGGCGTGGTCCGGCTGACCGGTGCGCTGGGTGGCCTCGGCCGGGCGGTGCACATCACGGAGGTCGCGGGTGAGGGGGCGCTGCCGCGTCCGCACGCGCGTGTGGAACTCGCGGTGCGCGCGGACCGCCGGGCCGTGGACGTGGCCCGGGAGGTCCGCGCGGCGGTCGGCGCGGCACTGCCGGCCCACCCGACCGTGGCCGTACTGGTCACCAAGGTGGACTGACGGCGGGTGGGTGGGCGGCACGGTGGACCGGCGGTCCTGGGGGTGAACCGGCGGGGTTACTCGCCGACGCCTGCCAGGTCCCGCAGGCGGCGTGCCTGCGCGGCCCGCTCGGCGGCGCGCTGGTCGTCGTAGGCGCGGCCCTGGACGCCCTGGAGGAGCGCCTTGGTCTCGATGACGGCGTCGCGCGGGGCGGCCAGCAGCGCGGTCGTCAGGTCGTGTACGGCGTCCTCCAGCTGGTCGGCGGGGACGGCGATGTTCGCGAGGCCGCTGCTGACGGCCTCCGCGGCGAGGACGGAGCGGCCGGTCGCGCAGATCTCGAGCGCGCGGGCGTAGCCGACGAGGCCCACCAGGGGGTGTGTGCCGGTCAGGTCGGGTACCAGGCCGAGGCTGGTCTCGCGCATGGCGAACTGCACGTCGTCGGCGACGACGCGCAGGTCACAGGCGAGGGCGAGCTGGAATCCGGCGCCGATGGCATGCCCCTGGACGGCAGCGACGGACACGATGTCGCTGCGCCGCCACCAGGTGAAGCCTTCCTGGTACTCGGCGATGGTCCCGTCGAGCACGGCGTCGTCGCTGCGCGCGAGGTCGATGAACGACGGTTCGCCGTCGAAGCCCTCGGGCGTGAACGCCTGCCGGTCCAGTCCGGCCGAGAAGGACTTGCCCTCGGCGCGCAGCACCACGACACGGACGGTGCCCGGCAGCGACCGTCCGGCCTCCGCCAACGCCCGCCACAGAGCGGGACTCTGGGCGTTGCGCTTGGCCGGGTTGGTCAGGGTCACCGTGGCGATCGCGTCGTCGACGGTGAGCCGTACGCCGTCCTTGTCGAGTACGGGACCGAGGTCCTTGTCGTCCTGTTCGGGCGAAGCCATGGGGTGCCTCCGATGTGTGCGGTCAGCAGAGCAGAGCTAAGTGACTGCACAGTAACCACCCGGCCGGTCAGTCGTCCGACCGGGTGGCCACCATCGAAACCGATGGGCCGCCCGGGATCAGGCAGGTCAGGCCGAAGCCTTCTTGCCCCGGGTCGCCCCGCCACGCCCACGGAGCGTGACGCCCGACTCGCTGAGCATCCGATGGACGAAGCCATACGAGCGGCCGGTCTCCTCGGCCAGCGCCCGGATGCTCGCACCGGAGTCGTACTTCTTCTTCAGGTCTGCCGCGAGCTTGTCGCGCGCGGCGCCGGTTACCCGGCTGCCCTTCTTCAGAGTCTCGGCCACCCGTGCCTCCTCATGGGAAGTGCGCTCTTGGTCTCCTCATGATCACCCCTCCAAGCGTTCATGGCCACCCATTCGGCAAGGTCCGTAAGACAAGGTTTTGACGACAGGAGCGCGTCCCCACATACGGAATATGGAATTCCCTAGGGCGTTGTCCGTACGGCCGAACGAGTTGTTTCGCGAAGTGCCTGGTCAGAGACGCGGAACGGCCGAGCCCTTGTCGATAAAGGGCTCGGCCGGGAAATCGATGTACGACACACCACGGTACGAGGAGACCTCACACAGATGGTGGATCAACGGTAGGCCGAATGATCCATACGCCGTGGATCAAGCATTCGGTCAAGCCGCACCGGCCCTCAGGCGAGCGCGACGAGATCCGCGTAATCCGCACCCCACAGGTCCTCGACACCGTCCGGCAGCAGGATGATGCGCTCGGGCTGGAGAGCCTCGACGGCGCCCTCGTCGTGGGTGACGAGAACGACGGCGCCCTTGTAGGTCCGCAGCGCGCCGAGGATCTCCTCGCGGCTCGCGGGGTCCAGGTTGTTCGTCGGCTCATCCAGGAGGAGGACGTTCGCGGACGACACGACGAGCGTGGCGAGCGCGAGGCGGGTCTTCTCGCCGCCGGAGAGGACCCCGGCCGGCTTGTCGACGTCGTCCCCGGAGAACAGGAACGAGCCGAGGGTCTTGCGGACCTCGACCAGGTCCAGGTCGGGGGCGGCGGAGCGCATGTTCTCCAGGACCGTGCGCTCCGGGTCCAGGGTCTCGTGCTCCTGCGCGTAGTAGCCGAGCTTGAGGCCGTGGCCCTCGATGACCTCTCCGGTGTCGGGCTTCTCGGCACCGCCGAGGAGCTTCAGGAGGGTCGTCTTGCCGGCGCCGTTCAACCCGAGGATGACGACGCGTGAACCCTTGTCGATGGCCAGGTCGACGTCGGTGAAGATCTCCAGGGAGCCGTACGACTTCGACAGGCCCTCCGCCATGAGCGGGGTCTTGCCGCACGGCGAGGGCTCCGGGAAGCGCAGCTTGGCGACCTTGTCGGAGACACGCACCGCGTCCAGCCCTGCGAGCAGGCGGTCGGCGCGCTTGGCCATGTTCTGCGCGGCGACCGTCTTGGTGGCCTTGGCGCGCATCTTGTCGGCCTGCGAGTGCAGGGCGGCGGCCTTCTTCTCGGCGTTCTGCCGCTCGCGCTTGCGGCGCTTCTCGTCGGCCTCGCGCTGCTGCTGGTAGAGCTTCCAGCCCATGTTGTAGTAGTCGATCTGAGAGCGGTTGGCGTCCAGATAGAACACCTTGTTGACGACCGTCTCGACCAGGTCGGTGTCGTGGGAGATCACGATGAAGCCGCCGCGGTACGTCTTCAGGTAGTCGCGCAGCCAGACGATCGAGTCGGCGTCGAGGTGGTTCGTGGGCTCGTCGAGGAGCAGCGTGTCGGCGTCCGAGAACAGGATGCGCGCCAGCTCGATACGGCGGCGCTGACCGCCGGAGAGCGTGTGGAGCGGCTGACCGAGGACACGGTCCGGGAGGTTCAGCGCGGCGGCGATGGTGGCGGCCTCGGCCTCGGCGGAGTAGCCGCCCTTGGTGAGGAACTCCGTCTCCTGGCGCTCGTACTGCCGCATGGCCTTGTCGCGGGTGGCGCCGCTGCCGTTGGCGATGCGCTGTTCGTTCTCGCGCATCTTGCGGATCAGGACGTCCAGGCCGCGCGCCGAGAGGATGCGGTCCCTGGCGAGCACGTCCAGGTCGCCGGTGCGGGGGTCCTGCGGGAGGTAGCCGACCTCGCCGGAGCGGGTGACGGTGCCGCCGGCGGGCTGGCCCTCGCCGGCCAGGACCTTGGTCAGGGTGGTCTTGCCGGCGCCGTTGCGCCCGACCAGGCCGATGCGGTCGCCCTTGGCGACACGGAAGGTGGCGGACTCGATGAGGACGCGGGCACCGGCGCGCAGCTCGATACCGGAGGCGGAGATCACGGACAGACTCCAGAGCGGGGTCGTAGGCGGAAGGGGCGGCTGAGGACGTTCCCGCCGTCTAATGCGCGAGGAGAATGGCCATGGGCCAAGTCTAACGGGGCCGTGCAAGGGCTTTTCCGGTGCGCGGTGGGTCGTCACCGCGGGGCGGGCGGCCCGGGGTGATCCGGTACGGGTCGTGCACGGCGGTGAGCTGCGCGGTCCTGCCGGGTGCCGGGTGCCGGGGCGGGTGCCAGGAAGGGGCGTGCGTCGTGACGTACGGCACGCGCGTGCGTGCGGGGTCGGTGGCCGTCCCCCGTTCGGCCCCTCGTCCGGCGCCCCGCCGGGAGCGGCGGGCGAGGATGACGCCATGCAGTTCGACGACGACGCGAATCTGGACACCTCCGAGGTGCAGGACGTGCGCGGCAGCCGGATTCCCGGTGGCCGGGCGACCGTGGGCGGTGGCCTCGCGGGGCTGATCGCGCTGCTGCTCGGGCTCTTCTTCGGTGTCGGTCCCGACAACCTGGGGTTGTCGTCGGGCGGCGACTCACCTGCGGCGACGGCGTCCTCGCTGGCCCAGGTGCAGTCGGCCTGCCGGACCGGGCAGGACGCGAACACCAAGGAGGACTGCCGCATCGTGGCGGTGGTCAACAGCGTGCAGGACTTCTGGGCGCAGGAGTTCCGGCGGCGCAACGGCACGTACACGCGGTCGCCCACGGTCTTCTTCAGCGGCCGGGTCGCCACGGCGTGCGGGACGGCGACCTCGGCGGTGGGGCCGTTCTACTGCCCCGGCGACCGGAAGGTCTATCTGGACCTGGGGTTCTTCGACGAGCTGCGGACGAAGTTCGGCTCCAGCGGCGGGCCGTTCGCGCAGGCGTACGTCGTGGCCCACGAGTACGGGCACCACGTCCAGGACCTGATGGGCACGCTCGGCAGGTCGCAGGACGGCCGGACCGGTGCGAACAGCAACGCGGTGAAGGTGGAGCTCCAGGCGGACTGCTACGCCGGGGTGTGGGCGCATCACGCGACCACCACGAAGGACGAGTCGACCGGGCGGCCGTTGATCACCAGCCTCACGGACGCCGACATCCGGGACGGGCTGGACGCGGCGGCGGCCGTGGGCGACGACCGGATCCAGGAGCGGTTCCAGGGCCGGGTGACGCCGGAGAGCTGGACGCACGGGTCGGCGGCGCAGCGGCAGCAGTGGTTCTACACGGGCTACCGGACCGGCGACATGGCCCAGTGCAACACCTTCCGCTGACGCCGGTCGCCGGTCCCGCCGCACGGTTCGCGAGGTCGTTGTCAGTGGCGGGTGCAAGACTCGTCGAAAGGGTTCAGAACAGCGGAAAACACCCGACGGACGACGAACACCCGACGCACAGGGAAGTGATCGGCATGACAGGCAAGGACAGCGGGCGTCCCAGCATCTACCCGTCGCTGCTGTACACGGACGCGAAGGCGGCGATCCGGCAGCTCACCGAGGCCTTCGGTTTCACCGAACTCGCGGTGTACGAGGGCGAGGACGGCTCGGTGATGCACGCGGAGCTGGTGCAGGGGAACGGCGCGGTGATGCTCGGTTCCAAGGGCCGCGGCGGCCGCTTCGACGAGGCGATGAAGAGCGCGGGTCCCGCCGGGGTGTACATCGTCGTGGACGACGTCGACGCCCATCACCGGCGGGCCGTGGAGCACGGCGCGGAGATCCTGATGCCCCCGACGGACCAGGAGTACGGCTCCCGAGACTACATGGCCCGGGACGCCGAGGGCAACATCTGGAGCTTCGGTACCTACGCTCCGGACACGGGGACCTGACCGCGACTAGCTGCCTCCCGTGTGCACCTGGAAGGCCGCCCGGCGTACGGCCTTGGCGAGTGCCGGGTCGGGGTGGGCGGCGGCGAGCGCGACGAGGACCTGCACGGTGCGGGGATGACCCACGGCGCGCACCTCGTCGAGGAGCATGGGCACCGTCGGCTGGATCGCGGACTCCAGGTGGCGCACCAGCAGCGGGGCCTCCCCGTGGTCGGCGACCGCGGCGGCCGTGTCGACCCACAGCCAGGTGGCCTCGGCACGGGTGAGCACCTCGTGGGCGTCCTCCGGGTCGATCCCGTCGTGCTCCGCGAGCCACAGCAGGGCGTACGGCCGCAGCGTCGCCTCGTCGGCGACGGAGCGGACGTCGGGCTCGGCGGGGGCGCCGACGACCCGCAGCGCCTCGAAGGCGAGGCCGCGCAGCAGGGCGTCCTCGCCGCGGGCGGCGGCGATCAGCTCGCCGACCGCGCTGCCCACGGTGCGGGCGGCGAGCCAGGCGCGGTACTCGGCGCGGGCGGCGTTCGGGCGGAGCTGGGAGCAGCCGCGGAGCATGTCCTCGGCGGACTGCTCGATGTTCCCGGCGGGGCTCTGCGCGGCCACGCAGATCTGCTCCAGCTTGACCCATACCGCCCAGCTGCCGAGCGGGGTGAGGGTGGCCTGGGCGTCGCCGTAGGTGAGGGCGCCGACGGAGGCGAGGGCGTGCAGGGCCCAGTCGAGGAGCGGGTCGAGCGGGTCCAGTGGCGCGTCGGCGGCCGGTGGCTGCGGGACGGGCTCGGGCTGGGGGCCGTAGGGGATCTCGCAGCGCTCGGTGCGGAGTTCGGTGACCCGTTGGCCGAGGAGGTCGAGGAGCTGTTCGACGGGGACGGGTCCGGCGGACAGCTGGAGGAAGGAGAGCACCTGAGGCATGGCCGAGACGACCTCGGCGACGGCTGAGGGCTCGTGCTCCCGGGGTTCGGGGTGGGCGAGCGACCAGGCGTCGAAGAGGGCGACCCAGCCGCGCAGTACGGCGCTGTCGTCGCGGTCCCAGGCGCGCAGCCGCCAGCCGGGGCGGGCGGTGTCGCCGTGCACCTCGACGAGTCCGGCGAGGCGGGCGGTGTCCCAGTCGGCGC
The DNA here is from genome assembly GCF_044747445.1 of Streptomyces sp. NPDC090083. Lineage (NCBI taxonomy): Bacteria > Bacillati > Actinomycetota > Actinomycetes > Kitasatosporales > Streptomycetaceae > Streptomyces > Streptomyces sp. NPDC090083. The sequence continues at coordinate 407,961 of NZ_JBIVED010000007.1, read as the reverse complement.
GGACCTGAGCCGGGGTCAGGCCCAGTTCGGCGGCCGCCCGTTCGGCGGTCGCGTCGGAGAGGGTGCCCTTGCCGTCGGGGCTCGCGCTGTCACGGCCGGGGCGTAGTGCGGCGTCGGCCCAGTGGGCGACGCGGGCGGCTCCGGCCAGGCCGGAGCGTGCCATTCTGGCCAGTTCCGCGGGGGCCGGTGTGCCCTCCGGAGGGCGGGGTGCGGGGCGGCGCGAGCGCCGCTGGTTCATCGCTCGAGGGGCGGCGGCCAGGGGTCGCGGGCGGACGAGTCGAAGCCTGGAGTCGCGCGGGATACGGGACGTCACGGGTGCAGTCTTCCGGTTGACGGTCCGAAAACCCAAACGGAATGTCACGGCGGGCGACGGGGATGGCCAAGGGACGGGGTGTCGCGGGGTACCGGGGACCGCGATCAGGCCAGTGGTACAGGGCTAAACGGAAGGCCGGCGGGGGGTGGAGAGGGTGGAAGTCCGGGGTGGTGAAGGGGGGCGTCCGGTACGGGCCGGAGGATCACATGAGCGGGGTGAGGAAGCGGCGCAGGATCTCCTCGTAGCCGGCCGGGTCGGCGTTCCACATCGCGCTGTGCGGGGCGTGCGCGACCGGCTGGAGGGTGATCAGGTCGGGGCGCTGCGCGGCGAAGCGGCGGGAGAGGGACCAGGGGGCCACGGTGTCGTCGGGGCCGTGGAAGATCAAGGTCGGGACATCCAGCCGGGCCGGGTCCGCGGCCTCGGCGATGCGCTCGCCGTGCAGACCGGTGCGGCCCTGGGCGGCGCGGACCGCCAGCGGCAGCAGCGCGCCCGGGGTGTGCCGGGCGGTGGCGAGGGCGCGCAGCGTCGTCTCCCAGTCCAGCACCGGGGAGTCCAGCACCAGGCCGGAGACGCGCTCGCGCAGCGCGGAGTGGGCGGCGGCGCGCAGGGCCATGGTGGCGCCGGTGGACCAGCCGTACAGGACGACGTGCTCGGCGCCGTAGCGGACGGCGTAGCGGATCGCCGCGTCCAGGTCGCGCCACTCGGTCTCGCCGAGGTGGCCCAGGCCGTCGGGGTTGCGGGGTGCGCCGAGGTCGCCCCGGTAGGCGAGGGCGAGGACCGGGAAGCGGTTGCGGTGCAGGAACTCCATCAGGTTCATGGAGAGTTCGCGGGTGGCGGCCAGCCCGTGCACGGCGATCACCCAGGTGCCGCGTGCCCCGGGCACGAACCAGGCGGGCAGGGAGCCGAGCTCGCCGGGGATGTCGATGTCGGCGTGGTCCAGGCCGAGGGCGGCGCTCGGATTGCCGATGTGGACGTTCGGGGTGAGCCACACCTTGTCGCCCGGGTGGAGGGTGCCGTGGGTGACGCGTTCGAGGCGACGCACGACGGCGTCGGCGGAGGTGGAGGCGCTCTCCACCACGGGTCCGACGACCGCGTGGGAGCCGTCGCCCGCCAGACCGTACGTGCCCGGGCGGAGCGAGGCGAGATCCCGGGTGAGGGCGATCTGGCCGGCGGCGGTGGAGTGCACCGTGAGCCGGGGTTCGGTCGGCAGCGGGCGCCCGGGCGACGCCTTCAGCGCGGCGTCACTGGCGTACCGCCCGGCGACGACACCGGCGACACCGGCCGCGAGGGCCACGGAGACGGCTGCGGCCGTCGCTTTGACTGTGCGCACGGATCCAGTGTCGTGGGGGACGGGGGCGGGGGCCAGCGGGAGGGGTTCCGGGGTGGGTGGGGGCGGGTGTTTCGGGGGTGGGCCGGGCGGAGGCGGGTCACCGGGCCGCGCGGGTCACGCGGGCCGCGGGAGGCGGCTCGCCACCGCCGGTGGGCACCCCGGAAGGAAGCCGGCCGCAGACGCCTCCATCAGGCCTCGCCGCGCACCCACCCGCCGCCCCCGGCACCGGCACCGGCACCGGCACACCAGCGGCCCGGCACACCGGCACCATCAGCAGCCCGGCACACCGGCAGCCCGGCACCACCGGTCGGCCTCACCCACTCACCGCCCCCGCGTCCTCGCCCTCGCCCTCACCCCGGCTGCCCGTACCCCCTCAACCTCTCCCCCGCCTCGGCCACCTGTTCCCCCGTCAGCAGCGAAGGCGACAGGCCCGGTACCGATGACGCCGTGAGCCACAGCCGGCACATCCACTCCAACTGGGCCGTGCGGTCGAACGCCTGGTCCAGGGAGCCGCCGTAGGCGATCGTGCCGTGGTTCTGGAGGAGGCAGGCGGAGCGGCCGGTGAGGGCGTGGAGCATGTTCTCGGCCAGTTGCTCCGTGCCGTAGGTCGCGTACGGGGCGACCCGGACCGGGCCGCCGAGGGCGCCGGACATGTAGTGGACGGAGGGGAGTTCGGGGACGAGGGTCGAGACGGCCGTCGCGTGGACGGCGTGGGTGTGGACGACCGCCTGGGCGCCGGTACGGCGGTAGACGGCGAGGTGCATGGGCAGTTCGCTCGTCGGGAGCATCGTGCCCAGCACCTGTCGGCCGTCGAGGTCCACGCCGACCGCGTCGGCGGGCGTCAACCGGTCGTAGGGCACACCTGACGGGGTGACAAGAACGGTGTCGCCGACGCGCACGGAGACGTTCCCGGAGGTGCCGACGACCAGCCCGTCGGTGACGGTCCGGCGAGCGGTCGCGACGAGCGCGCCCCAGGCGTCCGCCTCCTCGGCACGCACACTCCTGCGTTGCGCCTCCCCCGAACTCCCGCCGCTCACCGTGCTCCCCGTCCCCTCACGGGCACTCCGCCCACCCCGCTGATCCACCCGTCGCTCAGCCATCCCCTGATCCTCTCAGCCGGTATCCCAACCCACGTTCGAGCGAAGGCACTTTAGGCCGGAAGCCATAGATCCGAAAGATACATATAGGCATAAACCGCCCACGCCGGCCGCCCGACCGGCAACCGGTCAGCAACCCACCAGCAGCGACGGATCCCCCAACACCCGCTGGGAGAGCCGCCGTCCACACCACCACCCAAGGGAAACATGGCCCGCCACCACGCACCGAACCCCACCCGCCCCCACACCCGCCTCCTCGCCGCCACCCTCACCGCCGCGGCCCTGGTCACCACGCTCACCGCCGTCACCACCACCCCGGTCTCCGCCGCCGGCTCCCCCAAGGGCCACGACGTCTCCTCCCACCAGAAGACCGTCAACTGGTCGAACGCGAAGGCGAAAGGCGCGACCTTCGCCTACGTCAAGGCGACCGAGTCGACCACGTACCGCAACCCGTACTTCAGCCAGCAGTACGACGGCGCCCGCAACGCCGGCATCATCCGCGGCGCCTACCACTTCGCCCTGCCGAACAAGTCGTCCGGCACGAGCCAGGCCGCGTACTTCGTGGCGCACGGCGGCGGCTGGAAGGCGGACGGCTGGACGCTGCCCCCGGCGCTGGACATCGAGACGAACCCGTACGACAAGAAGCACCCCTGCTACGGCCTGAGCAAGACCGGCACGGTCAACTGGATCAAGGCCTTCAGCGCCGAGGTGAACCGGCGGACCGGCCGCCGACCGGTGATCTACACGACCACCCAGTGGTGGAGGACCTGCACGGGCGACAGCGGCGCCTTCGCCTCGACGCACCCGCTCTGGATCGCCCGCCACGGCTCGGCGGACGCGGGGGCGCTGCCCGCCGGATGGTCGTACTGGACCTTCTGGCAGTACGCCAACAGCGGCGGCCTCCCGGGTGACCAGAATCTCTTCAACGGGACGATGGCCCAACTGCGGAAGTTCGCCCGCGGCCACTGAGCGCCGCCCGTAGCCACCACCGAGCGACCACCAGGCAATTCACTGAGCATCCGGACACCACGGATATCCCCTCAGTTCATCTTCCGTTCATTCAGGTTGCCTACGGTCAACGCGCCGATGACCTCGAACGATTGTCTGGGTAAATGGAAAACTTCTCGCTGATCCTCGCGATTGTGGTCATCACCGCACTCGCGTTCGATTTTACGAACGGTTTTCACGACACCGCCAATGCGATGGCCACCACCATCTCGACCGGTGCACTCAAGCCCAAGGTCGCGGTGGCCATGTCGGCCACCCTCAACCTGGTGGGCGCCTTCCTCTCCGTGGAGGTCGCCAACACGATCTCCAAGGGACTCGTCGACGAGAGCGGAATCCGGCCCGAGGTCATCTTCGCCGCCCTGGTCGGCGCGATCCTCTGGAACCTGGTGACCTGGCTCGTCGGGCTGCCGTCCAGTTCCTCGCACGCCCTGATGGGCGGGCTGATCGGCGCGACCATCGCCTCCGCCGGGACCGGCGCGGTCCACGGTGACGTCCTGGTCACCAAGGTGCTGCTGCCCGCGCTCGCCGCGCCGGTCGTCGCAGGCGTCGCCGCCCTGCTCGCCACCCGCTTCTCCTACGCCCTGAGCCGCGACGAAGGCGGCAAGGCCGCCGACAAGGGCTTCCGCGTCGGCCAGATCGCCTCCGCCGGACTGGTCTCGCTGGCCCACGGCACGAACGACGCGCAGAAGACGATGGGCATCATCACGCTGGCCCTGATCGCCGGCGGTTCGATCGCCCCCGACTCGGACCCGCCCACCTGGGTCATCCTCTCCGCGGGCCTCGCCATCGCGATGGGCACGTACATCGGCGGCTGGCGCATCATCCGCACGATGGGCAAGGGCCTCACCGACCTCCGGCCGCAGCAGGGCTTCGCCGCCCAGACCAGTGCCGCCGCGGTCATCCTGGCCTCCTCGCACATCGGCTTCTCCCTCTCCACCACGCACGCCGTCTCCGGTTCGGTGATGGGCGCGGGCCTCGGCCGCAAGGGCGGTGTCGTCCGCTGGTCGACCGCGACCCGGATGTTCGTCGCCTGGGGCCTCACGCTGCCGGCCGCCGCGCTGGTCGGCGCGCTCGCCGAGTCCGTGACCGACCTCGGGGACTGGGGCACCGCGCTGGTGGCCGTCTTCCTGGTCGCCTCCAGCGCCGGTATCTGGGCGCTCTCGCGCCGCCAGGTCGTCGACGCCTCGAACGTCAACGAGACCGACGAGCCGGCCGGCGTGATCACCACCGCCATCGCGGCCGTGACCCCGCCCCCGGCGGTCGCCCTCTCCGAAGGCCTCACGGCGACGATCCCCTCGCCGCCCGTCGTCGCCACGTCCGACCCGATGACCCCGATGACCCCGCCGACTCCGGCCACCTCGGCGACCCCGCCGGCCGCCGCCGTCTGAGCCCGCGTCCCCCGGTACGAAGGAACGAATCAGCATGGACATCGACTGGGCAGCCCTCGGCTCCGTCTTCGGCGTCAGCCTCGTGACCACCGTGGCCCTCGTGGCCGTCTTCACCCTCGGCATCACCGCCCTCTCCCGCCGCGAACGGGCCACCGCCCAGGGCGGCTCCGCGCCGCTCGCCCTGACCGGCGCCTACGCCTGCTTCGCGGCCTGCGCGGCGGCGGTGGCGTACGGGATCTATCTCATCGTGGCCTGACCGGCCGCCGGTCGACACGCGCGTGGGGTGCGGGACGGATCGCCGTCCCGCACCCCACGTCCGCGTGCCCCGCCAATCATGTGAACGCCCCCTCGCGTGTGGGCATCAGCACACTCCGTCCCCGCAGGTCAACAGCAAGTTGACGGCCGTTCCGGCAGCATGGTGGACTGCCAAGGCCATGTACGGCGGCAGAAGAGGAAGCCGGTGTGAATCCGGCGCGGTCCCGCCACTGTCACCGGGGTAGACACCCCCGGGAGCCAGGAACTCTCACCGCCGGTCTCGTCGAACCAGGGCGTGGACACCCTGAGTGAGGACATACCGCCATGCTCGGCTGTCGTTCGAGGTCCACCACCAGCGCAGTGCCCGATCCGGCGATCGGCTGAGCGGGTGCGTGCCGATCGCGTCTTCGCGTACGGCGCCGCCGCCGGCCTCCTCGGCGACCACCTGCTCGGCGATCCCCGCCGCGGGCATCCGGTCGCCGCGTTCGGCCGTGCCGCCGGCGCCGTGGAACACCTGCTGTGGCGCGACCACCGGGGCTGGGGCGCCCTGCACACCGCCGTGTGCGTGGGCGGCACCGTCGCCCTCGCCACCGCTGCCACCGCGGCCCTGCGCCCCTCTCGTACGGCTTCCGTCGCGCTCACCGCGGCCGCCACCTGGGCCGTCGTCGGCGGGACCTCGCTCGCGCGCGAGGCCGGGGTCGTCGGGCGCGCGCTGGAGGCCGGGGACATCGAGGCCGCCCGGGCGCGGCTCCCCCACCTCTGCGGACGGGACCCGCAGGCCCTCGACGCGGACGGGATCGCCCGGGCCGTCGTGGAGTCCGTGGCCGAGAACACCTCCGACGCGGTCGTCGGCGCCCTGGTCTGGGGCGGCATCGCGGGCGTCCCGGGCCTGCTCGGCTTCCGCGCCGTGAACACGCTGGACGCGATGGTCGGCCACAAGTCGGCGCGGTACCGCCGCTACGGGTGGGCCTCGGCCCGTCTCGACGACGTGGCCGGCTGGCCCGGCGCCCGTCTCACCGCCGCCCTCGCGACCGTCGCGGGCGGCGACCCGCGCGGCGCCGCCCGCGCCTGGCGCACCGACGCCCGCAAGCACCCGAGCCCCAACGCCGGTCCGGTGGAGGCCTCTTTCGCGGGCGCCCTCGGCGTACGGCTCGGCGGCACGCTCTCCTACGGCGGCCGGGTCGAGCACCGGCCCGTGCTCAACGGCGCCGGACGCCCCGTCGCCGTACCGGACATCGATCGGGCGGTACGGCTGTCCCGGCGCGTCGGGCTGCTCGCGCTCGGGGTCAGTGCCGCCGGGCGGCTGCTGCTGAAGGGACGTGCCTCATGAGCGGTGGCGGGCTGCTGGTCGCCGGGACCACCTCGGACGCGGGCAAGAGCGTCGTCACCGCCGGGATCTGCCGGTGGCTGGTGCGGCAGGGTGTGAAGGTCGCGCCGTTCAAGGCGCAGAACATGTCGCTCAACTCGTTCGTGACGCGCGAGGGCGCCGAGATCGGGCGGGCCCAGGCCATGCAGGCGCAGGCGTGCCGGATCGAGCCGACCGCGCTGATGAACCCGGTGCTCCTCAAGCCCGGCAGCGACCGCAGCAGTCAAGTGGTCCTGATGGGCAGGCCGGTGGGCGAGATGAGTGCGCGCGGCTATCACGGCGGACGTCAAGAGGCCCTGCTCGGCACGGTGTTGGACTGTCTCGCCGAGTTGCGGGGCACGTATGACGCGGTGATCTGTGAGGGAGCCGGTTCGCCCGCGGAGATCAATCTGCGGCGGACCGACATCGTGAACATGGGCATCGCACGCAACGCGCGGCTGCCCGTGCTCGTCGTCGGCGACATCGACCGCGGGGGTGTCTTCGCCTCCTTCTTCGGGACCGTCGCGCTGCTGAGCCCCGAGGACCAGGCGTTCGTCGCCGGGTTCCTCGTGAACAAGTTCCGGGGTGATGTGTCGCTGCTGGAGCCGGGGCTGGAGATGCTGCTCGGCCTCACCGGGCGGCGGACGTACGGCGTGCTGCCGTTCCGTCACGGGCTCGGGATCGACGAGGAGGACGGGCTGCGGATCTCGCTGCGCGGCACCGTGCGCGAGTCGAGCACCGCGCCGCCGGTCGGCGAGGACGTGCTGCGGGTCGCCGTCTGCGCGATCCCCCTGATGTCCAACTTCACCGACGTGGACGCGCTGGCCGCCGAACCGGGCGTCGTGGTGCGGTTCGTGGACCGGCCGGAGGAGCTGGCCGACGCGGACCTCGTCGTGATCCCCGGCACCCGGGGCACGGTGAAGGCGCTGGAGTGGCTGCGGGAGCGGGGCCTTGCGGACGCCCTCGTCCGCCGGGCCGCCGAGCAGCGGCCGATCCTGGGCGTCTGCGGCGGCTTCCAGATCCTCGGCGAGCACATCGACGACGAGGTCGAGAGCCGGCAGGGGGCGGTCGACGGACTCGGCGTGCTCCCCGTGCGTGTGCGGTTCGCGCGCGAGAAGACCCTCACCCGGCCCGTGGGCGAAGCCCTCGGCGAGCCGGTCGAGGGGTACGAGATCCATCACGGTGTGGCCCGACTGACCGGCGGCGAGGCCTTCTTGGACGGCTGCCGGGTCGGTCAGACCTGGGGCACCCACTGGCACGGTTCGCTGGAGTCGGACGGCTTCCGGCGGGCGTTCCTGCGCGAGGTGGCCACCGCCGCGGGCCGCCGGTTCGTGCCGGCGCCCGACACCTCGTTCGCCGCGCTGCGCGAGGAGCAGCTCGACCGGCTCGGCGACCTCATCGAACAGCACGCGGACACGGACGCGCTCTGGCGACTCATCGAGTCCGGCGCGCCGCAAGGACTGCCTTTCATTCCACCGGGAGCGCCCGCATGAGCACAGTGTTGTTGTTGTCGACCGCCGACACGGATCTGCTGGCGGCCCGCGCCTCCGGCGCCGGGTACCGGATCGGCAACCCGTCCCGGGTGGACGCGGCGGAGGACCTCCCCACCCTGGTCTCGGGTGCGGACATCGCCGTCGTACGACTGCTCGGCGGCAAGCGTGCCTGGGAGGACGGGCTCGCCGCGCTCAGGGCCTCGGGCATCCCGACCGTGCTGCTGGGCGGGGAGTCCGTGCCCGACGCGGAGTTGATGGCCGAGTCGTCGGTGCCGGCCGGTGTGGTCGCCGAGGCGCTGCGCTATCTCGTCGAAGGCGGTCCCGACAACCTCACCGAGCTGGCCCGGTTCCTCTCGGACACCGTGCTGCTCACCGGCGAGGGCTTCGAAGAGCCCAGGAAAACGGCCGAGTTCGGGGTCCACGGCGAGCGCGCTCTCGTCGCGGGCCGTCCGACGGTCGGCGTGCTCTTCTACCGGGCGCACCACCTCTCCGGCAACACCGCGTTCGTGGACACCCTCTGCGAGCAGATCGAGGCGAAGGGCGCCAACGCCCTTGCCGTGTACTGCGGTTCGCTGCGCGGCGCCGACTCCGGCCTGTACGAGATCCTCGGCACGGCGGACGCCCTGGTCGCCACCGTCCTCGCCTCCGGCGGCACCCACGCCTCGCAGGCCTCGGCCGGCGGCGACGAGGAGGCCTGGGACATCGGCGCGCTGGCCGACCTCGACGTCCCGGTCCTGCAGGGACTCTGCCTGACGTCGTCCAGGGCAGCCTGGGACGCGTCGGATGCCGCCCTGTCCCCCATGGACGCGGCGATGCAGGTCGCGATCCCGGAGTTCGACGGCCGCCTCATCACCGTCCCGTTCTCCTTCAAGGAGCAGGGCCCGGACGACGTCCCGGTCTACGTCGCCGACCCCGAGCGGGCCGCGCGGGTCGCCGGGATCGCCGTCCGGCACGCGCGGTTGAAGCACAAGCCGAACGCCGAGAAGAAGCTCGCGCTCGTGTTCACCGCGTACCCGACGAAGCACTCGCGCGTCGGCAACGCGGTCGGCCTGGACACGCCCGCCTCCGCGGTGCGGGTGCTGGACGCGCTGCGGGACGCCGGGTACCGGGTCGACGAACATCCGGACAACGGCGACGAGTTGATCCACCGGCTCATCAACGCCGGTGGCCACGACGTCGAATGGCTCACCGAGGAGCAGCTGGCCGCCGCGCCCGCCCGGGTGCCGCTCGCCGACTACCGGGCCTGGTTCGACACGCTCGAACCGGATCTCAAGCAGGGCATGGTGGACGCGTGGGGCGAGCCGCCCGGCAGCCTCTACGTCGACGGCGACGACATCGTGCTCGCGTCCCTGCAGTTCGGGAACGTGGTCGTGATGATCCAGCCGCCGCGCGGCTTCGGGGAGAACCCGATCGCGATCTACCACGACCCCGACATGCCGCCGTCGCACCACTACATGGCCGCGTACCGCTGGCTGGACAACAGCTTCGGCGCCGACGCGGTCGTCCACATGGGCAAGCACGGCACGATGGAATGGCTGCCCGGCAAGGGACTTGGGCTCAGCAGCGGCTGTGCGCCGGACGCGGTGCTCGGCGAACTCCCCCTGGTCTACCCGTTCATCGTCAACGACCCCGGCGAGGGCACACAGGCCAAGCGGCGCGGTCACGCGACGGTCGTCGACCACCTCGTGCCGCCGATGGCGCGTGCCGACACCTACGGCGACCTGGCGAAGCTGGAGCAACTCCTCGACGAGTACGCCCTGGTGTCCGATCTGGACCCGACGAAGGCACCGGCCGTGCGGGCGCAGATCTGGACGCTGGTGAAGGCGGCCGAGCTGCACCACGACCTGCATGTCGACGACCAGCCGGACGACGCGGCGTTCGACGAGTTCGTGATGCACATCGACGGCTATCTGTGCGAGATCAAGGACGTGCAGATCCGCGACGGGCTGCACATCCTGGGCGGCGGCCCGGTCGGCGAGGCGCGGGTGAACCTCGTGCTGGCCGTGCTGCGCGCCTCGCAGGTGTGGGGCGGGCAGGCCAACGCGCTGCCGGGGCTGCGGGCCGCGCTGGCGGAGCACTTCGGCCTGGTCGAGAAGGAGTTGCTGGCCGAGCCGGGCGCGCCCGTGAAGGTGCCGGTGGAGCTGACCGAGCTGGTCGACGGGCCCGCCCGGTCGGCCGCCGACGCGGTCGACCTGCTGGAGCAGCTGTGCCGCCGGTTCGCCGAGGGCATGGAGTCCCAGGAGTGGGAGGTCACGACCGTGCCGGCCCTGGTCCGCGAGGTGATCGGCACCGAACTCCCGGACGCCGTGGCGGTGTTGGAGTTCGCGTGCGTGGAGGTCGTGCCGCGGCTCGCCCGCACCACCGACGAGATCGACCACATCCTGCACGCCCTGGACGGCGGTTACGTCCCGGCCGGCCCCTCGGGCTCCCCGACCCGCGGTCTGGTCAACGTCCTGCCGACCGGACGGAACTTCTACTCCGTCGACCCCAAGGCCATCCCGTCCAGGCTGAGTTGGGAGGTCGGGCAGTCCCTGGCCGACTCCCTCGTGCAGCGCTATCTCCAGGACACGGGCGAGTTCCCGAAGTCGGTCGGCCTCACGGTGTGGGGCACGTCCGCGATGCGCACCCAGGGCGACGACATCGCCGAGATCCTCGCGCTGCTGGGCTGCCGTCCCGTCTGGGACGACGCCTCGCGCCGGGTCACCGGTTTCGAGATCGTGCCCGTCACGGAGCTGGGCCGCCCGCGCATCGACGTCACCGTGCGGATCTCCGGCTTCTTCCGGGACGCGTTCCCGCACGTCGTCGGGCTGATCGACGACGCGGTCCGCGCGGTGGCCGAGCTGGCGGAGCCGCCGGAGTCCAACTACGTCCGCAAGCACGCCGACGAGGACACCGCCGAGCACGGCGACCGGCGGCGCGCCACGGCCCGTATCTTCGGCTCCAAGCCGGGCGCGTACGGTGCGGGCCTGCTGCCGTTGATCGACGCGCGCAACTGGCGCAGCGACGCCGACCTCGCCGAGGTGTACGCGGTGTGGGGCGGTTACGCGTACGGGCGCGGCCTGGACGGGCGGGCGGCGCGCGGGGACATGGAGACGGCGTTCCGGCGGATCGCGGTGGCGGCGAAGAACGTCGACACCCGTGAGCACGACCTCGTCGACGCCGACGACTACTTCCAGTACCACGGCGGCATGGTCGCCATGGTCCGCCACCTGACCGGCGCCTCCCCCGAGGCGTACGTCGGCGACTCCGCCACCCCCGACCAGGTCAGGACCCGCACGCTGGGCGAGGAGACTCACCGCGTCTTCCGCGCCCGCGTGGTCAACCCCCGCTGGATGGCGGCGATGCGGCGCCACGGCTACAAGGGCGCCTTCGAGATGGCGGCGACCGTCGACTACCTCTTCGGCTACGACGCGACGGCCGGGGTCGTCGACGACTGGATGTACGAGAAGCTCAGCGCGGAGTACGTCTTCGACCCGGAGAACCAGGACTTCATGAAGAAGTCCAACCCGTGGGCGCTGCGCGGGATCACCGAGCGGCTGCTCGAAGCGGCCGAGCGCGGACTGTGGGCCGAGCCGGACGCGGACACGCTGGAACGACTGCGGGCCACCTACCTGGAGCTCGAAGGCGACCTGGAGGGCGACGACCAGTGACCACCCCCTTTCCGTTCACGGCCGTTGTCGGCCAGGACGACCTGCGGCTCGCGCTGCTGCTGAACGCCGTGTCGCCGGCGGTCGGCGGTGTGCTGGTGCGCGGCGAGAAGGGCACCGCCAAGTCGACGGCGGTACGCGCCCTTTCGGCACTGCTGCCCGAGGTCGCCGTCGTGCCCGGCTGCCGTTTCTCCTGCGACCCCGCCGCGCCCGACCCGGCCTGCCCGGACGGGCCGCACGAGACCGGGCCCGGGGCCGGACGCCCGGCGCGCATGGTCGAGTTGCCGGTCGGCGCCTCCGAGGACCGGCTCGTCGGCGCGCTCGACATCGAGCGGGCCCTCGCGGAGGGCGTCAAGGCCTTCGAGCCGGGCCTGCTGGCCGACGCGCACCGGGGCATCCTCTACGTCGACGAGGTCAACCTCCTCCACGACCACCTCGTCGACCTGCTGCTGGACGCGGCGGCGATGGGCGCGTCGTACGTGGAGCGCGAGGGTGTCTCCGTCCGGCACGCCGCGCGTTTCCTGCTCGTGGGCACCATGAACCCCGAAGAGGGCGAGCTGCGCCCGCAGTTGCTCGACCGGTTCGGCCTGACCGTGGAGGTGGCCGCCTCCCGGGAACCCGACCAGCGGGTCGAGGTGGTGCGCCGCAGGCTGGCCTACGACGACGATCCGGAGGGTTTCGCGGCCCGCTGGGCGGACGAGGAGTCCTCGGTGCGGGCGCGGATCGTGGCGGCGCGTGCCCTGTTGCCGTCCGTGCGGCTGGGCGACGGGGCGCTGCGGCAGATCGCGGCGACCTGTGCCGCCTTCGAGGTCGACGGCATGCGCGCGGACATCGTGATGGCCCGTACGGCGACCGCCCTGGCCGCGTGGGCCGGGCGCACGGACGTGCTGGCCGAGGACGTCCGGCAGGCCGCGCTGCTCGCGCTGCCGCACCGGCGGCGGCGGAATCCCTTCGACGCGCCGGGACTTGACGAGAACAAGCTCGACGAGACGCTGGAGGAGTTCGCGGAGCAGGAGCCCGAGGGTGACGATCCGGACCCGGACGGCGGTCCCGACGGTCCCGGTGGCGGCGGTCAGCAGCCGCCCGGGCCGGACTCCGACGGGCCCCGGGGCGATGACACGGGCGCGCGGCCCGAGGCCGGTGAGGGCGGGGAGCCGCAGCCTTCCGGTGCCGGTGAGCAGCAGCCCGTACGCGCCTCCGAGCCGTTCCGCACCAAGGTGCTGAGCGTGCCGGGGATCGGCGAGGGCGCGGCCGGCCGGCGGTCGCGGGCGCGGACCGAGCACGGGCGGACCACCGGGGCCAGGCGGCCCCGGGGGGCGCTCACCAAGCTGCATCTGGCGGCGACCGTGCAGGCCGCCGCGCCGCACCAGGTGGCGCGCGGCCGGGCCGGGCGCGGTCTGGTGGTGCGCCGGGACGATCTGCGGCAGGCCACGCGGGAGGGGCGCGAGGGCAACCTCGTGCTGTTCGTCGTGGACGCCTCCGGGTCGATGGCGGCGCGGCAGCGGATGAGCGCGGTGAAGGGGGCGGTGCTGTCGCTGCTGCTGGACGCGTATCAGCGTCGGGACAAGGTGGGGCTGGTGACCTTCCGCGGGTCCGCCGCGGAGGTCGCGCTGCCGCCGACCTCGTCGGTGGACGCCGCCGCCGTACGGCTGGAGTCGCTGCCGACGGGTGGGCGGACGCCGCTGGCGGCCGGGCTGCTCAAGGCGCATGACGTGCTGCGGGTGGAGCGGTTGCGGGATCCGGCGCGGCGGGCGCTGGTCGTCCTGGTGACGGACGGGCGGGCCACCGGTGGGCCCGAGCCGGTCGCGCTCGCGGGGCGGGCGGCGCGGCTGTTCGCGGCCGACGGGGTCGCCTCGGTGGTCGTGGACTGCGAGTCCGGGCCCGTACGGCTGGGGCTGGCCGGGCAGTTGGCCGCTGAGCTGGAGGGCACGGCGGTGACGCTGGACGAGCTGCGGGCCGACTCGATCGCCGGGCTGGTCCGGGATGTGCAGGGGAATCAAGGGCGTTCGGGTTCGAGGAGGGCCGCGTAGTGCCGCAGGGTCAGCCGAGTGTCGTACCGGACGACGGTCTGACGACGCGTCAGCGCCGGAACCGGCCACTTGTCGTCGTGCACACGGGAGTCGGGAAGGGCAAGTCCACCGCCGCCTTCGGGCTCGCGCTGCGGGCCTGGAACCAGGGGTGGCCCATCGGGGTGTTCCAGTTCGTCAAGTCGGCGAAGTGGAAGGTCGGCGAGGAGAACGCGCTGCGGGTGCTGGGGGCGTCCGGCGAGGGCGGGTCCGTCGACTGGCACAAGATGGGCGAGGGGTGGTCGTGGGTGCAGCGCGACTCCCAGATGGACAACGAGGAGAAGGCCCGCGAGGGCTGGGAGCAGGTCAAGCGGGATCTCGCCGCCGAGACCTACCGGCTCTACGTGCTGGACGAGTTCGCCTATCCCCTGCACTGGGGGTGGGTCGACGTCGACGAGGTCGTCTCCGTGCTGCGGGACCGGCCGGGCACCCAGCACGTCGTCATCACCGGGCGGAACGCGCCCGCGAAGCTCGTCGAGTGCGCCGATCTCGTCACCGACATGTCCAAGGTGAAGCACCCCATGGACGCCGGGCAGAAGGGTCAGCGGGGTATCGAGTGGTGAAGCCGTCGTGACGCCCCCGCCGATCCCTTCGACCTCGTCGCCGTCGTCGCCTTCGTCGATCTCCTCCGTGCCTCGGCTGGTCATCGCCGCGCCGTCCTCCGGCAGCGGCAAGACCACCGTCGCCACGGGGCTGATGGCCGCGTTCACCGAGCGGGGTGTCGCCGTGTCCCCGCACAAGGTCGGGCCGGACTACATCGACCCCGGGTACCACGCGCTCGCGACCGGGCGGGTGGGGCGGAACCTCGACGCGTACCTGTGCGGGCCCGAGTTGCTCGGTCCGCTGTTCGCGCACGGCGCGCGCGGCTGTGAACTCGCCGTGGTCGAGGGCGTGATGGGGATGTACGACGGGGCGGCGGGGGAAGGGGAGCTGGCGTCCACGGCCCAGGTGGCGAAGGTGCTGCGGGCGCCCGTCGTGCTGGTCGTCGACGCGTCCTCGCAGTCCCGGTCCGTCGCCGCGCTGGTGCACGGGTTCGCGTCCTGGGACCCGGAGGTGCGGGTCGGGGGCGTGATCCTCAACAAGGTGGCGTCGGACCGGCACGAAGCCTTGCTGCGGGAGGCGTTGGACTCGGCCGGGGTGCCGGTGCTGGGTGTGCTGCGGCGGGCGCCGCAGGTGGAGACGCCGTCCCGGCACCTGGGGCTGGTGCCGGTCGCGGAGCGCCGGACGGCGGCCGTCGAGGCGGTCGCGGCGATGGCGGCCCAGGTGCGCGAAGGCTGCGACCTGGAGGCCCTGTTCGCGCTGGCGCGGAGCGCGGGCGCGCTGACCGGTGGGGCGTGGGAGGCCCCGGTCACCGACACGACGGCACGCGAGGTGGTCGCCGTGGCCGGCGGCCCCGCCTTCACCTTCTCCTACGCCGAGCACACCGAACTCCTCGCCGCCGCCGGTGCCGAGGTCGTCGTGTTCGACCCGCTGCGCGACGAGCAACTCCCGGACGGAACACGCGGGTTGGTCATCGGGGGCGGGTTCCCCGAGGTGTACGCGGCGGAGTTGTCCGCCAACGAGCCGTTGCGGAAGGCCGTCGCAGCGCTCGCGGGGAGCGGTGCGCCCGTAGCCGCCGAGTGCGCCGGACTCCTGTACCTGTGCCGGGAGTTGGACGGGCTGCCGATGTGCGGGGTGCTGGACGCGGCCGGGGAGATGAGCGGGCGGCTGACGCTGGGGTACCGGGACGCCGTCGCGTTGAGCGACAGTGTGCTGGCCGTGGCGGGGACGCGGATGCGGGGGCACGAGTTTCATCGCACGGTCGTCGAGCCCGGCTCGGGGACCGCGCCCGCCTGGGGGGTCCGCACCCCCGAGCGGCGGGTCGAAGGTTTCGTACAACAGGGTGTGCACGCGAGTTATCTGCACACGCACTGGGCGGCCGAGCCCGGTGTGGCCCGTCGGTTCGTGGAGAGGTGCCGGACGTCATGAGCAGCAGGCTGATCGGAGTCGGGGTGGGTCCCGGCGATCCGGAGCTGGTGACCGTCAAGGGCGTCAACGCTCTGCGGGAGGCCGATGTGATCGTGGTCCCCGTCATGGACACCGGGGAGCGCGGGCGGGCCGAGGCCACCGTGCTGCACTACGTGCCCGCGGAGAAGGTGCTGCGGGTGGTGTTCGCGCTCAACGAGCGGACCGACCGGGCTCGGCGTGAGGCCGCCTGGGATGCCGCGGGGGCCAGGGTCGCGGAGTTGCTCGGAAGGCACGGCGTGGTCGCGTTCGCCACCATCGGGGACCCGAACGTCTACTCCACCTTCACCTATCTCGCCCTGACCATCGGTGAGCTGGTGCCGGGAGTCGTCGTCGAGACGGTGCCCGGGATCACCGCCATGCAGGATCTCGCCGCGCGCTCCGGGGCCGTGCTCACCGAGGGGACCGAGCCGTTGACGCTCGTGCCGGTGACCGCCGGGTCGGAAGTGCTGAAGGACGCGCTGGCCGGGCCGGGGACGGTCGTGGCGTACAAGTTCGGGCGGCAGGCGGCGGAGGTCGCCGAGGCGCTGCGCGAGACCGGGCGGATCGGGGACGCGGTGTGGGGGTCGGCGCTCGGGCTGCCCGAGGAGTCGATCCGGCCCGCCGCCGAACTGGACGGGGAGCCGCTGCCCTATCTGTCGACGCTCATCGCGCCCGCGCGGCGCGAGGGCGGGCGGGGCGGGAAACTGTGACCGGTCGGGGATCAGGCCGCCGCGAGGCCGACCACCAGCCAGATGAACGCCGCTCCCGCGACCGTGCACAGCAGGGTCGCGGGTGCGGGGTGTTCGTGGTGGGCCTCGGGGAGGATCTCCGCGGCGGCGAGGTAGAGGAGCACACCGCCGAAGAAGCCGAGATAGCCGCCGAGCAGCGCCTCGGGGATGGTGAGGAAGGCCGTCGAGGCGGCGCCCGCCACCGGGGCCGCCGCGTCCGCGAACAGCATCGCGATGGCCTTGCGGCGGGCGTTGCCGTACAGACTCGTGATCGTGTACGTGTTGAAGCCGTCCGCGAAGTCATGGGCGACGACCGCGAGCGCGACCGCCGTGCCCATGCCGCCGCCCACCTGGAAGGCGGCGCCGATCGCGACCCCGTCCATGAAGCTGTGGCCGACCATCGCGGAGGCCGCCGTGAGGCCCACCTCGGGCGCGCGGCCGTCGCGAAGGCTGGGGGGCGCGTCGGTGCCGAGCGGTCGAGCGCCCGGAGGCGGAGCGACGTGGACGGTCTCCTCGGCGCCGTGCGAGGCCTGGCGGGCGGCGAGCAGGCGTTCGACCAGATGGGCCACGAGGAAGCCGGCCACGAAGAGCAGCAGGGCGGCCGGTACGCCGAAGACCTCGCGGCCCACCGCGTGCAGTGCCTCGGGGAGCAGGTCGAGGCCGACCACGCCCAGCATCAGGCCGCCGGCCAGGCCCAGGACGAGATGGCGGCGGTCGGTCACGCGCTGTGCCGTCCAGCCGCCGGCCAGCGTCATCAGGAACGCGCCGAGCGCGACGAAGACCGCCATAGTCCCCTTGCTATCCGATCAACCCCTGTTCGCGCACATCCTGGCCCACTTCCGCCCCCCTCGCATTGACGTTCCCCACGCTCCCCACGCCCCGTCCATCCCGTCCGTCCCGTTTGTTCGATCTGTTCCGCTTGAGAGGACCCAGCCCCATGGCCGATGCCGATTCCCCCACCGGCAAGGTGACCTTCGTCGGCGCCGGCCCCGGCGCCGCCGACCTGCTGACCTTCCGTGCCGCGCGCGCCATCGCCGAGGCCGATGTCGTGATCTGGGCGGCCAGCCTGGTGCAGGCCGAGGTCCTCGACCACGCGCGCGAGGGCGCCGAGATCCTGGACTCCGCCACGATGTCCCTGGAGGACGTCGTCGCCGTCTACGAGCGGGCCCACGCCGAGGGGCTGCGCGTCGCGCGCATCCACTCCGGCGATCCGGCCCTCTGGGGCGGTACACAGGAGCAGGTGGACCGGTGTGCCGCGCTCGGCATCGCGACCGAGATCGTCCCCGGTGTCTCCGCGTTCTCCGCCGTCGCCGCGCTCGCGCAGCGCGAGCTGACGATCCCCGAGGTCGCGCAGTCGGTCGTGCTGACCCGGCTCGGCGGCGGCAAGACACCGATGCCGCCCGGCGAGGAGGTACGGGAGTTCGCGCGGCACGGCACGACCATGGCGATCTTCCTGTCGGCGGCCCGCAGCGGGCAGCTGGTGCGGGAGCTGCTGGAGGGCGGCTATCCGACGGACACCCCGGTCGTCGTCGCCTACCAGGCGACCTGGCCGGAGGAGCTGGTCGTGAAGTGCACGGTCGGCACGCTGGAGGAGACGGTCAAGGAGCACAAGCTCTGGAAACACACGCTCTTCCTGGTCGGCCCGGCGCTCGACGCCCACGGCACCCGCTCGCACCTCTACCACCCGGGTCACTTCCACGGCTATCGCAAGGCCGACCCGGAGGCCCGCAGGGCCCTGCGTTCCCGGGGTGCGAGCACGTGATCACGGTCGCCGGGACGGGGACCGGGGCTCCCCTCGCGGAGGACGTGCTCGCCGGTGCCCGGCTGGTCGTCGGCGGCCGGCGCCACCTCGCCGCCGTCACCGTCCCGGAGGGCGCCGAGCAGATCGTCCTCGGCCCGCTCGCGCCCGCGCTCGACACCATCGAGGCCTACGTCGGGAAAGGCGAGCCGGTCGTCGTGCTGGCCTCGGGCGACCCCGGGTTCTTCGGGATCGTCCGGGCTCTGGCGGAACGGTTCTCCAGTGACCTGCTCGACGTACGCCCCGGTGTCTCCTCGGTGGCCACCGCCTTCGCCAGGATCGGGCTGACCTGGGACGACGCGGTCGTGGTCAGCGCGCACGGCCGCGATCTGCGTACGGCCGTCAACGCGTGCCGTGCGCACCCCAAGGTCGCCGTGCTGACCGGCCCGGGCGCCGGACCCGCCGAACTGGGCGCCGCGCTCACCCACCGGGCCGCCGGACGCGTCCTCGTCGTCGCCTCCGCGCTCGGTTCCGGTGAGGAGCGGGTCGACCGGGTCACGCCCGCCGAGGCCGCAGCCCGGGACTGGGGTACGGCCGTGAGCGTGGTGCTGTGCCTGGACGGGACGCGGGCGCCCGGTGCCGTGCGGACGGTCGCCGGGGCCGCCGCCGGACCCGCCCGATGGGCGCTGGACGAGCGGGAGTTCGAGCACCGGGACTCGATGATCACCAAGTTCGAGGTACGGGCGCTGGCGCTGGCCCGGCTCGGGCCGCGGCTCGGCGAGCTGGTCTGGGACGTCGGCTCGGGCTCCGGGTCCGTGGCCGTGGAGTGCGCGCGGCTCGGCGCCGCCGTCAGCGCCGTCGAGAAGACCCGGGACGGTGTCGAGCGGATCCGCGCCAACGCCGAGGCGCACGGCGTCGACGTGCACACCGTGCACGGGTCGGCGCCGACCGTGCTGTCCGATCTGGACGATCCCGACGCCGTGTTCGTCGGCGGGGGCGGGCGCGAACTGCCCGCCATCGTCACCGCGTGCGCGCGGCGGGCCCGGCGGACCGTGGTCGTCGCGATGGCCGCGCTCGACCGGGTGCCGGCCGTGCGGGAGGCTCTCTCGGCGGCCGGACTCGCGGTCGACGGGGTGCTGCTGCAGTCGTCCCGGCTCGCGCCGCTGCCGGGTGACGTGACCCGGCTCGCGGCGACCAATCCCGTTTTTCTGCTGTGGGGGATCCGAACCCCGGACCAGCTCCAGGTCCGGACCCCCGTGTCTCCAGAAGGAGTTGCTCTGTGATCGGCCTCATCTCCGCCACCGCGGCGGGCGCGGGTGCGCGGGACCGGCTGGCCGCCGCGTGGCCGGACCGTACGCGTGTCTACGAGGGTCCCGTGGCGGACGCCGTCCGGGCCGCGTTCGCGGAGTGCGAGCAGCTCGTGTGTTTCCTCGCCACCGGAGCCGTCGTCCGGCTGATCGCCCCGCTGCTGGGCGACAAGCGGACCGACCCGGGGGTCGTGTGCGTCGACGAGGGCGGCCGGTTCGCCGTGTCGCTGGTCGGCGGGCACGGCGGCGGTGCCAACGGACTCGCGCTGGAGGTGGGCGAGTTGCTCGCCGCCCAGCCGGTGGTGACGACGGCGACGGACGCGGTGGACGTACCCGGCCTCGACACCCTCGGGTTCCCCGTGGAGGGCGATGTCGCCGGCGTCTCACGGGCCCTGCTCGACGGTGAACCGGTCGCCCTGGAAGCCGAGTTGGCGTGGCCGCTGCCGCCGCTGCGGGTGTCGGACGAGGGCGGCGCGTACGTCGTCCGGGTCACCGACCGCGCCGTCGAGCCCGCCGCGCGGGAGGTCGTGCTGCGACCGCCCTCCCTTGTCGTCGGGGTCGGCGCCTCCAAGGGCGCGCCGGTGGACGAGGTGCTCGGGCTCGTCGAGAGCGCGGTGCGGGACGCGGGGCTGTCCCTCGCGTCCCTCGCCGAACTCGCCACCGTGGACGCCAAGTCGGACGAGCCCGGCATCGTCGGGGCGGCGAGCCGGCTGGGGGTGCCGCTGGTGACGTACTCGGCCGAGGAACTGGCCGCCGTAGAGGTGCCCAACCCCTCGGACGCGCCCCTGGCCGCCGTGGGCACGCCGTCGGTGGCGGAGGCCGCCGCGCTCCTGGGCGGGGGTGAACTCCTCGTCCCGAAGCGGAAGTCGGAGCGCGCGGACGGACAACCGGCCATGGCGACCTGCGCTGTCGTACGACGGGTCGCGCGCGGGCGGCTCGCGGTGGTCGGGCTCGGGCCCGGCGCCCGGGATCTGCTCACCCCGCGTGCGAAGGCCGAACTCCGGCGCGCCGCCGTGCTGGTGGGGCTCGACCAGTACGTCGACCAGATCCGGGATCTGCTCCGGCCGGGGACCGTGGTCCTGGAGTCGGGACTCGGCGCCGAGGAGGAACGGGCCCGTACCGCCGTAGCCGAGGCGCGCAAGGGGCAGGCGGTCGCGCTGATCGGCAGCGGGGACGCCGGGGTCTACGCGATGGCCTCGCCCGCGCTCGCGGAGGCGTCCGACGACATCGACGTGGTCGGAGTCCCGGGTGTGACCGCCGCGCTGGCCGCCGCCGCGATCCTCGGGGCGCCGCTCGGCCACGACCACGTCTCCATCAGCCTCTCCGACCTGCACACGCCGTGGGAGGTCATCGAGCGCCGGGTGCGGGCGGCGGCGGAGGCGGACATCGTGGTGACGTTCTACAACCCGCGTAGCCGGGGCCGGGACTGGCAGCTCCCGAAGGCCCTCGCGATCCTCGCCGGGCACCGGGAGCCGGGGACACCGGTCGGTGTCGTACGGAACGCGTCGCGCCCCGACGGGTCCAGCCGGCTCACCACCCTGGCCGCGCTGGATCCGGCGACGGTCGACATGATGACGGTCGTGACCGTGGGCAACACGGCCACCCGGGACATCGCGGGGCGCATGGTGACGCCGCGCGGGTACCGCTGGCAGGCCTCGCAGGAGTCACGGGAGGTGGCGAAGTGAGTTCCGTGGACCGGGTGATCCATCCGATCGAGCTGGAGTCCTACCGGCGGCTGCGCGCCCGCCTCGACACCTCGCACTTCCCGCCGCTCACCCGCGCGGTCGTGGAGCGGGTCGTGCACTCCGCCGCCGACCTCGACTACGCGTCCGATCTCGTCCTGGACGAGGACGAGTTGGCGACCGCGCACCGCGCGCTGCACGCCGGGGCGCCGGTCGTCGTGGACGTGGAGATGGTCGCCGCCGGCATCACCCGGCGCGACACCGTCTGCCGGCTCCGGGACGCCGAGGCCGGCCCCGGGCTGACCCGTTCGGCGCACGCGATCCGGCTCGCCCACGAGGAGGTCGGGCCCGGCGCCCTGTGGGTGATCGGCAACGCGCCGACCGCCCTGGAGGAGCTGCTGCGGCTGGACGCCTCCCCCGTGCTCGTGATCGGACTGCCCGTCGGCTTCGTCGGCGCGGTCGAGTCCAAGGCCGCGCTGCGCGAGAGCGGGCTGCCCGCCGTGAGCAACGTGTCCGAGAAGGGCGGTTCGGCGGTCGCCTCGGCGGCCCTCAACGCCCTGCTGTACCACCCCGTTCCAGATCCTGAGGAGACATCGTGACCACCCCCCCGCCCGCCCTGCTCATCGCCGGACACGGCACCCGGGACGAGGCCGGAGCCGAGGCGTTCCGGGCCTTCGTAAGGGAGTTGGGCCGCCGTCACCCCGAACTGCCCGTCGCGGGCGGGTTCATCGAGCTGTCGCCGCCGCCGCTGGGCGACGCGGTGACCGAGCTGGTGGAACGCGGGGTGCGCCGGTTCGCCGCCGTACCGCTGATGCTGGTGTCCGCCGGGCACGCCAAGGGGGACATCCCGGCGGCGCTGGCCCGGGAGAAGGAGCGGCACGACGGCATCTCGTACACCTACGGCCGTCCGCTGGGCCCGCACCCGGCGCTGCTGAACGTGCTGGAGCGGCGGCTCGACGAGGCGCTCGGTGCCTCGGCGCGCACCCCCGCCGACCGGGCCGACGTGACCGTGCTGCTGGTGGGCCGCGGCTCGACGGACCCGGACGCCAACGCCGAGGTGCACAAGGCGGCGCGGCTGCTGTGGGAGGGACGCGGATACGCGGGCGTGGAGCCGGCGTTCGTGTCCCTCGCGGCACCGGACGTGCCGAGCGGTCTTGACCGGTGTGTGAAGCTGGGCGCGCGACGGATCGTCGTCCTGCCCTACTTCCTGTTCACCGGGATCCTGCCGGACCGGGTGCGGCAGCAGACGGAGGGCTGGGCGGCGGCGCACCCGGACGTCGAGGTGCGGTCGGCCGAGGTCATCGGCCCCGAGCCGGAGTTGCTCGACCTGGTGATGGAGCGGTACCGGGAGGCGGTGAAGGGTGATCTGCGGATGAACTGCGACTCGTGCGTGTACCGGATCGCGCTGCCCGGCTTCGAGGACAAGGTGGGGCAGCCGCAGCAGCCGCACTTCCATCCGGACGACGACGGTCACGACCACGGGCACCACCATCACGGTGGGCACGCCCATGCACACTGACAGAGTCCACGGTCCGACGGACAGGGCGCACGACCTGCGTCATCACGGTGACGCCGAAGTCCTGGACGACGGCGCCCTGTTGACCGATCTCGCGGTGAACGTCCGCGCGGACACGCCCCCCGCCTGGCTGCGCGAGCGGATAGCCGGCTCGCTCACCGGCCTCGCCGCCTACCCGGACGGGCGGGCGGCGCGGGCGGCGGTCGCGGCGCGGCACGGGCTGCCGGTGGAACACGTCCTGCTGACGGCGGGCGCCGCCGAGGCCTTCGTCCTGCTCGCCCGTGCCCTGAAGGTCCGTCAGCCGGTGGTGGTGCACCCGCAGTTCACCGAGCCGGAGGCGGCCCTGCGGGACGCGGGGCACACGGTGGAGCGGGTGCTGCTGCGGGAGGCGGACGGGTTCCGGCTGACCCCGGGGGCCGTATCGGAGGACGCGGACCTGGTGCTGGTCGGCAACCCGACGAACCCGACGTCCGTCCTGCATCCCGCCGCCGCCCTCGCTCAACTCGCGCGTCCCGGGCGGACGCTGGTGGTCGACGAGGCGTTCATGGACGCGGTGCCGGGCGAGCGGGAGGCCCTGGCCGGCCGGACCGACATCCCCGGCCTCGTCGTCCTCCGCAGCCTCACCAAGACCTGGGGTCTCGCGGGGCTGCGGATCGGGTACGTCCTGGCCGCCCCCGAGACCATCGCCGAGCTGGAGCGGGTCCAGCCGCTGTGGCCGGTCTCCACGCCCGCGCTCGCCGCGGCGGAGGCCTGCATGGACGCGCAGGCTCTCGCGGAGGCCGCGCACGCCGCCCACCGCGTCACCGCCGACCGGGCCCATCTCGTCGCCGGTCTCGCGGAGTTCGCCCCCGACGGCCTCCGCGTCACGGAACCCGCCGAGGCGCCCTTCGTGCTGGTCCGGGTCCCTCACGCGACGGCCGTCCGCCGCCACCTCCGCGACCTGGGCTTCGCCGTCCGCCGGGGGGACACGTTCCCGGGGCTGGACGACCAGTGGCTACGGCTCGCCGTCCGGGACCGGGCGACCGTGAACCGTTTCCTCCAGGCCCTGGACCAGGCGGTGACGCTGACGGGCCGGTGAGGGGCGGGAATGCGGTCGGCTCAGCCGCGGCGGCGGCGTGTCATCAGCACCGCCGCTCCTCCCGCCGCGAGCAGCACCACCGCCGCGCCCGCGATGTACGGCGTCGTGGAGCTGCCCCCGGTCTCGGCCAACCCCGCCTCCGCAGGCGCTCCTTGGGGCTTCACGTCCGGCGCGGGCTCGGCGGACGGCGGCGTCACGGAGGCGGTCCTCGGCGTCTCGCAGGTGGCCTGGGCCAGTGTCACCGTGCCCTCGACGTCCGCCACGTTCAGCTTCAACGGGTTGACGGACACCTTGAGTTCGAGCGCGGTCGCGGCGGCCGTACGGGACGTGGTCGACGTCTTGGACAGGTCGAGGCTGACGGAGCCGACCCCGGGCACCTGAACCTCCGTGGGGCCGCTGGCGGTGACCGTGATCCGCTTGCCGAGCACCGTCACCGCCCCCGGCAGGTGCGACGTGGCGACCGGCGCCTTCCCCGCCTCGCACGTCGCCTTCGAGGTGACGGCGTCGATCTCGATGAGCGAGAGCAGCGGAAGGCCGGGAACGTGGAGCCGGGCATGGGCGAGGTTCGTGTATCCCTCGGCCTTCGTCGCGGAGACCGTCGCCTTCGCCGTGGCGACGTCCGCGGCGAGCACGCTGAAGGGCTGTCCGCCGTTCACCCCGTCCAACTGGGCGGTGAGCGCGGTCTTCTCGGCACTCTGCGGGGCGTGGACCTCGTTGAGGGAGACCGCGAGCGGGACGTCCACGGTCTTGTTGAGCAGGGAGACGTCGAGCCCGGTACGGAGCACGACGGCGCTCGCGCGCCCTTGGTCGGTGGTCGCGTGGGCGGAGCCGGCGCCGGCCAGCGCCACCGGACCGGCGGCGAGGGCGGTCACCGTGGCCACGGTGGCCCAACGGCGTGCGGGCATGCGGAAGTTGGTGCCGTTCAAGGTGTGGGACCCCCAGAAGAGACATGCTTGGGACCCGGTAAGAATTGCTCACGAGGGGTGAACCGTCAGCGATCCGGCGTCACTTCACCCCATCGTGGGTTTTCCGTGAACGCATTCGAATCACCTGGCGGCTATTCGACCACCAGCCCGTTCAGCACCACCCGACGCGGCGACGCGAGCACGCGCACATCGGCGCGCGGGTCCGTCTCGTACACGACGAAGTCCGCCGGCGCGCCCTCCTCGATCCCGGGCCGCCCGAGCCACTCCCGTGCCCCCCACGCGGTCGCCGACAGCGCCTCCACGGCGGGGATTCCGGCGGTGACGAGTTCGGCGACCTCCGCCGCGACCAGGCCGTGGGCGAGGGAGCCTCCGGCGTCGGTGCCGACGTAGACCGGCACTCCGGCGTCGTAGGCGGCGCGCACGGTGTCGTAGCGCCGCTCGTACAGTCGCCGCATGTGGGCCGACCAGCGGGGGAACTTGGCGTCGCCGTCGGCGGCGAGCTTCGGGAAGGTCGCGATGTTGACGAGGGTCGGGACGATCGCGACGCCCCGCGCGGCGAACAGCGGGATCAGCTCCTCGGTGAGGCCGGTCGCGTGCTCGATGCAGTCGATACCGGCCTCGACCAGGTCGCGCAGCGCGTCCTGTGCGAAGCAGTGCGCGGTGACGCGGGCGCCGAGGCGGTGGGCCTCCGCGATGGCCGCCTCCACCGCGTCGCGCGGCCAGCACGCCGACAGGTCGCCGAGGTCGCGGTCGATCCAGTCGCCGACCAGCTTGACCCAGCCGTCGCCGCGCCGGGCCTCCTGGGCGACGTAGGCGACGAGTTCGTCCGGTTCGATCTCGTGGGCGAAGTTGCGGATGTAGCGGCGGGTGCGGGCGATGTGCCGGCCGGCGCGGATGATCTTCGGGAGGTCGTCGCGGTCGTCGATCCAGCGGGTGTCCGAGGGCGAGCCGGCGTCGCGGAGCAGGAGCGTGCCGGTGTCCCGGTCGGTGAGGGCCTGTTGCTCGGCGGTGCCGGCGTCCACGGGGCCGTGCGTGCCCAGGCCGACGTGGCAGTGGGCGTCGACCAGGCCGGGGAGCGCCCAGCCGTCCACCGTCCGGATGTCGCGTCCGTGGGCCGGCCGGTCGTAGGTGATGCGGCCGTCGATCACCCAGAGTTCGTCGCGGACGTCCTCGGGGCCCGCCAGGACTCGGCCCTTCATGTGCAGCACCGGTTGATCGCTCATGGGACGCACGATAGTTCGTCGGATGCGGGTCCGTTGTGGCTGGTCGGGCCCGCGCTCCTTCAGGGCGCGCCGTCCTCGTCCTGCACCTCGGCCATCGCGGGATCCAGCAGACGGGACAGGAAGTGGCGGGTGCGGTCGTGCCGTGGGGTGGTGATGACCTGGTGCGGGGTGCCCTCCTCGATGATCACGCCCGCGTCCATGAACACGACCCGGTCCGCCACCTCGCGCGCGAACGTCATCTCGTGCGTCACGACCATCATCGTCATGCCCTCGTTGGCGAGCATCCGCATGACCGCGAGCACGTCTCCGACCAGTTCGGGGTCGAGCGCCGACGTGGGTTCGTCGAACAGCATGACCTCGGGGTCCATCGCCAACGCCCGTGCGATGGCGACGCGTTGCTGCTGCCCGCCGGAGAGGGACGCGGGGTGGGCGTCGGCCTTCTCGGAGAGGCCGACGCGGCGGAGGTTGTCGGCGGCGACCCCGGCGGCCCGCGCCTTGTCGCGGCGCAGGACGCGGCGCTGCGGGAGGGTGAGGTTCTCGGTGACGGTCAGGTGCGGGAAGAGGTTGAACTGCTGGAAGACCATGCCGATACGGCGGCGTACGGCGTCGATGTCGACATCGGGGTCGGTGATCTCGGTGCCGCCGACGAACACCCGCCCGGCGGTGGGTTCTTCGAGCAGGTTCACGCAGCGCAGGAGGGTCGACTTGCCGGAGCCCGAGGGGCCGATGACGCAGACGACCTCGCCCTGCGCGATCTCCAGGTCGATGCCGCGCAGCACCTCGTCGGCGCCGAACGACTTGTGCAGGCCCTGTACGTGGATCTCCGGGGTACCGGTCATCGGATCGCCTCCCCCGTCCTGGTCTCCATCCGCCGGACGACGAAGCTCAGCGGGATCGTCACCAGGAGGTAGCACAGGCCGGCCACCAGGATCGGCGTGGAGTTGGCCGTCGTACTCGCCAGGTCCCTGCCGTATTTGGAGAGTTCGCGTTCCTCCAGGGTGACGCCGAGGAACAGGACCAGGGAGGAGTCCTTGAAGAGGAGGACGAGTTCGTTGGTCAGCGGCGGGAGGATGATCCGGAAGGCCTGCGGGACGACGATCGACACCATGGCCCGCGCCTGCGAGAAGCCGAGCGAGCGGGCCGCCTCCAACTGCCCTGTGGGCACGGCCTGGATGCCCGCGCGGATCGTCTCCGCCATGTACGCGGCCGACACCAGGCCGAGCGCGAGGGCGACCTTGCCGTAGGTACCGCCGACGATCTCCGTGCCCGGGAACGCGAGCGGGACGGCGACGCCGACGAAGATGAAGATCAGCAGGGCGGGCAGGCCGCGGAAGATCTCGATGTAGACCCCGGCGAGCCAGCGGTAGGGCCCCACGGACGACAGGCGCATCAGCGCGACGGCCATGCCGAGGACGAGACCGAACACGAAGCCGGACAGGGTGTACAGCACCGTGTTCTTCAGGGCCAGCGTGATGACGTCCGGGAACATCTGCCGGGCGATGCTCCCCTGCGCGAACTGGTTCCTCAGGCGGCCCCAGTCGGCGGTGACCGCGAAGACGATCACGACGGCGGCGAAGACGGCGTACTGCACGCCTCGGGACAGCCTGCGCCGCTGCCGTCTGCTCAACCCCTTTCTCCTGGGCTGGAGTCGGGGTTGTGCCGGGGCGCCGGTCATGAGGCCGACGGGGAGGCGGCCGAGGCGTCGTAGGGGCCGATCCACTTCTCGTAGAGCTTCTTGTAGGTGCCGTCGGCCTTCGCGTCCTTGATGGCCCTGTTGATCGCGGCGAGGAGTCGGGTGTTGCCCTTCTTGACCGTGAAGCCGTACTGCTCACCGGTGTTGAGGTTGCCGACGACCTTGAACGCGTCGGCGTTGGCCTTGGTCCTCAGCCAGCCCTGGACGACCGGGTAGTCGATGATGACGGCCTGGACCTGGCCGGTGCGCAGGCCGTTGAGGACGGCGTCGGAGGACTCGAAGGAGACGGGGTCGAAGCCCTGCTTCTTGGCGTAGTCCTCACCGGTGGTCTGTGCCTGGGCGCCCAGCTTCCGGCCCTTGGCCCTGACGTCCGCGAGCGAGGTCAGGCCGCTCTTCCTGTCCACGAGGACGGCCTGGGTGGCGTCGAAGTAGGGGTCGGAGAAGTCGACGTTCTTCTTGCGCTCGGCGGTGATGGTCATGCCGGCGGCGGCGAGGTCGCACTCGTCGGCGTTGAGGAAGGCGCCGGTCTTGAAGTTCTCGAAGGGGGTGTCGAGGATCGTCTGCTTCACGCCGAGGTTCTTGGCGACCAGGTCGACGAGGGAGACGTCGAAGCCCTGCACCTTGCCGTCGATCTCGGACTGGAACGGCGGGTACGGCAGGTGGGTGCACGTGGTGAGCTGACCGGCCTTGACGAGTTCGACGCCACCGGCGGCGGTCTTCGAGCCGCTGCCGCCGCTGCCGCTCGACGTGCAGCCGGCCACGAGGACGAGTGCGGCGCTCACAGTGGTGGCGGCCAGGGTGCGGGTCCGGCGGCCGGAGAGCGTGTTCACGGAGGCCTCCTGTGACGGAACTATGGGTTCCGATTATTGGGAGGGGCGCGGCGGGGCGCTCACCAGGACGGTGGCCAGGGGGCCGTCCGGGCTAAGAAGTCGCCGGTTACGCTCGTCTCCGTCGATCAGGACCGTCCCGCCCGGCCCCTCCCCGCGAGCGAAAGAGCACCGCCATGACCCATCCCTTCCTCGACCTGGCCCCGCTGAGCGCCGCGCACTTCGCCGCGATCGAGGACCGGGTGGCCCGGCTGCTCGGCACCGAGCAGGATGTCGTGATCATGCAGGGCGAGGCGCTGCTGCCGCTGGAGGGGGCGATCCGTTCGACGGCGGGTCCGGGCACGCTCGCGCTGAACGTCATCACCGGCCCCTACGGGCAGACCTTCGGGAACTGGCTGCGGGACTGCGGCGCCGAGGTGATCGACCTCTCCGTGCCGTTCCACACGGCCATCACCGCCGACCAGGTCCGGGAGGCCTTCGCCGCGCACCCCGGGATCGACTTCGTGTCCCTCGTCCACGCGGAGGCGGCGACCGGCAACACCAATCCGGTCGCGGAGATCGGCGAGATCGCGCGGGCGCACGGCGCGATCTTCTACGTCGACGCGGTGGCGTCCATCGGCGCGGAGCCGGTGCTGCCGGACGCGTGGGGGGTCGACCTGTGCGTGATCGGGGCACAGAAGGCGATGGGCGGTCCCGCGGGGGTCTCGGCGGTGTCGGTGAGCGAGCGGGCGTGGGCCCGCATGGCCGCGAACCCCGGGGCTCCGCGCCGCTCGTACCTCTCCCTCCTGGACTGGAAGGACCGCTGGACGGACGCCGGCCGCACAGCCCTGCCGCACGCTCCGGCCCAGCTGGAGATGCTGGCCCTGGAGGCCTGCGTCGAGCGGATCGAGTCGGAGGGCCTGGACACGGTGATGCGCCGCCACGCCGAGGCCGCGGCGGCGACCCGGGCGGGCGTGCTCGCCCTGGGCGGCGGTCTCGAACCGTACGTCCACAAGGCCTCGGAGGCGGCTCCCGTCGCCACCACCCTCAGGACCCCGCCGGGCGTCGTCGCCTCGGACCTGGTGGCCAGGGCCCTGAAGGCGGACCCCGCCCTGCCGCTGGCGGCGGGCGGCGGCGCCCTGGCCGCGGAGATGATCCGGGTCAACCACTACGGAGTGGACGCGACGGCGGAGGCGGTGCGGAAGTCGCTGGCGGCCCTGGGCGCGGCACTGGCCGAGCAGCGGGCATGACGGTCGTCACCGGATCATGACGGCAATCACCGGCCGACGCCTCCCGGGAATTGCATCACAATTCCCGGGAATTTAATCACCGCATTCAGCGGGGCAGCTTCCCCTTTCCTCCTGCCCGATTTCCCGGCACTCAAACGCAAATAATTCGCGCAGATTTCGTGCGGGTCACACCCTTGTGACCCATTACACAAGGTGCCCGATTCACCCGTTACCTGACGGTCAAAACCGTACATATCTCATGCACTCGCCCGCGTGATAACACAGTGGCACCTCAGACGTAACCCTTTCCCTCCATGCAATTTAGAATTTCCCTCGGTAAATTCAATTCGCATGACTGCCACCCAAGCAGACCTGCACATCGACCGCCCCACGGTGGCCGACGGCGCCGCGTTGTGGCGTATTGCCAAGGACTCGAACGCCCTCGACCTGAACTCGTCGTACAGCTATCTGCTGTGGTGCCGGGACTTCTCGCACACCTCGGTCGTCGTCCGTGACGAGCGCGGTGAACCGGTCGGCTTCGTCACCGGGTACGTGCGGCCCGAGCGGCCGGGCACGCTGCTCGTGTGGCAGGTGGCCGTCGACGCCGCGCAGCGCGGTCGCGGGCTGGCCGCGCGCCTGCTCGACGCACTCACCGAGCGGGTCACGGAGGAGTACGGCGTGACCGAGGTCGAGACCACGATCACGCCAGGCAATACCGCCTCCGAGCGCCTCTTCACGTCGTACGCCGAACGCCACGGCGCCCCCGTCGAGCGCACGGTCCTGTTCGAGGCCGGTGACTTCCCGGACGGACCGCACGACCCCGAGGTGCTCTACCGCATCGGCCCGCTGGGCCACTGAGCCCTCGACCGACGCCCGCCACCCGCATCCCCACACCGAGGAGCCATCCGCGTGACCATCACCCAGCCCGATCTGAGCGTCTTCGAGACCCTGGAGTCCGAGGTCCGCAGCTACTGCCGCGGCTGGCCCACCGTCTTCGACCGGGCCCGGGGCAGCCGTATGTACGACGAGGACGGCCACGCCTACCTCGACTTCTTCGCGGGCGCCGGCTCGCTGAACTACGGGCACAACAACCCCGTCCTGAAACGGGCGTTGATCGACTACCTGGAACGCGACGGCGTCACGCACGGGCTCGACATGTCGACCGGTGCCAAGCGCGCGTTCCTCCAGGCCTTCCAGGACCTGGTGCTGCGCCCGCGCGACCTGCCGTACAAGGTGATGTTCCCGGGCCCGACCGGCACCAACGCCGTCGAGTCCGCGCTGAAGCTGGCGCGGAAGGTGAAGGGGCGCGAGGCGATCGTCTCGTTCACCAACGCCTTCCACGGGATGTCGCTCGGCTCGCTCGCCGTGACCGGCAACGCCTTCAAGCGCGCCGGCGCCGGGATCCCGCTGGTGCACGGCACGCCGATGCCGTTCGACAACTACTTCGAGGGCAAGGTCCCCGACTTCCTGTGGTTCGAGCGGCTGCTGGAGGACCAGGGCTCGGGCCTCAACAAGCCCGCCGCGGTGATCGTCGAGTCGGTGCAGGGCGAGGGCGGCATCAACGTCGCCCGCCCCGAATGGCTGCGCGCGCTGGCCGAGTTGTGCGAACGCCAGGACATGCTGCTGATCGTCGACGACATCCAGATGGGCTGCGGACGGACCGGCGCGTTCTTCTCCTTCGAGGAGTCCGGCATCGTCCCGGACATCGTCACCGTCTCCAAGTCCATCAGCGGCTACGGCCTGCCGATGTCGCTGTGCCTGTTCAAGCCCGAGCTGGACATCTGGGAGCCGGGCGAGCACAACGGCACGTTCCGCGGCAACAACCCGGCGTTCGTCACCGCCACCGCCGCCCTGGAGACGTACTGGGCGGACGGCTCCGCGATGGAGAAGCAGACCCGGACCCGCGGTGAGCAGGTCGAGCAGGGGCTGATCTCGATCACCGAGGAGAACCTCGCCGACATCAAGGAGTACCGGGGCCGCGGCCTGGTCTGGGGCATCGAGTTCAAGGACCCCGAGCGCGCCGGCCGGATCTGCGCCCGCGCCTTCGAACTCGGCCTGCTGGTCGAGACGTCGGGCCCGCAGAGCGAGGTCGTCAAGCTACTGCCCGCGCTGACCATCACCCCCGAGGAGCTGGACGAGGGCCTGAGCATCCTCGCCCGCGCCGTGCGCGAGACCGCCTGACCCCGCACCCGCACCCTCGCACCGCCATCTGATACTGCGTCAAGGAGGCGTCACCACACCGTGATTGTCCGTTCGTTCAAGGAACTCGAAGGCACCGACCGGCACATCAAGTCCGCGTCCGGCACCTGGGAGAGCAAGCGCATCGTCCTCGCCAAGGAGCGGGTCGGTTTCTCGGTGCACGAGACCATCCTCTACGCGGGTACCGAGACGTCGATGTGGTACGCGAACCACATCGAGGCCGTCGTCTGCGTCGAGGGCCACGCCGAACTCACCGACAACGAGACCGGGCAGACGTACACGATCACGCCCGGGACCATGTACCTCCTCGACGGCCACGAACGGCACACGATGCGGATCAAGGAGGACTTCCGCTGCATCTGCGTCTTCAACCCGCCCGTCACCGGACGGGAGGACCACGACGAGAACGGCGTCTACCCGCTGCTGACCGAGCCCGAGGAGGTGTGACGAGCATGACCACCGTCACCAGCGTCACCGACCTGTACCCCAGCCGCGGCACCACCGAGGTGTCCGTCCCGCGCAAGGACCCCGTCGTCTGGGGCTCCCCCGACACCCCGGGACCGATCCCGACGGCCGACCTCCAGGCCTTCGAGCGCGACGGCTTCCTCTCCATGCAGGAACTCCTCCGGGACGACGAGGTCGAGGTCTACCGGCAGGAGTTGGAGCGGCTGGTCACGGACCCGGCGATCCGGGCCGACGAGCGGTCGATCGTCGAGCCGAAGTCCAAGGAGATCCGGTCCGTCTTCGAGGTGCACCGGATCAGCGAGGTGTTCGCGCGCCTCGTACGCGACGAGCGGGTCGTCGGACGGGCCCGGCAGATCCTCGGCTCGGACGTGTACGTCCACCAGTCGCGGATCAACGTGAAGCCGGGCTTCGGCGCGAGCGGCTTCTACTGGCACTCGGACTTCGAGACCTGGCACGCCGAGGACGGCCTGCCGAACATGCGCACCGTGTCCGTGTCGATCGCGCTCACCGAGAACCACGACACCAACGGCGGCCTCATGATCATGCCGGGCTCGCACCGCACGTTCCTCGGCTGCTCGGGCGCGACCCCCGAGGACAACTACCGCCAGTCGCTGCAGATGCAGGACGCGGGTACGCCGTCCGACGAGGCGCTGACCGGCATGGCATCCGAGTACGGCATCAAGCTGTTCACGGGCAGGGCCGGTTCGGCGACCTGGTTCGACTGCAACTGCATGCACGGCTCCGGCGACAACATCACGCCATTCCCGCGCAGCAACGTCTTCATCGTGTTCAACAGCGTGGAGAACAAGGCCGTCGAGCCGTTCGCGGCTCCGGTACGACGCCCCGAGTTCATCGGCGCCCGGGACTTCACCCCGGTGAGGTGACGGCGAGGCGGCTCACCGCGAGGGCACCCCGGTCACCGTGACCGGGGTGCCCTTCCGCGGGTCAGCCGGCCAGCGCCGCCAGCAGCCGGTCGACGTCCCCGGGGGTGTTGTAGAGATGGAAGGCCGCCCTCAGGTTCCCGGCCCGGTCGGAGACCTCGATCCCGGCCGCGCTCAACTCCCGCTGCCTGCGGCCGAGTCCGGGCACGGAGACGATCGGTGACCCGGGCGACGCCACCGGTTCGTGCCCGAGGGCGTCGAGCCCCGCGCGGAAGCGGTCGGCGAGGGCCAGGTCATGGGCGCGCACGGCGTCGAGCCCCACCTCCTCCAGCAGCGCGAGCGAGTGGCGGGCTCCGGCGTAGGAGAAGAGGGCCGGGCTCTCGTCGAACCGGCGGGCGGAGTGGGCGAGTTCCTCGACCGGGCCATAGCAGCTGTCCCAGGGCGCCTCGCCCGCGACCCACCCGGCGAAGATCGGGTCGAGGCCGCCGAAGTCCTCCGGGGTGACCAGGAAGGCGACCCCGCGCGGGCAGAACAGCCACTTGAAGCCGACGGAGGCGACGTAGTCGTAGGCGCCCGCGTCGAGGTCGAACCAGCCGGCGGCCTGGGACGCGTCGACGTACGTACGCGCCCCGTGTTCCTGTGCCGCCGCCCGCAGCGCGGGCAGGTCGGCGACGCGGCCGTCGGCGGACTGGGCGGCGCTGACCGCGACCAGCGCGGTGCCGGGGCGTACCGACTCGGCGATCCGCTCCAGCGGGACCGCGCGCACCTTGAGGTCGGGGCGCATGTGGAAGGGGTTCACCACGGAGCTGAAGTCGGCCTCGGCGGTGAGGACTTCGGCGCCCGAGGGCAGGGCGGCGGCGATCAGCCCGCTGTACACCGCGACCGAGGCCCCGGCCGCCACCCGGCCGGCCGGTACCCGGGTCAGCCGGGCGAAGGCGGCGCGGGACGCCTCGACGTCGTCGAACATGTCGGTCGGCGTACCGACCGCGGCGGCCTCGATGGCGGTCCGCATCGCGGCGACGGTACGGGCCGGGAGGAGGCCGGTGCTCGCGGTGTTGAGGTAGGTGTTCTTCGGGGCGAACTCGGCGCGGACGAGGCTCTCGAAGGTCTCCATGCCCCCACTCTGCGGCGCCGGAGAGCCCTCGTCCATTGCGGATTTTTACGTGGATCCACTAAGGAACGCTTATACGTGACCGGCCGAGCGCCCCTGACCAGCACCTTTCCGGCGCGGGCGCACGGGGGTCAGGCCTGCGGCACCGCGCATCCGTCGGGCCCGCACGCCTCCGCGTCGCCGCCGCCGGTCCCGCCGTCGATCAGCTTGAGCGGCGCGTGCTCGCCCCACGCCTGGGTCAGCGCCTGGGCGAAGACCTCGGCGGGCTGGGCACCGGAGACGCCGTACTTGCGGTCCAGGACGAAGAAGGGGACGCCGTTCGCACCCAGCTCGGCGGCCTCGCGCTCGTCGGCGCGGACGTCGTCGGCGTACGCGGCCGGGTCGGCGAGCACCGTGCGGGCGTCCTCCGCGTCGAGCCCGGCACCGACGGCCAGCTCGACGAGCCGCTCGTCGTCGCCGAACACGGACCGCTCCTCGGCGAAGTTCGCCCGGTACAGGGCCTGGATCAGCTCGTCCTGGCGGCCGTGCTCCTTGGCGAAGTGGAGGAGGCGGTGCATGTCGAAGGTGTTGCCGTGGTCGCGGTCGCGGGTGCGGTAGTCGAGCCCCTCGGCGGCGGCCTGCGCGCCGAGGTTGTCCTCACCGGCCTGCGCCTGCGCCTCGCTCATCCCGTACTTCCTGGTGAGCATCGTGAGCACGGGCTGGGTGTCGCCCTTGGCGCGGCCCGGGTCCAGCTCGAAGGACCGGTGCACGACCTCGACGCCGTCACGGTGCGGGAACGCGTCGAGCGCCTTCTCGAAGCGGGCCTTGCCCACGTAGCACCACGGGCAGGCTATGTCGGACCAGATCTCGACGCGCATTCTTCGGCTCTTTCCAGGACGTACGGAGGGACGGAGACTCCCTCCGTCTCCCCCGTGAACGTTCAAGCATCTCGCTTCATTCCCCCGCCACCACCAGCCGCATCCCCAGGTGGTGCCCGCCGTCGCCCGGCTCCGCGACCCATCCCTGCCGGACGTAGAACGCCTGCGCCCGCTCGTTGTCGACGTGCACGTCGAGCACGGCGCCGCGCCGCCCGTCGGCCCGCCACTGCTCGACGCAGGCCGCGTGCAGGACCGTGCCGAGCCCGGAGCGCCACCGCTCGGGCTCGACATGGAACTGGAACAGCTTGACCGTGTCCGCCGTCCCGCCCTCGGGCGTGCGGAAGGAGGCGACGGCGACGATACGGCCGCTCTCGACGACGCACAGCACATGGGCGTCGGGCCGCTCGATGACTCCGCGCCAGGCGGCGAGCCAGTCCTGCCCGTCCTCCGGGACACCGTCGGGGTAGTACGTCGCCCGGGCCCGCGCGTGCAGCGCGGCGACGCTCTCCGCCTCGGCGGGCAGGGCCGTACGGATCACCCGGGCTCGACTGACTCGGTCACTGATCATGCAACCGATGACGTGGCCCCGGCCCCTCCGGTTCCCCCGTGCGGGACCTCCGGCTTCCGGGTGGGGACTTCGTCAGCTTCCGTCGCGCAGATCGTTCGGCCAACTGGGCCTGAACTCAAGGTGGTCGTACGTCACGACACATCCCTCGCCCATCGGCGACTGGGCCATGAACCCGACGAGGGCGGCATCCGTCTCCTTCTCGTCACCGAGCGTGAAGAGCCGGACGAATATCCACTTCTTGCCGTCCCGGGACGCGTGGAAGGCGAACGCCCGCCCGGTCCTGCTGACCCGCAGCCATACCGAACTCCCGTCCACGGTGAAGGAGTTGGCGTCGTCGGAGTGCCCGCGCGTCACCACCGTGCACACGGTGGGCACGTCGGGCGAGTACTCCAGACACAGCTTCGCCCAGGCCCGCTCCCCCACGTGGACGTACAGCACCCCGGCGTCGAACGACCCCGCGAACCCGACGGTGACACGGGCGATCAGCTGGAAGTCCCCGTGCGGCGCCCCGAGCAACCGGGGCGCGTCGGAGGCGGGTTCCAGCCCTTCCCCGGTGGGCGGCACGAACCGGTCCTGCCGGGGACCGGCCCACCCCGTCAGCACACCGTCCTCGGAGGACCAGTGCCCGTCGGGCCCGTAGGTACGGAGGGGAAACGGCAGTTCGGAGAGCTCTACGTCCATCGGTTCATCATCTCAGGCCGGGGAAGACGTTGTCAGGGTGCGGGGCCGTGGATCACCGCACCCCGACAAGCGCTAGCGCTCCAGACGCCCGTCGTAACGCCGGGGCAGGCCCAGGGGGTTGGCGTCCCGGAGCTCCAACGGCAGCAGTGCTTCAGGGGTGTTCTGGTAGGCGACGGGCCGCAGCCACCGCTCGATGGCCGTACCGCCGACGGAGGTCGAGGTGGACGTGGTGGCCGGGTAGGGCCCCCCGTGCTGCTGCGCGGGCGCCACCGCGACCCCCGTCGGCCACGCGTTGACGAGCACTCGCCCGGCCAGCGGGGTGAGCTCCGCGAGGATCTCCGCCCCGCGCCCCTCCCCGGCCGCCTCCTCCGCCGACAGGTGGACGGTCGCCGTGAGGTTCCCGGGCAGTCGCGACAGCACGGCGTTCGCCTGCGCGTCGTCGTCGTAGCGGGCCACCACCGTGACCGGCCCGAAGCACTCCTCCAGCAGCAGGTCGTACGCACCCTCGGCCGTCAGCCTCCCCGCCGGGACCGTGAGGAAGCCGGGGCTCACCGTGTGCTCGCTCCCCGCCCCCGGCGTCACCGGCGACTCCACCTCGGGCAGTCCGGCCCGCTCGGTGACGCCGGCGAGGAAGTTGTCCCGCATCCGGTGGTCCAGCAGCACCCCGGAGTCCGTGTCGCTGACCGCGTCGGTGAGGGACTTGACCAGTCCGTCGCCCGCGGAGCCGGACGGCACGAGCACCAGCCCCGGCTTCACGCAGAACTGCCCGACGCCCAGCGTCATCGAACCGGCGAGCCCCGTACCGATCGCCTCGGCCCGCTCGGCCGCGGCGCCCTCGGTCACCACCACCGGGTTCAGGGAGCCCAGTTCACCGTGGAACGGGATCGGGACCGGCCGCGCCGACGCCGCGTCGAAGAGGGCACGACCGCCCCGTACGGACCCGGTGAACCCGGCCGCGGAGACCAGCGGGTGCCTGACCAGCTCGACGCCCGCCTCGAAGCCGTGCACCAGGCCGAGGACACCGGCCGGGACGCCCTGCTCGGCGGCGGCCCGGCGCAGCACGCTCGCGACCAGCTCGGACAGGCCGGGGTGGTCGGGGTGCGCCTTGACGACGACCGGGCAGCCGGCCGCGAGCGCGCTCGCGGTGTCGCCGCCCGGGACGGAGAAGGCGAAGGGGAAGTTGGAGGCCGCGTACACGGCGACGACGCCCAGCGGCACCTTGTAGCGGCGCAGGTCCGGGATCGGCGGGGTCGCGGTGTCGTCGGGGTGGTTGATCACCACGTCGAGGAAGGCGCCCTCGTCGACGATGTCCGCGAAGGCCCTCAACTGGTAGCAGGTACGGGCCAGTTCACCGTTCAGCCGGACCGGGCCGAGTGCGGTCTCCGCGTCGGCGACCTCGACCAGCTGGTTCCTGGCCGCTTCGAGCTGGTCGGCGGCACCGCGCAGGAAGGCGGCGCGGACGGTACGGTCGGCGAGCGAACCGCGCGCGGCGTGCGCGGCGCGGACGGCGGCGTCCACCTCCTGGGCTGTGGCCTCCACCGCAACCTGTTCCCGCTGCTTCCCGGTTCGGGGGTCGACACTCCAGACTGGTGATGCTGCCACCGGGGGTCCCTCCAGATGTAATGCCGCGGTTCTGGGTCATTCATCAGGGTCGTTCGATATGCTGAACGCTGTCTCTGATGATGAATATGCTCTCGGAGACTATTTCCCGTCGAACGAAGGGGTCAAGGGCGATGTCGGCAGGCGAGACAGGCGGCGGGGCACAGGTCAAGTCCGCGGTGCGGACGGTGGAGCTGCTCGAATACTTCGCGGGCCGGCCCGGAATGCACTCCCTCGCGGCGGTCCAGGAGGCCGTCGGATATCCCAAGTCCAGCCTCTACATGCTGCTGCGCACACTGGTGGAACTGGGCTGGGTGGAGACGGACGCGACGGGCACGCGGTACGGCATCGGGGTGCGGGCGCTGCTCGTGGGCACCTCCTACATCGACGGCGACGAGGTCGTGGCGGCGGCCCGCCCGACCCTGGACCGGCTCTCGGACGACACCACGGAGACCATCCACCTGGCCCGCCTCGACGGCACGAACGTCGTCTATCTGGCCACGCGCCAGTCGCAGCACTATCTGCGGCCCTTCACCCGCGTCGGCCGGCGGCTCCCCGCGCACTCGACCTCGCTGGGCAAGGCGCTGCTGAGCACGTACTCCGACGAGCAGGTCCGCAAGATGCTCCCGGAGACCCTGCCCGCGCTCACCGAGCACACGATCACCGACCGCGAGAAGCTCATCGAGGAGCTCCACCAGATCCGCGACCAGGGCTTCTCCGTGGACCGCGAGGAGAACACGCTGGGTCTGCGCTGCTTCGGCGTGGCGATCCCGTACCGCACCCCCGCGCGGGACGCGATCAGCTGCTCGGTGCCGGTGGCGCGGCTGACGCCCGCGCACGAACAGATGGTCAAGGACGCCCTGTTCGACGCCCGTGACCGGCTCACGCTCGCCACCCGGAGGCTCTGAACCCATGCAGGTCTCGCTCCGCCCGATCCACGACAGTGA
The DNA here is from genome assembly GCF_044747445.1 of Streptomyces sp. NPDC090083. NCBI lineage: Bacteria > Bacillati > Actinomycetota > Actinomycetes > Kitasatosporales > Streptomycetaceae > Streptomyces > Streptomyces sp. NPDC090083. Next base: position 368,799 of record NZ_JBIVED010000007.1, on the reverse strand, counting down.
CCTGCCGGTCTTCTTCCGGCTGACGAACGACCCCGAGTCCGTCCGGATGGCCGCCTTCACCGCGGAGGACCCGACCGACCGGGACGCCTTCGACGCCCACTGGACGCGCGTCCGCGCCCTGCCCGGCGTGCTGAACCGCACGGTCCTGGCCGACGGCGACGTCGTGGGCAGCGCCGCGGTCTACGGCGATCCGGGCGAGCGCGAGGTGACGTACTGGATCGACCGCGCCTACTGGGGCAAGGGCATCGCGACGGCCGCGCTGCGCGACCTGATCGCCGAGGAGCCCGGGCGCCCGCTGCACGCGCGCGTGGCCGCCGACAACACGGGCTCGCGGCGGGTGCTGGAGAAGTGCGGGTTCCGCGTGACCGGGCACGACCGGGGATTCGCGAACGCGCGGGGCGAGGAGATCGACGAGCTGGTGCTGACGCTGGAGCCGTAGCGGACCGCCGGGTGCCCGGGCGGCGGCCGGCTTCCTGCTTCCTGAACGGCCGCTGAGTTCATGAGCGCTCGATGAAAAACGGCGACGTCAGGGAACGTTTCGGTCCCGTCCGGTCGTCTTCAGAGCGGGATGAACAAGACGATCAGGCGCGCCTCCGTCTTCGCACTGCTCCTGGTACTCGCCCTCCTGGCGCGGGCGACCTGGGTGCAGTTCTACGAAGGCCAGGCCCTCGCGGACGACAAGGACAACCGGCGGAACATGATCGCGATGTACGCGAACCCGCTCGGGAACATCATCGTGGCCGGGAACGCGATCACCGGCTCGGCCCGGACGGAGAGCAGCAGCGACCTCGCGTACAGACGCACGTACACGGACGGCACGCTGTACGCGGCGGTGACGGGCTACGCCTCGCAGGCCTACGCGCCGACGCAGCTGGAGGGGATCTACGCGAACCTCCTCGACGGCACGGACAACGGCCTGAAGACGGTCATGGACACGGTCACCGGCGAGCGGGCCGCCCCCGGCAACGTGGTCACGACGATCGACCCGGCCGTGCAGAAGGCCGCGTACAGCGCGCTCGGCGACAAGAAGGGCGCCGCCGTCGCGATCGATCCGAGCACCGGGAAGATCCTCGCCGTCGTCTCGACCCCGTCCTACGACCCCTCGTCCCTGACGGACGCCGACACCGCGGGTGCGGCCTGGAAGAAGCTCACGGCGGACGCCGACAAGCCGCTGACCAACCGCGCGCTGCGCCAGCCGCTGCCACCGGGGTCGACGTTCAAGCTGGTCGTGGCGGCGGCGGCCCTGGAGAGCGGGCTCTACTCCTCGGTGGACGAGAAGACGACCAGCCCGTCGCCGTACACCCTGCCGGGCACGGTGACCCCGCTGCGGAACGAGAGCTCGTCCGCGCCCTGCACGAACGCCTCGATCCGGGTCGCGCTCGAATACTCCTGCAACACGGTGTTCGCGAAGATGGCCGTGGACCTGGGGCAGGACAAGGTCAGGGCGATGGCGGAGAAGTTCGGCTTCAACGACGACAAGCTGGACGTCCCGGTGCGGGCGTACCCAAGTGTGTACCCGACGAACATGAACCAGTCGTCCACGGCCCTGACCGGTATCGGCCAGTACGACGTGACGGCGACCCCGCTCCAGATGGCCATGGTGTCGGCCGCCATAGCCAACGAGGGGAAGCTGGTCTCGCCGCACATGGTGTCGGAGACCACCGACAGCGGCGGCGATGTCCTGAAGAACTACGACGACAGCGCGACCACCCGGCAGATCGTCAGCTCCCGCACCGCACAGCAGCTCCAGTCCGCGATGCAGTCGGTCATCACCGACGGCACCGGCACGAACGCGCGGATCTCGGGCGTCACCGTGGGCGGCAAGACGGGCACGGCCCAGCACGGTGTGAACAACGACCAGTCGCCGTACGCCTGGTTCACCGCGTACGGCAGGTCCGACTCGTCCGGCAAGCAGGTCGCGGTGGCGGTGCTCGTGGAGCAGTCGAACGCGGCACGGTCGGAGATCAGCGGCAACGGCCTGGCCGCCCCCGTGGCCAAGGCCATGATGGAGGCGGCCCTCAAGCACTGAGTCCGACCGGCCGCTTCGCCGTCGCCGGACGCTACTTCACACCGAGAATCTGCTCCACGGGGTCGATGGCGAAGTACACGAGGAACAGCGCGGACACGCCCCACAGCAGCCAGTTGACCTCCTTCGCCTTGCCGAGGACCGCCTTGATCACGACGTAGGAGATGAAGCCCGCGCCGATCCCGTCGGTGATCGAGTACGTGAACGGCATCGCGGCGATGGTGAGGAACGCCGGAATGGCGATCTCGTACCTGTCCCAGTCGATGTGCTTGACGTGCGTCATCATCAGGAAGCCGACGGCGATCAGCGCGGGCGCGGCGGCCTGGAGCGGCACGATCGTGAGCAGCGGCGTGAGGAACAGCGCCAGCCCGAACAGCCCTCCGGTGATCAGGTTGGAGAACCCGGTCCTGGACCCCTCGCCGACGCCCGAGGCCGACTCGATGTAGGCGGTGTTGGAGGAGGCGGACCCGATGCCGCCGGCCACGGCGGCGGCGCCGTCGATGAACAGCACGCGCCCGATGTTCGGCACCTGCCCGTCCTCGTCCAGGAGCCCGGCCTCCGCGCTGATACCGACGATCGTGCCCATCGCGTCGAAGAAGTCCGACAGGATCAGCGTGAAGATCAGCAGCACCACGGTGATCGCGCTGGTCTCGCCGAACGCCCCGAAGAGACTGAAGTGGCCGATGAGCCCGAAGTCGGGCGCGGCCACGATCTTGTCCGGCACCTTGGGGGTCATCAGTCCCCAACTCTTGATGTCGGCGACGGAGTTGATGATGATCGCGAGGACGGTCATCGTGACGATGCTGATCAGGATCGCGCCCTTCACCTTGCGGGCGACGAGCGCGATGGTGAGCAGGACACCGAGGCAGAAGACGAGGACGGGCCAGCCGGTGAGATGGCCGACGGCGCCGAGCTGCACCGGGACCGTGGTGTCGGCGGCGTCCGGTATGCGGCTGACGAAGCCCGCGTCGACGAAGCCGATGAACGCGATGAACAGCCCGATGCCGACGCCTATCGCCTGCTTGAGCTGCTGCGGGATGGCGTTCATGATCGCCTCGCGCAGTCCGGTGAGGACGAGCACACAGATCAGGACGCCCTCGATGACGACGAGGCCCATCGCGTCGGGCCAGCTCATCAGCGGCGCCAGCTGGAAGGCGACGACGGCGTTGAGGCCGAGCCCCGCCGCGATGGCGAGCGGCAGGTTGCCGCCGACGCCCATGATGACCGTCATCACACAGGCCACCAGGGCGGTGGCGGTGACCAGTTGGCCGGTGTCGAGCGAGTGCCCGAACTTGTCCTTGGCGCTGCCCAGAATGATCGGGTTCAGGACAAGGATGTAGGCCATCGTGAAGAACGTGGCGAAGCCGCCGCGTATCTCACGGCCGAAGGTGGATCCCCGTTCGGAGATCCTGAAGAACCGGTCGACACCGTTCGCCGCCGGTGGTTCGGCACTTGGCCGGTCGGCCACCTTCTGTGACTCGGACATGCGGGTACTCCTCGTGGCTCAATGATCGGTGCGCGGATGCTGGCTGGATTGTTCCCGCGTTGAACCTGTTTCAGGTTTTCCCCGTGTTACGGAATCGGGGTCGGCCGGTCCCTTCGCGGTCGGCCTGCCAGACACTGTTCGAAGGTCCGTACCAAATGGTCCGGTTGAGCACTGCTACGCTTCCGGATCTCGCCGGGACACCCCCGCATCCACACATGTCAGCTACATGACACGCACACACCGCAGCGGAGGAGAGGTTCGCCGTGGGCACTGTCGTCGACGACGCCGCCTCCGAGGAGTTCCACGCCTTCTTCGAGCGGCACTACGCCGAACTGTCGCGCCTCGCCCACCTGTTGACGGGCGAGGCGGACGCCGCCGACGATCTCGCGGCCGACGCGCTGCTCGCGCTGTGGCACCGCTGGGACCGGGTGCGCGCCGCCGACCATCCGGCTGCCTACGCCCGCGGAGTCGTCGCCAACCTGGCCCGCACCCGGATCCGCAGCGCGGTGCGCGAGCGGCGCCGGGTCGCCCTGTTCTGGTCGCAGCGCGAGGAGAGGGCCGAGAACCCGGACGTGGCCGGCGTGGTCGACGTCCAGGAGGCCCTGCGCAGGCTGCCGTTCCGCAAGCGGGCCTGTGTGGTGCTGCGGCACGCGTTCGACCTGTCGGAGAAGGACACCGCGCTCGCCCTCGGTGTGTCCGTCGGTACGGTGAAGAGCCAGACGTCGAAGGGCATGGCCGAGTTGCAGCGGCTGCTCGGACCGCAGAGCCCTCCGCTGCGGATGCACGCGGCGCTGGCACGTGGCGGCGAGAGCGGAGGGAGGACCCGATGAGGCACCAGGACGTGCGCGACGACGAGTTGATCGCCCGGCTGCACGAGGCGGCCGAGGGACACGAGCCCGACCGCTCCCGCGTCCTCGCCCGGCTCGAACGCGGGATGGCCGCGCGGTCCCGCCCCGACCACCGGGCCACCCGGCCGCCCGTGTTCGGCTGGGTGCGGGTGGCCGGCGCGACGGCCGCGGTGGCGGGCGTCCTCGCGGTCGGCGGCTACGCGGTGGCGTCCGCGGTGAAGGGCGGCTCCCCCGCCGAGCAGACGGTGTCCGTCTCCCCCACCCCGACACCCACGCCGTCACCGGACGCGACCCGGCGTACACCGGCCGACTCCGGTGCTCCGCAACCGAGTTCGGGCTCGGACACCACGCACGGCACCCCTGGGGCAAGCACCTCGCCCACCGCCCCCGCGACCCCGTCGACCTCCGCGCCTCCCGCGCCGCCGGCCGCCTCCGGCACCCAGGACGGCCCGCTCTGGTCGGACGGTTCGATCGACCCGGGCAGCAACGACTTCTGGGCGCAGAGCGACATCACCCTGAAGACGACGAAGCAACTCACCGCGCTCACGGTCCGGTTGAAGGTGAGGCAGACCGGCGGGGTCACCTCGTCGGGCGCCTGGCGCTCGCTGCCCGAGCAGGACTTCACGCAGACCGTGACCGAGCAGGACGGCTTCCTCGTCTACACGTGGGTGCTCAGACAGGGCCGTACGGTCGCGGTCGGGGAGTGGGTCTTCGCCGGGCAGTACAACCATGATCGGGGCGGCCGGGACGCCAGGGACGACAGCTACGCGGCGGCGGGCACGGCGGCCGGCCGGCAGCTCGCGGTGCAGGGCGGCTTCGCGGCCCGGACGCCGTAGTCCCGGCGGGTTCCCGGCACGGAAACAACCACACGTTCGTTTTCGACGTCCTCTCCGGTGCGGGCTTCCACAGCCCGGCACGACGTCCGACCGCACAGACCTGCTGACCCGACCCCCCTCGGTCAGCAGAGCGACGCCCCTGCCGGTGACGATCGGCAGGGGCGTCGCGTTGTGCGCGGAAAGGGATCTAGCTCACGAAGTACGTCGGGTTCGGGATCTTGTACGTCTTGTCGGCGTAGCCCCCGTCGAGGTCCGAGTACTGGTCGCCGAAGTTGGCGATGATGTCGTACCCGAGGGACTCGATGTGCTTCCGGGTGCCGGACTTGTACTGCACGGTGGTGCAGGTCCAGGTGCCCGCGGTCGCGCAACCGCTCAGGTACGACGGCGGGTTGGCCGTGTTCTTGAGGAACATGTGGTCGGCGTCGAGGTTGACGTCGGCGCCGACCTTCTTCAGGTTGTCGACCGCGGAGGTGCGCTGCGCCTCGCTGAGACCCGAGTTGTAGAAGACCGTGACGCCCTTGGACGCGGCGTACCGGACCAGCTCGGGGCTGCCGAACACCTCCGGGCGGTTGGCCTGGGCGACGTACGCGGCCCAGGTGGCCGAGCTGTAGCCGTAGTTGTTCTTCTTCTCGTAGTCCAGGCTGAGCAGCAGCGTGTCGTCGATGTCGAAGACGACCGCCGGCTTGGCGCCCCTGTGGTGCTTGCGGGCCGCCTGGTCGATGTACTTCTTGGCGGACGCGTCGATGCGCGCGAGGTCCTTGGCGTAGGGGCTGGTCGCCGAGGCCTGGTAGACGCCGTTGCTGTCGAGCGTGGTGCCGTAGTAGGTGTCGATGTCCTTCGTCAACAGGCCGATGTTGTACGGCTCGTGGGTCGAGTTGGCCGTCGACTGGCCGGCGGTGGCGACGCCACTGCCGTACAGGGCGGCACCAGCGACGACACACGCGGCGCCGAGGGCGGCCGCTCTGAGGGACTTCCGCATGGGATCTCCGGATCTGGTTCCGATGGGTGCTGCACCAGGTCAGAGACTGTCTACGCGCATCACGCGCCGGACGCGAGGTGCGTTATCCGATCGATACGGAATCCACAAGGCGGCCAATTACCCGCCCATGGGCCCCACTTGACCTTCCCTTGGTCGGCTTCCCCCCGGGGTCGTGCGGGCCCGGGCCGGCGGCACCCGGACCGGGCCCGCGTGCCGGGTCAGTTCATCGTCGCGCCGATCGTCGTGCTGCCCGTCGTCAGGAACGTCGTGGACGGCAGGGTGCCGCTGGACGAGCGGGCGTTGTACGTCGTCGAGGCGTCCGTGGAGACGAAGGACGGGGTGGAGACGCCGGAGTCCCAGTTGTTGCCGGCGGAGGTGACGGCGGAGCCCTTGGAGACTGAGCCGCCGCCGTTGCTCACGGCGAGGTTCTTGCCGAGTTTGGCGGAGCTGGTGGCGAAGTAGTAGCCCGCGCCGCTGTTGGCGTAGGCGGTGGTGCGGTTGATGACGATCGCGCCGGTGTTGGAGTTCTCGGTGAAGCCGTTGCCCGCGTTGCCCCAGGCGGCCGAGTTGTTGACGACGTGGGCGACCGTGACACCGTTGCCGCCCAGCTTGTAGCCGTTGCCGTTGCCCTCGAACGCGGAGTCGCCCCAGCGGTTGACGCCGTTGCCGAAGGACCAGCTGTGCTCGATGGTGACCGGCGACGAGAAGGACCAGAGGTCGATGCCGTCGTCCGAGTTGTTGTACAGGCGGGCGCCGGTGACGAGGTTGCCGGTGCCCGAGCCGAACTTGATGGCGACACCGTCCGCGTTCTGGCCGTGCGTCGCGGCGTCGTAGTTGCCGTACGAGTCGAGGTTCTTGACCGTGTTGTTGACGGTGCCGTCGCCGGTGAGGGTGAAGCCGGAGTCGCCGCCGTTGATGGTCTTGACGTTGTTCCAGTTGGTGCCGGTGCAGGACTGGCAGACGACGGCGCTGTCCGGGGAGTTCTGGAAGGTGATGTTGGAGACGTTCCAGTAGTCGGCCGTGAGCTTGAAGATCCAGGATCCCGACGGCAGCGACGAGCCGTCGATCTTCACCGTCTCCGAGCCGTACGCGGTGAGGGTGACCGGCGCCGAGGAGGTGCCGTTGGCCGTCGACTGGAGGGTGGCCGTCGGATAGTAGGTGCCGCCGCGGACCTGGATGACCGTGCCGGCGGTGGCGTTCTTGATGGCGCTGGTCAGATCGGTGGAGTTGCTGACCACGACGGTCGCCGCGTGTGCCGGGGTGGCGAGCACGGCGAGTCCGAGCGAGGCCGTGGTCACGGCGAGCGCGGTGAAGGTGCTGATACGACGCATGACGTGCGGGTCCTTTCGTCGATCAGGGGGAGAGGACGGGTCGCCAGTCGCCGAGGTAGGCGGCGGGGGTGTGCAGACCGGCCTCGGCGGGCGGCAGTTGGGGCCGGTTCTCCGGGACGGTGATCACGGAGCCCGGCCCTGTGTTGCGGTACTCGGCGAAGCGCATCGACTGCCAGGGATAGGCGTCGCGCATGTTCGTGTAGGGCGCGACCGGGTCGATGCCGGGCCCGATCCAGGAGTCCCGCACGACGAGGGACGGCCAGGCCGTCGTCTCGTACGACGGGACCCACGGCCGGGCCAGCTTGTAGGCGGCGTCCTCCGCGCCGGAGGTGATCCGCGAGCGGACCGCGAGGATGCCGTGCGGGTTGGCGCGGGCGGTGGACGGGGCGAAGACCATGCCCTTGGGGGTGAAGGCCACGTCCCGCTGGAGGGTGTGGAAGTGGCAGTCGGCGAAGACCGCCGTCGCCCGCCCGAAGACGAAGTCGACGTCCCCCTCGACGTAGCAGCGCGAGAAGTACTGCCGGCCGAAGGCGTCCAGCGCCGACGTGTCCGCGAACAGCGTGTCCTGGTGGGCGAGGAGGCGGACCCGCGAGAACCGTGAACGGTCGCCCGTCACATACGCGGCCACCGCCTGGGTCCCGGTGATCTCCGGATGGTCCGCGCGCAGCCAGTCGTTGGCGAGGGTGAGGTTCCGTACGGTCAGTCCGGGCGCCGCCGAGGTGAAGGTCGCGGAGCCCGCCGTGCCGTACGTCCCCGAACCGTCCGGCTTCGGCGTCCCGTTGGCGTTGTCGTGGACGATGACGGCGTCACGCGGGTCGGGCGTGGCACCGCGCAACGTCAACTCGCCCGCTTCCACCGGCACGTCGACGACTTCGCGGTACGTCCCCGGGTGCACGACGATCGTCCAGCCGGCGCCGGCCACCGCGTCGACGGCGGCCTGCACGGAGTCACCGGGCCGGACGTGCAGCACACGACGACGGCCGAGACCTGCGGCGGGCCCGGCACCGGCGGCCACCAGCCCACCGGCGATCCCCGTCAGGAGGGTGCGTCTGGGCACGGCCATCTCAGCGCCTCCGCCCCGGGACCCAGTCGCCGAGATACGCCTCGCGGGTCGCCGACTCGGCCTGTGCGGGGGTGAGTTGGGGCCGGTTCTCCGGCACGCTGATCACGGCACCGGGCCCCGTGTTCCGGTACTCGGCGAAGCGCTGGCTCTGCCAGGGGTAGGTGTCCGACATGTTGGTGTAGGGCGCCACCGCGTCGATCCCCGGGCCGAGCAGTGTGTTCCGCACGGTGAGCATCGGACGGGCGGTGGTGTCCGAGCCGGGCACCCAGGGGCGGGCCAACTTGTAGAAGCCGGGCGGGGCTTGACCGCTGACGCGGCTGTGCGTCACGAGGTAGCCGCGCGGGTTCGCGACCGCCGTGGAGGGCGCGAAGACGAAGCCGTACGGTGCCGTCGCCAGGTCGGTGCGGTCCAGGGTACGGAAGTGGCAGCGGTCGTAGACGGCGGTCGCACGTCCGAAGACGAAGTCGACATCCCCTTCGACGTAGCAGCGCGCGTAGTACTGCCGGGCGAAGACGCCGAGCGCCGACGAGTCGGCGTACAGGGTGTCCTGGTGGCCGAGGAAGCGGCAGTCGAAGAACGCCGAGCGGTCGCCCTGCACCTTGACCGCGACCGCCTGGGTGCCGGTGATGCCGGGGTGGTCGGCGCGCAGCCAGTCGTTGGCGAAGGTGATCCGGTGGGCGGTGAAGCCGTCGGTGCGCAGAGTCGTGGTCGCCGACCCGGAGGTGCCGTAGGTGCCCGAACCGTCGGGCTTCTGGGTGCCGTTGGCGTTGTCGTAGACGATGACGACGTCACGCGGGTCCTCGCTCGCGCCGATCCAGGTCATCTCGGTGGCGGCGGCGCCGAGTCGGCCGGTCGCCGGGTCGGTGACCCCGGTGATCACCGTCTCGCGGTAGACGCCGGGCGCCAGGACCAGGGTGTGTCCGGCACCGGTCGCGGCGTTCACGGCGGACTGGACGGTGGTGAAGTCGCCCCGGCCGCGCGGGTCGACGTACAGCGTGAGCGGGGTGAGGCGCGCGGCGGGTGAGCCGTAGCGGCCGAACGGGCGGGGTCCGCCGACGGCGAGGGCGGGGGCGGTGGCGAGGCCGAGCGCGAGGCCCGCGCCGGCGCTCGCCCGGAGGAATCCCCTTCTGGACAGGGGCGGTTGGAGGGAGTGGTGCGAGGGCATGCGGGTGCTCCTTCGCGGTGCGGCTCGTGAGGTGGGCGCGGGTGCCGGGCCGGCCGGTCGGGACCGGCCCGGTGTCCGGAGTGGTGTCAGCGCAGACGGCCCGCGCCCGCGCCCCGGTCGACGAGGAACGGCACGGCCTTCGCGGGGTCGACCTTCGTGCGCAGGGTGGGTGTCCAGCCCGCGCCCGACTGGAGGATCTCGGTCGGGACTCCCGCGTTGTGGACGGCGATCAGGTCGGTGAGCCTGCCGTTGACGTAGTTGTCGTCGGCGGTGAGCGGTGCCTCGGACCACTTCTTGAGGATGGTGGCCTCGTCGATGCCGGACGGGACCGTGAACGCGTTGTGCTCGGCGACGAGTTGGGACTCCAGGCCGATGCCGTAGCTGTAGCCGTAGCCCGGCTCGGCGACGAAGTGGTTGTTGTACGAGTCGACTTGGCCGAAGCGGACGCGGGGTGCGCGCTCGACCAGGTCGGCGAAGAGGTTGTGATGGAGCGTCACCTTCAGATGGCCCCGGTCGACGGCGGCCGTGGAGGCGCTGTCGCTGTTGCCGATGAGGATCGTCTTGTCGTGGTCGGTGAAGACGTTCCAGGAGGCGGTGACGTAGTCGGCGCCCTTGACGATGTCGAGTTCACCGTCGTGCTGCTCGAAGATCCGTCCGAAGTAGGTGGGCAGCGAACTGTCCGGGTGGGCGCCGTCGGTGAACGTGGTGTGGTCCAGCCACACATGGGTGGAGCCGTAGATGACGGCGCTGTCGTACTCGGAGTTCCAGTTGCCGACGGCGGTGTCGGTCGGGTCCCACTGGGGGAAGCAGTCGAGCGGGCTCTCGAAGGAGAGGTTCCGGACGATGACGTTGTCGACGGCCGTGATCTGGAGGCTGGCGCCCTTGAAGCCGGCGTTCCCGCCGGTGCCGATGATGGTGGTGTTCGCGGGGACGGACACCTTGATGGCCTTGCCCTGGGTGGCGGCCGACACCCGGCGCAGGCCCTCGGGGCTGTCGTCGGGTTCGTTGTCGAGGTTCCGGTCGTAGCCCCAGACGGCGGGGTCGTAGGTGGCGAGGTACTGGGCGAAGTCGTAGCCGGGCGCGGCGAAGGAGTCGCAGCCGTCGGCGTTGGCGTCGATCACGCCCTTGACTCTGATGATCTTCGGCGCGGTGCCGGCGGCGGCCAACGCGGCCTTGAAGTCGGCCCAGTCGGAGACGGTGTAGACGTGATCGGGGGTGGCCGTCGCGCCGCCGCTGGTGCCGGTGCCGTAGGAGGCCCAGCCGTCGGCGGCGCCGAGGGTCTGCCGGTCGAGGGGGCGGGGACGGGCCTGGGCGGTGGTCGTGGTGACGGCGAGGGCCAGGGCGGTGCAGCCCACCAGCACCGCTATGACGCGTCCATGACATTTCTGTGTACGCACTGTGCGGGTCTCCTTGTTCAGAGGACCGGGGCGTCCGTCGCCTCGGGCCAGGTGATCCAGGACGTCGGAATGTCCTCGTGCAGCCGGACGACATCGCGCGACGCGAGCACCCGGGTGCGCAGCGACTCCCGCGCCACGAGCCGCGCCACGGCGATCGCGCCGGGCGGATTGAAGTGCGTGTTGTCCTGCTCGGTGCCGGTCCAGTTGAAGTAGACCTTGGTCTCCTCCACCCCGAGCCGCTGCCACAGCGCGAGCGACAGCGCCTCGATGTCGAGCAGCGCGACACGTTCCTCCCGCGCCAGCGCCCGCATCGCCGCCGGGTAGTCCCCGTGCGTCGGCAGCGCGTCGCCGTCCGCGTCGAACCTGCGCCGCTCCACCGGGGTGGCGAGCACGGGCCGGGCGCCATGGGCCCGGGCGCCTTCGACGTACAGCCGCAGATGGTCCTGGTACGTCGTCCACGGCTCGGTGTAGCGAGTGGGGTCCTCGCTCTTCTCGTCGTTGTGCGCGAACTGCACGAGGAGGAGATCACCGGGCTGGATCACGGAGAGGATCGCGTCCAGCCGCCCCTCGTCGACGAAGCTCTTCGAACTCCGCCCGTTCACGGCCTGGTTGGCGACCTTGACGTCCTTCCCCAGAAAGAAGGGCAGTGCCATTCCCCAGCCGGTCTCCGGAGCTTCGGTGGAGTACTTCTGGGCGGCGGTGGAATCACCGGCGATGTAGAGCGTGCGACCCTTCGGCCCTCCGGGTCGAAGAGGAACGGCGGCCAGCGCCGCGAGGGTGACCTGCCTACGGCTTAAGGACACAGGGGTGCCTTTCAACGCAGCTGAGGTGCATGTCCTTTCGGGGCGCGGGGAACTGCGCGACCAGCCACGAGCCGCCCGGCAGTCCCCCGCCATCCGCAACCACCCGACTCAGTGGTTCTTCTTCCAGTCCGCCTGCGCCTTGTTCAACTGGTCGGCCAACGTGTCCAGGAACTCCTTCGCCGTCATCTTCCCCAGCAGCAGCTTCTGGAAGTTCGGCTCGTTGTCCGCCTTGGAGATCGTGTTCCAGTCCGGGAGGTAGTACGGCAGCTGCACGATCTTCGTGTCGGCCCCGTTCAGCGCCGCCGCCGCCAGCTGCGTGGGCTCGGACTTCTGGATCCACGCCGCGTCGGCCGCGTCCGTGTTGGCCGGCACCTGCCCGGCCGACTCGTTGTACTTGGAGTTCTCCGCCGCGGACACCGCGAACTCGATGAACTTCCAGGCCGCTTCCTTGTTCTTGCCGGACTTGAACAGACTCAGCCCGTCCACGGGGTTGGAGATCTGCACACGCGTTCCGTCGTCCAGCGTCGGATTGGGAATTCCCTTGAACTTGTCCGCGCCCAGCGCCTTCAGATGGTCCTGGTACGACCCGAGGTTGTGACTCAGCATCCCGATCGTGCCGCTGTCCCACTGCGCGACCATCTTCGTGAAGTCGTTGTTGAGGTCGGCGGACGGGGTGTCCTTCTTGAACAGCCCGACGTATTTCGCCAACGCGGCAACGTTCTTGGGGTCGTTGACGGTCGTCTTGTCGCCGTCCCAGAAGGACGTGATCCCGGTCTGTCCGTACACCGCGTCCAACGCGGGCGCGATGGAGCCCTCGCCACCGCGAATGGTGAATCCGAACCTGTTCTTCGCCTTGTCGGTGAGTTTGTCGGCGGCGGCGTAGAACTTCGACCAGGTCGTCGGCGCGTCCAGTCCGGCCGCCTCGAACAGATCGGTGCGGTACCACAGCGTGCCGTTGTTGGCGGAGGTGGGAATCTGGTACAGCGTGTCCCCGCCGCCCGCGCTCTTGCTGACGTCGAGCAGGTTCTGGCTCAACTTGCCGTTCAGGGAACTGGACTTGAGCCGGCTGTCCAGCGGCTCCAGCGCCCCCTGCACCGCCACCTCGGCCAGCACCGCCGTCCCCACCCCGCCGACGTCGGGCAGCCCGCCGCCCTGGATCGCGGTGTCGTACTTGGACTGGGCGCTCGCCGCGGGTATCCCGACGTACTTGACCTTGATGTCGGGGTTCTTCTTCTCGAAGTCCGCGATGATCTGCTTCCAGATGTCGGTGCGGACACCGCCGTTGTTGTCCCAGAAGGTGATCGTGCCCTTGCCGGACCCCTCGCCGCCCTTGTCCCCCGCGGCGCCACTGCCGTCGTCGCCGCAGGCGGTGGCGGTCAGCGCGAGCACGGAGCCCAGGGCGACGGCCAGTGCGGCACGCCTGTTTCTGCGGATGCTGGTCTTCATAGGTCGGCTCTCTTCCGATGGGTCCAAAGGGGTGGCGGCGTCACACAGGACGGGCAAGCGCTTGCTACGGAGGTGCGTCATGGCGACTCCCAACAGGCGTACGTGCAGGGCGGGTTAGTGGAGCGGACTGATCCGGAACCGCGCGAAGGCAGCAGCGCCGGCATGTCCCGTGCCGACGGGCGCGAGCGCGAACAGCCCGAGCAGGGCGCCGACCCAGCGCCAGGGGGTGGCGGCGAAGACCTGGCCGCTGGGACGCGGACCGTCCCCGACGTCGTAGCGGAAACGGCAGCGCGCGCCCGTGCCGATCTCGATGCGGAGGCGGACCCGGCCCGCGGGGGCGGGGCAGGTCTCGCCCGCGTCGCGCTCCCGCTCGGCGCCGGGTTCGGCGAAGCGGTGGACGAACGTCACCGTGCCGTCCGCGCCCCGCCGCAGCCCGATCCAGCTGTACGCGTCACCGAGCACGGCGAGTCCGGCACACGCTCCCGGCTCCTCGCTGTGCAGGCGCAGTTCGACCTCGACGGCCACGGGGTCGGCGGGCAGTCGCTGGGTGAGGAGGTTCGGGAGGCGGCGCAGGTCGTGGGTGTCGGCGGTGCGGACGCAGGCCAGGCGGAGGCCGTCGCCGGAGTGCTGGGTGGCCCAGCCGTCCTGCGGGTTCGCCGTCCACTGCCACTGGCGGCCGTACCGTCCGCCGGGGAAGTCGTCGTCGGTGGCGGGCACGGCGGGCGGCTGCGGCGGAAGACCGGGTCTCGGGTGCACGGCCACGGGGGTGCCCGCGTCACCGATGACCGGCCAGCCGTCGTCCCAGCGCATCGGCTGGAGGTGGACCAACCGGCCGTAGGCGCCGCGCTGCTGGAAGTGCAGGAACCAGTCCTCGCCGGACGGTGTGTCCACCCACGCCCCCTGGTGGGGGCCGTTGACGTCGGTGTCCCCCTGCTCCAGGACGACCCGCTCCTCGTACGGCCCGAAGAAGCCGCGGGAGCGGAACGCGCCCTGCCAGCCGGTCCCGACTCCCCCCGCGGGGGCGAGGATCCAGAACCAGCCGTCGCGCAGATGGAGTTTGGGGCCCTCCAGGGTGAACCAGCCGGGGATGCGGTCGGCGTCGACGATGACCTTGCCGTCGTCGAGGAGGGTCGTGCCGTCGGGGTGCATGCGGTGGCCGGTGAGGCGGTTCTTCACGCCCGCGCGGGACTTGGCCCAGGCGTGCACCAGGTAGGCCTCGTCGTGGTCGTCGTCCCACAGGGGGCAGGGGTCGATGAGGCCCTTGCCTTCCTTGAGGAGGTGCGGGCTGGTCCAAGGGCCGCGTATCTCCGGGGCGTTGACCTGGAAGATGCCCCGGTCCGGGTCGCCCCAGAAGATCCAGAAGCGTTCGTCGTGATACCTCAACGCCGGTGCCCACACACCGCAGTCGTGCCGTGGCGTGCTGAACTCCGCGGCGGGCTCTAGGCGTTGGAGGGCATGGCCGACCAGGGTCCAGTTGACCAGGTCGCGGGAGTGCAGCAGGGGCAGTCCCGGGACGCGGCCGAAGCTGGACGCGGTGAGGTAGAAGTCGTCGCCGACGCGGATGACGTCCGGGTCGGACCAGTCCGCGTTCAGGACGGGGTTGGTGTACGTCCCGCGGGTCACTGGCCGACCGCCTTCCGCACGAGCGCGGCGGCCTCGGCGCGGTCCAGGCGGCCGTCGGCGACGACGGTGACGATCCGCCGTACGACCGTGTCGCCCGGCGGGATCGGCAGCCGTTCCTCGGTCGCCAACGAGGAGCCCACACCCGGGTATTCGGCGGTGCGGACGAACCACGGGTCGCGGCGGGTGCGGTCGGTGGCGCCGGCCAGGACGAGGGTCCAGCCGCTCCCGGCGAGGGCGAGCCAGTCGGCGCGGGTGCCGTGGATCTCCGCTTCGCCCTCGCCGTCGGCGGTGAAGACGCCCGGGGGCTCCGCCTCTTTGCGGGCCCGCCAGAAGAAGCCGCCGTACGCGGCTCCCGGGCGGCCGTTGGTGGCGGGGCTGCCGATCGAGAGGGGGTCCGGTGTGATGTTGGTGAGGGAGAAGGTGAAGTCCAACGCCCAGGCGGTGTCCGTGAGTTCGGTGGCGCCGACGGTACGGCGCTCACGGAGCAGCTCGGAGCCGGAGGCCACCCAGCGGAGTTCCTCGACGAAGCCGTCGGGGTCGCGGAGCTGGAAGGCGGAGTGGCGTTGGGCGCCGTGGTTGTCCAGTTCCGTGGGGCCCTGACCACGGACGTAGGTGCGCCCGCCCCAGAAGTTGTGCCCCTCGACGTCGGGAACGGCGACACCGACGCCGAGGTGGTGGGTGTGGTCGACCGGGCTCAGCTCGGTGACCGCCGTGCCCGCGAGAGTGGTCACGGGGTGCAGATACGGGCGCGGGGAGAGCCGGTCGGGCAGCTCGGGCCGGGTGACGTAGCGGGCGACCGGGCGGCCCGCGACGCGCAGCACCGGCGTGTCGTGGGTGATCATCAGGTGCTCACCTCTTTCGGTGGGGCCCAGACGGCGCCCAGTTCGGAGTAGAGGGCGAGGGTGTCGGCCGCCGCCGTGACCAGTGCGTCGATGCCGGGGACGACCCGGCGGTGCTCGGCGGGGATCATCCGCCAGGCGTCGGTGGGCAGTGGGGCCGGGTCGGGGGCCCGGCGGATCGCCTCGACGACCTTCATGAAGGCGCCTGTCGCGTCGGGTTCGACCAACAGGGCGTCGCCGTCGGTGAGACGGCCGACGAGGTTCTCCAGCAGGTCGGTGCGGCCGTACTCGAACTCCTCGGGGCCGTGGCCCGCGCGCTGGAGCAGGACGCGGTCCTGCTTGTACCAGTAGGTGATCCGGCCCTCGCTGCCGTGCACCACCACATAGGGCTCACCGGGGTGTTCGGCGCACAGGGTCGCGGCGACGGTGACCGGACGGCCCTGGACGGTGGTGACACGGACGCAGGAGGTGTCGTCGGACTCGATGTCGTTGGCCCGCAGGAGTTCGGTCTCGATGCGGACGACGTCCTCGGCACGGGTCGTCTCGTTGAGGGCGAGGGCGGTGGCGACGGCGTGGGCGAGGGGGTTGGTGAGCGCGCCGTCGATCACGTCGACGCCGTTCAGCCGCCGCTTGCCCGCCCAGGGCGCGCGCCGGTAGTACGCCTCGTCGCGGGCCCAGGCACCGGCGCCGCCGACTCCGGTGACCGTACCGATCGCGCCCTTCTCGATCAGTTCGCGGACCGCGGGCACGGCGTGCGAGCCGAGCGACTGGAACCCGATCTGGCAGACCACTCCGGCCGCGGCGACCCCGTCGGCCATCCGGCGGAACTCGGCGTACGACGGCGCGGGCGGCTTCTCCAGCAGCAGGTGCACGCCCCGCTCCGCGGCGGCCAGGGCGAGGTCGGTGTGGGTCGGGATCGGGGTGCAGACCACCGCCACCCGGGCGCCGGTGGAGTCGAGGAGGGCGCCGAAGTCAGGTGACTGCGCGGGGAGTTCACCGCCGAACTCCTCCTCGGTCAGCGGGGTCAGCTCACAGATCCCGGCGAGGCGGACGAGCCCCTTGTCCTGGAGCCTGCGGATGTTGTCGACGTGCCAGCGGCCGTGGCCGCGCGCGCCCGCGAGGACGACGGGGACGGGCGTGGAGACGGGCGGGGACACGAGTGCGGGGGCGGGTACGGAAACGGGTGCGGAGGCGGTCGTGGGACCGGTGGTGGGGCTCATGGGGTTCTCCCTGCTTCGACGATCTTCGTCAGCAGGGTAAGCGGTTTCCTCATCCCTTCACCGCCCCCGCGCTGAAGCCGGTGATCAGCCACTTCTGGATGAAGGCGAACACGATCACCACCGGTACAGCCGCGATGATGCCGCCCGCGGCGAGCGCGCCGAGGTCGACGCTGTCGGCGCCCATGAGGGTGTTGAGGCCGACCGGGATCGTCTGCTTGCTCTGGTCGGACAGGAACATCAGGGCGAACAGGAAGTGGTTCCAGGCGTGCACGAAGGCGAAGGAGCCGACGGCGATCAGCCCGGGCCGCAACAGCGGGAGGACGACGATGCGGAACGCGGCGAAGCGGCTGCAGCCGTCGACCCAGGCGGCCTCCTCCAGGGACTGCGGGACGTTCCGGATGAAGCCGCTGATCAGGATCATCGACAGCGGCAGCTGGAAGACGGTCTCCGCGATGACGACACTGCCGAGCGAGTTGATCATCTGGAGCTTGGCGAAGATCTGGAACAGCGGCACCAGCAGCAGGGCGCCCGGCACGAACTGGGAGCAGAGCAGGGCCAGCATGAACGCGCGCTTGACCCGGAACTCGAAGCGGGCCAGCGCGTAGCCGCCGGCCAGGGCGACCACCGTGGTGAGGACCAGGGTGGCGACACCGACGTAGACGCTGTTCTGGAAGTAGACGCCGAAGCTGCGGTCGGTCCACACCTTCTGGAAGTGGTCGAAGGTCATCGGCCAGGGCACCAGGGAGGTCGAACCGGCCGGGCGGAACGCGAAGAGGAGGATCCAGTAGAAGGGGATCAGGGTGAAGACGAGGTAGATCCCCAGGGGGACGTAGATCTGCCAGCGCGGGACCTCGTCCCAGGCGCGGCGGACCTTGCGCGGCTGCTGCGGGACGGTGGTCTCCCGCTCGCGGGCCGGGGCGATCTCGGTGATCACTTGTCGCCGCCTCCGAACTTGCTCAGCCGCAGATAGACGATCGAGAAGAAGAGCAGGATCACGAACGCCACCGTGGTCAGGGCCGACGCGTAGCCGAAGTTGTGCGCTTCGACGCTGGTGTTGGCGACGTACAGCGGGAGCGTGGTCGTCTCGCCGGCCGGGCCGCCGCCGGTCAGGGTGTAGAGGAGGTCGACGTTGTTGAACTCCCAGACCGCGCGCAGCAGCGTGGACAGCACGATCGCGTCCTTGAGGTGCGGCAGGGTGATGTTGCGGAACTGCTGGAAGCGGCTCGCGCCGTCGACCTCGGCGGCCTCGTAGAGATCCTTCGACACGGACTGGAGGTCGGCGAGGATGAGGATCGCGAAGAAGGGGACGCCTCGCCAGAGGTCCGCGACCACGGCCGCGGAGAAGACGGTCGAGGGGTCGGAGAGCCAGCTCGTGCCGTACTGGCCGATGCCCATGTCGGCGAGGTAACGGGTCACGCCCGTCTGGGAGTTGTAGAGCAGCACCCAGATCGCGGAGGTCAGCACGCCCGACACGGCCCATGGGGAGAACACCAGCGCGCGGCCGATGGAGCGGCCCACGAACGTCTGGTTGACGATCAGTGCGAGGGCCAGGCCGAAGAGCAGCTGGAGGCCCACCTCCACGACGACCCACTTGGCGCTGAACGTCAACGTGTCCCAGAACTGTGGGTCGTTGGTGAACGCGTGGGTGAAGTTGTCGAGGCCCGCGAAGCCGTTGCGCCACGGTTTGGTGGGGTTGTAGTTCTGCAGGCTGTAGTAGAAGACGCTGATGACCGGGTAGGCGATGAAGCCCAGCATGAGCAGCGCCGCCGGGGCGATCAGCAGGTACGGGAGCCTGCGCGGGGTCGCGGAGGCACGGCGCCGCCGGGGTGGCGCGGGCGGTTTCGCCACGGCTGCGGCTTGGGCCATGACTGTTCTCCGTTCGCTTGCGGTGGGTCGGGTACGAGTCGCTCGGGGTGGGTCGCGTAAGGGGTGAAGCGCTTTCTCGATGGGTGCGGTGCGGTGCTGTGCGCTGCGCGGGAGGGACTGGGGGGCTAGCCCGCGTACGGGTCGGCGACCTTGCCCGGGCGGGCCAGGAACTCGAAGTCGCAGCCGGTGTCCGCCTGGGTGATCTGGTCGTTGTAGAGCGCGCCGTAGCCGCGTTCGTACCGTGCGGGCGGCGGTGTCCACTCCGCGCGGCGTGCCGCCAACTCCTCGTCATCCACGTTGAGTTGGAGGGTGCGCGCCTCGACGTCCAGGGTGATGGTGTCCCCGGTCCGGACGAGTGCCAGTGGCCCGCCGACGTACGACTCGGGCGCGATGTGCAGCACGCACGTGCCGTAACTCGTCCCGCTCATGCGGGCGTCGGAGATGCGGACCATGTCCCGGACGCCCTGCTTGAGGAGGTGGTCGGGGAGCGGGAGCATGCCGTACTCGGGCATGCCGGGGCCGCCCTTGGGGCCCGCGTTGCGCAGCACCAGGACGCTGTCGGCGGTGATGCCCAACTCCGGGTCGTTGATGGTGCGTTGCATGGTCCGGTAGTCGTCGAAGACGACCGCGGGGCCGGTGTGCTTCAGCAGGTGGGGTTCGGCGGCGATGTGCTTGATGACGGCGCCGTCCGGGCAGAGGTTGCCGCGCAGGACGGCGACCCCGCCCTCGGACGCGACCGGGTTGTCGCGCGGGCGGATCACGTCGTCGTTGTGCACCCGGGCGCCCGCGAGCTGCTCGCCGAGGGTGTCGTGGGAGACCGTCGGGCGGTCGAGGTGGAGCAGGTCGGGGATGCGGGAGAGGAAGCCGGGGAGGCCGCCCGCGAAGTGGAAGTCCTCCATGAGGTACGTCCGGCCGCCGGGCCGTACGTTGGCCAGGACCGGGACCGTGCGGGCGATGCGGTCGAAGTCGTCGAGCGTGAGGCGGACGCCCGCGCGGCCGGCCATGGCGATGAGGTGGATCACGGCGTTGGTGGAGCCGCCGAGGCCGAGGATGGTGGTGACCGCGTCCTCGAAGGCCTCCTGGGTGAGGATCGACGAGAGGACACGTCCCTTGTGGACCTGTTCGACGATCCTCATGCCGGACTGCGCGGCCATCCGATCGTGCCCGGAGTCCACGGCGGGGATGCTCGACGCGCCCGGCACGGTCACCCCGAGCGCCTCCGCGGCGGCCGTCAGCGTGGACGCGGTCCCCATGGTCATGCAGTGCCCGGGTGAGCGCGCGAGGCCGCTCTCCAGCTCGGTCAGCTCGCAGTCGCCGATGAGGCCCGCGCGGCGGTCGTCCCAGTACTTCCACATGTCGGTGCCGGAGCCGAGGACCTCGTCGCGCCAGTGGCCCGGCAGCATCGGCCCGGCCGGGACGAAGACGGTGGGGAGGTCGACGGAGGCGGCGCCCATCAGCAGCGCGGGCGTCGACTTGTCGCAGCCGCCCATCAGCACCGCGCCGTCCACGGGGTAGGACCGCAGCAGCTCCTCGGTCTCCATCGCGAGGAGGTTCCGGTAGAGCATCGGGGTCGGCTTCTGGAAGGTCTCGCTGAGGGTGGCGACCGGGAATTCGAGGGGGAAGCCGCCCGCCTGCCACACCCCGCGCTTCACGGCCTGCGCGCGGTCACGGAGGTGTACATGGCACGGGTTGATGTCCGACCAGGTGTTGAGGACGGCGATGACGGGCTTGCCGAGGTGTTCCTCGGGGAGGTAACCGAGCTGACGGGTGCGGGCGCGGTGGCTGAAGGAACGCAGCCCGTCGGTGCCGTACCACTGGTGGCTTCTGAGCTCTTCCGGTGACTTCATGTCGACCATCCGGCGGCTATCGCGGCGACCTCGGCGCGCTCGCTCTCGGGCAGGGTCTTGCTCGGCGGGCGGACCTCGCGGCGGCACAGCCCGAGGGACGCAAGCGCTTCCTTGACGATCGTGACGTTGTTCGCGGAGCCGTTCGCGGCCCTCAGTTCCTCGAAGCGGCGGATCTGCTCCCACACCTTCATCGCGCCCGGGTAGTCGCCGGACCGCAGGGCCTCGATCATGTTCAGCGAGACGGACGGGGCGACGTTCACGAGCCCCGAGGTGAAGCCGGTGGCGCCCGCCGAGAAGTAGGAGGGCGCGTACGGTTCGGCCAGCCCCGCGATCCACACGAAGCGTTCGAGCCCCGCGTCCCGGGCGAAGGCGGCGAAGCGGGCCGCGTCCGGGACGGCGTACTTGACCCCGATCACGTTCGGGCAGGCGTCGGCTAGTTCGGCGAGGCGGGCGCCGGGCAGCTGGGCGTTGCGGATGTACGGGACGACGCCCAGGTCGGGCACGGCCTCGGCGATGGCCCGGTGGTAGTCGACCCAGCCGCCCTGCGAGACGTACGGGTGGACGGGCTGGTGGACCATCACCATCCGGGCGCCGAGGCCGCGGGCGTGCCGCGCGGAGGCGACGGCGGTGGGCACGTCGTGCCCGACGCCGACCAGGACCGCGGCGCGGTCGCCCGCCTCGTCGACGGTCAACTCCGTTACCAGTTGCCGCTCTTGAGGGGTGAGGGCGTAGAACTCGCCGGTGTTGCCGTTCGGCGTGAGGATGCCGATCCCGCCGTCGAGCAGGCGGCGGAGCAGGGCGCGGTGGGTGTCCTGGTCGATGCCGCCGTCCTCGGCGAACGGGGTGACCGGGATCGCCACCACGTCGGCCAGGGCGGTGCGTTGGGCCTCGAACGCCGCTGTCATGCCTGACCGTCCTCTCCCTGGGATCCCAACCCGGTTCCGGGGAAGGCGCGTTGCACGAACGACGCGATGTGGGCGTGCAGTGCGGTGGCCGCGCCGTCCGCGTCGCCGTCCAGCGCGAGGCGCAGGATCTCGCGGTGTTCGCCGGCCTCCCGTTCCCAGGAGGGCGAGGCGGCCCAGGCGACGGCGGAGACCAGGGCGGCCTGGTCGCGGACCTCGTCGAGCATCCGGCCGAGCAGCGGGTTGCCGCACGGCAGGTACAGGGCACGGTGGAACTCCCGGTTGGCCAGGGAGCGTTCGGCGGTGTCGGTGGCCTCGTCGGCGCGGGTCAGGGCGTCGCGGGCGTCGTCGAGGGACGCGCTCAGCCGTACGGCCCGGCGGAGCGCCTCGGGTTCGAGGAGCAGCCGTACGTCGTACACCTCGCGCGCCATGTCCGCGTCCACCATGCGCACCGTGACGCCCTTGTACTGGTTCATCACGACGAGTCCGGTGCCGGCCAGGGTCTTGAGCGCCTCGCGCACGGGGGTCTTGGACACCCCGAACTGTGCGGCGAGTTCGGTCTCGACTAGGGGCTGACCCGGGGTCAACCGACCGGTGAGGATGCGGCGTTTGATCTCCTCCTGCACGTACTGCGTGCGGGACGGGATCGGCGTGGGCACAGAGGTCATGCGCGCCTCTCGGATGTCACGTGGCTGCGGTCGCGTATCTGATCTCGCGTATCGCGTCTCATATATGACGTACGAAGTACGACGCGTTGAAGGTAGGAGCGCGCTTTTGTTTCGTCAATGCTTCTGACAGAAGAACCCGCGACGGACCGCCGCACGGCGTCACATGGTCTTGGTGACGCCTTCGAGCGCGACGGAGGTCCGGCCGGGGAAGATCGCGGCGGCACGTTCCAGGGCCGCTTCGCGGGTGAGGGTGGGTCCCACGTGGGTGATGAGGAGTTCGCGCGCGCCCTTGGCACAGGCACCGGCGTCCTCGGGCGTGAGGTGAACCCGCCGTTCGCCTTCGCGATGCCGGTCGAGGTCGGCCTCGCAGAGGAACACGTCGGCGCCGCCCGCGAGTTCGGACAGCGCCTCGCAGGGTCCGCTGTCCCCCGAGTAGCCCAGGACACTGCCCTGGCACTCGGCGCGCAGCCCGTACGCCTCGGTGTCGTGGACGACGGCGCGTGTGGTGAGCCGGAGGTTCCAGTGCCGGACGGTGTGCCCGTCGTAGAGCGGCCGGAAGTCGAAGACGCCGTTGAGGAACCGGACGTCCGGGCGGCCGAGGAACCCGGCGAGGCGGCTCGCGCAGTCCTGCGGGGCGTAGAGCGGGATCGGGGCGGCCGGGGCCATCCCGCCGAAGGCGAACGCGTAGGCGGCGGCGAGGAGATCGGCGCTGTGGTCGGCGTGCAGGTGCGAGATCCAGATCGCCGTCAGCCGCGCCGGATCCGTGTGCCGCTGCAACTCGGCGAACGTTCCGGTGCCCGCGTCCACCCACACCTCGGCGCCCCCGCCGCGCAGCAGGTACCCGGAACAGGGCCGGCCGGGGCGCGGGTGGGGAGAGGCGGTGCCGAGGGTGGTGAGGCTGAGGGGCATGGTGCGGAAGAGTACGGTTCCGGAGGCCCTGGCGCTCACCTTTCGGGTGGTGTGCCAGGGCCCGCGCGGTGGACGGGCCCATGGGCCACAAGGCCGGGGCCGTCGCTACGGCTTCCACCCCGGATCGCGCCCGCTGAGCCCCAGCGCCCGGTCCAGCAACGGCGCGTCCGCCGCCACCGCCACGACCGGGCCGAAGATGCCGCCCCCGCGGCTCGGGTCCTCGGTCGCCGCGAGGAGGAAGTCGTACGACATCCGCAGGGCGGCCGGGTCGGGGGCGTAGGACTGGCCGGTGACCGTGGCCAGGTCCCAGCCGTGGATGACCAGTTCGTCGGCGGCGACGGCCGCGGCGACCGCGCCGGGGAGGTCCACGCCGCCCGCGCGGGTCATACCGGTCCAGGCGGCCGGGTCGCGCCAGGCCTCGGCGAGTCCGTCCAGGGCCTTGGGGAGTTCGGCACGCCAGTCGGGGCCGATGTCGGGCAGGGCGGCGAGGGTCGGGCTGGTGTCGGTGGTGGCGCCCAGGTCCTTGCGCGCGGCGTCGCGGAAGGCGACGGACAGACCGAGCACATGGGCCAGCAGATGCCGTACGGCGTAGTCGGGACACGGCGTCCCGTCGCCGAGCCGGTCGTCCGGGATGCCCTCCGCGAGGCGGGCGACGACCCGGGTCTGCGGTCCGAAGTCGAACAGGTTGTCACTCATGCGCTGCCCTTCCGGGGAGGTAGGCGGTCACGTGCGTCGGGCTCGTGGGCCGCGTTCACCAGGTAGACCGACGGCACGCCCGAAACTCATCGCTCCCCCGTCCCGCACCCCTGCCACCCGCCCTTTTCTACGGCACCTGCCCGATGCCGCCTCCCCCGCCTTAGACCCACGATGACCAGGCATGACGACAAACTGGACGGTGACGCGCATCCTGCGGGACCGCGACGCGGGCCTCTATCTCGCGGGCCTGGTCGTGTCCGCCTTCGGCTCGTCCGCGCTCGGGCTCGCGGCCGGGGTGTGGGTGAAGGACCTCACCGGTTCGAACGGCCTCGCCGCACTGTGCACCTTCGCCGTGTGGGCCCCGACCCTGTGCGGCCCGGCCCTCGGCACGATCGCCGACCGCGTCCGCCGCAAGCCCCTGCTGATCGGGACCGACCTCGGCCTGGCCGCCCTCCTCCTCACCCTCCTCGCCGTCGACTCCCGCACCGACCTGTGGCTCCTGTTCACGGTCCTCTTCGTCTACGGCACCACCGCCGCCGTCCAGGACCCCGCCGAGTCCGCCCTCCTCGGCGCCGTCGTCGACCGGGACCTCCTCGGCGACTTCAACGGGCTGCGGATGACGGCCGTCGAGGGCATGAAGCTGGTCGCGCCGCTGACGGGCGCGGGCCTGTACGCCGCGTTCGGCGGGCCCTCGGTGGCCGTCCTGGACGCTTTCACCTTCGCGGTGGCGGCGGTCCTGTGGCTGCCGATCCGCGCCCGGGAGGAACGGCCGTCGCGCCCCGACGGCAGCTGGCGGGCCCAAACCGCCGAGGGCGTGCGGGAGTTGTGGCGTCATCCGGTGCTGCGCCCGCTCGTCCTGGCGGGCGGGGCCACGATGTTCCTCGCCGCCCTGAGCAGCTCAGCGACCTACGCGATCGTCGACGCCCTGGGCCACTCCCCCGCCTACACGGGTGTGTTGTACGTGACCCAGGGCACCGGCTCGGTCGCGGTCGGACTGGTCTCGGGGCCCGCGCTGCGACGGCTCGGCGAGCGGCGGTTCGGGGCGGCCGGGATCGCGCTCACGGCGCTCGGGGTGACGGCGCGGGCCGTGCCGTCCGACGCGGTGGTGCCGGCGGGCGGTGTGGCGATCGGGCTCGGGCTGCCGTGTGTGCTGATCGCCGCGTTCACCGCCGTGCAGCGGGAGTTGCCGGGACCGCTGCTGGGGCGGGGCACCGCGACCGCCAACACCCTGGTCTTCACGCCCAACGTGATCGGGCTGGGGGTGGGGGCCGGACTGGTCGAACTGGTGGATGTGCGGCTGCTGTTGACCGTGACCGGGCTGGGGCTGTTCGCCACGGGGGCCTGGCTGGGGGTGGCCGGGGCGGGTGCGCCCGCTCCGGCCCGCGGCTCGGACCAGGCGCCGGACAAGGGGCCGTCTCAGAGCTCCGCGAGTGCCGACCGCACCTCCGCCAAGTCGCCCTCCGACGCCAACCCCGCGTGATACAGCCGTAGTTCGGTCGCGCCGAGGCCACGGGCCCGTTGCGCGTCCGCCGCCAGCGCCCCCGGTCGTCCGCCCATCCCGGAGACCACCGTGAAGTTCGCGGCCAACACCGTCGCGTCACCCGCGTGTTCGGCGAACGGGGTCAGCATCCCCGCTCCCGCGGTGCAGGGCACGACCACACCGTCCGCCACCGAGAGGATGTGCCCCGGGTCCACGCCCACGTTGGCGCCGCAGTGGTACGACTCAGGGTCCGCGTGCAGCAGGACCTGGAAGCCGGCGGGTGCGGCGGCACGGACCGCTGCGACCGCCGCCTCCTGGAGGGTGCGGGCCCGTTCGTCGCGCCACGCGCGGGTGGCCGTCGCGTTGGCGTCGCCGAGGAGTTTCTCGACCCCCGCCCAGCCGCCGTCGGAGGGCGCCCCCTGCCACACCGGCTCCAGTGCGGCGCGCACCGACGTCGCCAACTCCTCGGCGTCGAGGCCGTGTTCGCCGTAGCCCTGGCGGCAGGTCGGGCAGAAGCACAGGGACATGAGGTACTGGCCGGCCTCCCCGAGCCCGACCCCGGCGGTCTTGTCGTGGGCGTGCAGGTGGGTGAGGCCGTACCAGCCGAGGGACTCCAGCTCGGTGCCGCGCGCGCCGGGGCGTACGGCGGCCTCGGCGGCGAGGTCGGTGAGGTAGGCGCGGGTGGCGGGCTGGGCGATGCAGGGGGCCCAGGGGTAGCGGTCGCCGTAGGCGTTGACCACCGAGGTGTCCGGACGGTCGGCGCCCAGGCGGGAGTTGTGGGCGAGGACGACCCAGGTGTGGACCTCAAGGCCCGCGTCGGCGAGAGCCGCGGCGGCCTCCCCGAAGGCGTCGCCCGGCGCCCAGTCCCCGGCCGGGTACGGGCTCAGCTCCCGTCCCTGCCACCGGTCGTCCGGCGGATACAGCACGGCCGCGTGCTCGGCGGTGACGACGCGGTGGCGCGGGTGGCGGGGGGTCAGCGCGCGCGTGGAGTGGTACGCGGAGGCCAAGGTCGCCTGCTGGACGCCGAGTCGGGCGATCCTGTCGCCGGCCTCCGGGTCGCCGTTGACGTCCCAGGGGTAGACGAACGTCGATGCCTTCACGCGTCCTCCTCGATCCGCGACTCGATCCGCGACCCGATCCGTGAATCTGCCTGCGGCTCGGCGTGCGGCGCGATCTGCGGCTCGATCAACGTATAGCCCCGCTCGACGAGTTGGGCCAGTTGCTTGACGTGGTCCTCGGTCGGTTCGGTCAGCGGCGGGCGGACCTCGCCGACGTCCAGCCCCCGCATCCGCACACCCGCCTTGACGAGCGAGACCGCGTAACCCCGTCCCTGTGCGCGGAGTTCGACGAACGGGCGGTAGAAGCCGTCCAGAAGGCGGTTGGCCGTGGTGTCGTCGCCGGTGGTGAGCGCCCGGTGGAAGGCGAGCGCGATCTCGGGGACGAAGCAGAACACGGCGGAGGAGTAGAGGGTGATGCCGATGCCCCGGTAGGCGAGCTGGGTCTGTTCGGCGGTCGGCAGGCCGTTGAAGTAGAGGAATTCGCCGGGGACTTCGGTGCGGACGGCGCTCAGGATCCGCTGCATCAGGTCGAGGTCGCCCAGCCCGTCCTTGAAGCCGATGATGCCGTCGGTGCGGGCGAGTTCGACGACCGTGGCGGGGGTGAACACCGCGTTGTCGCGCTGGTAGACGATGACCGGCAGCGCGGTCGCCGCGGCCACCTCGCGGTAGTGCCGCAGCAGCCCCTCCTGCCCGGCGGCCACCAGATACGGCGGCATGGCGAGCAGCCCGTCCGCCCCGGCGTCCTCCGCGAGCCGCGCGTACCGGACGGCGAGGGCGGTGCCGTAGCCCGCGCCCGCGACCACCGGCACCCGGCCCCCGGTCGCCTCCACGGCCGCCCGGACGCACGCCTCGAACTCCTCGGGCAGCAGCGCGTGGAACTCCCCGGTGCCGCAGCACGCGAACACGGCGGCGGCCCCGGCCTCGACGCCCCGGCGGACATGCGCGCGGTAGACGTCGAGATCGACGGAGCCGTCGGGGCCGTACGGGGTGACGGGGAAGAACAGCGGCCCGCTGGGGATACTGAGCCGGTCGGCGAGGGGGGCTGGCGTCACGGGCTCTCCCTTGAAACAGACGCGTGCGTTCTTCTGATCAACGTCCACATTTCTGAACAGCCCCACCCTAAGGATCTGCCTCAGGGTGGGTCAAGCAGGCAAATGAGCAACAAGGAAGCGGATTTCCCAGGTCCGCGCCACACTTGACGGGCATGGTGACCGCTCCTTAGCGTGTCCATGCATATGAATTCAGTTCATGAGTGCGTTCATGAACCAGGCCAGCCATCCACTGCCGACCCCCAGGAGACCGAGGATGCCCGCTCCCCGCACCGTTCTGCTCACCGGCGCCGCAGGCGGGCTCGGCACCCTGATGCGGGAGCTGCTCCCCTCCTACGGCTACGAGCTGCGCCTGCTGGACGTCCGCCCCATCGAGGGCGAGCCGGACGCGATCACCGCCGACCTCTCCGACCGGGCGGCGCTCCGCGAGGCCGTGCGGGGCGTCGACGCGATCATCCATCTCGCGGGCATCTCCCTGGAAGCCTCCTTCGACAAGATCCTGGCGTCGAACATCGAGGGCACCTACAACCTCTACGAGGCGGCCCGCCAGGAAGGCGTCCCCCGCATCGTCTTCGCCTCCTCCAACCACGCCGTCGGCTACACCCCGCGGCCCGAGGGCGGCACACCGCTCGACGCGGGCGCGCTGATCCCGGTCGACACCCCGCACCGCCCCGACACCTTCTACGGCCTGTCGAAGTCCTTCGGCGAGGACCTCGCGCAGCTCTACTGGGACAAGCACGGCCTGGAGACCGTCTCCGTACGCATCGGCTCCTGCTTCCGGGAGCCCAGCAGCGTGCGCATGCTGTCGATCTGGATGAGCCCCGCCGACGGCGCCCGCCTCTTCCACGCGGCCCTGACCGCCGAGGAGGTCCGGCACACCGTCGTCTACGGCTCCTCCGCCAACACCCGCCTGTGGTGGGACCTCTCGACCGCGCGGGCCCTCGGCTACGAGCCGCAGGACGACTCCGAACCGTACGCCGACAAGCTCATCGCCGAACACGGGGAGCTGCAGCCGGGCGTCGAGGCGCACGCCTACCTCGGCGGCCAGTTCGTGACCGACCCGCCGATCTGGCCGTACTGACGGGAAAAGGGACTCAGGAGTGGCGGGCGGGCACCGAACGGGCCCGCCCGCCGCCGTGTTCGGGCACCGGCGCTGCCCGATCTCACGCCCCGGCGCACAGCCGCGCAGGTCCGCGACGGACTCGGCGTGCCGTAAACGGTCACACACGGGCAGCATCGGGCGTGCAACAGGCCTGGTCAGTGCCGCGCACCGGCTGTAGAACTTCCCCCAAGGGTCCCACCGGGCCCGAACGGGCAGTACCCAGGTGAGCGGGAAGGCGGTGTCGGCCATGACCACGAGTTCGGCGGAGGAACGCCAGCGGGAGATCGTGCGGGTCGCGCGCCGCACCGGCTCGGTCGACGTCACCGCGCTCGCCGCCGAGCTGGGCGTGGCCAAGGAGACCGTACGGCGCGATCTGCGGGCCCTGGAGGACCACGGGCTGGTCCGCAGGACCCACGGCGGCGCCTACCCCGTGGAGAGCGCCGGCTTCGAGACGACGCTCGCCTTCCGCGCCACCAGCCATGTCCCCGAGAAGCGCCGGATCGCCCTCGCGGCGGCCGAGCAGCTCGGGGACGCCGAGACCGTCTTCGTCGACGAGGGCTTCACCCCCCAGCTCATCGCCGAGGCGTTGCCCAGGGACCGGCCGCTGACCGTGGTCACCGCGTCCCTGCCCGTGGCGGGCGTACTCGCCGAGTCCGAGCACACCTCCGTGCTGCTGCTCGGCGGCCGGGTCCGGCACGGGACGCTGGCCACCGTGGACCACTGGACGACGAAGATGCTCGCCGGCTTCGTCCTCGACCTCGCCTTCATCGGCGCCAACGGCATCTCCCGCGAGCACGGCCTGACCACGCCCGACCCCGCCGTCAGCGAGGTCAAGGCACAGGCCATCCGCGCCTCCCGGCGCACCGTGTTCGCGGGCGTGCACACCAAGTTCGGTGCGGTCAGCTTCTGCAGGTTCGCCGACGTCGGCGCCCTGGAGACGATCGTCACGAGCACGCTCCTCCCGTCGGCCGAGGCCCACCGCTACTCGTTGCTGGGGCCGCAGGTCATCCGCGTCTAGAGCACCCCGAGCGCCTTCGACGCGGTGCGGAATGCCAACCGAGACCTCCATGGGGCGCAGCCATGCCCGGCGACGCCTCCGCCATCCCATAAGTCCTCATATGTCCACCTCCCTTTACTGCAGGAGCGATCCATGCGAACCCAGAGCCGACGACGGCCGCCGCGAGCCAGGCTCGCCCTGGCCGCCGTAGGGACGCTGCTCGCCCCGCTGCTCTCCGGCTGCTGGGTCGGAGCGGGCGGCGCCGGATCCGGCGGCAACTCGATCAACGTCCTGATGGTCAACAACCCCCAGATGACCGAACTCCAGAAGCTGGCGCCGCACTTCACGAAGGAGACCGGCATCAAGGTCAACTTCACGGTGCTGCCCGAGAACGACGTCCGCGACAAGATCAGCCAGGACTTCGCCAACCAGGCCGGCCAGTACGACGTGGCGACCCTCTCCAACTACGAGATCCCGATCTACGCCCGCAACGGCTGGCTGCACGAGATGGACTCGTACGTCGCGAAGGACCCGGCCTACGACGAGCAGGACATCCTGAAACCGATGCGGGAGTCCCTGACGGCGGACGACGGCAAGCTCTACGGGCAGCCGTTCTACGGCGAGTCGTCCTTCCTGATGTACCGCAAGGACGTGTTCGCGGCGAAGAACCTCACGATGCCGGCGCACCCGACCTGGACCCAGGTGGCCGACCTGGCCGCGAAGGCCGACGGCGCGAAGCCGGGCATGAAGGGGATCTGTCTGCGCGGACTGCCCGGCTGGGGCGAGCTGATGGCGCCGCTGACGACGGTCGTGAACACCTTCGGCGGGACCTGGTTCGACAAGAACTGGAAGGCGCAGCTCGACTCCCCGGGCTTCGAGCAGGCGACGAAGTTCTACGTCGACCTGGTCCGCAAGCACGGCGAGTCCGGCGCGGCCCAGTCCGGCTTCGCCGAGTGCCTGAACAACATCACCCAGAGCAAGGTGGCCATGTGGTACGACGCCACCTCGGCCGCCGGTTCGCTGGAGGCCAAGGGCTCGCCGGTGAAGGGCAAGATCGGCTACGTCCCCGCGCCGGTCGAGAAGACCGACTCCTCGGGCTGGCTGTACACGTGGGCCTGGGGCATCCAGAAGGCGTCCCACAACTCCGACAAGGCCTGGAAGTTCGTGTCCTGGGCGTCGAGCAAGCAGTACGAGCAACTGGTCGGCGACACGGACGGCTGGTCCAACGTGCCGGCCGGGAAGCGCGCCTCGACGTACACCAACCCGGACTACGTCAAGGAGGCCGCCGCCTTCCAGGAGATGACGAAGGCCGCCATCGAGAACGCCAAGCCCAACGACCCCGGCGTGCAGCCGCGGCCCGCGCCCGGCATCCAGTTCGTCGACATCCCCGAGTTCACCGACCTCGGTACCAAGGTCTCCCAGGAGATCAGTTCGGCCATCGCCGGACGGCAGTCCGTCGACTCGGCCCTGAGGAAGTCCCAGAAACTCGCCGAGCAGATCTCCAAGGAGTACGAGGGACGATGACCGCCACGACAACGGCCCCGCTGGCCGCCACCGCGACCCGTACCGCGCGCCCGCCCTCGGACCGGCTGCGCGCCTGGGCCACCCGTGCCCCGCTGCTCCCCGCCCTGATCTTCATGATCGTCGTGACCCAGCTCCCGTTCGTGGCCACGCTGGTGATCTCGTTCTTCGACTGGAACGCGCTCTACCCGAAGGCCCGGCACTTCACCGGCCTCGACAACTACCACCAGGTCCTGAGCGACGCGGACCTGCGCCACTCGGTGTGGACGACCGTCCTGCTCACCGTGGCGGTGGTGCTGGCCAGCCTGGTCCTCGGTCTGCTGCTCGCGCTGCTCCTGGACCGGAAGTTCAAGGGCCGCGGTTTTGTCCGCACCCTGCTGATCGCGCCGTTCCTGGTGGTGCCGGTCGCCGCGGCCCTGCTCTGGAAGCATGTGCTCTACAACCCTGAATACGGCCTGTTCAACGGTCTGTTGCACTATGTGGGCGGCCCACAGCCGGACTGGATCTCCAACACCCCGCTGCTCGCGGTCGAGGCATCGCTGGTGTGGCAGTGGACGCCGTTCATGATGCTGATCCTGCTGGCCGGGCTGCAGAGCCGCGACCACCAGCAGATCGAGGCCGCGAAGGTGGACGGCGCCAGCGACTGGCAGGTCTTCCGCTATCTGACGCTGCCGCACCTGCGCCGGTACCTCGAACTCGGCGCCCTGCTGGGCTCGATCTACATCGTCCAGAACTTCGACGCGGTGTTCACCATCACGTCCGGCGGCCTCGGCACCGCCAACCTGCCCTACACCGTCTACCAGAGCTTCTACCAGGCCCACGAGAACGGCCTCGCCTCGGCGGCCGGCGTCCTGGTCGTCATCGGCTCGATCATCATCGCGACCTTCGCGCTGCGCGTCGTGTCGTCCCTGTTCCGTGAGGAGGCGTCCCGCGCATGAGCAGTGTCGCCGTACGCGCGCGTGCCCGCCGCAAAGGCGCCGGCCTCGGCCTGGTGGCCTGGGTGCTCGGCATCGTGTTCTTCCTGCCCATCGCCTGGATGGCGCTGACGTCCTTCCACTCGGAGGCGGACGCGGCCACCAACCCGCCGTCCTTCGGGGCCGCCCTCACCCTGGACGGCTACCGGGACTTCTTCGGCACCGGAGGCGGCGCGAGCCCCTGGCCCGCGCTCGTCAACTCCCTGGTGGCGTCGCTGGCGTCGACCCTCTTCGTGCTGGTGCTGGCCTTCCCGGCGGCCTACGCGCTGTCGATCCGCCCGGTGAAGAAGTGGACCAACGTCCTGTTCTTCTTCCTGTCCACGAAGATGCTCCCCGTGGTGGCGGGCCTGCTGCCGATCTACCTGTTCGCGAAGAACGCCGGGATGCTGGACAACATCTGGCTCCTGGTCATCCTCTACACCTCCATGAACCTGCCGATCGCGGTGTGGATGATGCAGTCCTTCCTCGCCGAGGTCCCGGTCGCCGTCATCGAGGCGGCCCAGATCGACGGCGCCCGGCTGCCGACCATCCTCGCGCGCGTGGTCGCCCCGATCTCCCTCCCCGGTATCGCCGCGACAGCCCTCATTTGCTTCATCTTCAGCTGGAACGAGCTGCTGTTCGCCCGGGTCCTCACGGGCGTGGTCGCCGAGACCGCCCCCGTGTTCCTGACCGGCTTCATCACCAGCCAGGGCCTGTTCCTGGCGAAGGTGTGCGCCGCGTCGCTCGTCATCTCCCTGCCGGTGCTCGCCGCGGGGTTCGCCGCCCAGGACAAGCTGGTCCAGGGCCTCTCCTTGGGAGCCGTGAAATGAAGGCCGCCGTCATCGAGTCCGTGGGCCGCGCCGTCGTCACCGAGGTCCCCGACCCGACGCCGGGCCCCCGCGAGGTCGTCGTCGAGGTCGCCGCCTGCGGGCTGTGCGGCACCGATCTGCACATCCTCCAGGGCGAGTTCGCGCCCAAGCTGCCGATCGTGCCGGGCCACGAGTTCGCCGGCGAGATCGCCGCGGTCGGCACCCAGGTCACCGAGGTCTCGGTCGGCGACCAGGTGGCCGTGGACCCCTCGCTCTACTGCTACGAGTGCCGGCAGTGCCGCAACGGCCACAACAACCTCTGCGAACGCTGGGCCGCGATCGGCGTCACCACGGCGGGCGGCGCGGCCCAGTACGCGCTCGCCCCGGTGGCGAACTGCGTGAAGCTGCCCGAGCACGTGCGGACCGAGGACGCGGCGCTCGTCGAACCGCTGTCGTGCGCGGTGCGCGGCTACGACGTCCTCAAGTCCCGCCTCGGCGCGCACGTGCTGATCTACGGCTCCGGGACCATGGGCCTGATGATGCTGGAGCTGGCCAAGCGCACCGGCGCGGCGAGCGTCGACGTCGTGGACCTGAACCCGGCCCGCCTGGAGACGGCCCGCACGCTCGGTGTCTCCGGCTCGGCGGCCAACGCGGACGAGCTGGACCGGCCGCAGGGCTGGGACCTCGTCGTCGACGCGACCGGGAACGCGGCGGCGATCCAGGACGGCCTGGACCGGGTGGCGAAGGCGGGCACGTTCCTGCAGTTCGGGGTGGCCGACTACGCGACCCGGGTGTCGATCGACCCGTACCGCATCTACAACCAGGAGATCACCATCACCGGCTCCATGGCGGTGCTGCACAGCTTCGAGCGGGCGGCGGAACTGTTCGCGAACGGCGTCCTCGACCCGCAGGTCTTCATCAGCGACCGAATCGAGCTGGAGCGGTATCCGGAGGCGCTGGCGCAGTTCTCGGCGGGCGTGGGCCGGAAGATCGTGGTGATTCCCTAGCCCGCGGGCGGGAGGCGGGAGGGTGTCGGGCCGGGCGTTGACCGGGTGGGCGAAATTGGCCGCTTGGTAAGGGAACGGCAAAATGGTCTCGGTCGTTCACGAGTCATGACAGCTATGACCCCCGGCTCGAACATCCCTCTCTCCGCCGCCCGCGTGACGGTGGACGTCGCCGCCCCGGTGCGGCTCGACGTATCGGGCCTGCTGCTCACGGGCGACGGCAAGGTGCGCTCCGACGACGACTTCATCTTCTACAACCAGCCGACGGGCCCCGGCGTGACCTACCGCTCCGGCGGCGGTACGGCACCCGACGCGATCACCGTCGACACCGGCGCCGTCCCGCCGGGCATCGAGAAGATCGTCGTCACCGCCAGCCCGGACGCGGCCGGCCAGACCTTCCAGGGCATCGAGCCCACGGCCACGATCCGCAACGCGGACGACAACAGCGTCCTGGGCACCTTCACGCCCCCGCAGCTCGGCGCCGAGACAGCGCTCGTGGTCGTCGAGATCTACCTCCGCAACGGCGCCTGGAAGGCCCGAGCGGTCGGCCAGGGGTATGCGAACGGCCTGGCGGGCATCGCCACGGACTTCGGCGTCACGGTCGAGGAACCGGCCGCGGCCCCGGCGCCCGCACCGGTCGCCCCGCCCACGCCCACGGTGCAGACCCCGGTGGCACCCCCTGTCCCGGCGACTCCCCCGCCGCCGCCCTCCGCGCCCCCGCTCGGCGCCGGAAAGATCAATCTCGACAAGGGCCGCGTCAGCCTCCAGAAGAACCAGACGGTGTCCCTCGTCAAGGGCGGCCGTCCGCTCCTCGCCCAGGTCAAGATGGGCCTCGGCTGGGAGCCCGCGTACCGCGGCAAGGACATCGACCTGGACGCCTCGGTCATCGCCTACGGCCCGCAGCGCAACCACATCGACAGCTGCTACTTCGGCAAGCTGTCGATCCTGAACGGCGCGATCAAGCACTCCGGTGACAACCTCACGGGCGAGGGCGGCGGTGACGACGAGGTGATCGTGGTCGACCTCGGCCGGATCCCCCAGGAGGTCACCGGCCTGGTCTTCACGGTCAACTCCTTCTCCGGCCAGAAGTTCACCGAGGTCGCCAAGGCCTACTGCCGCCTCGTGGACGCCGCGACCGGCGAGGAACTGGTCCGCTTCGACCTCACCAACGCCGAGGCCCAGACCGGGGTCATGATGGCCAAGCTGGTCAAGCAGTTCTCCGGCGAGTGGGACATGACCGCGATGGGCAACTTCGTGAAGTCCCGCACGGTGCGCGGCATGGTCAAGCCGTCCGCCCAGGCACTGTAGGCAGTCCTACGACCGCTGCGGGCGCCCCTGGCCGAGGGGCGCCCGGCGCTCGCTCCCCCGGCCCGCGGGCCGGGAGCGCGGCCCGACCGCCGTCCGTGACGGTCTAGAACAGCGCGCTGTACGCGTTCAGCGCGGGCTGGCCGCCGAGGTGGGCGTACAGGACGGTGGAGTCGGCGGAGATCTCGCCGCGTGTGACCAGGTCGATCATCCCGGCCATCGACTTGCCCTCGTACACCGGGTCGGTGACCATTCCCTCGGTGCGGGCGGCCAGGCGCATCGCCTCCAGGGTGGTCTCGTCCGGGATGCCGTAGACGCCGGCGTGGTAGCGGTCGTCGAGTTCGACGTCGTCGATGGTCACCTCCCGCTTCACCCCGATGAGCCGGCCGGTGGCCTGGGCGATGCGGGCCACCTGCTCGCGGGTCTCCGCGGGCTTCGCCGAGGCGTCGATGCCGAGCACCCGGCGCTCCCGGCCGCCCGCCTCCTCGATCGCCTTGAACCCGGCGACCATGCCCGCCTGGGTGGAGCCGGTCACCGAGCACACCACCACGGTGTCGAAGAAGACGCCCGACTCCCGTTCCTGCTCGGCGACTTCGTGCGCCCAGTTGGCGAAGCCGAGCCCGCCGAGCGGGTGGTCGGAGGCGCCGGCCGGGATGGCGTAGGGCTTGCCGCCGCTCTCCTCGACCTCGCGCAGGGCCAGCTCCCAGCTCTCCTTGAAGCCGATGCCGAACCCGGCCTTCACCAGGCGGACGTCGGCTCCGGCGAGACGGCTGATCAGGATGTTGCCGACCTTGTCGTAGACGGAGTCGGGCCACTCCACCCAACTCTCCTGGATCAGCACGCACTTGAGCCCGGCGCGGGCGGCGCAGGCGGCGACCTGGCGGGTGTGGTTGGACTGGACGCCGCCGATCGAGACGAGGGTGTCGCAGCCCTTCGCGAGGGCGTCGGCGACGAGGTACTCCAGCTTGCGGGTCTTGTTGCCGCCGTACGCCACACCGGAGTTGCAGTCCTCGCGCTTGGCCCACAGGGCGGCGCCGCCGAGGTGGGCGGTGAGGCGCTCCAGCGGGTGGACGGGCGAGGGACCGAAGAGGAGGGGGTAACGGTCGTACGAGGAAAGGGACATGGGGGTTCTCCCGGGTCGCTGGTCGGTCGGGGAGCGGGTCAGTCGGCGTCGGCGAGGCCTTCGAGGCCTCGCCAGATCTCCGCCGTCACGCGGACCGCGTCGTCCACGTCGCCCTCGGCGCAGGCCTCGATGAGGCGCTCGTGCAGGCCTGCCGAACGGCAGTTGCCGCCCTCGCCGAAGCGTCGTCGCTCCAGCCGGCGGATGAGGGGGGTGTAGCGGGCGACGGTGGCCGCCGCGGCGCGGTTGCCGCTGACGTGGACCAGGACGTCGTGCAGTTCGTCGTCGGCGCGCAGCGCGGCGTCCACGTCGCCGGCGCGCACGGCGGCGGCGAACCGGTCGTTGGCCGCGCGCATCACGTCGACGTCCGTGCCCCGCAGGAGGGGTACGGCGATCCGCGTGACCAGCTCGTGCAGGGCGCCGACGACGGCCGCCGCGTCCCGCACGTCGGCGGCTACGACCGGGGTCACCCGGGTGTAGCTCTGCGGCTTGCTCTCCAGGAGGCCGTCGTCCACGAGCCGTGAGAACGCCTCCCGCACCGGCGCCCGGGACAGCCCGAGCCGCTCGGCCAGCTCGGCGTCGCGCACCACCGCGCCGGGTTCGATCTCCCCGGCGACGATGGCGTCACGGATCGCTTCGTAGGCGCGGTCCCTGAGCAGGGTGCGGCGGACGGGCCGTAGGGCTTCCATGACCGTCATGCTAGAACTGAAATGTTAGATGTCAATGCCTCCTGGTGGCTCAGGCCGCCCAGGGCCAGTCCGCGTCCCGGGCGGATTCGAGGAGCGGGACCATCCGGAAGGCCGCGTCCGAGAGGCCGCCGAAGGTGTGCCGGTTGCCCCGGCCGGACGGGCCCTGGCCTGCCCGGTACCCGGCGAGGTTCCAGGTGTAGACCGGCACATGGGCCGGGACCTGCTCGGTCGGGTCGCCGTGCGGGCTGTGCGTGTACTGCTCGTCGGTGACGATCAGCACCCGGTCCTGACCCCGGTAGTGCGCGCGGACCGCCGAGGTGGTGTCGGTGCCGCCCAGGTCGCCGAAGCGGCCGAGGACCTTGAGCACCGACTCGCCCGCGTCCACGTGCAGCCGCCTGCTGGTCGTGCCGAACTCGACGAGGTCCGCGTCCGCCGCCCGCAGCGCGAGCGCCGTGCCGAAGACCGCCGCCGCGTCGGCGCGGTTCAGCTCCGAGCGGTCGGACAGCCGGGAGAAGAACATCGAGCCGGAGCGGTCCACCAGCACCAGCGTGCGGCCCGGCAGCGCGGGCACGTTGGCCAGCGAGTGGCCGAGCGCCCGCTCCAGCGGGTACGCCCAGCGCAGCGAGGGCGCGTGCTGGTACGCGGCGAGGTACCGGAAGGGGAACTGGCGCGAGCGCGCGACCTCGGCCGGGTCGCTGATCTTCGCCGCCACCCGGGCCGCGACCTCGTCCGAGACCCCGGCCTCGTCGAAGTTACGGAGATTCCGGACCAGCGCCATCGGCCCCATGGACGGGATGACGGCCTCCCAGGCCGCCTTGTCCATCGGGCCCTGGAGCCAGCCGGCCAGCGCCTCCCACGTCATCCCGGCCGCCGCGAGCCGCTCCGCGCCGTCGGCCGCCGTGACGACCGCGCGCCGCCGCTCGACCGGCAGCGCCATCAGCGCGCGGTGCGCGGTGAGGACGTGGCTCGACGCCGGCGGTACGGCGGTGTCCGGGTGGTGGCGCCGGTCCAGCGCGTACTGGAACAGCTCGCCCTGCCAGGCCTTGTCCGGGTCCGGCGCCGCGTGCACGAGGTTGAGGATGTCGCCGAAGCGGTAGCCCTTGGACGCGGTGTCGTACTTCAGCAGCGACGTGCCGCCGTAGAGCCGTCGTACGGCGTCGGCGATGCCGCGCTTGACGGGCTTCGGGATGGCGCGGCCGTGGCGCGCGGTCCAGTAGGCGAGCAGTTCGCCGGGCTCGTCCGGGCGGCGGAGCACCGAGTCGACGACCCGCCGGTTGGAGGGGCCGTCGGTGGCGCCGGCGTCGAGGCGGGCCTTCACGTACTCGGCGGCGCCCACGACGGCGGCCGTACGGAGGTTGCCCTCGCCGCGCAGCCAGCCGAGGAGGCCCGCCGTCCAGTCGGGGTCGGTGACGGCGAGCTGACGCACGAGGGCCGCGAAGCGGTCGTCGCGGTCGTCGCCGGACTCGTAGAAGGTCTGCTGGGAGACGAAGTTGGCGACGGCGAGCAGGAAGAGCTCGGAGCGCGTGTCACGCTCGCGGCCCCGGCCGCCCTCGTACGTACGGAGCACCCGGCCGGTGGAGGTGACCCGCGACGTGGGCCCGGCCTTAGCCGCCTTGGAGTTGAAGCGCGCCATGGTGAATTCCCCCGAATTCATTGCCCCTTGTTCCTGGGACGATCCCCGGAACATGGGATTTCGGAGGGAGACGCGGCGAAAGGTGGGTGCCCGAGATCAGAGAGCGGCGACGGACTGTTCAGATGCTCTACCCCATTGAGCTACACCGACCCGAGGTCGATGACGGGACTCGAACCCGCAACCGTCCGATCCGATGAAGTAACCGTTGCCTGCGCACCGGGCACCCACCATGAGCTGCGCCTCCCGAGATCAAGAACGGCTGCGGTGTCTTTTTCGGTTGCAACGAAGTAACCGCCGCCTGCGCACCGGGAGGTGCGTGCTGTTGTGATCTCAGACTAGGAGGCACAGCTCCGGAGGGGCCAACCAATTAATTCCGTACGGGAGTTCAGCCGCGCTTCTGCCGCTTCCAGGGGCCCGTGATCGCGAGCATGATCCCCGGCGTCTGAATGTTGGCGTAGAGGGTCCTGCCGTCGGGCGAGAAGGTGACGCCGGTGAACTCGCTGTATTCCGGTTCTTCTTCGGTGCCGATGTTCAGTTCGTTGCGGGCGATCGGGTAGGTGCGGCCGGAGTCGGTCGCGCCGAACAGGTGCTGGACGCCCTCGCCGTCCTCGGCGATGACGAGGCCGCCGTAGGGGGAGACGGTGATGTTGTCGGGGCCGTCGAACGCGCCGTCAACGGACGGGTCCGGGTTGACGCCGAGGAGGACCTTGAGGGTGAGGGTGCGGCGCTTGGGGTCGTAGAACCAGACGGCGCCGTCGTGCTGGACGGGGCTCTCCGTGCGGGCGAAGGACGAGACGATGTAGGTGCCGCCGTCACCCCACCACATGCCCTCCAGCTTGCGGGCGCGGGTGACCTCTCCGGCGGCGAACTGCTTGCGGACGGACACCGTCTTCGCGTCGCGGTCGGGGACGGTCACCCAGTCCACGCCGTAGACCGTGCCGATCTTCGTGGCGCGGGAGAGGTCGTCGACGAACTTGCCGCCGGAGTCGAAGCACTTGAAGGCTTCGAGGACGCCCGCGCCGTCGGGAAGGGTGCGGAGCTTGCCGCGGCCGTGGTGGAAGTGCTCGGGCGGGGTCCAGCGGTAGAGGAGGCCGTTCGGGTTGGACGCGTCCTCGGTCAGGTAGAGGTGGCCGCGCTTGGGGTCGACGACGACCGCCTCGTGCGCGTAGCGGCCGAGTGCCTTGATCGGCTTGGGGTTCCGGTTGGCGCGGCGGTCGACGGGGTCGACCTCGAAGACGTAGCCGTGGTCCTTGGTGAAGCCGTTGGTGCCGGCCTTGTCCTCGGTCTCCTCGCAGGTGAGCCAGGTGTCCCAAGGGGTGTTGCCGCCCGCGCAGTTGGTGGCGGTGCCGGCGATGCCGACCCACTCGGCGACGTGGTCGCGGCGGACCTCGACGACCGTGCAGCCGCCGGCCGCGGCGGGGTCGTAGACGAGGCCCTCGGTGAGCGGGACGGGGTGGGGCCACTGGGCGCGGGGGCCCGCGAGTTCGTGGTTGTTGACCAGGAGGGTGGCGCCGCGCGGGCCGTCGAAGGTGGACGTGCCGTCGTGGTTGGAGGGGGTGAACTCCCCTGATTCCAGCTTGGTTTTGCCGCTGTGGGTGATGACGCGGTAGGTGAAGCCGGCGGGGAGGGCGAGGAGGCCGTCCGGGTCGGCGATCAGCGGGCCGTAGCCGACACCGACGTGGCCGTGCCCGTGGTCATGGCCGTGGCCGTGGCCGTGGCGGGCCGTCGATTCCTCGGTGTCGGTGGACGCGAGGGCGTTGGGCGCGGTGGCGAGGGCGCCGACGCTGCCCGCCAGCGCGATCCCGGCACCTGTCAGCGCGGACTGTGCGGTGAAATCCCTGCGGGTGAGCGACATGGTGTCTCCTGTGACGGTGGGTGTGCCGTGGAGGGTGGCGGACCTCGGTCGGCGCCACGCTCCCGCCCATGTCTGAACACGAGTTGAACACCGGTCGACTTCGCCGGGCTCTCTTCCATGAATCCGTCCGCATCCGGCCACGAAGCCGTATGCGCTCACCCATGGGATTCAAAAATCACCCATGGGATTCACCGGCCACCGAGGCCGCTTCGGCTCAACTCCCTTGCTGGGAACGCGCCTTGAAGGCCGCCTTGCGGGCTTCCTTCGCGATCCGCTTGTCGGGGTGCAGACGCCCCATCGCCTCCAGGACGTCCGCGGTCGCCGGGTGGTCGACCCGCCAGGCAGCCGCGAAGAAGCCGTTGTGCTGCTGGGCCAGGCCCTCGACCAGGGCCTGCAGTTCCTCGGAGTTGCCCTCGGCGGCGAGCTGCGCGGCGACCGTGTCGACGGTCAGCCAGAACACCAGGTCCTCGGAGGGCGCGGGGACGTCGTTCGCGCCGTGCTCGCTCAGCCAGACCCGGGCGAGGCCGCCCAGTTCGGGGTCGTCGAGCACCGCGCGCAGGGCGGGCTCGGCCTCCGCGCCGACGAGGGAGAGCGCCTGCTGGCAGAGCAGCCGCCGCAGGGGTGCGCCGGGGTCGGCGCCGCGGGCCGCGGCGAGCAGCTCCTCTGCGGCGGCGAGGGGTTCACGGCCGGCCAGCCACTGTTCGAGCTCGGCCTGCGCCGCCCGCTGCGGGAACTGCGACGTCCCGTCGAGCAGCGCGTCCGCGCCCTTGTCCGCGAGGTCTCCCACGGCGGGGGCGGCGAAGCCCGCTTCGAGGAGGCGGGCGCGGAGGCCGTAGAGGCCAAGGGGGGTGAGGCGGACCATGCCGTAGCGGGTGACGTCGGTCTCGTCGACGGCGGCGGGGCTCTCGACGGGTTCGTCGATGTCGGCCATGAGGGCCTCGTCGACGGGCTGGTAGTCGACGAGGCCGACCGGTGCGAGCAGCCGGAACTGGTCGTCCAGGCGCATCATCGCGTCGGAGACCTGTTCCAGGACGTCGTTGGTGGGTTCGCCCATGTCGCTGGGGACGATCATCGAGGCGGCGAGCGCGGGCAGCGGGACGGGTCCGTCGCCGGGGCCGTCCTCGTTGACGGTGAGGAGGTAGAGGTTGCCGAGGACGCCGTCGAGGAACTCGGCCTCCGCCTCGGGGTCCCAGTCGAGTGACGAGAAATCGACCTCGCCGCTCTCGTCCATGGCGTCGACAAGACCGTCCAGATCGGGCACGCTCGCGTCCGCGAGGAGGGTGTCGAGGGCGCCGAGCCAGACCGTGAGGACGTCGTGCGGCGAGCCGGAGGTGAGCTGGGCCAGCTCCTCGCCGGCCGTGACGGTGCCCTCCTCCTCGTCGACGACCTCGACCAGCCCGGTGTCCACGGCGACCCGCCAGGCCTCGCTGGCGTCGGCCGCGGCGTCGTCGCCGGTCAGTCCGAGGTGCTCGGCGGCGGCGGGCAGCTGCTCGTCGACAAGGCTGCCACCGGCGTCGATCCGGGTCTCGGGGCCGGCCCAGCGGGCCAGTTGCGCGGCCCGGGAGAGCAGGGGTGTGGACAGCGCGTCGCGCGCCAGCTCCGCTTCGGAGTGCAGCCGCACCGGCGGCAAGGGGGAGCTGTCTGACATCGGTGGGATCTCCTAGGGCGCCTCGAGGGCCGTACGACGGCCGTACACGACACACGACTCAGCCGCTCAGCCTAGACGGATTTCGACCCATGCCGCCCGGTTCATGTGCTGGCCACACGGTGTCCATGGCCGAAACCTTGACAACTGGGCGGCTCCGCAATGAGATTGACGCGCGTAGAAATGTCATGGACACCCAACCCAGCCATGTTCTACGCGCGTCGCTGCCGCCCCACCGGTCGCGGCTCCCACCGCCGCAGTATGTGTTCTCATCACCCTCGTCCCGGCACCCACGCATGTCCCCGGAGGGATCCCGTTGCCGAGCAAGTCCACCGCGCGCCTCGCCGCGCTCACCGTCGCCGCCGTCTGCTCCGTGGCGTCCACGATCGTTCTCACCTCGCCCGCGCACGCCGACGGCGTCCGCATCCACGACATCCAGGGCACGACCCGGGTGTCCCCGTACGCCGGCCAGAAGGTCGCGGACGTCCCGGGCATCGTCACCGGCGTCCGCACCTACGGCTCGTCCAAGGGGTTCTGGTTCCAGGACGCGACCCCGGACGACAACCCGGCCACCAGCGAGGGCGTGTTCGTCTTCACCAGCTCGACCCCGACCGTCGCGGTCGGCGACGCGGTCACCGTCTCCGGCACGGTCTCCGAGTACGTCCCGGGCGGCGCCGCCACGGGCAACCAGTCGGTGACCGAGATCACCAAGCCGACGGTCACCGTCGTCTCCCAGGGCAACGCCGTACCGGCGCCCGTGGTGATCAGCGACCGGTCCGTGCCGAGCAGGTACACGCCGACCGGTGACACCGCCGCGAGCGGTTCGATCAACGGGCTGACGCTCCAGCCGAAGAAGTACGCCCTGGACTACTACGAGTCCCTCGAGGGGATGAACGTCCAGGTCTCCGACGCCCGCGTGGTCACCGCGACCGACCCGTACGCGGAGCTGTGGGTCACGGTCAAGCCGCACGAGAACGCCTCGAAGCGCGGCGGCACGGTCTACGGCTCCTACGACGCGCAGAACACCGGGCGCCTCCAGATCCAGTCCCTGGGCGCGACGGCGGACTTCCCGGTCGTCAACGTCGGCGACAAGCTGACGGGCACCACGGCCGGCCCGATGGACTTCAACCAGTACGGCGGCTACACCCTCGTCGCCAACGAGATCGGCGCCGTGAAGAGCGCGGGCCTCAAGCGCGAGACGACGAAGAAGCAGTCCAGGAACCAGCTCGCGGTGGCGACGTACAACGTCGAGAACCTCGACCCGTCGGACGGCACCTTCGCCGCGCACGCCTCGGCGATCGTCAACAACCTCCAGTCCCCCGACATCGTGTCCCTGGAGGAGATCCAGGACAACAACGGCGCGACGGACGACGGCACGGTCGACGCGAGCGTCACGGTCGGCAAGCTGATCGACGCGATCGTCGCGGCGGGCGGCCCGGCGTACGACTGGCGCTCCATCGACCCGGTCAACGACCAGGACGGCGGCGAGCCCGGCGGCAACATCCGCCAGGTGTTCCTGTTCAACCCGCAGCGGGTCTCCTTCACCGACCGCGCGGGCGGCGACTCGACGACCGCCGTCGGGGTCACCAAGGTGCACGGCAAGGCGCAGCTGACGGCCTCCCCGGGCCGTGTCGACCCGGCCAACGCGGCCTGGAACGCGAGCCGCAAGCCGCTCGCGGGCGAGTTCGTCTTCCGGGGCAGGACGGTCTTCGTGATCGCCAACCACCTGACCTCCAAGGGCGGCGACCAGCCGCTGACCGCGCAGTACCAGCCGGTCACCCGCAGCTCGGAGACCCAGCGGCACGCGCAGGCGACCGCGGTCAACGCCTTCGTCAAGCAGATCCTCGCGGCCCAGAAGGACGCGGACGTCATCACGCTCGGCGACATGAACGACTTCGAGTTCTCCGACACCGCGAAGATCCTCGAAGGCAGGGGCGAGCTGTACTCGGCGATCAAGTCCCTGCCGAAGAACGAGCGTTACACGTACGACTACCAGGGCAACGAGCAGGTCCTGGACCAGATCCTGATCAGCCCGTCGATCCGCAAGGACTGCTTCGAGTACGACAGCGTCCACATCAACTCGGAGTTCCACGACCAGATCAGCGATCACGACCCGCAGGTGCTGCGCTTCCAGCCGTAGCGCCCACGGGCCCATGGGGGATGGGTGGACGGGGTCTCGCAGCACCGCACCAGGTCAGGCGAAGACCCCGTCCAGCCAGTCCTGCCAGGCGAGTTCGTTCGTCCTGGCGTCGGCGTCCGCCGCGAAGTCGTGGACGCTGACGCCGACGGGGGCGCCCCAGTGGTTGCGCCCGAAGAACCGGATCAGCGCGCTGTCGGTGCGCAGTCCGATGAAGTACGGGTCGCGGAAGTCGACCACGGCGTCCAGGAGTTGCCCCGCAGGACCGTGTGCCCGCACCCGCGCCCCCGCGGAGACGTCGGCCGCGAGACCGAGCGCCCGGGCCGCGACCTCCAGTGCGCCGGGGGCCGTTGAGGCACCGGGCCCGTTGAGCGTGGCGAACGCGACCGGGCGGCCCGCGAAGTGCGTGACGTACTCGCGCAGGGTGTGCAGGTAGAACGCGTTGTGCTTGCTCGCGCCGTCGAACTGGTTGTCCCAGTCGTCGGTGAAGATCCCGCTGTGCACGTACCGCACCCAGGCGCGCCTGCCGCCGTCGCGGGACTCGATGGTCTCGTCGATCTGGTTGAGGCTCTGGGTCGGGA
Source organism: Streptomyces sp. NPDC090083 (assembly GCF_044747445.1). Taxonomy (NCBI): domain Bacteria; kingdom Bacillati; phylum Actinomycetota; class Actinomycetes; order Kitasatosporales; family Streptomycetaceae; genus Streptomyces; species Streptomyces sp. NPDC090083. The sequence goes on along the minus strand of NZ_JBIVED010000007.1, from coordinate 323,911 downwards.
ACCCGACGTCCTCGGTACGGGCGGTGAGCCGGTGCGGCGGGTCGAAGTTCGTGAGGGTCGACCCGAAGGGCCCGACCCGCTTCTCCCCGTCGAACTCCATCGGCCACAGCCACCCGCCGGTGCCGGAGGTGACGGCGTCCCACATCTCGTCCGGCGTGGCGTCGACTTCGAACTCGTAGACGATCTCGAATTCCTTGGACATGGCTGGCTCCTGTGTACTGCCGGTGCTACTGGTTCGACTGGTCCAGTTCCGGGGCGGGCGGTGTCTTGAGGGTGGGGTGGACGGCGATGACGATCCGGTGGTCGCGGCCCTCTTCGGACTCTCCCGCGTCGTACTTGCGGATGAGGGCGCTCACCCCGGCGGTCAGTTCCTGGATGAACGCGGCGCGGTCGGCGGCGGACGCGAAGCGCACCTCGCCGTCGAGCGCGTAGGTGGCCAGCCGCTTGTGTGCCCTGGCCGCGCCGGTGATCAGCGAGCCGACGTCCCGCACCAGCCGGGCGCCGAGCGCCAGCAGCCAGCGCGCGGAGAGCTGGTCGCGGAACCGGTCCGGGTCCGGCTGCACGGCGGCGAGCGCGAGCGGCGAGATGACGTACGACGCGGCGGTCGCCCGCATCAGCCGCTCGGTGACGTTGCCCTTGCGCCGCTCGTCGGCCAGTTCGACCAGGCCGTGCCGCTCCAGCGCCTTGAGGTGGTAGTTCACCTTCTGCCGGGGCAGTCCGACCTTGCCGGCCAGCATGGTGGCCGACGCGGGTCCCGCCGCCAGCTCGGCGAGCAGCCTGGCCCTTGTGGGGTCAAGCGAGACGGCTGCGGCCTCGGGGTCCTCGATCACGGTGACGTCCAGCATGCGTCCACCGTCTCACCGAACACTTTTTTTGTCCAGGCGGGTGCGATTGTCGGTGCCGGTGGGCTTCCGCGAGTCAGCCGGGGAGGAGGCCGAGGGCGTGGTCGTAGCGGCTGACGGTGCTGCTCTTCAGGCCGGGCCAGGTCTGGACGCGCTCCCAGAGGGCGGTGGCGGAACCGATGCCGTCGCCGGGGGCCGCGAGGGCGTCGAGGTGGGACTGAGCGCTGTCCCACTCGGCGTAGTTGAGGACGCGGGTGCCGTCGGTGGAGACGTGGAAGTGGGCGGAGATGCCGCCGGGGTGCGGGGCGGGATCGTCGGCGAGGGCCTCGAACACGGCGTCCACCCAGGCGTGCTGGCGGGCGGGGTCGGGCCCGTCGAACTCGACGTCGACGACCACGACACATCCCGGGGTACGGCCCGCCCGGTCCGCCGGGCCGCCGCTGCGGTAGCGGCGGCAGCGGGTGAGGCCGAGGCGTTCGATGTGCGGTACGGCGGTGTCGATCTCGTCGGCGCGCTCCTGGCGGCGGGTCCTGGCGAAGGCCTCGTAGGCGGGCTCGGCCGTCCACTGCGCGTAGTGCAGCAGGGTGGAGGAGTCGTGGCCGGTGTAGACGTGGTAGCCGAGGAGGCCGTCGGCGGGCCAGGGGCGGCGCTCCCAGGCGACCGCGACCGCCTCGACGGACCGCTGTTGCCGCAACGGGGTGCCGACGCGCCAGGTGCTGAAGAAGGGGGCGCCGACGCGGGGATCGGCGAGGTCGGGATGGGAGTGGGTACGGCGGGTCATGCGGGCCTCCGATGGCCGGTACGGGTGTGCGTCACCGACCAGCCTCCAACCTCGACCGAACCTGAGGTCAAGGCCGCCCGCCGCCCTCTCCCGCCACGGCCGCTTCCCGCCTACGGCTGCTTCCCGCCCCCTTCCAGCCGGGCCAACCGGCTCTGGAACCAGTCGAGGCGGGCCTGCAACAGGGCCGCCTCCGCGACGAGTTCGGGCACGCCGAGCCCCTCCGGGAGACCAGGGCCGGCGGTCGGCCCGTGCGCGCCGCTCCCCGCCACCACCCGCAGTCCGTCCCCGGCCAGCCGGGCGAACACGGCGAGCGCGACGGAGGTGCGGCCACGCACGCAGCCCGGGCACGCGGCGGCCAGGGCGCGCCAACCGGGCCTGCCCCAGCCCGCGTCGGCGAGCGCGACGGCCCGCTCCCCGCAGGCACACGGGCCGACCGTGGCGGTGCGGACGCGCTGGCGGGCGTAGCGGAAGCCGAGTTCGAAGCGGATGTAGGCGCCGAGCACGGTGATGTCGAGGAGGACCGCCGCGCGATGCTCCTCCATGCACAACAGGGCCTCCGCGGCGGCCCGTTCGTGCACACAGTGGAAGCCGCAGTCGCAGCGCCGCGCGGGCGAACGGTGGCGGCGGCCGTAGACGCAGGACGCGTCGGCCACGACTCCGTACGGCAGCGCGCCGCCCAGCGACACACCGGTGAACCCGGCCCGGGTGCCGTCCTGGGACAGCACCGGGTGGGCGATCTTGAATCCGGTCGGCGGCTCCGTCGGACGTTCCTCGGGGAGCCGCAGCCTCATCGGGCGGCCGGGACCTCTTCGCGCGCCGCCGGTTCCGCGGTCTCCGTCAACTCGCCGATCTCCTCAGGGAGTTCGGACTCGCCGTGCTGGATCCGCGGCCGCTCCTCGGCAACTCCGGTGGCCAGTGCCTTGCCGAGCTTCATGACGCCTCCCGTGACCAGGGGTGGATCGACTTCCCACGTCGGTGACCTTCCTGCCCATGGTGACCCATGAAGGGGCCAATTGGACATAGGGCCTTGGGTGCGGGGTCTTGGGCGTGAGGCCTTCAGGCAGGGCGCGCGTCGGCGGTCACGCCGGGATCGCCGCACGCCGTGCCCCACCGCCGTCCGCGATTCCGCAGCATCCCTTATCGATATCACGTAGAAGAATTAAGTGGAGCTTCACGGTCGCACTGCCGAGACTACTCCCATGACGAACCCGGTCACCTCCGCCCCACGGCCCTTCGGCCGCGCCCTGTGCGCCATGGTCACCCCCTTCACCGAGGCGGGCGCGCTCGACCTCCCCGGGGCTCAACTCCTCGCCGCGCGGCTGGTGTCGGAGGGATGTGACGGGCTGGTGCTGTCCGGGACGACCGGGGAGTCGCCGACGACGTCGGACGCGGAGAAGGCGGCGCTCGTCACGGCCGTACGAGAAACCGTCGGGGACGGGGTGCCGCTCGTCTCGGGGGTGGGTACGTCCGACACCCGGCACACCGTCGAACTCGCCCGACAGGCCGAACAGGCGGGCGCGGACGGAGTACTGGTGGTCTCGCCGTACTACAGCAGGCCCCCGCAGGACGCCCTTGAGGCGCACTTCCGCGAGGTCGCCGACGCCTCGGGACTGCCGCTGATGCTCTACGACATCCCTGGCCGCACCGGCACCCGTATCGAACCGGAGACCTTGATCCGGCTCGCCGAACACCCCAGGATCGTCGCGGTCAAGGACTGCTCCTACGACTTCCTCGGCACCCAGAAGGTGCTGGGCCGCACGGACTTGGCGTACTACGCGGGCTGCGACGAGCACATCCTCGCGCTGTACGCGGTGGGCGCGGCGGGGTACGTGAGCACGGTCGCGAACGTCGTCCCGGCCCGGCCCCGGTCGGTCCTGGACGCGTTCGAGGCGGGCGACACCCACGTCGCCGCCCGTCTCCAGCAACGCGCCACGCCGCTCGTCGAGTTGATGATGGCGGCGGGGCTGCCCGGCACCGTGACGGCCAAGGCGCTCCTCAACTCACTGGGCCTGCCCGGGGGTTCGGTCCGGGCACCGCTGCGGGCCGCGGGCCGGGACGCGGTCGACGGGTTGGTGGCGGCGTACGAGGAGTTCATCACCGGATGACCGCGAGGGCCCCGAGTCGCCCCCGCCCGGCCGCTCCCCTACGGTGACCGCATGAGTCGCCGCCCCCTACAGGTCTGGCTGAACCCCTCGCACGGCCCCGCGCTGCTCCGGCTCGGGTACGACCTGTGCTGGGCGACCACGTGGATGGACACCGCGAACGAGTGGATCGCCCCGGCCATCGGCCTGCCCCGGCTGCCGTACGTCGACTTCGGTGACCGGCTGTTCGTCGAGCGGCCCGACGGGGTGCACTGGAAGACGGAGGCGATCGCGCACCACGTGAATCCCCGACTCGGCCTGCGCGAGGGGGACTTCGCGGTGCTGGCGGAGTTCGCGGCAGCCGTAGGAACCTGACTGTCCGACCCCTCACACGGGTCGAGCGCCCTCCCGGTGACCGGGAAGGCGCTCGACTCATGTGCGGGTCACGCTAGTTGTGGCTGTGCAGGATCTCGTTCAGGCCGCCCCAGACCGCGTTGTTCGGGCGGGCCTCCACCGTGCCGGTGACCGAGTTGCGGCGGAAGAGGATGTTGGAGGCGCCGGAGAGTTCGCGGGCCTTGACGATCTGGCCGTCGGGCATCGTGACGCGGGTGCCGGCGGTGACGTAGAGGCCGGCCTCGACGACGCACTCGTCGCCGAGCGCGATCCCGACGCCCGCCTCCGCGCCGACCAGGCAGCGCTCGCCGATGGTGATACGGACGTTGCCGCCACCGGACAGCGTGCCCATCGTGGACGCGCCGCCGCCGATGTCCGAACCGTCGCCGACCACGACACCGGCGGAGATCCGGCCCTCGACCATCGACGTGCCGAGCGTGCCCGCGTTGAAGTTGACGAAGCCCTCGTGCATGACCGTCGTGCCCTCGGCGAGGTGCGCGCCGAGCCGGACCCGGTCGGCGTCGGCGATGCGGACGCCCTTCGGGGCCACGTAGTCCGTCATGCGCGGGAACTTGTCGACCGAGGTCACCTGGAGGTGCAGGCCCTCGGCGCGCGCGTTCAGCCGCACCTTCTCGACGTCGTCCACGGCGACCGGGCCGAGCGAGGTCCAGGCGACGTTGGCGAGGAAGCCGAACATGCCGTCCAGGCTCTGGCCGTGCGGCTTGACCAGGCGGTGCGAGAGGAGGTGCAGGCGGAGGTAGACGTCGTGCGCGTCGAGCGGCTTGTCGTCGAGGGAGGCGATGACCGTACGGACCGCGATCACCTCGACGCCCCGGCGGGCGTCCGGGCCGAGCGCCTTCGCCGCACCGTCACCGAGCAGCTCCACGGCACGCTCGGCGGACAGCCGCTCCGTACCGGCGGGCCCGGGTTCGGCGGACAGTTCGGGCGCGGGGAACCAGGTGTCGAGTACGGTCCCGTCGGCGGCGACGGTGGCGAGCCCGGCGGCAACGGCGCCGGTGGTGCGAGGTGCGGTCGTGTCGGTCATGAGGGAAACCTAACCTGGCGGGGGCGGCGGGGACCAACTCACCGACGGGACGTCTCAGAGAACGACACGGAAGGGCTCCGCCGGAGGCCGGCGCACCCGGTGGGACGGCTCGGGCAGGCCCTGTCGACGTCGGGGACGCCACGGACGCCGAAGAACGGACACCGCCCCCGCGTCACTCCCCCGCCGCCCCCGGAATCACCCGCCCCAACACCTCCCGCGCGTACGCCTCGTCGTACGCCGCGTCCGTCAACAGCACCTGTAGACAGATCCCGTCCATCAGCGCGACGAGTGCCCGCGCGGTGACCGGGTCCGTGCGCCGGGAGAGTCGTTCGGCGAGGTCGCGGGCCCACTCGGCGGCGACCGGGCGCAGGGCGGGGCGGCGGAGGGCCGCGAGGTACAGCTCGTACTCGAGCTCCACACCCGTGCGGTCGCCCGCGAGCCACTCCCCCATCCAGCCCGCCAACTCCGCCGCCAGGTCGGTGCGTTGGTCCTCCAGGCCGCCGCGTCCCGCGATCACCTTGGCGAAGCCCTCGTTGGCCTGGCGCAGGGCCGCGACCATCAGTTCGTCGAGGGTCGCGAAGTGGTACGTCGTGGAGCCGAGCGGCACATCGGCCTCGGCGGCGACGGAACGGTGGCTGAGTCCGGCGAGGCCCTTCTCCCCGACCACCCGGATCGCCGCGTCGATGATCCGCTGCCGCCGCTCGGGGTCGTAGCGCCGGGCCATCAGTGCGCCCCGCCCAGGTTGAGCAGGACGACCCCGACGATGATCAGCGCGATCCCGGCGGCCTTCGCCAGGGTCATCCCCTCGCCCAGGAACACCGTCCCGATGGCCACGATCGCGGCGGTGCCCAGGCCCGCCCAGATCGCGTAGGCCGTGCCCACCGACATGGACTTCAGCGTCTGTGCGAGCAGCGCGAAGGAGAGCACGTATCCGAGGACCGTGAGAACCGAGGGCCAGAGCCGGCTGAAGCCGTGGCTGAACTTCATGGCGGTGGTACCGCCCACCTCCGCGGCGATCGCCGTGAGGAGCATCAGAAATGCCATGTGTACGAGTGTACATAACGGCGTCGGCGCGGAGCACCCCCGAGCGGGACTCCCCAACACCGGGCGCGCACACGGGAATCTCGTAGAAACCGCTCACTGAAACGGCTGCTCCCACTCCCCTCGCTCCACTACTGTTTCACCGTTCACATACCTGTCACACACCTGGCTTTCACGGTCTCGGCCGTCGCCATGGGCGCCGCTGGAGGAACAGCGCATGCCAGACAGCACGTCCCAGCCCCCTTCCCCGGAGCACACCCCCTGGGAGAACGGCTGGAACCCCGACACCACCCGGGCCCCCGGAACCCGCCGGCTCTGGCTGGCCGGTGCGCTCGCCCTCACCACGATCGTCGTGTGCGTGACGGCGATCGTCGTGACGGACAAGCACCGCGACGACGCGCCCCGCACGAAGCGGGCGGACTCGACGTCGCCGGACGGCGCGGACGGTCCCGGACTGCTCTCGTTCGCCTCCCCGTCGAAGCAGGGCGCGCCGACGCCGGACAAGCACGCACCGGCGTCCGCGACGGCATCGGGCCCCACGGCGTCGACCGCCGCTTCGGAACACGGCGCGACGCCGTCCGCGAAGACGCCCGCACCGCCCAAGTCGACGTCCACGCACGGGAGTTCAGCGGGATCGTCCGGTTCCGGGACCGGATCCGGATCCGGTCCCGGGTCCTCCGGCTCCTCGTCCTCCACCACCCGGACGTCAGTGCGCTCGGTCAACTACCCGGACCGCTACTGGCAGGTGAGCGGCGACTTCGTCAAGCTCAACCCGGCCACCTCCGCCGGGGCCCGCAGCGCCTCCACCTTCACCCTGGTCAAGGGCCTTGCGAACAGCTCCTGTTACTCCTTCACCACGTCCTCCGGGGCCTACCTCCGCCACCGCGACTTCGTCCTCCGCGACGAACGCGACGACGGCTCCGCCCTCTTCAAGCAGGACGCCACCTTCTGCCCCCGCAGCTCGTCGTACTCGGGCGCGGTGATGCTGGAGTCGGTGAACTACCCCGGCCGCTACCTCCGCCACCAGAACTTCCAGCTCAAGCTGGACGTCTACCAGAACAGCCCGCAGTACCGGTCGGACTCGGCGTTCCGGCTGGTGGGCGCGCTCGGCTGAGCGGGGCGCGCTCGGTCAGCGGGGCGTGTCACGAAAGGCGGTCAGCGAGGTCTTGGGCCGCAGGACGCGGCACCCGTTGCCCTCGGGATCGGCGAGCACGACCCGGCCCACGGCCCTGAAACGGGCGAGCCCGGGAAGGTCGTGCGCGTCGACGGCGATGTGACGCAGAGAAACGGCCATACCCGAGGGTATGGCCGTTTCCGGTGTGACGGCGGGCTGGACGTCCGCCCGGACGGATCAGACGTTGAAGCCCAGCGCCCGCAGCTGGTCGCGGCCGTCGTCCGTGATCTTGTCGGGGCCCCACGGCGGCATCCAGACCCAGTTGATGCGGAGCTCGTTGACGAGGCCGTCCGTGGCGGACTTGGCCTGGTCCTCGATGACGTCCGTCAGCGGGCAGGCCGCCGAGGTCAGGGTCATGTCGATGGTCGCGATGTTGGCGTCGTCGATGTGGACGCCGTAGATCAGACCGAGGTTGACGACGTCGATGCCCAGCTCCGGGTCGACCACGTCGAGGAGGGCCTCGCGGACCTCCTCCTCGGAGGCGGGCTTGATCTCCATGGTCTCGGTGTCGCTCATGCCGTCTTCCTTTCCGCGTCGGCGTCGGCTCCGCCCAGGGCCTGGGCCGTCGCGTCCTTCCACGCCATCCAGCTGAGGAGGGCGCACTTCACCCGTGCCGGGTACTTGGAGACACCGGCGAACGCGATCGCGTCCTCCAGCACCTCCTCCATCGCGTCGTCGGGCTCGATCCTGCCCTTGGACTGCATCAGCTCCAGGAAGGTCTCCTGGATCTTCTGCGCGTCGGAGAGTTCCTTGCCGACGAGGAGGTCGTTCAGTACGGAGGCCGACGCCTGGCTGATCGAGCAGCCCTGGCCCTCGTAGGAGATGTCCGTGATCTGCTCGCCGTCGTACTTCACGCGCAACGTGATCTCGTCGCCGCACGTCGGGTTGACGTGGTGCACCTCGGCGTCGCCATCCCGCAAGCCCCGGCCGTGCGGGTGCTTGTAGTGGTCCAGGATGACTTCCTGGTACATCGAATCAAGCTTCACGATTCCAGCCAGCCCCTCAGCCGAAGAAGTTCCGTACGTGCTCCAAGCCGTCGACCAGTGCGTCGATCTCGGCCGGCGTGGAGTACAGATAGAACGACGCTCGCGTGGTCGCAGGAATTCCGTAGCGCAGGCAGACCGGGCGGGCGCAGTGGTGGCCGACCCGGACCGCGATGCCTTCCTCGTCCAGCACCTGGCCCACGTCGTGCGGGTGGATGTCACCCAGCGTGAAGGAGATCGCCGCGCCCCGGTCCTCGGCCGTGGTGGGGCCGATGATCCGCAGGTCGGGAACCTCGCCGAGGCGCTTCACGGCGTACTCGGTCAGCGCGTGCTCATGGGCGAGGATCTTGTCCATGCCGATCGAGGACAGGTAGTCGATCGCCGCGCCGAGGCCCACCGCCTGGGCGATCGGCGGGGTACCCGCCTCGAACTTGTGCGGTGCGGGCGCGTACGTCGACGAGTGCATCGACACGGTCTCGATCATCTCGCCGCCGCCGAGGAACGGAGGCAGGTCCTCCAGGAGTTCCTGGCGGCCCCACAGCACGCCGATGCCCGTCGGGCCGCACATCTTGTGGCCGGTGAAGGCCACGAAGTCGGCCTGGAGGGCCTGCACGTCCAGCGGCATGTGCGGCGCGGCCTGCGAGGCGTCGATCAGGACCAGGGCCCCGACCTCCTGCGCGCGGCGCACGATCTTCTCGACCGGGTTGACGGTGCCGAGGATGTTGGAGACCAGCACGAAGGAGACGATCTTCGTCTTCTCGGTGATGACCTCCTCTATGTTCGACAGGTCCAGCCGGCCGTCGTCGGTGAGACCGAACCACTTCAGCTTCGCGCCCGTGCGCTGCGAGAGCAGCTGCCACGGCACGATGTTGGAGTGGTGCTCCATCTCCGTGATGACGATCTCTGTCTCGTGGTCCACGCGGTAGGGCTCGTCGGCCCAGCCCAGCATGTTCGCGACGAGGTTGAGCGACTCGGAGGCGTTCTTGGTGAAGATCACCTCGTCGCGGGAGGGCGCGTTGATGAACGCGGCGACCTTGTCCCGCGCGCCCTCGTACAGTGCCGTGGCCTCCTCGGCGAGCACATGCACACCGCGGTGGACGTTGGCGTTGTACTGCTCGTAGTAACCACTGAGGGCGTCCAGCACCTGGCGCGGCTTCTGCGAGGTCGCCGCGTTGTCCAGGTACACGAGCTTCCGGCCGTCGTGGACCGTGCGGTCCAGGATGGGGAAGTCCTTGCGGATCGCCTCGGTGTCGAGGAGGCCCGGCAGTTGCGTCACGCGGATGCGCCACCCTTCACGTACTTGTCGTAGCCCTCGGCCTCGAGCTGGTCGGCGAGTTCCGGGCCGCCGGACTCCGCGATACGGCCGTTCGCGAACACGTGCACGTGGTCGGGCTTGATGTAGCGCAGGATGCGCGTGTAGTGGGTGATCAGCAGGGTGCCGACCTCGCCGGTCTCGCGGACGCGGTTGACGCCCTCGGAGACGACGCGCAGGGCGTCGACGTCCAGGCCGGAGTCCGTCTCGTCCAGGATCGCGATCTTCGGCTTGAGCAGCTCCAGCTGAAGGATCTCGTGGCGCTTCTTCTCACCGCCGGAGAAGCCCTCGTTGACGTTGCGCTCGGCGAAGGAGGGGTCCATGGAGAGGCGCTCCATGGTCTCCTTGACCTCCTTCACCCAGGTGCGCAGCTTGGGGGCCTCGCCGCGGACGGCGGTGGCAGAGGTGCGCAGGAAGTTGGAGACGGAGACACCGGGGACCTCGACCGGGTACTGCATCGCGAGGAAGAGGCCGGCGCGGGCGCGCTCGTCGACGGACATCTCCAGGACGTCCTCGCCGTCGAGGGTGACGGTGCCGCCGGTGATCGTGTACTTGGGGTGACCCGCGAGCGAGTAGGCGAGCGTCGACTTGCCGGAGCCGTTCGGGCCCATGATGGCGTGGGTCTCGCCCTGCTTCACGGTGAGGTCGACGCCCTTGAGGATCTCCTTCGTGGCGTTGTCGGCCTCGACGGTGACGTGCAGGTCGTGGATTTCAAGCGTTGCCATGGGTTCCTCAGGACTCCTGGGTGAGGGAGGCGCCTACGTCGACGAGGACGCTGCCTCCTTCGATCTTTACGGGGTAAACGGGTACGGGGCGCGTGGCGGGGAGGCCGGACGGCTTGCCGGTGCGCAGGTCGAACGCGGAGCCGTGCAGCCAGCACTCGATCTGGCAGTCCTCCACCTCGCCCTCGGAGAGCGAGACGTTCGCATGCGAGCAGATGTCGTTGATCGCGAACACCTCCCCCTCGGTCCTCACGACCGAGACCGGCGTGCCGTCGAGCTCCACCCGCTTCGGGGTGTCGTCCTCCAGCTCGCCGAGGTCACAGGCGCGTACGAAGGTCATCAGACCGACGCCTCCAGCTCCGCGTCGATCTTCTCGAGCAGCCGCTCCTCGATGTCGGTGACACCGATCTGCTGGACGAGCTCGGCGAAGAAGCCGCGGACGACCAGACGGCGGGCGTCGTCGGCGGGGATGCCGCGCGCCATCAGGTAGAAGAGCTGCTCGTCGTCGAAGCGGCCGGTCGCGGAGGCGTGGCCGGCGCCGACGATCTCGCCGGTCTCGATCTCCAGGTTCGGCACGGAGTCGACCCGGGCGCCGTCGGTCAGCACGAGGTTGCGGTTCATCTCGTACGTGTCGGTGCCCTCGGCGGCGGCCTCGATGAGGACGTCACCGATCCACACCGCGTGGGCGCCCTCGCCCTGCAGCGCGCCCTTGTACATGACGTTGGACTTGCAGTGCGGGGTGTTGTGGTCGACCAGCAGGCGGTGCTCCTGGTGCTGGCCCGCGTCCGTGAAGTACAGGCCGAACAGCTCGGCGTCGCCGCCGGGTCCGGCGTAGGCCACGCGCGGGTGCAGCCGTACGACATCGCCGCCGAAGGTGACGACGAACGACTTGAAGGTGGCGTCCCGGCCGATCAGGGCGTTGTGCTGGCCGATGTGCACGGCCTTGTCGTCCCAGTCCTGGACGGAGACGACGGTGAGCTTGGCGCCGTCGCCGAGGACGTAGTCGACGTTGGCGGCGAGGACCGCGTCACCGGTGTGGTCGATGACGACGACGGCCTCGGCGAAGGCTCCCAGCTCGATGACCTGGTGGCCGTAGGCGACACCGCCCTCGCCGTGCACGACGATGCGGATCGGCTCGGTGAGGACCGTCTCCTTGGGGACGGTCACGACCGAGGCCTTCTCGAAGGACGAGTAGGCCTGCGCGGCCACGCGGTCCACCGGGGTGCCCGCCTTGCCGAGCCGCGCGTCGTCACGGCCGACGGTCTCCACGGTGACCCCCTCGGGGGTGCCGATGGCGACCTTCACGCCCTCGCCGGTGGCGGTCGCGGTGCCGTCGTGCAGCCCGCGCAGGCGCTCCAGCGGGGTGAACCGCCACTCCTCCTCGCGGCCGTGGGGGACCGGGAAGTCCGCCACGTCGAAGGACGGGGGCGCGCTCATGCGCGTGGCGACGGTCGACTCGGCGGCAACGGCCACCGCGCCGGCGGTGGTGGACCCCACCGGAATACTCTGAGCCTCAGCCATGGCTGTCGGTCTGCTCTCTTTCCTGCGTCAGAATTCGCTGGCTACGTGCGGAAGGACCGGTCTTAGCCGACCGAGCCCTCCATCTGCAGCTCGATCAGCCGGTTGAGTTCGAGGGCGTACTCCATCGGCAGTTCCTTGGCGATCGGCTCGACGAAGCCGCGCACGATCATCGCCATCGCCTCGAACTCGGTCAGACCGCGGCTCATCAGGTAGAAGAGCTGGTCCTCGGAGACCTTGGAGACGGTCGCCTCGTGGCCCATGGACACGTCGTCCTCGCGGACGTCCACGTACGGGTAGGTGTCCGAGCGGGAGATGGTGTCGACGAGCAGCGCGTCGCACAGCACGTTCGACTTGGAGCCGTGGGCGCCCTCGCCGATCTCGACGAGACCGCGGTAGGAGGTCCGGCCGCCGCCGCGCGCCACCGACTTGGAGACGATGTTGGACGACGTGTTCGGCGCCATGTGGACCATCTTGGAGCCGGCGTCCTGGTGCTGGCCCTCGCCCGCGAAGGCGATGGAGAGGGTCTCGCCCTTGGCGTGCTCGCCCATCAGGTAGACGGCCGGGTACTTCATCGTCACCTTGGAGCCGATGTTGCCGTCGATCCACTCCATGGTCGCGCCCTCGTACGCCACGGCGCGCTTGGTGACCAGGTTGTAGACGTTGTTCGACCAGTTCTGGATGGTCGTGTAGCGGCAGCGGGCGCCCTTCTTCACGATGATCTCGACCACCGCGGAGTGCAGGGAGTCCGACTTGTAGATCGGCGCCGTGCAGCCCTCGACGTAGTGGACGTAGGCGTCCTCGTCGACGATGATCAGCGTCCGCTCGAACTGGCCCATGTTCTCCGTGTTGATGCGGAAGTAGGCCTGGAGCGGGATCTCGACGTGCACGCCCTTGGGGACGTAGATGAAGGAGCCGCCGGACCACACGGCCGTGTTGAGCGACGCGAACTTGTTGTCGCCGACCGGGATGACGGTGCCGAAGTACTCCTTGAAGAGCTCCGGGTGCTCCTTCAGCGCGGTGTCGGTGTCGAGGAAGATGACGCCCTGCTCCTCCAGGTCCTCACGGATCTGGTGGTAGACGACCTCCGACTCGTACTGCGCGGCGACACCGGCGACGAGGCGCTGCTTCTCCGCCTCGGGGATGCCGAGCTTGTCGTACGTGTTCTTGATGTCCTCGGGCAGGTCCTCCCAGGACTCCGCCTGCTTCTCCGTGGAGCGCACGAAGTACTTGATGTTGTCGAAGTCGATGCCGGAGAGGTCGGAGCCCCAGTTCGGCATGGGCTTCTTCTCGAACAGGCGCAGGCCCTTGAGACGGAGCTTGGTCATCCACTCCGGCTCGTTCTTCTTGGCGGAGATGTCCCGGACGACGTCCTCGTTGATGCCGCGCTTCGCGGAGGCACCGGCCACGTCGGAGTCGGCCCAGCCGTATTCGTAGGTGCCCAGACCCTCGAGCTCGGGGTGGGCGGTCTCCTCGATGGGGAGCGTCATGCGGGGTTCCTCCCGGCGTTACGTACAGATGTGTCAGCTGCGTTCTTGGAAATCTTCGGGATAAACGTGGTGCACACGCCGTCGCCGTGGGCGATGGTGGCCAGTCGCTGGACATGGGTGCCGAGCAGCTGGGAGAAGAGTTCCGTCTCCGCGTCGCACAGTTGCGGGAACTGCTCGGCGACATGGGCGACCGGGCAGTGGTGCTGGCAGAGCTGCTCACCGACCGGTGCGCTGCGCGCCGTAGCAGCGTACCCGTCCGCGCTCAGGGCCTTGGCCAGCGCTTCCGCGCGGTTCTCGGGGGCCACGGCCTCGACGGCCTTGCGGTAGGCGATGGCCTGGGCGGCCATGCGGTCGCGGGCGAAGGCGATGATCGCCTCGTCCCCGCCGCCGTGCGCGGCGATCCAGCGCAGGGCGTCCGCGGCGAGCTTGTCGTAGGACTGGTCGAAGGCGTCCCGGCCGCAGTCGGTCAGGGCGAACACCTTCGCGGGGCGGCCGCGCGTGCGCGCTCCGTAGACCCGCTGCTCACGTGCTTCCACGACGTCGTCGGCGACGAGTGCGTCGAGATGACGGCGTACGGCGGCCTGGGTCAGCCCCAGCCGGCCCGCGAGGTCGGCCACGGTCGACGGGCCGTGGTCCAGGATGGAGCGCGCGACACGGTTGCGGGTGGACCGCTCACCGGTCGCGAGTTCCTCCTGCGGAGCCTCGCCAACGTTTTTCACAACGCCATTGTTGCGTAATTCCTCAGAGGCAGGCAACCCGCGCCCGGCGGATGAACGGTGCGCTGCGTCACTTAGGTAAACCTAATCTGACCTGCGAAAACGATCTTTGATCGATCAATCCACTGGCCCCCGCACCCCCCTTACGGGAGACTCCTCGACCATGCCCGCACCCTCCTCACCCCCTCCCACCGGCCCACTTGTCACCCGGGACACAGTCGCCGCACAACTGCGCGCCCTCGGCGTACGCCCCGGCGAGACCCTCCTCGCGCACACCTCCCTCAGCTCCCTCGGATGGGTCTGCGGAGGCGCCGTGTCGCTCGTCCACGGAGTCCTCGACGCCCTCGGACCGGACGGCACCCTGGTCGTCCCCACCCAGACCGGCGACCTCTCCGACCCGGCCCACTGGGCGAACCCGCCGGTCCCCCAGGAGTGGTGGGACACCATCCGCGCCTCCATGCCGCCCTACGACCCCCTCGTCACGCCCTCGCGCGGCGTCGGCGTGGTCCCCGAGACCGTCCGCACCTGGCCCGGCGCCGAGCGCTCCGCGCACCCGCAGACGTCCTTCGCGGCGGTCGGCGCGCGGGCGGCCGAGGTCGTCGCCGGGCACGCGACCGACTGCCGGCTCGGCGAGCGCAGCCCGCTGGCCCGCCTGGAGGCCCTCCACGCGCGCGTGCTGCTGCTCGGCGCGGGCTACGACACCTGCACGAGCTTCCACCTCGCCGAGTACCGCATACCCTCGCCGCTGGTCCGGGTCGGCCGCCCCGGACCGGACGGCTGGGAGACGGTCACCGAGGTGTCGATCTCCTCGGACCGCTTCGACGAACTGGGCCACGACTTCGAACGGGACCGTCCCGCCGGCCACCCGGTCCTCCGCGGCACGGTGGGCGCGGCCGACGCACGCCTGTTCCCGGTGGCGGACGCCGTGGCCTACGCCGAACGGTGGCTGGCGCTGCACCGTTCCCGTGAGGAGGAGATCCCGGCACCCGCCCGCCTGCGGCGCGGGCCGCGTACCTAGACTCGGGCCCATGCGAAGTGAGCCCGTGATCCAGGTCCAGGCCCTGGTGAAGCGGTACGGCACGAAGACCGCGGTGGACGGCCTCGACCTGGTGGCCGGTTCCGGAGTCACCGCGGTGCTCGGACCCAACGGGGCGGGCAAGACGACCACGGTCGAGACCTGCGAGGGGTACCGGAGGCCGGACGCCGGCACGGTGCGCGTCCTGGGCCTCGACCCGGTGCGCGAGTCCGCGGCGCTGCGCCCCAGAATCGGCGTGATGCTCCAGTCCGGCGGCGTCTACTCGGGCGCCCGCGCCGACGAGATGCTCCGCCACGTCGCCAAACTGCACGCACACCCGCTCGACGTGGACGCGCTCATCGAGCGCCTGGGTCTGGGCGGGTGCGGGCGCACCACGTACCGCCGGCTGTCCGGCGGCCAGCAGCAGCGCCTCGCGCTCGCGATGGCCGTCGTGGGCCGCCCCGAACTGGTCTTCCTGGACGAGCCGACGGCCGGCCTCGACCCGCAGGCCCGCCGCGCCACCTGGGACCTCGTCAGGGACCTCCGCGGGGACGGCGTCTCGGTCGTCCTCACGACCCACCACATGGACGAGGCCGAGCAGCTCGCCGACGACGTGGCGATCATCGACGCAGGCAAGGTCATCGCGCAGGGCTCCCCCGAGGAGCTGTGCCGCGGCGGCGCCGAGAACACCCTCCGCTTCTCCGGCCGCCCCGGCCTCGACGTGGGCTCCCTGCTGAAGGCCCTGCCGTCCGACTCCACGGCCGCCGAACTGACCCCGGGCTCCTACCGCGTCGGCGGCAAGGTCGACCCGCAGCTGCTCGCCACGGTCACCTCCTGGTGCGCGCAGCACGGCGTGATGCCGGAGAAGATCTCGGTCGAACGGCACACCCTGGAGGACGTTTTTCTCGAGCTGACCGGCAAGGAGCTGCGCTCATGACCACGGCGACCTACGCGCCCGCACCGGGAGCGGCCCCGCTCCCCCGCATGATCGCGGCACAGGCGGCCCTGGAGACGAAGATGCTCCTCCGGAACGGCGAGCAGCTCCTGCTCACCGTGGTCATCCCGACCCTCCTCCTGGTCCTGTTCAGCTCGGTGGACATCGTCGACACCGGCAAGGGCAGGTCCGTCGACTTCCTCACGCCCGGCATCCTGGCCCTCGCCGTGATGTCGACGGCGTTCACCGGCCAGGCCATCGCGACGGGCTTCGAGCGCCGCTACGGCGTCCTGAAGCGCCTCGCGTCCTCCCCGCTGCCCCGCTGGGGTCTGATGACCGCGAAGACGGTCTCGGTGCTGGTCACGGAGATCCTCCAGATCGTCCTGCTGACGGCGATCGCCTTCGCGCTGGGCTGGTCCCCGCACGGCAACCCCCTCGCGGTGCTCCTGCTCCTGGTCCTCGGCACGGCGGCCTTCTCGGGCCTCGGCCTGCTGATGGCGGGCACCCTGAAGGCGGAGGCCACGCTCGCCGCCGCGAACCTCGTGTTCCTGCTGCTGCTGGTCGGCGGCGGGGTCATCGTGCCGATGGACAAGTACCCGTCGGGGGTGCAGGACGTCCTGGGCCTGCTGCCCATCTCGGCGCTGTCGGACGGCCTGCGGGACGTGCTCCAGCACGGGGCAGGGACGCCCTGGGGCGACCTGGGCATCCTGGGCGTGTGGGCGGTCGCCGGGCTGGCGGCGGCCGGGGCGTTCTTCCGGTGGGAGTAGCCGGGCCCGGGGTCCCTCGCGAGAGCCCCGGGGGACCCTCGTGAACGCGTGCACAAGCACCCCCCTACGATGGTCCCCGTGCCAAACGTGACCCGCGCCGACGTCGTAGCCGCCGCGCGCAACCCCCTCGCCTTCATCGCCGCACGCTGGACCCCGGATCCCCGGACGGTGCGGCGGGCCGCCCTCGCCGCGCTCGTCATGTCGGTGGTCATCGTGGTCACCGGCGGTGCCGTGCGGCTCACGGGATCGGGGCTCGGCTGCCCGACCTGGCCCAAGTGCACGGACGACTCGCTCACCACGACCAGCGCGATGGGCTTCCACGGAGCCATCGAGTTCGGCAACCGCATGCTGACGTACGTGCTGTGCGCGGCCGTCGGCTGGGCGATCATCGCGGCCCGCTCGGAGAAGCCGTACCGGCGCGCCCTGACCCGGCTGGGCTGGGCGCAGTTCTGGATCGTGATGAGCAACGCGGTCCTCGGCGGCATCGTGGTGCTCGTCGGCCTCAACCCCTACACGGTCGCGGCCCACTTCCTGCTCTCCTCGGCGCTGATCGCGGTGGCCACGCTGATGTGGCGGCGCAGCGGCGAGGGCGACGCGGAGCCCAAGCCGCTGGTCGGCAAGGCCGTGCAGCAACTGGTGTGGTTCCTGGTCACCGCCTCCGTGCTGCTGATCGCGGTCGGTACGGTCGTCACCGGCGCGGGCCCGCACGCGGGCGACTCCAAGGAGGTCGACCGCATCCCGATCGACTGGGAGACGGTCGCCAAGCTGCACGCGGTGCTCGCCTGGATCGTGGTCACGCTGACGTTCGCCCTGTGGTTCGTCCTCAAGGCGGTCGACGCCCCGAAGGGCCCCCTGGACCGCACCCGCGACCTGTTCCTGATCCTGCTCTCCCAGGGCGTCATCGGGTACGTCCAGTACTTCACGAACCTCCCCGAGGCCCTGGTCGCCCTCCACATGCTGGGCTCGTGCCTGGTGTGGATCGGCGTGCTGCGGGTGCTGCTGTCGCTCCGCGAGCGGCCGGAGGTCGTCGCCGGCCTGCCGGGCCCGTCGGTGGAACAGTCGCTCCCCACGCGCGCGTGAGGCGTCACCCGCGACGGTCGGCTCACCCGTAGCGCGTCACCAGGTCGTCGATCGCCGGGCCCAGATAGGCCCGGGTCAGCTCCGCCCTGCGGTGGAGCCAGTCGTCCTCCACGGGGGCGGCGGACGGCACCGTGTCGTCGTAACGCCTCCGTACGACGTCCGCGACGACCTCTCCCGGGGCGCCCAGCGCGGGCAGCAGGTCGAGGGCCTCGCGCTTGGTGATCAGGCGGCCGTCCCTGCGGGTGACCGTCGCGCGGGCGAAGGTGGTCAGGCCCACGTCGACCCAGACGTCCTGGAGCCAGAGCTGCGGCTTGTCGACGGCCGGCCGCCAGAACTCCCGCTGGTCGCGTACGACGAACTCGGCCAGGTCCTGGTCCGTCACCTCGGGGAGCAGGTCCTTCGGGGAGCCGCCGTGCAGCACCCGCCCGAACACGTGCAGTTCACGCCGGGTGACGGGGGTGACGGGCCGGCGGGTGACGTGGTCGTGGGCCCAGGTGAGGTGGCGTTGATTCGGCGCGTCCTGGGTGCCGGGCGCAAGGTAGCTGCAGTGCAGCCGGACGGCGAGGGGGTCGGTGCGCAGGCCGCGGTGCAGGGCGACGAGGCTGCGGGCGGTGCTCGGCTTGAGGGGGTGGTCCAGGATGGCTATCAGGTCCAGGTCGCTGCGCCCCTCCTGGTAGTCGCCCCCGGCGAGCGAACCGTGGGCCCACACGGCGAGGGGGTCCAGCGGGGCCAGTTCGTTCAGGAAGCGGTCGAGCAGGGCGTCGGTCGGCATGGGCCCAGTCTGTACAGGTCACTCCAGCCCGTACACCCTCTTCGCGTTGCCCACCGCGATCAGTCCCGCGACCCGCTGCGCGTCGGCCGGTGACCACGCCCCCTCGGTGACCCAGGCGCCGAGCACCCGCCCGAGCGCGTCACGGAACAGCCGGGCGGCCACGACGTGGAGTTCGGGCAGTCCGTGGGCCCCGCTGGAGAAGAGGATCTTGCCGAAGGGGGCCAGCTCCAGGATCTCGGCGAGCACGGTCGCGGCGCGGGCGCCGGTGCGGACGAGCGCGGCGCCCGAGTCGGCGTAGACGTGCGGGAAGACGCCGGCGAGGTGGGCCGCGTGGCGGTGGTACGGGTAGCTGTGCAGCAGGATCAGGTCGGTGCCGAGTCCGGCCGTCGCGCGGACGAAGTCGGTGAGCAGGACGGGGTCGGTGCGGTCGATGCGCAGGCCCGGTTCGCCGAGGCCGGCGTGCAGTTGGAGCGGCAGCCCGGACGCCACGGCGATCCACAGCAGGTGGCGCAGCAGCACGGGGTCGCTCAGTGTCCCGCCGACCCGGCGTCCGGCCAGCCAGCGGGCCGCCGCGCCGCGCACCTCGCCGGGGCCCGGCGGTTCGGGGGCGAGCGCGAGGCCGTGCCGTACGCCCGCCACGGAGGTGAAGGCGACGGCGCTCGCGGCGGCGCCGTGCACCGACTCGGCGAGGTTGGCGAGGAAGGACTCGACGGTGCCGGAGGTGTCGGCGACCTGTTCCGCGAGGAGTTCGAGGCGGACGATCTCCCGCGCGTCCGCCTGCCCCGCCGTGGCCATCTCGGCGGGGCCGGTGAGGTCGCCGGGCAGGCCCGTGTCGATCAGGTAGGTCGTGATGCCGCTGCCGCGCAGCAGTCTGCGGCCCGCTTCCAGTACGCCCAGTTCACGGCGGCGGGCGAGATAGCGGGCGGGCGGGCAGTGCGCCTCCAGGCCGAGGAGGGGCGGGCACCAGCGGCGTACGGCGAAACCCGTCTGGGTGTCGAAGAGGGTGGTGCCGGGTGCGGGTGGGCCCTCCGTGCGGGCGAGTTGGGCCTCGAAGGTGCCGAGGCCCAGCTCCGTTCTCAGTACGCCGTGGCAGTACTGGTCCACGAGGGACGGCGTTTCGATCATCCGGGCTCCCCGTTGCTGGACCGTGCGTTCCTGAGGTCCTAACGGGTGAATCGGGTGTGAGGTGTTGCTCGTCCACACCCCGTGTGAGCGGATGCCGTGGGGCGGGCCCGGCGAGGCCCTGTTCAGTCGTTGCTGGGGCCGCCCACCTGGATGCCCGCCATGCGGGTCCACTCGTAGGGGCCCGTCTTCACCTTGGCCGCGAACTCGCCGTCGAAGTCCTCGTGGACGGTGATCCCGGACTTCTCGACGGCCTGCCGGGCGATGTCGTAGGACCTGGCCACCAGGTCGCCCCAGGCGCCGTCCTCGCCGACGAGGACGATGCGGGCGCCGCGTTCGCCGATGTAGGCGACCTGGCCCTCGGCGCCGCCGTGCGCCTTGGAGAAGGTGCCGATCTGCTTGGCGAGGCGGGCCACCTGGCGCTCGGCCTTCGCGTCAACCTGCTGCGTGTCTGCCATGGCCAGGATGCTACCGACGGGTAGCCCCGAGGGCGACGGGCGGGGTCCGTGACTCCCGCCTCAGCGGGACCCTCACCTGAGGAAGGGGTCCACCGCGATCGCCACGAACAGGATCGACACATAGGTGATCGACCAGTGGAACAGCCGCATCTCCTTGAGCTTGCCGCCGGTCACCTCGGCCTTGGCGCGGTTCTGCAGGCCGTGCGCCTCCCACAGCCAGAAGCCGCCGGCCAGCAGCGCGACCAGGGTGTAGAACCAGCCCGTGTAGCCGAGGGGCGTCAGCAGCAGGGAGACGGCGACCATGACCCAGCTGTAGATCACGATCTGCCGGGCGACGACCTTGTTGGAGGCGACGACCGGGAGCATCGGCACGCCCACGCGCGCGTAGTCGTCCTTGACCTTCATCGACAGCGGCCAGTAGTGCGGCGGCGTCCAGAAGAACATGACGAGGAAGAGGATGACGGGGGCCCAGGACATGGAGTCCGTGACCGCGGACCAGCCGATGAGGACCGGGAGGCAGCCGGCGATCCCGCCCCACACGATGTTCTGCGACGTACGCCTCTTGAGGATCATCGTGTAGACGACGACGTAGAAGAGGAGCGCTCCGAGCGACAGCCAGGCGGACAGCCAGTTGACGGTCAGGCCGAACATCAGCGTCGAGATCACCGCGAGCGAGATGCCGAAGGCGAGGCACTCACGGGGGCTGACCATGCCGGTGACGAGGGGCCGCTGCGAGGTGCGGTCCATGAGCGCGTCGATGTCGCGGTCGATGTACATGTTCAGCGCGTTGGCGCCGCCGGCGGACAGATAGCCGCCGACACAGGTGAGGAGGACCAGCTTGAGGTCCGGCACACCCTGCTGCGCCAGGAACATCACCGGAACGGTGGTGATCAGCAGCAGTTCGATGATCCGCGGCTTGGTCAGTGCCACGAACGCCATGACCCGGGCCCCGATCGGCCGCCGGCTCGGGTTCTGGCTCGCCCCGACAATCCCCGCTGGACGGGATTCAACGGCCGTCACGCACACCCCTGACAGAGACATCCCAGCAAGCCTTCGGGTGTGAACTCCCCGTAAAGGCTCACGCGTACCACGCCACTGTAGACGTTGCCCAGACCCGGACATTCGCGGGGGTGGGGTCGTGTTGGACGGCACCCCCGGAAGAGCTGATCACCACTCCGTTGAGCACTCGAACGAGCACCTCCGTATTCAGTTGCCGAATACGAAACGACCCAGTCGGGAGGCGGATCCGCGAGACTCCCGGCAGTCTGGAATGACTCGAAAAATTGCACGTTCTTACGGGGGTAGGCTCGACAACGGCCGGTGGGCGCCCAGTGCACCGGCATCCGACATGCGTGACATGTGGAGAGGAGCCCTGACCCAGGGTGAGCACCAAGCCGACCACAACAGACCTCGAGTGGACCGAGTTGGACCAGCGGGCCGTGGACACCGCCCGCGTCCTGGCCGCCGATGCCGTACAGAAGGTCGGTAACGGCCATCCCGGTACGGCCATGAGCCTCGCGCCCGCCGCGTACACCCTCTTCCAGAAGGTGATGCGTCATGACCCGGCCGACGCCGACTGGGTGGGCCGCGACCGGTTCGTACTGTCCGCCGGCCACTCGTCCCTGACCCTCTACACGCAGCTCTACCTGGCCGGCTTCGGCCTGGAGCTGGCCGACCTCGAGGCGTTCCGCACATGGGGCTCCAAGACCCCCGGGCACCCCGAGTACGGCCACACCACCGGCGTGGAGACGACGACCGGCCCGCTGGGCCAGGGTGTCGCCAACGCCGTGGGCATGGCGATGGCCGCCCGCTACGAGCGCGGCCTGTTCGACCCGGACGCCCCGCAGGGCGAGTCGCCGTTCGACCACTTCATCTTCGCCATCGCCGGTGACGGCTGCCTCCAGGAGGGCATCTCCGCGGAGGCCTCCTCCATGGCGGGCCACCAGGAGCTCGGCAACCTCATCCTCCTGTGGGACGACAACCACATCTCCATCGAGGGCGACACGGAGACCGCGGTCTCCGAGGACACCGTCAAGCGCTACGAGGCCTACGGCTGGCACGTCCAGCGTGTCACCCCGAAGCCGGACGGCGACCTCGACCCGCACGCCCTCTACAACGCCATCGAGGCCGCGAAGAAGGTGACGAACAAGCCGTCGTTCATCGCGATGCGCTCGATCATCGCCTGGCCCGCGCCGAACGCGCAGAACACCGAGGCCGCGCACGGCTCGGCGCTCGGCGCCGACGAGGTCGCCGCCACCAAGCGCGTCCTCGGCTTCGACCCGGAGAAGTCCTTCGACGTCTCGGACGAGGTCCTCAAGCACACCCGCCAGGCGCTGGACCGGGGCCGCGAGGCGCAGGCCGCGTGGGACCCGTCGTACCAGGCATGGCGTGCCGCCAACCCGGAGCGCGCGGCCGAGTACGACCGCATCCGCGCGGGCGAGCTGCCGGCCGGCTGGGAAGAGCAGCTCCCGGCCTTCGAGACGGGCAAGTCCGTCGCCACCCGTGCCGCGTCCGGCAAGGTGCTCCAGGCGCTCGGCGCGGTCATCCCGGAGCTGTGGGGCGGTTCGGCCGACCTCGCGGGCTCGAACAACACGACGATCGACAAGACGTCGTCGTTCCTCCCGGCGGACAACCCGCTGCCGGAGGCGAACCCGTACGGCCGCACGATCCACTTCGGCATCCGCGAGCACTCCATGGGCGCGGAGCTGAACGGCATCACCCTGCACGGCAACACGCGTGCCTACGGCGGTACGTTCCTCGTCTTCTCCGACTACATGCGCAACGCCGTACGCCTGTCGGCGCTGATGCACCTGCCGGTGACGTACGTGTGGACGCACGACTCCATCGGCCTCGGCGAGGACGGCCCGACCCACCAGCCGGTCGAGCACCTCGCGTCGCTGCGCGCCATCCCGGGCCTGAACGTCGTGCGCCCGGCCGACGCCAACGAGACGGCCATCGCCTGGCGCGAGGTCCTGCGCCGCTACACGAAGGTGTACGGCGAGGGTCAGCCGCACGGTTTCGCGCTGACCCGTCAGGGCGTGCCGACCTACGACGCCAACGAGGACACCGCCAAGGGCGGGTACGTGCTCTTCGAGGCGTCCACCGGGACCCCGGAGGTCATCCTCATCGGCACCGGTTCCGAGGTGCACCTGGCCGTCGAGGCGCGGGAGCGGCTGGAGGCCGAGGGTGTGCCGACGCGAGTCGTGTCCATGCCCTGTGTGGAGTGGTTCGAGGCGCAGGACAAGGAGTACCGCGACAGCGTGCTGCCGCCGTCGGTCAGGGCGCGGGTCGCGGTCGAGGCCGGCATCGGTCTGACCTGGTACCGCTTCGTCGGGGACGCCGGCCGCATCGTTTCCCTGGAGCACTTCGGGGCTTCCGCCGACGGCAAGGTGCTCTTCGAGGAGTTCGGCTTCACTGCCGAGAACGTGGCCGCCAAGGCCAGGGAATCCATCGCCGCCGCCCAGAGCTGACGCTGACATACGACACGTAGGAGATGCATTTTCCATGACAGACGCACTCAAGCGCCTCTCTGAAGAAGGCGTCGCGATCTGGCTGGACGACCTGTCGCGCAAGCGGATCACGTCCGGCAACCTCGCCGAACTGATCGACCAGCAGCACGTCGTGGGCGTCACCACCAACCCGTCGATCTTCCAGAAGGCCATCTCGTCCGGCGACGGTTACGAGCAGCAGCTCACCGACCTCGCCGCCCGCAAGGTGACCGTCGAGGAAGCCATCCGCATGATCACGACGGCGGACGTCCGCGACGCCGCCGACATCCTGCGGCCGGTCTTCGACGCGACCTCGGGTCAGGACGGCCGGGTCTCCATCGAGGTCGACCCGCGCCTGGCCCACAACACGGCGGCGACCATCGCCGAGGCCAAGCAGCTGGCGTGGCTGGTGGACCGGCCCAACACGCTCATCAAGATCCCGGCGACCAAGGCGGGTCTCCCGGCCATCGCCGAGACCATCGGCCTGGGCATCAGCGTCAACGTCACGCTGATCTTCTCGCTGGCGCGCTACCGCGAGGTCATGGACGCGTTCATCACCGGCCTGGAGAAGGCCAAGGAGCGCGGCCTGGACCTCTCGAAGATCCACTCCGTGGCGTCCTTCTTCGTGTCCCGTGTGGACACCGAGATCGACAAGCGGATCGACGCGCTGGGCACCGACGAGGCCAGGGCCGCCCGCGGCAAGGCCGGTCTGGCCAACGCGCGGCTGGCCTACGAGGCGTACCAGGAGGTCTTCTCCTCGGACCGCTGGGCCGCCCTCGACAAGGCGCAGGCCAACAAGCAGCGTCCGCTGTGGGCCTCGACCGGCGTCAAGGACAAGGCGTACAAGGACACCCTGTACGTGGACGACCTGGTGGCGCCGAACACGGTGAACACCATGCCGGAGGCCACTCTTGAGGCCACCGAGGACCACGGGCAGATCACCGGCGACACCATCACCGCCACGTACGAGCAGTCCCGCGCCGAGCTGGCCGCCGTGGAGGCGCTCGGCATCTCGTACGACGAGGTGGTGCAGCTGCTGGAGGACGAGGGCGTCGAGAAGTTCGAGGCGGCCTGGACCGACCTGCTCAAGTCGACCGAGGCGGAGCTTTCGCGCCTCGCCCCTTCGGAGGGCTGAGACCTTGGCTCCTCATTCCGGTTCCGGGGCGAATCCGCTTCGTGACCCCGCCGACCGACGGCTCCCGCGTATCGCGGGGCCGTCGGGCCTGGTCATCTTCGGCGTCACCGGCGATTTGTCACGTAAAAAGCTGATGCCCGCCGTGTACGACCTCGCCAACCGGGGTCTGCTGCCGCCGGGCTTCTCCCTCGTCGGCTTCGCCCGGCGCGAATGGGCCCACGAGGACTTCGCGCAGGAGGTCCACGACGCGGTCAAGGAGCACTCGCGCACGCCGTTCCGTGAGGAGGTCTGGCAGCAGCTCGTCCAGGGGATGCGCTTCGTCCAGGGCACCTTCGACGACGACGACGCGTTCGAGCGGCTGCGCGACACGATCGACGAGCTGGACAAGGCGCAGGGCACGGGCGGCAACTTCGCCTTCTACCTGTCGGTGCCGCCGCGTTCCTTCCCGGTCGTCATCCAGCAGCTGAAGAAGCACGGCCTGGCCGACCAGGAGGGCGGTTCCTGGCGGCGCGCGGTCATCGAGAAGCCCTTCGGCCACGACCTCAAGTCGGCCGAGGACCTCAACAAGGTCGTGCACGAGGTGTTCGCCGCGGACCAGGTCTTCCGCATCGACCACTACCTCGGCAAGGAGACCGTCCAGAACATCCTGGCGCTCCGCTTCGCCAACACGATGTTCGAGCCGATCTGGAACCGGTCCTTCGTGGACCACGTGCAGATCACCATGGCCGAGGACATCGGCATCGGCGGCCGGGCCGGGTACTACGACGGCATCGGCGCCGCCCGTGACGTCATCCAGAACCACCTGCTCCAGCTGATGGCGCTCACCGCGATGGAGGAGCCCTCCTCCTTCTCCGCCGACGCGCTGGCCGCCGAGAAGGAGAAGGTGCTCGGCGCGGTACGGCTGCCGAAGGACCTGGGGAAGAACACGGTCCGCGGGCAGTACGCCGAGGGCTGGCAGGGCGGCGAGAAGGCCGTCGGCTACCTCCAGGAAGACGGCATCGACCCCAAGTCGAAGACCGACACGTACGCCGCGATCAAGGTCGAGGTCGACAACCGCCGCTGGGCGGGCGTCCCCTTCTACCTGCGCACCGGCAAGCGTCTCGGCCGTCGCGTCACGGAGATCGCGGTGGTCTTCCAGCGCGCCCCGCACTCCCCCTTCGACCACACGGCGACGGAGGAGCTGGGCCAGAACGCGATCGTCTTCCGCGTCCAGCCCGACGAGGGCGTCACGGTCCGCTTCGGCTCCAAGGTGCCCGGCACCTCGATGGAGATCCGGGACGTGTCCATGGACTTCGCCTACGGCGAGTCGTTCACGGAGTCCAGCCCGGAGGCGTACGAGCGGCTCATCCTCGACGTCCTGCTCGGCGACTCGAACCTCTTCCCGCGCACGGAGGAGGTCGAGCTGTCCTGGAAGATCCTCGACCCGATCGAGCAGTACTGGGACAAGCACGGCAAGCCCGCGCAGTACCAGTCCGGGACGTGGGGTCCGGTCGAGGCGGACGAAATGCTCGCACGAGAGGGACGGAGCTGGCGCCGGCCATGAAGATAGACCTCACCGACACCACTGCCAGCAAGATCAACAAGGCGCTCGTCAAGGGCCGCCGCGCCATCGGCACTCCCGCCGTCGGCATGGTGCTCACCCTCGTCGTCGTCACGGACGAGGAGAACGCCTACGACGCGCTGAAGGCCGCCAACGACGCGTCGCACGAGCACCCCTCGCGCACGCTCGTGGTCATCAAGCGCGTCTCGCGCTCGTCCCGCAACCGCACCCAGTCCCGCCTCGACGCCGAGGTACGGGTGGGCGCGGACGCGGGCAGCGGCGAGACGGTCGTCCTGCGGCTCTACGGCGAGGTCTCCGACCACGCCCAGTCCGTGGTGCTGCCGCTGCTGCTGCCGGACGCGCCGGTGGTGGTCTGGTGGTCGGTGGACGCGCCCCGCGACCCGGCGAACGACCCGCTGGGGGCCCTGAGCCAGCGCCGGGTCACCGACAGCTACGCGGCGGAGAAGCCCGTCGACGAGCTGCGGTCCCGCGCCGAGAGCTACGAGCCGGGCGACACCGACCTGGCCTGGGCCCGGATCACCCCGTGGCGTTCGATGCTGGCCGCCGCGCTCGACCAGGTCTCCTCGGAGATCGTCTCCGCCGAGGTGGCGGGCGAGGAGTCCAACCCGAGCGTCGAACTGCTCGCGATGTGGCTCGCCGACCGCCTCCACGTGCACGTCCGGCGAGCGGTCTCCGCGGGTCCCGGTCTGACCCAGGTGCGCCTGGAGACGACCGGCGGCCCGATCACCCTGCACCGGTCCGACGGGGCGATGGCCACCCTGGCACTGCCCGGCCAGCCGGACCGCGCGGTGGCGCTCAAGCGCCGCGAGACGTCCGAACTCCTCGCGGAGGAGCTGCGCAGGCTCGACCCGGACGACACCTACGCGTCCGCGCTGCGGTTCGGCGTGGACCGGCTGGGCGGTATCCAGTCGGCGGCGGAACGGGCCGAGGCGGCGGCTCAGCCGACGCCCGCGCTGCCGGTACGCGCGGTGGGGGACCCGGCGGCGACCGGAGTGCAGCCCGCCGCCTCCGAGAGCGGGGACGCCGACCGGCCCACCCCCGCGAAGATGCCCCCGGTGAAGAAGGCTGATCCGCAGTGAGCACTCCTCAGCTCGTCGTCCACCGCGACAAGGAACTGATGGCCCAGGCCGCCGCGGCCCGGCTGATCACGAAGATCGTGGACGCGCAGGCCTCGCGCGGCTACGCCTCGATCGTGCTCACCGGCGGGCGCAACGGCAACGGTCTGCTGGCAGCCCTGGCGGGTCAGCCCGCCCGGGACGCCGTCGACTGGGGCCGTCTCGACCTGTGGTGGGGCGACGAGCGGTTCCTGCCCGAGGGCGACCCCGAGCGCAATGTCACCCAGGCCCGTGAGGCACTGCTCGACGCGGTGCCGCTGGACCCGAAGCGCGTGCACGCCATGCCCGCGTCGGACGGTCTCCACGGCAACGACGTGGACGCGGCCGCGGCCGGTTACGCCGAGGAACTCGCCCGGTCCGCCGGTCCCGAGAACCACGGCTCGGTCCCGGCCTTCGACGTCCTGATGCTGGGCGTCGGCCCGGACACCCATGTGGCGTCGCTCTTCCCGGAGCTGCCCGCCGTACGGGAGACCGAGCGCACGGTCGTCGGCGTGCACGGCGCGCCCAAGCCGCCGCCGACCCGGATCACGCTGACCCTGCCGGCGATCCGGTCGGCCCGCGAGGTGTGGCTGCTCGCGGCCGGCGAGGACAAGGCCGAGGCCGCGGCGATCGCCCTGTCGGGCGCGGGCGAGATCCAGGCACCGGCCGCCGGTGCCCAGGGCCGCTCCCGCACCCTGTGGCTGCTCGACGCGGCGGCGGCCTCCCAGCTGCCCCGCGCGCTGTATCCGCCGGCGTCCGCCTGACACCGGCGCGGCCGGCACCCTGCCGAAGAGCCCGTACGACCTCGGTCGTACGGGCTCTTCGCTGTCTCAACGCCCGCGCAGCTCGCGGTACTTGGCGACCAGGGCGGTCGTCGACGCGTCCAGGCCCGGTACGTCGGCGCCGTCGGTGAGGGCGGGTTCGACGCGCTTGGCAAGGACCTTGCCGAGTTCGACGCCCCACTGGTCGAAGGAGTCGATGTTCCAGACCGCGCCCTGGACGAACACCTTGTGCTCGTAGAGGGCGATCAGCTGGCCGAGCACGGAGGGGGTCAGCTCGCGGGCGAGGACGGTCGTCGTGGGGTGGTTGCCCTTGAACGTCTTGTGCGGCACCAGCTCCTCGGGCACGCCCTCCGCGCGCACCTCGTCGGGCGTCTTGCCGAACGCCAACGCCTGCGTCTGGGCGAAGAAGTTGGCCATC
Organism: Streptomyces sp. NPDC090083; assembly: GCF_044747445.1. Taxonomy (NCBI): domain Bacteria; kingdom Bacillati; phylum Actinomycetota; class Actinomycetes; order Kitasatosporales; family Streptomycetaceae; genus Streptomyces; species Streptomyces sp. NPDC090083. The sequence continues at coordinate 295,187 of NZ_JBIVED010000007.1, read as the reverse complement.
AGCAGGTCGTGCTGCGCCGTGAGCCCGTCACTCAGCTCGGCCACCGGCTCGGCGAAGCCGATGAAGTCCGCCGGGATCAACTTCGTGCCCTGGTGGATGAGTTGGTAGTACGCGTGCTGACCGTTGGTGCCCGGGGTGCCCCACACCACGGGCCCGGTCTGCCAGTCGACCTCCTGGCCGTCCCGGCCGACGTACTTGCCGTTCGACTCCATGTCCAACTGCTGCAGATACGCGGTGAACTTGGAGAGGTAGTGGCTGTACGGCAGTACGGCGTGCGACTGGGCGTCGTGGAAGTTGCCGTACCAGACGCCCAACAGACCCAGCAGCAACGGCACGTTGGACTCGGCGGGTGCGGTGCGGAAGTGCTCGTCGACGAGGTGGAAGCCGTCGAGCATCTCGCGGAAGCGGTCCGGGCCGATGGCGATCATCAGGGAGAGACCGATCGCCGAGTCGTACGAGTAGCGTCCGCCGACCCAGTCCCAGAACTCGAACATGTTGTCCGTGTCGATACCGAAGTCCGACACCTTCCCGGCGTTCGTCGACAGCGCCACGAAGTGCTTGGCGACGGCGTCCTGACCGGCCTTCAGCTCGCTGAGGAGCCAGTCACGGGCGGAGGTCGCGTTGGTGATCGTCTCGATGGTGGTGAACGTCTTCGAGGCGATGATGAACAGCGTCTCCGCCGCGTCGAGGTCGCGGGTCGCCTCGTGCAGGTCGGCGCCGTCCACGTTCGACACGAACCGGACCGTCAGACCGCGGTCCGTGAAGCTGCGCAGCACCTCGTAGGCCATCGCCGGACCGAGGTCGGAGCCGCCGATCCCGATGTTGACGACGTTCCTGATGCGCCTGCCGGTGTGACCGGTCCACTCGCCGGAGCGGACCCGGTCCGCGAAGCCGGCCATCTTGTCGAGCACCGCGTGGACCTGCGGCACCACGTTCTCGCCGTCGACCTCGACCACCGCGTCACGCGGCGCGCGCAGAGCGGTGTGCAGGACCGCGCGTTCCTCGGTCACGTTGATCTTCTCACCGCGGAACATGGCGTCCCGGAGACCGAACACGTCCGTGGCGGCGGCCAGCGCGTGCAGCAGCCGCAGCGTCTCGTCGGTGACGAGGTGCTTCGAGTAGTCGAGGTGCAGGTCACCGACCGTGAGCGTGTAGCCGGTGCCGCGCCCGGGATCCGCGGCGAACAGCTCCCGCAACCGCACCTCGCCGAGCTCCTCGCGGTGCTTGGCCAGAGCGGTCCACTCGGGCGTCTGGTTGAGCCTGGTACGGCCGTCTGCGTTCATTGCGACTTCAGCCTTCTTTCCTACGACCTGCGGGCCTGTTCCAACCTAATTGATCAGCCCGTGACGCGAGCTGTCGTCGCGTCGTCCACCCGGGCAACAACAGGTACGTCCGGCTTGACCGCCGGTATCAGTGCCAGGACCGACAGCACGAAGAAACCCGCGGTGAGCAGCGCGGGCGTGTTCGGTCCCCAGGCGGTCGCGACGGCCCCGCCGAGGAGCGCGCCCAGCGGCGCCCCGGCCGCGGCCAGGGTCCGGAAGGCCGAGCCGACCCGGCCCAGCAGGTCGATGGGGGTGCGCTGCTGCATCAGCGTGGTCGTGCTGACGTTCCACACCATGCTCATGACGCCGAAGGCCGCCATGGCCGCCACGACCGCGGCCAGGCTGCGCACGGTGCCCATGACGACGAGCGCTCCGGTCTGCACGAGACCCGCGAGCAGTACGGCCCGCAAAGGGCCGAGCCGGTCGGTGATCCGCCGGTGCAGCACTCCCCCGGCCAGGCCGCCGACCGTGAACGCGGTGGTCACCGCCGCGTAGCCGACGGTGCCCGCGTGCAGCCGGCCGGTCACCAGGACGACCAGGGTGGCGATCAGGGCGCCCATGCCGATGTTGCACAGGGCGGTGGCGGCGCACAGGCCGCGCAGGGCCCGGTCGTGCCACAGGGTGCGCAGTCCCTCGGCGATCTCCGCGCGCAGGGTGCTGCCCGCCGGTCTCGGGCCGCGCGGCGCTGCGCCCCCGGGTCCCGCTCCCCCGGCGGGCGCGGGCATCCGCAGCGAGGCGACCAGTGCGGCGGCGACCAGGAAGGTCACGGCGTCGGCCGCGAAGGGGGCGGCGGCCCCCGCGACGATCAGCGCCGGCACCACGGGCGCCCCCAGCAGACCGCCCGCGATCTTCTGCCCGGTCATCAGCCGGGCGTTGGCGGTGCCGAGCGCCGACCGGTCCACCAGGGCGGGAAGCAGGGCCGTGGCGGCGTTGTCGAAGAGGGTCTGCAGGGTGGTCAGCGCGAAGGCCAGTGCCATGAGCAGGGGGATCGAGGCCTGGCCGAGCGCGACGGCCGCGGCGAAGGCGGCGACGAGCAGTCCGCGGACCGCGTCCACCCGCCACATCGCGCGCCGCTGGTCCACCCGGTCCGCGAGCGCGCCGCCGAGCAGGCCGAAGACGATCCAGGGCAGATAGCCGCAGGCGGTGACGGACGCGATGAGCAGGGGCCGGTGCGTCAGCGACACGGCGAGCAGCGGCAGCGCCGATCCGCGCAGCGCGTCGCCGAAGCGCGACACCACGGCCGCGCTCCACAGCCGCCCGAACCCCCCGTGCCACGCGGGCGCATGACTGCCCGTCACCTCGGCCGTCGTCGCCACCACTCCCCCTCACGGTCCGTCACGTCACACACCGTAGAGGGCAGCACTGACAATCGGTCCGGAGGCCGTCGGCCGCCGGGGGGAGAGACAGCTCCGGCCAGACACCTCGTGGGCGTCCGGCCGGTTCAACTCCTAGATCTCTCCGCGCAGTTTGGCGAGCGCCTCGGCGAGGATCGCCTCGCCGTCCGCGTCGCTGCGCCGCTCCCGTACATACGCGAGGTGCGTCTTGTAGGGCTCGGTGCGCGGCGGGTCCGGCGGGTTGTCCCGGTCCTGTCCGGCCGGGAAGCCGCAGCGCGGGCAGTCCCAGGTGTCGGGAACCTGCGCGTCGCTGGCGAAGCTGGGCTGCGTCTCGTGCCCGTTGGAGCACCAGAAGGAGATGCGCAGCCGGGGCGCGGACTCGCCACGCTCGGCCTCGCCCATCGGCCCCGCCCCGACCCGGCTTCCACGGATCGCGTTGCCACTTGCCACGGTCGTAACTCCCTGCGTGATGGTGCCGCGAAGCGAGTCGGCGTTTCGCTCCGTTGCGAGCGCCTCAGTCTACGTAAGGCCCAACGCGCGTCCAGTGGTTGGAGTTACAGCCCCTACACCTAGACGCAAGCCCCATGATAGGCCGCGCTCAGCTGCGCGTACCGAACATGGGGCCTTACGTACGGAATGTGCGAAGGAACGTGCGGTCAGTTCGTCTTCATCAGCAGACCGAGCACGACGATGCAGGCGAACCAGAGCAGACCGAGGACCACGGTGATGCGGTCCAGGTTGCGCTCGGCGACCGAAGAGCCACCGACGGACGACGCCATGCCGCCACCGAACATGTCGGAGAGACCGCCGCCCTTCCCCTTGTGCATCAGCACCAGCAGCATCAGCAGCAGGCTGAAGACGATCAGGGCGATCGAGAACCCCAAAACCACGGCTGGACCAACTTCCTCGGATTCGGATGGACGACAGGGGCACGGCGGCTGACGCCATGCCCCCGCAAGGGTACGACGGATCGCGGCTACCGCCTACACACGGTCAGCCTCACTGATCGCGGAAGCGCGCGATCTTGACGAACTCGTCGGCGTCCAGCGAGGCACCGCCGACCAGGGCGCCGTCGATGTCGGGCTGGGCCATGATCTCGGCGACGTTGCCGGACTTGACCGAGCCGCCGTACTGGATGCGGACCTGGTCGGCCAGCTCCTGGGTGTACAGCTCGGCGAGCTTGCCGCGGATGGCCTGGCAGACCTCCTGGGCGTCGCTGGAGCCGCAGACCTTGCCGGTGCCGATGGCCCAGACGGGCTCGTACGCGATGACGACCGTCTCGGCCTGCTCGGCCGGGACGTCCTTGAGGCCGCCCTCGACCTGGGCGAGCGTGTGGGCGACGTGGTTGCCCGCCTCGCGGACGTCGAGTTCCTCGCCGACGCAGAGGATCGGGGTCAGGCCGTGCTTGTACGCGGCCTTCACCTTGGCGTTGACGACCTCGTCGGTCTCGGCGTGGTACTGGCGGCGCTCGGAGTGGCCGACGGCCACGTAGGTGCACTTGAGCTTGGCCAGCATCGCACCGGAGATCTCGCCGGTGTAGGCGCCCGAGTCGTGCGCCGAGATGTCCTGGGCGCCGTACTTGATCTTGAGCTTGTCGCCGTCGACCAGGGTCTGCACGGAGCGCAGGTCGGTGAAGGGCGGCAGGACGGCGACCTCGACGGCCTCGTAGTCCTTGTCCGCGAGGGCGAAGGCGAGCTTCTGGACGTGGGCGATGGCCTCGAGGTGGTTGAGGTTCATCTTCCAGTTGCCCGCCATGATCGGCGTGCGCGTGCTCATTAAGGTCAGTCCTCCAGTGCGGCGAGGCCGGGGAGCGTCTTGCCCTCGAGGTATTCGAGGGAGGCGCCGCCGCCGGTCGAGATGTGGCCGAATGCGGTCTCGTCGAAGCCCAGGATGCGGACGGCCGCGGCGGAGTCGCCACCGCCGACGACCGTGAAGGCCTGCGAGTCGAGAAGGGCCTGGGCGACCGCCTTGGTGCCCTCGGCGTAGTCGGGGTGCTCGAAGACGCCCATCGGGCCGTTCCAGAAGATGGTGGCCGCGTCGGCGAGCTTCGAGGCGTACAGGGCACCGGTCTCGGGACCGATGTCGAGGCCCATCTGGTCGGCGGGGATGGCGTCCGCGGCGACGGTGGTGGGGTGGGACGGGGCCTTCGTCTTCAGGTCGGGGAAGGCGGACGCGGTCACGACGTCGACCGGGACGACCAGCTCGACTCCGTTCTTCTCGGCGCGCTCGACGTACTCGGTGACGGCGGGGATCTGGTCGTCCTGGACCAGGGAGGCGCCGATCTCGTAGCCCTTGGCCTTGAGGAAGGTGAAGGCCATGCCGCCGCCGATGAGGATGCGGTCGGCCTTGCCGAGCAGCTGGTCGATGACGGCGAGCTTGTCGGAGACCTTGGAGCCGCCGAGCGCCACCACGTAGGGCCGCTTGACGTCCTCGGTGAGCTTCTTCAGGACGCCGACCTCGGTGGCGATGAGGTAGCCGGCGTAGTGCGGCAGCCGGGCCGGGAGGTCGTACACGGAGGCGTGCTTGCGGTGCACGGCACCGAAACCGTCGCCCACGTAGATGTCCGCCAAGGCGGCGAGCTGGTCGGCGAACTCGCCGCGCTCGGTGTCGTCCTTGGAGGTCTCGCCCGCGTTGAAGCGCAGGTTCTCGACGACCGCGACCTGGCCGGGCTCCAGGCCGCGGACCGCGTCGTGGGCGGCGGGGCCGACGGTGTCCTGGGCGAACGCGACCGGCGCGCCCAGGAGTTCGGCGAGGCGCTCGGCCGGCTGGAGGAGGGAGAAGGCCGGGTCCGGGGCGCCCTTGGGGCGGCCCAGGTGCGAGGCCACGATCACCTTGGCGCCCGCCTCGGCGAGGGCCTTGATGGTGGGCAGCACGGCGCGGATGCGGCCGTCGTCGGTGATGAGGCCGTCGGCCAGCGGGACGTTGAGGTCGGCGCGGACGAAGACCCGCTTGCCGTCCACGCCTTCGGCGAGAAGTTCGTCGATCGTCTTCATAAAGGGACTCCTAGGGAGGGCTCTTCAGATCCGAGAGGGCTGATCGATCACTACGTAGTACAGGGCCCGGGCAGCGCGGCGTGCGCTGCCCGAGCCCTGACTCACATCGAGTTGCCTGCTCCGGGAGTTAGAGCTGGCCGCCGACGAAGACCGTGAGGTCGACGAGGCGGTTGGAGTAGCCCCACTCGTTGTCGTACCAGCCGAGGATCTTCACCGTGTTGCCCTCCTGGACCATGGTCAGGGAGGCGTCGAAGGTGCAGGAGGCCGGGTCGCTGACGATGTCCGAGGAGACGATCTCGTCCTCGGTGTACACCAGGTAGCCCTTGAGGTCGCCGTCCTCGGAGGCCTTCTTGAACGCGGCGTTGACCTCGTCCTTGGTGGTCTCGCGGGCCAGCGTCACGACCAGGTCGGTGGCCGAGCCGGTCGGGACCGGGACGCGCATCGCGATGCCGTCGAGCTTGCCCTTGAGCTGCGGGAGCACGAGGGCGGTCGCCTTGGCGGCGCCGGTCGTCGTCGGGATGATGTTCTCGGCGGCGGCGCGGGCGCGGCGCAGGTCCTTGTGCGGGAAGTCCAGGATGCGCTGGTCGTTCGTGTAGGCGTGGACCGTCGTCATCAGGCCCTTGACGATGCCGAAGTTCTCGTCGAGAACCTTGGCCATCGGCGCCACACAGTTGGTGGTGCAGGAGGCGTTCGAGATGACGTGGTGGTTCGCCGGCTCGTACTTGTCCTGGTTGACGCCCATCACGATGGTGATGTCCTCGTCCTTGGCCGGAGCCGAGATGAGGACCTTCTTGGCGCCGCCGGCGATGTGCTTCTCGGCGTCGGCCTTCTTCGTGAAGATGCCGGTCGACTCGATGACGATGTCGACGCCGAGGTCGCCCCACGGGATGTCGGCGGGGTTGCGCTCGGACAGCACCTTGATGGTGTGGCCGTCGACGGTGATGGTGTCCTCGGTGTGCGACACCTCGGCCTTGAGGCGGCCCAGGATGGTGTCGTACTTGAGCAGGTGAGCGGTGGTCGCGGTGTCACCCAGGTCGTTGACAGCCACGATCTCGATGTCAGCACCCTGCTCCAGCAGCGCGCGGAAGTAGTTACGACCGATGCGGCCAAAGCCGTTGATGCCTACGCGGATCGTCACGAACCGATCTCCTCGTTGGTACGCCGGGTTCGAATCCGGCGAGCTGTATGGGATGTCCCCGACCGCCTACGACCCTACCTCCCTGAGGCCTCCGTGGTGACATCGAGATGCCCCATACACCGCAGGGCGGTCCGTACCCGCCAGTAGGGGTACGGACCGCCCTGGATGTTCATGACATCGTCACACCGGGTCAGCCCCGAAGGGCCGTCAGGGCCTTCTTGAGCAGGGCCGCACGGTCGGCGGCCGAGGTGACCTGCTCCAGTCCGAAGCCGAGCAGCACGGTGCGGTCGGTGGTGACCGCGCCGTACGTCTGGAACAGGGCTCCGGTGCGCGTCCAGTCCTTCAGGACGGCCGGGCTGCCCGGGGGCGGTCCCGTGACGCTCCAGGCGCCGAGGGAGGTCTCGAAGCCCTCGGTCTGGGTCGCCGTGCCGCCCAGGACGAGCGAGGTGTCGTCGGCGAGGACGCCGTGACCGCCGGAGCCCGGGTCGGTGATGTAACTCAGCGACACCTGGACCGACTTGCCCGCGTAGGCGCTCAGGTCGAAGCCGACCTGCTGCCAGCCGTCGGAGGCGCCGGTGAAGCTGTTCCACGTGCCGGTGGTGCCGGTCGCGGTGCAGCCGGAGGGGGAGAAGGTCAGGTAGTGCTTGAGCCAGGGGTGCTCGGCGACCAGGAAGCCGGCCTCGCACTCGGACGGCAGGGCGGTGCTGGTGGCGCCGCCGATCTCCGGGAGCGTGGTCCAGTCGTCGCCCCCGGTGGTGTGGATCTCGACCACGGCGTGGTCGTAGCCGGGCTCGGTGTCCCACAGCAGTTCGCTGCGCAGCGTGGGCTTGTCGGCCGCGCTGACGCCGGTGAGGTCGATGGTGCGGGTGAGGCGCTTGTAGGCGTCGTCGGTGTGGACGGCGGCGGCCATGTAGGAGCCCGCGTAGGGCCCGTACGGGTTGACGGTCCCGGCGAACTGGCCGGCCCCCGCGCTCGCGAACTGCGGGTAGGTGGCGGGCGCCAGCGAGTCGGAGGTGACGCTGTAGGTACCGGCCCGGTCCAGCGGGTTGCCGGGCGCGCCGCCGAGCGGTCCGGTGACGCCGGCGAGCTTGCCGGAGCCGTTGAAACCGGTGGCCCCGGGGGTGGACGTACGCGAGTAGGCGCCCAGGTAGTACTGGCTGAAGTCGTTCGAGGGGGTGCCGTCGCCGAGGTCGACGGAGCCGCCGGCGAGTTCGCCGGCCTCGATCAGCTTGCCGCCCTCGTTGAGGAAGGCGCGCAGCTGGAGCTGGGTGTCGTTGCCCGGTCCCGCCGTGCCCGAGTAGTGGACGACGGTCCTGAAGTGGTCGAGCACGCCGAGCGCGTCGGGCGCGCCCTGGGTGGCGACGTCCCAGACGGCCGCCTTGCGGCCGTCGGCCTTCAGCGCGTCGACGTAGGTCTGCGCCTGGGTGGCGGCGGCTCCTTCCTCGGCGACCACGAGGGTGTCGGCCGCGGGCCGCCGGGCCACCGTGTACGTGAAGTGGGTGCTGGAGGTGGGCTTCCCCGCCTTCGTCCGGCCGGTGGACCACACCTCGACCTTGTCGCCCGGGTCGGCGCCTTCGACCTTGGCCCGGTACTCGTCGAAGTACAGGTTGTCGTCCCCGCCGTAGGTCCGGCCGCCCTTCCAGGGCCTGAGGGCCGTGTCCTGCGTACGGCCGCCGTTGACGCGGTACTTGAGTTCCTTGTCGCGTACGGACTTCCGTACGACGACGGAGACCTCCTGGTCGGCGCCGCGCGCGTACGAGGTGGAGAAGGCGGCCGGGGTGAAGTCGGCGGCGCCGAGGCCGACCGACGAGGTCGGCTGGTCGGGGTGGGCGGCGGTCTCGGCGACGGAGAGCGCGAAGGGGATGTTCTTCTCGAACTCGTCCTGGATCAGCTTCTCGTCGTCGGGGAAGTTGAAGACGGACTGGCAGTCGGCCGCGTTCCAGGCGTCGTTCGGGTCGATGTTCGACGCGGTCTGGCAGGTCGACATCTCGGGGGTGAACATCGACATCTTGTTGACGTTCGAGGCGTGGCCGTCCGCCTCGCCGTTGGTCGTGTACAGCTCCGAGGAGACCTGCGAGTGGTAACCCGGGATCGCCGGGTTGTCCGGGGTGCCGGCGAGCGCCTTGTAGAGGACGTCGTCCGGGGTGGGCGTCGCGACCTGCCAGCCGACCCCGTAGAGGAGGAGTTCGGCGGCGGAGTGGTAGTTGATGCCGTAGGTGAAGCCGACGCGCTTCTCGAAGGCGTCGAGGGCGGCGGTCTCCGGCTCCGAGTTCGGGCTCGCGCCCCGGTAGGTCTCACTGGTGGGGTTGGGGGACGAGCCCTCGTCGTCGTAGCCCCACTTGTAGCCGAAGTTGCGGTTGAGGTCGACGCCGTCGCCGGTGGAGATGGTGCCGTCGCCGTTGACGTCCCGCAGGTTCTTGCGCCACAGGCGCGTGTCGCTGCTCCGGAACGTGTAGTCGTAGCCGTCCGGGTTGGCCGACAGCACGAACCACAGCTCGGTGGAGTCGACGATCTTCTTGATGCGCTTGTCGGTCGTGTAGTTGTCCAGGTAGTAGTGCATCAGCCGGCGGGTCATCTCCGGCGTGATCCACTCGCGCGCGTGCTGGTTGGACACGTACAGCACCGAGGGCTTGGAGCCGTCCTTGGTCTTCTTCGCGTTCTTGGTCAGTTTGAGCGCGAGGATGTCCTGGCCGTCGATCGTCCTGCCGATGGACTCGACCTTGGTGAGACCGGGGTTGGCCTGCCCGGTCCTGACGATCTCCTCCTTCAGCCCGCCGCTTCCGCTGTACGGGCGGAACACGCCCTGCGCCGCGTCCTCGACGCGCGTCTCGGCCTTGGCCGTCAGCGTGTGCTCGGTGAGGCCGACGCCCTGCTTCTCCAGCTTCTCGGCCTGCCGGTCGGTGAGGTAGACCTCCACGGCGGTCCTGCCGGAGGCCGAGAACCGGTTGTCGCCGAGTTCGTGGGCGTCCTGTCCGGCCTTCAGGAGCAGGGGTATCTGCTGCTGGGTGACGTCGGCGCGGAAGACCTTGACCTCGTCCGGGTCGGACTTCGCGGAACTCCCGCCCTGCGCCTGGGCGATGGGTGCGATGCTCGCGCCTGCGATCAGGAGCGCGCCGACAGCGAGGATCGATCTCGCTCTGTGTCTCATGAAACCCCCTGGCAACGGTTCGCCACAGCAGCGAACTGTTGCCAGGCTCATGACACTTCATGATCGAGTCAAGGGCGCCTCAAGGGGAGATAAACGGGGCTCTTCTCCGTACGGGCCCTTGGCCGTCCGACCCTGTACGGGCCTTCCGCGCAACCGACTTGATCGGCCGTCAGCACCGAACAGGGTTCGGCAACGACATGGTGACGGCTCGTCAGTGGCCGCCCGGGAGGACCGCCACGACGGAACGCCGGTGCCGACGCCCCGAATCGGGCGTCCGCACCGGCGTGTTGAGGGTCCGTCGGCGTCCCGGAGGTCAGCCGACCATGTTGTCGGCCATCTCCTCGGTGATGCTCGACTCCGTGCCCGGGATGCCGAGGTCCTGGGCGCGCTTGTCGGCCATCGCCAGCAGCCGGCGGATACGGCCGGCCACGGCGTCCTTGGTGAGCGGCGGGTCGGCGAGGGCGCCCAGCTCCTCCAGGGAGGCCTGCTTGTGGTCCATGCGGAGCCGTCCCGCCGCCGCCAGGTGCTCGGGGACCTCGTCGGCGAGGATCTCCAGGGCGCGCTGCACCCGGGCGCCCGCCGCCACGGCCGCGCGGGCCGAGCGGCGGAGGTTGGCGTCGTCGAAGTTGGCGAGACGGTTCGCCGTGGCGCGCACCTCGCGGCGCATCCGGCGCTCCTCCCAGGCCAGCACCGACTCGTGCGCGCCGAGCCGGGTGAGCAGGGCGCCGATCGCGTCACCGTCCCGGACGACCACGCGGTCCACGCCGCGCACCTCACGGGCCTTCGCCGCGATCGACAGCCGGCGGGCGGCGCCGACCAGCGCGAGCGCCGCCTCGGGGCCCGGGCAGGTCACCTCCAGGGAGGAGGACCGGCCGGGCTCGGTCAGCGAGCCGTGTGCCAGGAACGCGCCTCTCCAGGCCGCCTCCGCGTCACAGGTGGCCCCGGAGACGACCTGCGGGGGCAGGCCCCGGATGGGGCGTCCGCGGCCGTCCACGAGGCCCGTCTGCCGGGCCAGCTGATCGCCGCCCGCGACCACCCGGACGACGTAACGCGAGCCGCGGCGCAGTCCGCCGGGCGCCATCACGATCAGCTCGGAACTGTGGCCGAAGATCTCCAGGATGTCCCGCTTGAGCCGGCGTGCCGCCATCGCGGTGTCCAGCTCCGCCTCGATCACGATGCGCCCGCTCACCAGGTGGAGGCCGCCGGCGAACCGCAGAATGGCGGAGACCTCCGCCTTCCTGCAGCAGGTCCGGGTGACGGGGAGCCGGGAGATCTCATCCTTCACCGCTGCCGTCATCGCCATGGGCCGATCCTTCCATGCATCCGAAAAATACGGTCGTACGCGGCGGCCAACAGCTCCGGGTCGTGCCTTGGAGTTCCGTCGGTCCGGGCCACCGGCGCCAGCTCGACCGCGGCGTCCAGCCGCTTGGCGGCTTCGGTGAGCGACGCTCGGTCGGGCACGGCGGCCTCGTCGGCCAGCACCACGTCCAGGGCGAGTTTAGGGGCGTGTCGTCCCAAAACCTCCAAATGACGCTGCGGGGAGAAGCCATCGGTTTCTCCGGGCTGCGGCGCGAGGTTCAGGGAGAGGACCCGGCGCGCCTTCGTCTCGGTGAGCGCGTCGAGCAGTTCCGGCACCAGCAGGTGCGGGATGACGGACGAGAACCAGGAGCCCGGGCCGAGCACCACCCAGTCCGCGTCGAGCACGGCGGCGACGGCCTCGGGCACGGCCGGCGGGTCGTGCGGCACGAGGTGCACGGACTGCACCTCACCGGGCGTGAGCGCCACGGTCGCCTGCCCCCGGACGGTGTCGACGTCGTCGGGCCGCGCCGGATCGTGCCCCTTGACGAGGGCCTGCAGCTCCAGCGGTACGGCGGACATGGGCAGCACGCGCCCGTGCGCGCCGAGCAGCTTGCCGACCAGGTCGAGGGCCTGCACATGGTCGCCGAGCTGCTCCCACAGGGCGACGATCAGCAGATTGCCGACCGCGTGTTCGTGCAGGTCGCCCTTGGACTGGAAGCGGTGCTGGATGACGCGGGCCCAGGTCTGGCCCCAGTCGTCGTCGCCGCAGAGCGCGGCCAGCGCCTTGCGGAGGTCGCCGGGGGGCAGGACGCCCAGTTCGTCGCGCAGACGGCCGCTGGAGCCTCCGTCGTCGGCCACGGTGACGACGGCGGTGAGGTCGCCGGTGATCCGGCGCAGCGCGGTGAGCGAGGCGGACAGTCCCATGCCGCCGCCGAGGGCGACCACCTTGGGCTGGGTGCCGCGTCGGCGCGGCTTGCCGCCACGGGCCTCCACGGGCCTGGTCGTGCGTCCTTCGGGCACCACGCGGCGCAGCCTGCCCAGCCGTGGGCTACGTCCTGTCATTCCCGTCCCATGTCCCGGTGTACGACCACCGTCTCCACGCCCTCCGCCGCGAGCCGCGCGGCGAGCTTCTCCGCCGTGGCGACCGAGCGGTGCTTGCCGCCGGTGCAGCCGACGGCGATCGTCACGTACCGCTTGCCCTCGCGCCGGTAGCCGGCCGCGATGAGCCGGAGCAGCTCGGCGTAGCGGTCGAGGAACTCCTTGGCGCCGGGCTGGTTGAAGACGTACGCCGAGACCTCTTCGTTGAGGCCGTTGAAGGGGCGCAGCTCCGGGATCCAGTGCGGGTTCGGCAGGAAGCGCATGTCGGCGACGAGGTCGGCGTCGACCGGGAGGCCGTACTTGAAGCCGAAGGACATGACGGTGGCCCGCAGTTCGGGCTCCTCCTCGCCGGCGAACTGGGCGTCCATCTTGGCGCGCAGTTCGTGGACGTTGAGGCTGGAGGTGTCGATGACGAGGTCGGCGTCGCCGCGCAGCTCGCGCAGCAGCTCGCGCTCGGCGTCGATGCCGTCGACGATGCGGCCGTCGCCCTGGAGGGGGTGGGGGCGGCGCACCGACTCGAAGCGGCGCACCAGGGCCTCGTCCGAGGACTCCAGGAAGACGATCCGCCGGGTGACGTGCTTGGCCTCCAGGTCGGCGAGGGACTCGCGGAGGTTGTCGAAGAAGCGCCGGCCGCGGACGTCGACCACGACCGCGATGCGTGCCACGTTGCCCTGGGAGCGGGCGCCGAGCTCGACCATGGTGGGGATCAGGGCGGGCGGGAGGTTGTCGACGACGAACCAGCCGAGGTCCTCCAGGCACTTGGCGGCGGTGGACCGCCCGGCCCCGGACATGCCGGAGATGATCACCAGCTCGGGGATGGCCGGCTCGGGGACCCCGGCTGTCGTGCTGTCCGTACTCACCTGTGCTCCGTCGTCCTGGACCGTCTCCTGGGGAGACCGATCCTCGCCCGCTTCCTTGTGCGTCCGATCTCGGTCCGCTGTGGGCTGCTTCTCTTGTTCGGTCATGTGTCCTGCCCCCGTCGCTCGTCCGGGGCTCCCGCGGGTACGGGCTCCCCTGGGGCACCCGCCGTCGTCCCGGGTGTCCCGTCCTCTTCCGTCGCTTCCGTCTCTTCCGTGTCTTCCGTGTCTTCCGTGTCTTCCGTGTCTTCCGTGTCTTCCATGATCTCTCCGGTCGCCGTGTTCACGGCGGGTGCGGCCGGGGCCGCCTGGGCGAGGGCCACGGCGATGGCCTCCGCGGTCTTGCGGCCTATGCCCGGAACCTCGCAGATCTGGTCGATTGTCGCGGATCGCAGCTTCTTCACCGAACCGAAGTGTTTGATCAGCGCCTGTTTGCGGGTCTCGCCGAGGCCGGGCACGTCGTCCAGGGGGCTCGCCCTGAACCGCTTGGCCCGCTTGGTCCGCTGGTAGGTGATCGCGAACCGGTGGGCCTCGTCACGGACGCGCTGGAGGAGGTAGAGGCCCTCGCTGGTGCGGGGCAGGACCACGGGGTCGTCCTCGTCGGGCAGCCAGACCTCCTCCAGGCGCTTGGCGAGACCGCACACGGCGATGTCGTCGATGCCCAGCTCGTCCAGGGCGCGCTGGGCGGCGGCGACCTGCGGCTGCCCGCCGTCGACCACGACGAGCTGCGGCGGGTAGGCGAACCGCTTGGGGCGGCCCTCCTCGTCCTTCAGGTCGCTCAGCTCCTCGCCGTCGGCCCACTCCCCCGTCTTCTCCTTCTCGGCGAGATAGCGCCGGAAGCGGCGGGTGATGACCTCGTGCATGGAGCGGACGTCGTCCTGGCCCTCGAAGCCCTTGATCTGGAAGCGGCGGTACTCGCTCTTGCGGGACAGCCCGTCCTCGAAGACGACCATCGACGCCACGACGTCGTCGCCCTGGAGGTGCGAGATGTCGTAGCACTCGATCCGCAGGGGGGCGCTGTCCAGGCCGAGGGCCTCGGAGATCTCCTCCAGGGCGCGGGAGCGGGTGGTGAGGTCGGAGGCGCGCTTGGTCTTGTGGAGGATCAGCGACTGCTGGGCGTTGCGCGCGACGGTCTCCATGAGGGACTTCTTGTCGCCGCGCTGCGGGATGCGCAGCGACACGTTCGCCCCGCGCCGGTCCGTCAGCCACTGCTGGACCGGCTCCAGCGGGTCGGGCAGGGCCGGGACGAGGACCTCCTTGGGGACGGAGTCCCCGGTCTCCTCGCCGTAGAGCTGCTGGAGGGCGTGTTCCACGAGGGCCGGGGTGGTGACGTCCTCGACCTTGTCGGTGACCCAGCCGCGCTGGCCGCGGACGCGTCCGCCGCGGACGTGGAAGATCTGGACGGCGGCCTCCAGCTCGTCCTCGGCGACCGCGATCAGGTCGGCGTCGGTCGCGTCGGCGAGGACGACCGCGCTCTTCTCCATGGCCTTCCGCAGGGCCTCGATGTCGTCACGGAGGCGGGCCGCCCGCTCGTACTCCATCTCCTCGGCCGCGTCCGTCATCTGTTTCTCCAGACGGCGGATGTACGTGCCGGTGCGGCCGGTCATGAAGTCGCTGAACTCCTCGGCCAGTTCGCGGTGCTCCTCCTCGGTGACGCGGCCGACGCAGGGGGCGGAGCACTTGCCGATGTAGCCGAGCAGGCAGGGGCGGCCGGTGCGCGCCGCGTTCTTGAAGACGCCGGCCGAGCAGGTGCGGACGGGGAACACGCGCAGCAGCAGGTCGACGGTGTCGCGGATCGCCCAGGCGTGTCCGTACGGCCCGAAGTAGCGGACGCCCTTCTTCTTGTGACCGCGCATCACCTGCACGCGCGGGTACTCCTCGTTCATCGTCACCGCGAGGTACGGGTAGCTCTTGTCGTCGCGGTACTTGACGTTGAACCGGGGGTCGTACTCCTTGATCCAGGAGTACTCCAGCTGGAGCGCCTCGACCTCCGTGGACACCACCGTCCACTCCACCGACGCGGCCGTGGTGACCATCGTGCGCGTGCGCGGGTGGAGTCCGGCCAGGTCCTGGAAGTAGTTCGCCAGGCGCTGGCGCAGGCTCTTCGCCTTTCCGACGTAGATCACCCGGCGGTGCTCGTCGCGGAATCTGTAGACCCCGGGCGAGTCCGGGATCTCTCCCGGCCTGGGGCGGTAGCTGGAGGGGTCGGCCATGTTTCACACCCTACTGGCGCGGGGTGACAGCGCGGCGGGGCTGTGGACAACGCCGGGCGCGCCGGGCGGATCTCCCGGGGAACTCCTCGGAAACGCCTACCGGGACTCGAGGAACGTGAGGACCGCCAGCACACGGCGGTGGTCGTCGGAAGCCTCCGGAAGGCGGAGTTTGCCCAGGATGCTGCGGACGTGCTTCTCGACGGTGCCTTCGGTGACCCACAGTCTGCGGCCTATGCCGGCGTTCGAGCGGCCCTCCGCCATCAGTGCCAGGACCTCCCGCTCGCGGGCGCTGAGGCAGGACAGCGGGTCGTCGCGGCGCTGCGCCGAGAACAGTTCCTGCACCAGGGAGGGGTCGACGACCGAGCCGCCCTTGTGGACGCGGTCGAGGGCTTCGACGAACTCGTCGACGACCGTGATCCGGCTCTTGAGGAGATAGCCGACCTTGTGGCCGCCGGCCAGGAGTTCCAACGCCTCCTCGACCTCGACGAACGCCGACAGGACGAGGATGCCGGTGCCGGGGTGGCGCTCGCGGATGGTGCGGGCGGCTTTCAGGCCCTCGGTGGAGTGGTCGGGCGGCATCCTGATGTCGACGATCGCGAGGTCGGGCCGCTCGGCGTCGACCAGTTCCAGGAGCCGTACGGCGTCGCCCGCCTGGCCCGCGATCTCGTAGCCCAGGCGTTCGCACAGGCTCGCGAGGCCCTCCCTGAGCAGGACGTCGTCGTCCGCGAGGACGACCCGTCCCTTCGCGGTCTGCCCCGCTGCGTCCATCGTCCCCGGCTCCCCTTGCCCGACCTGTGCCGTGCGCCACGCACAGCCTGCCGGACCGGGTCGGGTACGGCTAGCCGGTAAGGGAATTGGGGGGTGACGGTGCAGACGCGGGGCCGGGTCCGGGCGATTCTCGAAGCAGTGCGAACGCGGGCGGACCGGTCGCACCGGGCGAGGTGCCGGCCCCCGGCCGGAAGGGCTGCGGGAGACGCGGCGGACACGGGCGGACGACGGCGACGGCGGTCGGTCCGTGTCCGCCCGCAGGAGGACGGCACCGGGCCCGCCCGACGCGTACGACAGCACCGGGTCCCAGGCTCCCCCGGCCTGGACCTCTGTCGCGTACGCGTCGGGCGGTCACTCCTCCGTCCGGGGAAGCGGCAGTCGTACGGCGAGAGTCGTGCCCTCCCCTGGTGGGCTGGTGACGCGCAGCCTGCCGCCGATCGCCTCGACGCGGTCGACGAGTCCGATGAGCCCGGAGCCGTGTCCGGGGTCGGCGCCGCCCACCCCGTCGTCGGCGATCGTCACCTCCAGGACGTCGTCCTCGACCCGCGCGGACACCGTCACGAAGCTCGCGCGCGCGTGCTTGGCCGCGTTGGTGAGGCACTCGGAGGTCACGTAGTAGACGGCGACCTCGATCCGCTCCGGGAGGCGTCCCGCGGGCAGGCGCAGGTCGAGTTCCACGGGGACGGCGGAGCGGCGGGCCAAGGCGCGCAGGGCCGGGCCGAGGCCGCCCTTGGAGAGGATCGCCGGGTGGATGCCGCGCGCGATCTGCAGCAGGTCGGCGAAGGCGTCGTCGAGGCCGCCTGCGATGTGGTCCAGCTGCCGGGCGAGTTCCTCCGGCTGCTCGTCCAGCATCGACTGGGCCGTCCTGAGGTCGAGCTGGAGCGAGACGAGCCGCTGCTGTACGCCGTCGTGGAGGTCGCGTTCGATACGGCGCCTGGAGGCGTCCCCCGCCTCGACCACGCGCGCGCGTGACGCGGTGAGCTGGTCGCGGCTGTCGGCGTTGGCGAGAGCGGTGGCGACGAGTTCGGTGAAGTCGGCGAGCCGGAACTCGGCGCCCGGTGGCAGCGGTTCGGGTCCCGCGGCGGCCGCGACGACGGCACCCCACAGGCGGTCGTCCACGACGATGGGGGCACTCACCGAACGGCCCACGCGCGCGGGGCGACCGGTTCGCGCGACCTCCGCGGCGGCGGCCGTGTCCTCCTCGGCGGCCGGGCTGTGCGCGGAGCCGAGGACGGTGGAGGTCCCGTCGGCGCCGTAGCGCAGGACGGCCGCGGTGCCGCTGCCCAGGACGCCGCCCACCTGGTCGGCGACTTCGGAGAACACCTCGTGGGGTGGCACCCCGCGCGCGACGAGGGTGGCGACGCGGCGCAGCGCGGTCTGTTCGCGGGCGGCGCGGCGGCTCTCGGTGACGTCGCGTGCGGCGGCGTAGACGAGGCCGTCCCCGGTGACCGGGCGGGCGCTCCACTGGAGCCAGCGTTCGGTGCCGTCGGCCCGCAGGAAGCGGTTCTCGAACTCGGCCAGGGCGTCGCCGCCGGCCAGCCGGTCGAGGACGGCACGCGTGCGTGCGCGGTCCTCCGGGTGCACGAACTCCAGCCAGGGGCGGCCGAGCAGCGTGTCGGCGGAATATCCGAGGGTCCGCTCGAAGGCGGGGTTCACGCGTCTGAAGCGGCCGTCCAGGTCCGCGATGCACAGCAGGTCCAGGGAGAGGTGGAAGATGCTCGCCAGCTCCTGCTCGGCCTTGTCGCGCCGCCCCTGGGCCGCGGCGAAGGAGGCCATGGTGCCGTTCATGCCGCCGAGGAGCTGCGCCCAGGTCCCCTCGAACGCGGCGACGTCCGCGCGGTGGCCCAGCCGGTTGTCGTCGATCGCCGTGTTCATGGTGGTGATCTCGCCCGCGAGCCGCTCGGTGGTGACCCGCAGTTCCCTGAACATGTCGGCGACGACGCCGAGTTCGTCCCGGCCCGCGTACCGGACGTCGTACGACAGGTCGCCCTCGGAGAGCGCACGGGCGCCCGCGGAGACCTCGCCGAGAGGGCGGGTGATCGACCGGCGCAGGGTCAGGGCGAGGACGGTGACGGCGGCGAGGACGGCCAGCGACACACCGAGGTCGCGTGCCTCACGCGCGCGTGCCGTGTCCAGGTCGCTCGCGGCGTCGCGGCCCAGCTCGGCGGCGGCCCGGTGCTGGATGCCGCGCAGGGCGTCGATGCGCCCGGTCGAGGCGGTCAGCCAACCGGCGTACGTGGGCCAGGAGTTCTTCTCGGCGTGCGGGTCGGCGAGGGTCTCGCGGGTGGCACGGACGACGAGCCCGGGGTGCTGGAGCAGGACCACGTAGAGCCTGCCTTTGAGGCCGGGGGACGCGGTCCGGCCGAAGTCGTCCAGGAGCGCCTTCTCCAGGGCCGACCAGCGGTCCGTGGCGGTGGCGTGCGGGGCGTCGGGGGTGTCGAAGAGCACGGCCAGTTCGGTGCGTTCGCGTTCGGCGGCCTCGATGGCGTTCAGGAGCGCGATGTGGGCGTCGGCGGCCTGTCCGGAGGCGCGGGTGGGCCGGCCTGCCTCCAGAGTGGCGGCCAGCTCCAGGAGGTCGTCCTCGATCGTGTCGTACTGGGCGGCGAGTTGGGTCACGGTGAGCGAACCGGTCCCCAACTGGACCCTGAGGGAGTGCAGTTGCCGGTTCCGCGCGTCGAGCCTGCCCGGTACGTCGGGCTGTCCGGTCCAGCCGGCGGCACTCCGGAGGGCCGCGTCGAGTGCCCGGTCGGTGGCGTGCGCCGCGCCGGAGCGTTCCTTCAGGGTGGCCGGTCCCGGCCGCAGCCCGGCCTTCACCGCGGCGAGGCGTTCCCTTGCGATGGCGTCGGTCAACGCCGTTGTCCGGAAGGACAGTCGGGTCGCCGTACGGAAGTCCCGCATCGTCTGGGCCTCGCGCCACTGGGCAACCGCGCCGAACACGGTGAACGCCAGCAGGCAGGTCACCGGGAGCAGCACCAGGAGCATCAGTTTGTGCCCGACGCGCAGCCGGGCGAGGAAGGGCACGCGGAGCGCGCTGCCGGGCCTCGGGGGCCGTCCACGGGGACTCTGCGGGGCGGGGCGGCCGGAGCGAGGGCCGCGCAGCTCCGGGGGCGAGGTGAGCGCGGCAGGCGTGACTGGGCCGAGGCCGGGCTCGGGATCGGAGCGGAGCCCTGGAAGCACCCTACGGAGCGGGCCCGGGGACAGGGGGCGACGCACGGCGGGCTCTCAGCGGCCCGTGGGCGGTGAAGGTCGACGACGGTCGGTCACGTGCCCAGCCTGCCTCAATCAACCATGGCCGTCAGGGCGTTGGGGAGGACGGTTCCCTCAACATCGGACCCTCGACATCGGACACACGCACGGTTCGCCCGCCGCACGGTGTCCACGGTCACGGCGTGTCCGGCGGGTAGCCGTCGTGCGCCGCGATGTCCTGGTCGATCTTCCTGGCGGCCTCGTCGAGGGTCGCCTTGACCGGCGCCCGGTTGAAGATGATCTTCGCGAAGGCCCGGGAGAAGGCGTCGGTGATCGCCGGGTAGGCGGGCGTCTGCGGCCTGGGGCGGGCCACTCCGTCGCGGAGCTGCTCGATGAAGAGGTGTTCGGGGCCGCCGGGCGCGTACTGCGGCGAGAGCCTGATCGCGCTCTCCGTGGCGGGGATCGCGCCGTTGGCCAGGGTCATGCGGTGCACCTGGGCGGGCCGGAGCAGGAAGGACAGGAAGCGCCAGACGGCGTCACCGTCCGCGTTGCCCGCCGGGACGCCCCACTGGAAGGAGCCCATGCCGGTGGCGGTCCCCTGGCCGAAGTCGGGCAGCGGGACGATGGTGACGTCCCCGGGGAAGGCCTTGTTGAATTCCGGATAGGTCCAGTGCCCGCACCAGGAGATCGCGCTGCGGCCGCTGACGAACGCCTTGTCGTCCTTGACCATGTCGATGAGCCCGGCCTTGGCCCAGTCCTGCATGTCGGTGAGCG
The DNA here is from genome assembly GCF_044747445.1 of Streptomyces sp. NPDC090083. Classification (NCBI taxonomy): domain Bacteria; kingdom Bacillati; phylum Actinomycetota; class Actinomycetes; order Kitasatosporales; family Streptomycetaceae; genus Streptomyces; species Streptomyces sp. NPDC090083. The sequence continues at coordinate 275,057 of NZ_JBIVED010000007.1, read as the reverse complement.
CCTCGACCGAACCCGGACCGTTCACATAGCCCTCGGCGGTGCGGAAGGTCCGGGGCTCGACGAGGTCGCCGCCGGCCGACCACACGGCGGGCGCGAAGCCGTACGTGTTCCACTCCTGGCCCGGCTGCGAGTAGACGAGCCGCAGGTCGAGCGGTGCCTTGTAGCCCAGCTCGCGGAGTCTCCGCAGGATGCCGGTCATCTCTGTGGCCGTCCAGGCGTCCTTGGGGCCGCTCGGGAGGCGGATCCCGGCCTTCCTCATCACGGACGTGCGGACGTACAGGCCCATGCCCGAGTCGAAGGTGCCGACACCCCACAACCTGCCCGCATAGGTGCCCTGTTGACGGATCGACGGCAAGAGGTCGGCGCGGACGCTCGCGGGCACGCAGGAGTCGATCGGCCGGAGCTTGCCCGACCAGGCGTAGCTGTAGAGGTTCGGGCCGTCGAAGTCGAGGAGGTCGGGAAGGTCCCCGCTGGCCGCCGCCGACAGCACCAGGGCGGTGTAGGCGCGGTCCTCCGGGAGGGTGACCAGCTCGACCCGCACCTGTTTCTGCCGTGCGTTGAACTCCTTCACCTGGCTCCGCAGGGTGGTGAACTCGCCGCTCGGACCCGCGTGGTACCACACCGTGATGTGCGCGACGCCGTCGATCCTCCCGTCGCAGGTGGTGTCCTTCGGGGGCGCGCTCGCTCCCTCGGCATCGCTCCCGGTGCCGTCGCACCCGGCCAGCAGCAGGGCCGCGCACACCGTCCCCGGGACCAGGGTCCTGCGCAGCCGACGGAGATCGCGGACGCGAGGCCACGCGCGCGTAGCGCTCGTTCCGCTCATGGCACACCCCCCACTCGACCGGGCGTGATGGCCTCCCCGGGGCGCCGTCATGCTACCGCCCGCTGTGCCTCCATCGCCGTGCGTACACCTGAACCCGCTTTCACAGCGCGGGACTTCAGCACTTTCCGGCTAGCTGGAAGGCGCGAGCGACCATCGGTTGGCAAGCTGAGGACATGTCGCTGCGCTGTCTCCTCGTCGATGACAGCGCCCGGTTCCTGGAGGCGGCTCGCGCCCTGCTGGAACGCGGCGGTGTGGAAGTCGTCGGTATCGCCTCGACGGGCGCGGACGCCCTCTCCCGGGCCCGGGAGACGGCCCCCGACGTCGTCCTGGTCGATCTCGACCTGGACCTGGAGAACGGCTTCGACGTCGCGCGGCGGCTGGTGGGCAGTGTTCCGGCCGTGATCCTCATCTCGACCCACTCCCGGGAGGACTTCCAGGAACTGATCGCCGCCAGCCCCGCACACGGTTTTCTTCACAAGTCGGTCCTGTCCGCACGGGCGATCAGAGAGGTGCTGGGCGACACCGGACCGACCGCGCGGACCTGAGGGGAACGACTGCGACCGGGCCAGATCACATATGCCTGATGGGCGACAGGTGTTGTCGGGACTTGGTCAACACGCTTCAATGCGGGGGAACTCGGGGCGTGAATGACGGCGTACGGATGTGAAGACCCTTCCCCCTGCCGACGGGGACCCCGAGGCGGACTCGCGTGAACGGCCTGACCAGCCGTTGTGAACATTCACAGAAAGGGCCCCTGCATGCCGCACGCCACACAGCAGGCGGACGTCGCCACCGCGGAACTGGACTCGGCCCTGCGCGGCGGCCCCTTCCACGTCGCGCTGCGCGCCGCCATCGCCGCCCGGGGACTGCCCCTGCAGCGCGTCCAGCACCATCTGACGCGCTACGGGGTCAAGGTCGGCGTCACCAGCCTGAGTTACTGGCAGCAGGGCGCCCGCCGCCCGCAGCGCCCGGAGTCGCTGCGGGCCGTACGGGCACTGGAGGAGATCCTCCAGCTCCCCGAGGAGTCCCTGATCCGGCTGCTCGCCGAGGCCGAGGAGCGCTCCGTCGCACAGCGCCCCGCCGCCCGCTCGTACCGCTCCTTCGTCGAGGCCTCCGGAGTCCTGGAACAGCTGCTGGCCGACCTGGAGTCCTCGCTCGACACCGGTCTGCACTCCCTCGGGCTGCACGAGCGCGTGCGCGTCGGACCCCACCGCGAGTTGGCCGGCCGCGAGTCCCACCACATCGTCCGGGCCCACCGGGACGGCATCGACCGCTACATGGCCGTCCACTACGGGGATCCCGGCTGCGCCCCCGACCACATGACCGTGCACGCCCTGGAGAACTGCCGCACCGGCCGCGTCCGCCGCCACCACGAGACCGGCATGCTGGTCGCCGAACTCCTCTTCGGCACCCGGCTCCGCTCCGGAGATACGTTCCTCTTCCGGTACGGCGTCGAGGACGGCACCGCCGGCCCCTCCCGCGAGTACGTCCGTGACTTCGGTGTCGCGGGCGGCCAGTACGCCCTCCAGGTGCGCTTCGAGGAGAACGCGCTCCCGGTGCGCTGCCACCGCTTCACCCAGCACTCGGCGGCGGCCCCGCGCAGTGGCCGCCAGGAGCTGCGCCTGGCCGGAGGACACCACTCGGTGCACCTCGTCGAGCCGCGCATGCGGTCCGGGATCGTGGGGATCGGCTGGGACTGGGAGTGAGCGGACGGGGCCTCCACGCGCCCCGGTGATCAGGCGGCCGGGCCCGCGACGATCTTCCCGTTCGCGGCCGTCACCTTCAGCTCCTGGAGCGGCTCGGTCGCCGGGGACTGCACCACCTTGCCGGTCATCGCGTCGAACTGGCTGCCGTGGCACGGGCAGATGAGAGTCGTGCCGTCCAGCTTGTTGATGGGGCACTGCGCGTGCGTGCAGATCGTGCTGTACGCCGTGAGGGTGCCGTTCGCGGCCCGGCTGACCACCACGTTCTGATCGCGGTACAGCTTCGCGCTCCCCTTGGGGACCTCGCCCTCCGCACCCAGCTCCACGGGTGCGGTCGGGGTAGCCGCGGCCCCCGAGTCACCGCCCGAGCACGCGGCGAGACCGAGCCCGGCGACGGGCGCGAGGGCCGCTCCGCGCAGGACGATACGACGGCTCGGGATTGGGAGGGCGGGCATGGGGGTCTCCAGCTGTCGTTTCGGGCGGCGCGCAGGCCGTGCGAACGGTCCGAGTCGCTCGGTCCAGGTCCGTGCGGGCGTCGGTGCACGGCGACGATACCCGTGGTGTTCCGCCCGCTTTGAGCCGGGTTCGACTGAACTGGCCTTCACGGTACGTAAACGTTTGCGCAAGCGTTTACGTGCGGCGCGGAATGGGATACGTTCCCGGCCAGAAGGCCCGCATCGACTCAGGGAGGGGACCCGCGATGGCCACCATGGCCGATGTCGCGCGGAGCGCCGGCGTGTCCGTCGCGACCGTCTCGCACGTCCTGAACGACACCCGTCCGGTGCTGCCGGGCACCCGGGAGGCCGTGCTGACGGCGATCGAGGAACTGGGCTACACGCCCAACACCCTCGCCCGCTCCCTGGTGACGTCCCGCACCCGCTCGATCGGCCTGGCGGTGTCGGCGATCAGCAACCCCTACTTCACGGAGATCCTCCAGGGGGTCGAGGCCGGCGCCCTGGAACACGGCTACAGCCTGCTCATCGCCGACCCGCACGACGACCCCGAGCACGAGCGCACGGTCGTCCAACTCCTGCACGAGCGGCGGGTGGACGGCATGATCGTCGCTCCGTCGGCGGCCCCGGACGCGCTGCTCGCCTACCTCGGCCGGCACTCCGTACCGACGGTGTTCCTCGACCGGCTGGTCGAGACGCCCCCGGGCGACGCGGCCCCCTTCGACCAGGTGAGCGCCGAGAACATCGAGCCGACGGCACGCCTCGTCACGCATCTCGCGGAACTCGGCCACCGCCGCATCGGCCTCGTCGCGGGTCTGGCCGGGCTCAGCACGACCGGCGAGCGGATCGCCGGCTACCGGCACGGCCTGGCCTCCGCCGGACTCCCGTACGAGGAAAGGCTGTTGGCGCACGGCGACTCCGAGTCGGCCGCCGCCGAGCGGGCCACCGGGACGCTGCTGTCCCTCGCGGCCCCGCCCACGGCCCTGATCACCGCCAACAACGCGATGACCATCGGCGCGCTGCGCGCCCTGCGCGAGCGTGGTCTGTCGGTCCCCGGCGACCTCGCGCTGTGCTGTTTCGACGACTTCGCCTGGGCCGATCTGTTCGAGCCCCGGCTCACCGCCATCGCCCAGCCCAGCAAGGAGATCGGAGCCGAGGCCGTACGGCTCCTGCTGGACCGGCTCGCCTCGCCGGACCGGGCCGCCCGTGTCGTACGCCTGCCGTCCGCCTTCGTCCACCGCTCGTCCTGCGGCTGCCCGGACCGACCGCCGTCCGACCGGTCCGACCCGCCCCGTCCACCCGGTCCGGCCGGTCCGACCCCTCCGGCCGGCCCGGCCCCGCACTCCGCCCCCACCCCGTCCGACCAGCCCGCGAAAGGAACCGCCCCGTGATCGTCGTAGCCGGTGAGGCCCTGATCGACCTGGTGCCGCAGGGCACAGGAGCCCTCGCCGCCCTGAAGCCGGCGCTCGGCGGCGGCCCGTACAACACCGCCGTCGCCCTGGGCCGCCTCGGCTCCCCCACCGCCTTCTGCTCGCGGGTCTCCCGCGACGCGTTCGGCGAGGCCCTTCTCGCCGGGCTGCGGCAGGCCGACGTGGACGTCCTGGACGTGCAGCGCGGCACGGAGCCGACGACCCTCGCCGTCGCCACGCTCGACGCGCACGGCTCGGCCACGTACTCGTTCTACGTCGACGGCACCGCCGACCGCCTCTTCGCGGTGCCCGCGGCGCTGCCCGCCGAGACCTCGGCCGTGTCCTTCGGCACCTGCTCACTCGTCCTGGAACCGGGCGCGACCGCCTACGAGGAGTTGCTGCGGATCGCGTCCGAACAGGGCGTGTTCACCCTGCTCGACCCGAACATCCGGGCGGGTCTGATCCCCGACGCGGACGCCTACCGGGCGCGGTTCAAGAGCTGGCTGCCGTACGTGAACCTCCTCAAGCTGTCCGAGGAGGACGCGCTGTGGCTGGGCGGCACCCCGCGCGAGTGGCTGGACGCGGGCCCCTCGGCCGTCGTGATCACCCAGGGCGGCGACGGTCTCACCACGTTCACGCAGGACGGCGCGGTGCATCCGGTGCCGGGCGAGAAGGTCGAGGTCGTGGACACGATCGGTGCCGGTGACACCGTCAACGCAGCGCTGCTGCACGGCCTGTCGACCCGGGACGCCCTGTCTCCGGCGGGGCTGGCCGGGCTGGGCCGGGACGGCTGGACCCGGCTGCTGGCGTTCGCGGCCCGGGCGGCGGCGGTCACCTGCTCACGGGCGGGTGCGGAACCGCCGTACGCCTCCGAACTGGGCGGTCTGTAGCGGCTGTTGGGCGATGGCGGGCCGCAGGCTCCGCCATGTGCGGCGCCCCACGGGGATGGTCCCGTGGGGCGCCGCGTTCGTGCTCCCGCCGTTCTCCGGTCGGGTCTTGTTGCTGCTCCGGGCCGGTCAGGCCTTGCGGGCCCGTGTCGTCTTCTTCGCGGGCGCTGCCTTCTTCGCCGCTGCGGCCTTCTTGGCGGGTGCCGCCTTCTTCGCCGCGACCGTCGCGGTCTTCTTGGCCGCCGTCTTGCGCGGGGCCTTCACCGGGGCGCCGTCGCTGATCCGGTCGGCGTCGAGGATCTCGCGGAGGAACTTGCCGGTGTGGCTGGTCGAGACCGCGGCCACCTCCTCGGGTGTGCCCTCGGCGACGACGAACCCGCCGCCCGCGCCGCCCTCGGGACCCATGTCGACGACCCAGTCGGCGACCTTGATCACGTCGAGGTTGTGCTCGATGACGATGACCGTGTTGCCCTTGTCGACCAGGCCGCCGAGCACCGTGAGGAGCTTGCTGATGTCCTCGAAGTGCAGGCCGGTGGTCGGCTCGTCCAGGACGTAGACCGTACGGCCGGTGGAGCGGCGCTGCAGCTCGCTGGCGAGCTTGACGCGCTGGGCCTCACCGCCGGACAGGGTGGTCGCGGACTGGCCGAGCCGGACGTAGCCGAGGCCGACGTCCTTGAGGGTGTTGAGGTGGCGGGCGATCCCGGGGACCGCCTCGAAGAACTCCGTGGCCTCCTCGATCGGCATGTTCAGGACGTCGGCGATGGACTTGCCCTTGTAGTGGACGTCCAGCGTCTCCCGGTTGTAGCGGGCGCCGTGGCACACCTCGCACGGGACGTACACGTCCGGCAGGAAGTTCATCTCGATCTTGATGGTGCCGTCGCCCGCGCAGTTCTCGCAGCGGCCGCCCTTGACGTTGAAGGAGAAGCGGCCGGGCAGATAGCCCCGCACCTTCGCCTCGGTGGTCTCGGCGAACAGCTTGCGGACGTGGTCGAAGACTCCGGTGTACGTCGCCGGGTTCGACCGGGGGGTGCGGCCGATGGGCGACTGGTCGACGTGCACCACCTTGTCGACGAGGTCGTCGCCGTCCACGCGCGTGTGCCGTCCCGGTACGTTCCTCGCACCGTTCAGCTCGCGGGCGAGGTGGGTGTACAGGATGTCGTTGACCAGGGTCGACTTGCCGGAGCCGGAGACGCCGGTGACCGCGGTGAACACACCCAGGGGGAACGAGACGTCGATGTCCTGGAGGTTGTTCTCCCGGGCGCCGTGCACCGTGAGCTGACGCGAGAGGTCGCGCGGGCGCCGGATGTCGGGCAGCGGGATGGCCTTCCTGCCGGACAGGTACTGCCCGGTCATCGACTCGTCGTTGGCGAGCAGCTCCTTCAGGGAGCCGCTGTGCACGACCTTGCCGCCGTGCTCGCCCGCGCCGGGGCCGATGTCGACGATCCAGTCGGCGACCTTGATGGTGTCCTCGTCGTGCTCGACGACGATGAGCGTGTTGCCCATGTCGCGGAGCCGGACCAGGGTCTCGATCAGCCGGTGGTTGTCGCGCTGGTGCAGGCCGATGGACGGCTCGTCCAGGACGTACAGGACGCCCACGAGGCCGGAGCCGATCTGGGTGGCCAGGCGGATGCGCTGGGCCTCGCCGCCGGAGAGCGTGCCGGCCGCGCGGTTCAGCGAGAGGTAGTCGAGGCCTACGTCGACCAGGAAGCGGAGCCTCTCGTTGCACTCCTTGAGGACCCGCTCGGCGATCTTCTTGTCGCGGGCGTCGAGCTTCATGGCGCCCAGGAACTCCGCGCAGTCGCTGATCGACATCCCGGAGATCTCGGCGATCGACTTGTCCATGATCGTGACCGCGAGGACGACGGGCTTCAGGCGCGTGCCGTGGCAGGTGGGGCAGGGCACCTCGCGCATGTAGCCCTCGAAGCGCTCCCTGCTGGCGTCGCTCTCCGCCTCGCCGTGCCGCCGCTTCACGAAGGGGACGGCGCCTTCGAAGGGCGTCGTGTAGACCCGCTCGCGGCCGTACCTGTTCCGGTACCGGACCTCGATCTGTGTCTTGTGGCCGTACAGCAGGGCCTTCTTGGCGCGCTGCGGGAGGCCCGCGAAGGGGATGTCGGTGCGGAAGCCCAGGGCGTCCGCGAGGGCGCCGATGAGTCGGCCGAAGTAGTCCTTGGTGTGACCGTGCGACCAGGGGTGGATGGCGCCCTCGTCCAGGGACTTGTCCTCGTCCGGGACGATCAGCTCGGCGTCGACCTCCATGCGCGTGCCGATGCCGGAGCACTCGGGGCAGGCGCCGAACGGCGAGTTGAAGGAGAAGGAGCGGGGCTCCAGCTCTTCGAAGGACAGGTCGTCGTACGGGCAGTACAGGTGCTCCGAGTACATGCGCTCGCGCTCGGGGTCGTCCTCGGGGAGGTCGACGAAGTCGAGCACGACCATGCCGCCGGACAGGCCGAGGGCGGTCTCCACCGAGTCCGTGAGGCGGCGCTTGGCGGAGTCCTTCACCGTGAGGCGGTCGATGACCACCTCGATGGTGTGCTTCTCCTGCTTCTTCAGGGTGGGCGGCTCGGAGAGCTGGATGGTCTCGCCGTCCACGCGCGCGCGGCTGTAGCCCTTGGTCTGGAGGTCCGCGAACAGGTCGACGAACTCGCCCTTGCGCTCGCGCACCAGCGGCGACAGGACCTGGAAGCGGCTTCCCTCGGGCAGCGCCAGGACCTTGTCGACGACGGCCTGCGGCGACTGGCGCGAGATGGGCCGGCCGCACTCGGGGCAGTGCGGCTTGCCGATGCGCGCGAAGAGCAGTCGCAGGTAGTCGTAGACCTCGGTGATGGTGCCGACCGTCGAGCGCGGGTTGCGCGAGGTCGACTTCTGGTCGATGGAGACGGCCGGGGAGAGACCTTCGATGAAGTCGACGTCCGGCTTGTCCATCTGGCCGAGGAACTGGCGGGCGTACGAGGAGAGCGACTCCACGTAGCGCCGCTGGCCCTCGGCGAAGATCGTGTCGAAGGCCAGGGAGGACTTGCCCGACCCGGACAGGCCCGTGAAGACGATGAGCGAGTCGCGTGGCAGGTCGAGCGAGACATTCTTCAGATTGTGCTCGCGCGCGCCACGGACGATGAGACGGTCGGCCACGCCGGTCCGCACCTTTCTTGAGAGAAGTGACAGGGGCGAGGCCCCCGTCGTTCCCAGACTAGGGGGAGCCACTGACAACGCCGGTCGGAATCCCGGCCGAGGCATAACAACCTCCGGCCTTCCAGCATGCCCGACGCCGGACCCGACGATATAGCACGTGCATTCGATTTACGGCACTGCTTCACCACCTTCACCCAAAGGTGTGCCGGGACTAGGGTCAGCAGCATGATTGATCACGCGCATGACCTGGCCTCTGTACGTGACGCGACCGAACGAGTGCTCAGCGCTGCCGCCGGACTGGACAACGTTTCTGCGGCCGAGCCGTCACGGCTTCCCGGCTGGAGCCGCGGCCACGTCCTCGCCCACCTCTCCCGGAACGCGGACGCTCTGGTGAACGTCCTGGAGGGGCGCCCCATGTACGCGACGGCGGCCGTCCGCGACGCCGACATCGACCGCGACGCCCCGCGGCCCCTCGATGTCCAGCTCGCCGACCTGCGGGAGAGCGCGGCCAGGTTCCAGGAGGCGGGTGCCGTCCCGGCGGACTGGTCACGCACCGTGGAACTGCGCAACGGGGTCGTCGACTCCGCGTCCCGGATCCCGTTCCGGCGCTGGATCGAGGTCGAGCTGCACCACGTCGACCTGGGGACCGGCTACGAGCTGGAGGACCTCCCGGAGGACTTCGTCCGGCGGGAGATCGACTTCCTGGTCGAGCGCTTCGACGGACACCCCGACGTCCCCCCGACCCACCTCACCGACGGCACGCACGCGTGGACCACGGGCCGCGCGTCCGACAAGCCGGACGTCACGGTCACCGGCCCGCTCGCCGACCTCCTCGGCTGGCTCTGCGGCCGCCGCGACGGCTCCGGCCTGACGGTCGACGGCGGCTCCTTGCCGGCCCTGCCCCCGCTATAGGGTGACGGCCATGACGTACAGCGGCGAGGTCACGGTCGGTGGACCGGCGGACGTGCACGAGCTCACGGACCTGATGATCACGAAGATCGCGGTCGGGCCCATGAACAACAACGCCTATCTGCTGCGCTGCCGGGCCACCGACGAGCAGTTGCTGATCGACGCGGCCAACGACGCGGAGACCCTGCTCGGCACGATCGGCGAGGACGGCATCGCGTCCGTCGTCACCACCCACCAGCACGGCGACCACTGGCAGGCACTCGCCGCGGTCGTGGCGGCCACGCGCGCGCGTACCCACGCGGGCCGCGAGGACGCCGACGGCATCCCCGTGCCGACCGACGTCCTGGTCGACGACGGCGACACGATCCGGGTGGGCCAGGTCGAGCTGACCGCGCGTCACCTCGTGGGCCACACACCGGGTTCGATCGCACTCGTCTACGACGACCCGCACGGGCACCCTCATGTGTTCACCGGGGACTGCCTGTTCCCGGGTGGCGTGGGCAACACCCGCAAGGACCCCGAGGCGTTCGCGAGTCTGATCCACGACGTCGAGACGAAGATCTTCGACACGCTCCCGGACGAGACCTGGGTCTACCCGGGCCACGGCAACGACACGACCCTGGGCGCCGAGCGCCCGCACCTGCCGGAGTGGCACGCGCGCGGGTGGTGAGAGCGGGGCACGCGCGCGTGGGTGGTGGGTGAACGTCCGGCACGCGTGAGGATGTTGGACACCCCCCACGCGCGCGAGTCGCCGGACGTCCCGACCACGCGCGCGTGGGTCGTCGGGATTCCGGCGCTGGGCCCGCGATGGCGGGATGCCCGCCGTGCCGCCCGCTGGGCGCGCTCCCTGCGTGCGTGAACCGTTCCGCGCGCCCCGCACTCCCTCCGCGCACGCACCCCGTGTGAATCCTTCGCACGCGCGGGTGTCCCGCGTGCGCTCCCCGCGTACCTGGTTGCGCGGTCAACTGGAATCAGCCCCGCTCAGGATGACGGCTCCTGCGCGGATGGGCCGCCGGTCCATCGATCCCCGCCCTGGCTGGCGGCCCCGGCTCCCGCCCCGGCGGACGCCGTCGGATCCGCACCGCACGGGCACAGTTCACAAGAGCGCAACACGTGTTCCCACTATGCGGACAATCGTGGCTGTGACCTGGACAATCAGGACGTCCGACTGTCACTCTCCCGCCATGCACCTTGCCCCTCGCGTACTGCGCCGCGCGATATCCGCCGCGACCATAGCCCTGCTCGCCACCGCCGTCGGCTGTGCCCCGCAGCCGGAGGAGAAGGCCTCCGACCAGGCCTCGGGTTCGGCCGGAACCACCTGCGCCAAGGGCAAGTTGGCCACCCAGACCTCCGGCAAGCTGACGATCGCCACGGACGAGCCCGCGTACGAGCCGTGGTTCGAGGACGACAAGCCCGCCAACGGCAAGGGTTTCGAGTCGGCGGTCGCCTACGCCGTGGCGAAGCAGCTCGGCTACGACAAGAGTGCCGTCGTCTGGCAGAGCGTCCCCTTCAACAAGGCCTTCGCGCCCGGTGTGAAGACCTTCGACTTCGACATCAACCAGGTGTCGATCAGCACCGAGCGCAAGAAGGCCGTCGACTTCTCGTCCGGCTACTACGACGTGCGCCAGGCCGTCATCGCGCTCAAGGGCAGCAAGGCCGCCAAGGCGACGAGCATCGCGGACCTGAAGGGCCTCAAGCTGGGCGCCCAGGTCGGCACCACGAGCCTGAACTACATCAGCGACGTGGTGAAGCCGAAGCAGCAGGCCGCCGCGTACTCCAAGAACGACCAGGCGATCTCCTCGCTCAAGAACGGCCAGGTCGACGCGATCGTCACCGACCTGCCGACCGCGTTCTACGTCACCTCGGCCGAGGTGACCAACGCCAGGATCGTCGGCCAGTTCGAGAACCAGGGCGGCACGCCCGAGCAGTTCGGGCTGGTCCTCGACAAGGGCAGCGACCTCACGTCGTGCGTGTCGTCGGCCGTGGACGCGCTCCGCAAGGACGGCACCCTGGCCGCGCTGGAGAAGCAGTGGCTCTCCGACGCCGTCGACGCCCCGGTCCTCAAGTGACCGTGGTGAAGGACGACTCCGGCCAGGAGGCCGCGGACGACAAGGGCGACATGCCCGGCGGGGGCGACACGTACGTCCCCTCCCAGCGGCGCGTGGACCGCGAGCGGCACAAACGCGCGCGTGCCCGTCGCGCGACCGCGATCGCCGCGGTGTCGACCCTGGTCACGGCCGTCGTCCTGTACCTCGTCGTGGTCAGCGCACCGGGCTGGGAGCGCACCAAGGAGACCTTCTTCGACGGGCACTACGCGCGCGAGGCGCTGCCCAAGGTCCTCGAAGGGCTCTGGCTGAACGTCCGGCTGCTGCTGATCTGCGGCGTGCTGGTGCTCGTCCTGGGCATGCTGATCGCCATCGCGCGCACGCTGCGCGGACCGGTGTTCTTCCCGCTGCGGGTGCTGGCCGCCGCGTACACGGACTTCTTCCGCGGGCTGCCGCTGATCATCAACCTGATGATCGTCGTCTTCGGAGTGCCCGCCCTGCGTCTCCAGGGCGTGACCGTCGACCCCGTCCTGCTCGGCGGCGCCGCCCTGACGCTCACGTACTCCGCGTACGTCGCCGAGGTGTTCCGCGCCGGCATCGAGTCCGTGCACCCCTCGCAGCGCGCCGCCGCCCGCTCGCTGGGCCTGACCAACCGGCAGGCGCTGCGGCACGTGGTACTCCCCCAGGCCGTACGCCGGCAGGTGCCGCCCTTGTTGAACGATCTGGTGTCCCTCCAGAAGGACACCGGGCTCGTCTCGATCGGCGGTGCGATCGACGCCGTGCGGGCGTCCGACATCATCGCGCAGCGCGCCCTGAACTACACGCCGTACATCGTCGCGGGGCTCGTCTTCGTGGCGCTGACCATCCCGATGACCCGCTTCACGGACTGGGTGACCGCGCGGATGGACAAGCAGCGCGCCCAGGGAGGCACGACATGAGCACCGCCGAGACCACGCCAGTGCTGCGCATGGAGTCCGTGCGCAAGACCTTCGGTACGTCGGTCGTCCTGCGGGACGTCGACCTGGAGGTCCCCCGGCACACCGTGACCGCGCTGATCGGCGCCTCCGGTTCCGGCAAGTCGACACTGCTGCGGTGCGCGAACCTCCTGGAGGACATCGACGACGGCGCGATCTGGCTGGACGGCGAGGAGATCACCGACCCGCGCGTCGACCAGGACGCGGTACGGCGCCGTATCGGCGTGGTGTTCCAGGCGTACAACCTGTTCCCGCACATGACCGTCCTGGAGAACATCACCCTCGCCCCACGCCGGGTGCACGGCGTGTCCCGCGCGGAGGCCGAGGCACACGCGCGTGAACTGCTGGAGCGGCTCGGGCTCGGGGACAAGGCGAGCGCCTACCCGGACCGGCTGAGCGGCGGCCAGCAGCAGCGGGTGGCGATCGTGCGCGCCCTGGCCGTACGTCCCCGGCTGCTGCTCTTCGACGAGATCACCGCCGCGCTCGACCCCGAGCTGGTCGGTGAAGTCCTGGCGGTGGTGCGGGACTTGAAGGACGAGGGCATGACCATGGTGCTCGCCACGCACGAGATGGGCTTCGCCCGGGACGTCGCCGACCAGGTGTGCTTCCTGGACGGCGGCGTCGTCCTGGAGCGCGGCACCGCCCAGCAGATCTTCGGTGACCCGCAGCAGGAGCGCACGCGGCGCTTCCTGCGACGGATCGTGGAGGCGGGCCGCCTGTAGCGGGCCCTTGGGCCGGCCGCCCTCCGTGGCGGCCGGCCCGTCCTTCCGCAGCGGGTGGTCCGCAAAGGGCGTTCGGACGGGCGGCCGGTAAGGGGCGTTCGCCAGGAGGGCGACGCCTACCTGCTACGCGTCGGCCTTCCCCGCACCCGCGAGCGCGGCGACCCGCTCGACGCCGAACGCGTACCCCTGCACACCACACCCCGCGATGACCCCGTCGGCCCGCAGCGAGACGTACGAGTGGTGCCGGAAGGCCTCGCGCTGGTGGATGTTGGAGATGTGGACCTCCACCACAGGCATTCCGTCACAGGTGTTGAGGGCATCCAGGATCGCGACCGAGGTGTGCGAGTAGGCGGCCGGGTTGATCACGATGCCGCAGTGGTTCAGCCGTGCCTCGTGGATCCAGTCGACCAGTTCGCCCTCGTGGTTGGACTGCCGGAAGTCCACCGTGCCGCCGTGCCCGGCCGCCGCCTCGACGCACAGGGCCTCGACGTCGGCGAGCGTGTCGGAGCCGTAGATCTCCGGCTGGCGCTGGCCCAGGAGGTTCAGGTTGGGGCCGTTGAGGATCATGATCGGGGCGTTGGCCAGGGTGCGGGGCACGGTTCCTCCGGTCCGTTCGGACATGTCGTTCGAGACGGGCCGCCGGTCGACGGCCATTGCTCGGACCCGGTCTATCACGCCACCTCCGCACCACCACGCGCCCCCGTAACCGTTGCTCACTGTGGGTAGTTGACGCGGCATGCATGATGTACGCACGGTAAGACCCCCGTCCATGCCACGCCTCGCGGCCACCTCACTGGCCGGCACGGCGATCGAGTTCTACGACTTCTTCGTGTACGGCACGGCGGCGGCCCTGGTCCTCGGCCCCCTGTTCTTCCCGACGTTCTCACCGGTGGCCGGGACACTGGCGGCCTTCGGGACGTTCGGGGTCGGCTTCGTGGCACGACCGCTCGGCTCGATCCTGTTCGGGCACTTCGGGGACCGGCGCGGCCGGCGGCCGGTCCTCGTCGCGTCGCTGCTGCTGACCGGCGCCTCGACCGTCGCGGTCGGCTGCGTACCGTCGTACGGCTCGATCGGGGTGGCCGCTCCCGTGCTCCTTCTGGTGCTGCGTTTTCTGCAGGGCCTCGGGCTCGGCGGGGAGTGGGGCGGGGCGGTGCTGCTGACCGCGGAGCACGCGCCGGCCGGGCGGCGCGGACTGTGGTCGAGCTTTCCGCAGATCGGGCCCGCGGTCGGGTTCCTGCTGGCGAACGGCGTGATGCTCACGCTGTCGGCGACCCTGACCGACGCGCAGTTCGCGCAGTGGGGCTGGCGGGTGCCGTTCTGGGTGGCCGGGGTGCTGGCGCTGGGCGGACTGTGGCTGCGTTCGTCGCTCGTGGAGAGCCCCCGGTTCCTTGAACTCGACGACCACGCGCGTGTGCCGCTCGCCGAAGTGGTGCGCGAGCACTGGAGGTTGGTCCTGCTGACCGCCGGCGCGCTCTCGGTGGGCTACGCCGTCTTCTACACGGTCACGACCTGGTCCCTCGCCTACGGCACGGAGCGGCTCGGGGTGAGCCGTACCGTCATGCTGACCTGCATCATGGCCGCCGTGGTGGTGAAGGGTTCGCTGACCCCGCTGGTGGCACTGCTGAGCGACCGCTACGGGCGCCGCCCGCTGTGTCTGCTGGGGTGCACGGCCGCCGCGCTGTGGATGTTCCCGATGGTCGCGCTGCTCGCCACGGGTGCGCCGCTGCTGATGTTCGCCGGGTTCCTGGGCGCGCTGCTCGCGTTCGTGACGATGTTCGCCGTGGTCGGTGCGTACCTGCCGGAGTTGTACGAGCCGCGGGTGCGCTGCACGGGAGCCGCCGTGGGCTACAACCTCGGCGGGGTCCTCGGCGGCGCGCTCACCCCGATCGTGGCGACGGCCCTCGCGGAGCACGGCGGGCGCGTCCCTTGGGGCGTGGGCGCCTATCTGACCGGAATCGCGCTCTTCAGCCTGGGCTGCTTCGCACTCCTGCCGGAGACCCGGCCGGTGGGGGCGGTGGCGGCGGAGCCGGTCGCAGGGTGAGGGCGTGCGCGACGGCTGAGGGGCGGAGAACGGGCGGAGAACGGCCGGCTGACGGGCCGAGGACGGACATCGGCCGAGTGCGTAAACGCTTGTGCGAGCGTTTACGTCGACGGACAAGGTGCCTCGCCCACCTGCTCAGGCGTTTGCGCGGCCGTCCGAGGCCCACGCGCTAAGGATTGATCGCCAGCTCCAAATAGGCCGCGAACAGCACCAGATGGACGCCGCCTTGGAGCGGTGTCGCCCGCCCCGGCACCACCGTCAGCGAACTGACCACGACGGTCAGGGCAAGCAGCACCATGTGGGTCGAACCGAGGCCGAGGACGAGTGGCCCGGAGAGCCAGATGGAGGCCAGGGCGACGGCGGGGATGGTGAGGCCGATGCTGGCCATCGCGGAGCCGAGCGCGAGGTTGAGGCTGGTCTGCACCCGGTCGCGGCGGGCGGAGCGCAGGGCCGCGATGGTCTCGGGGAGCAGCACGAGCAGCGCGATGATCACGCCGACGACGGCATGGTGCAGGCCTGCCGCCTCGACGCCGGACTCGATGGTCGGTGAGACGCCCTTGGCGAGTCCGACCACGCCGATCAGGGCGAGGCCGAGCAGGCCGAGGCTGATCAGGGCGGTGCGGGCGGACGGGGCGTCCGCGTGGAGGTCCTTGGTGATCGTCTCGCCCTGGTGGGAGACGGGCAGGAAGTAGTCGCGGTGCCGCACGGTCTGGGTGGCCACGAAGAGGCCGTACAGGGCCAGTGAGGAGAGCGCGGCGAAGGTGAGCTGGGCGCCGGAGAACTCCGGGCCCGGCTTGCTGGTGGTGAAGGTCGGCAGGACCAGGCTGAGTGTGGCGAGGGTCGCCACGGTGGCGAGGGCGGCGCCGGTGCCCTCGGGGTTGAAGACCGCCGTGCCGTGGCGCAGCGAGGCGACGATGAGGACCAGGCCGACGATGCCGTTGCACGTGATCATGACGGCGGCGAAGACGGTGTCTCTGGCGAGGGTCGAGCTCTTGTCGCCGCCGTCGGCCATCAGGGTGACGATCAGGGCGACCTCGATGATCGTCACGGCGACGGCGAGGACCAGGGAGCCGAAGGGTTCGCCGACCCGGTGGGCGATCACCTCGGCGTGGTGCACCGCGGCGAGCACGGCGCCGGCGAGGACCAGGGTCACCAGGGCGACGACGACACCGGGCAGGTCCTTCCGCCCCCAGGTGAGGACCAGGAGGACGGCTGCGAGCACCGGTACGACGGTCGTCCACTGGGTGGTGAGCGGCCTGAGCCGAGTGATCATGACGCGATCCTCGCAGAGGCGTTCGGCGCCCGCATTCCGGCGCCGGCGGGCTCGTCCCGCGTCATCCCGACGCGGGTGGCGGGTATCCGACGAAGCACCGGGAGCGGTGATCGGCGATTCATGGTGCGTGCTCCCGGTGCTCGGTTTCCGGCGACTTTCCTACGTCGTCGTCCTGCGTCGGACGTGATCGGGGTCAGGCGTCGATGCTGTCCTTCGGGGTGCCTTCGGCCCGGGTCCCGGCCGCTTCGGCCGCCGCCGTCTTCTTGTTGGCCATCAGGCTGGTGATCGTGGTGACGATCAGGACACCGCAGATCACGCCCAGCGAGACCGGGATGCTGATCTCCGGGACATGGACGCCCGACTCGTGCAGGGCGTGCAGCACCAGCTTGACGCCGATGAAGCCGAGGATGACCGAGAGGCCGTAGCTGAGGTGGACCAGCTTCTTGAGCAGGCCGCCGATGAGGAAGTACAGCTGGCGCAGACCCATCAGCGCGAAGGCGTTGGCCGTGAACACGATGTACGGGTCCTGGGTCAGGCCGAAGATCGCGGGGATGGAGTCGAGCGCGAACAGCACGTCCGTCGTACCGATGGCCAGCATCACGACCAGCATCGGGGTCATGACCCGCTTGCCGTTCTCCTGGATCCACAGCTTGGTGCCGTGGTAGCGGTCGGCCACGCCGAAGCGGCGCTCGGCGGCCTTGAGGAGCTTGTTTTCCTCGAACTCCTCGTCCTCCTCGTCGGCGCGGGCCTCCTGGATGAGCTTCCAGGCGGTCCAGATGAGGAAGGCGCCGAAGATGTAGAAGACCCACGCGAAGCTGGCGAGGATGGCCGCGCCGGCCGCGATGAAGACGGCCCGCAGGACCAGGGCTATGAGGACACCGACGAGCAGCACTCGCTGCTGGTACTGCGAGGGCACGGCGAACTTCGCCATGATCAGGACGAAGACGAAGAGGTTGTCGACGCTCAGCGACTTCTCGGTGATGAAGCCCGCGAAGAACTCGCCGCCCGCCTGACCGCCCCCGAAGATGAGCAGGCCCAGTCCGAAGAGTCCGGCGAGGGCGATCCAGACGATCGTCCAGATCCCGGCTTCCTTGATCGACACGTCGT
Organism: Streptomyces sp. NPDC090083; assembly: GCF_044747445.1. Lineage (NCBI taxonomy): Bacteria > Bacillati > Actinomycetota > Actinomycetes > Kitasatosporales > Streptomycetaceae > Streptomyces > Streptomyces sp. NPDC090083. Next base: position 257,586 of record NZ_JBIVED010000007.1, on the reverse strand, counting down.
GCGGCTTGCGGCCGATGAAGAAGTCGACCGCGATGAGGGTCGCCAGCCCCACGATGGTCAGGACCCACAGGGTCACGGAAACATCCACTACTGCTCCTCCGGCGGTATTAACGGCAAATGGTCAGCGTCGTCGCTACCGGAGGTCTCTTCCACCTTGGACGGGCGCCCAGGGCCGACGCCCCGGGATCTGGCCTGATCCGTATTGACGGGTACGCCGCAGCAGATAGGGAGTACTCCCCTCCGTACGGACGACAGTACCCCAATCACCAAGGAATAGTAAAGCGATTGGCAAAAGAAAGTTAAAAACCGCTGTTCAGGGATCTTTACCTGTACTTGGTGCGAGCGGTCGCGACCGCTGTCAGCACCTGTCGCAGCACGTGGCTGCCGGGCGGTACGACCGACGGCTCGTACGTCCAGGCGTGTCCGACCCAGGGGTCGGCGAGGTGGTCGTCGGGCAGCGGGGTGAGTCGCATCAGCGAACGCCAGAGGGGGTCGAGCAACGGGCCGTAGCCCGCCGCGTCCTCACGGTCCGCGACCATCATCAGATGGACGCCGACGGCCGGGCCCTCGTCCGCGAGATAGCGGAGCTGGGTCACGGCCCGGTCGTCGAAGCCGTGCGGGAAGTCGTTGACGATCAGCAGCTGCTCGGCCGTGTCCAGACCGGGCGGCAGCGCGTCGGCGGCACCCCCGCGCACCGCCATCTGCACCAGGTCCACCCGCTGCGTGAGCCGGCTCAGGACGTCCGTCACACCGGCGGCACCCGCGGCGGGCGGCGCCGCGAGCACACCCGTCTGCACCAGCGGGGCCAGCGCCTGCGCCGCCGAACCGGCCGGGTCGATGACGTGCACGGCGAACTCGCCCGTCGGGTAGACGGCGAGCAGCCGGGCCGCGTGCGCCACGGCCGTGTCCAGCGCGAGGCGCCGCAGCTCGTGGGAGTCGGCGAACGAGCCGTCGAGCGACTCCCGGCTTCCGCTGTCGATCCACAGGCCGCGCTCCAACGGCAGCCGCACCAGCATCGGGATACGCAGCTCGGGGCTCTCCGGGAGATGGAGATCGCCCAGGCGCAGGGCCATGGGTATCTCCATCGGGACGCGGTAGCCGTGCCAGACCGGGCTGTCCCAGCCGGCGAACGCCGGTGGGAGCGCGGGTTCGACCACGTCGGCCTCGGCGACCAGCTGGTCGAGGTCCCGGTCGAGGGCGGCCCGTGCCTGGTCGACGAGTTGGGCGTGTTTGGCCTGCGCCGCCTCGCGGGCCGCGTCGCCCTGACCGCCGATCCGGCTGCGTGGGTCGGACAGGGCCTGGTCGAGTTCCTTCTCCATGCGCGAGTCCGCGAAGTCGACCGCGCTGCGGTACGCGGACATGGTGCGCGCCAGGTCCTCGAACATGCCCCACACCTGGTTGTAGAGCCGCTCCTCCATCGACCATCCCGTCGCGTCCCCGGCAACGGGCCGCGCGGGCTGCCCCGGCGCGCTCGGCGGCACGGCCGGCGCGGGCTGCGGCGGCGCTCCTGTCTGCCGCCGCGGATGGCTGTAGTCGATCGGCCCACCGGCCGCGGACCCACTGGGCTGGGCGGCGGCGCCGTCCGCACCACCGGGATACCCGGCCTGCGGGCCTCCCTGCGCCCCATAGGAAGAACCCGCCTGCGGTCCTACGGCTCCGGGCGCGCCCTGTGTCGTGGTGCCGCTTCCCTCGGGGCCGAGGGCCGGGGTGGCCGTCTGGCGGGTGCGGTCGGTGTCCGGGGTGCGGGGCGGGGGTGCCGCCACGGAGCGGGCGAGGCCCTGGGCCACCGCTTCGTTGATGCCGCCGGCCAGCTGGAGGGCCTGCGGCAGGCCCTGGTCGGTGAGGAGTTCGGCGAGGCCGCCCGCGTAGCCCTGGCCCACGGCGCGCACTTTCCAGGCGCCGTGTCTGCGGTACAGCTCCAGGGCCACGACCGCCGACTCGGCGTCCAGGCCGGTGATCGTGTAACTGGCGACCTCGGTGCCGTCGAGGCCGGTGACCGCCACGAAGGGCGCGGCGACGGCGCCGAAGCGGGTGGGGCCTTCGGCGCCGGGGGGCAGGGCGAGGAGGACGCTGACGCGGTGCACGGCCTCCGGCATGGCGCCGAGGTCCACCGCGAGGCGGTGGTCGGCGGCCGCCTGCTTGGAGACCTCCAGGCCCGGCAGAGTGGGTGTGCCCGGGTGGGCCACCCACTCGACGCCGTGGATCCTGCCGTGCTCGTCGCCGAGCGTGGCGGCGGCCACGACCGGCTTGCCGGCCGCGACCCGGATCTCCAGACGCACATGGGACAGCGGGTGGTTCTGCCCCCGCACCAGCTCGGCTGCCATCGCTCTCGTCCCCCTGCTCAGCCGTGTCGTGTCGTGTGCGCCGGGCCGTCCTACAGGTGCGGCAGGATCGCCGGCATCAGGTCCTGGAAGGTACGGCCGTTGGTCGGTGTGCCGAGGGCCGTCAGCGTCCAGCCCGAGCCGGTGCGGTGCACCTTGGCCATGATCTGGGCGGTGTACTGGCCGCCGCCCGCCAGCGTGTAGCGGGCCAGCTCCTGGCCGTTGGTCTCGTCGACCAGACGGCAGAACGCGTTCTGCACCTCCTGGAACGTCTGGCCCGTGAAGGAGTTCACGGTGAAGACGATCTGGTCGATGTGGACCGGCACGCGCGCGAGGTCGACGAGGATCGCCTCGTCGTCGCCGCCCTGGCCGACACCGCCGACGAGGTTGTCACCGGTGTGGCGCACGGAGCCGTCGTCGCTGACCAGGTGGCGGAAGAACACGACGTCGACGGGCTGCTTGTCCGCGAAGAGCACGGCGGACGCGTCGAGGTCGATCTCCCGGGTGCGCGAGCCGAACAGGCCGCGCCGGGGAGCCGCCTGCCAGCCGAGACCCATGCGCACCGCGGTCAGCCCGGATCCGTCGTTCTTCTGCAGACTGATGGCCTGGCCCTTGGCCATGTTGACCGTCACGGCTGTTCCCCTCTCGAACTGTCCCCTGTTGCCGCGGAATCCGCGGATGCCCAGAACCCTACGCAGCGCCACTGACAGTGCCGAACCCCGCATCGGACTTTGTGTCGGTCTTGCAACACAGCGCGCGTATCCCGAGGTCCGGCGGCCCGCCCGGGCCGGTCAGGCCAGGCCCGCCTCCCTCATCTGACGCAGTTCCTTCTTCATCTCGTGCACCTCGTCGCGCAGTCGGGCCGCGACCTCGAACTGCAGGTCGGCGGCGGCGGCGCGCATGCGCTCGGTCATCTCCTCGATCTGCTCGGCGAGTTCGGCCGCGGGGCGGTCGGTCGGGGCGCCGTCCTTGGCCTTGCCCTTGGCGGTCTTGGCGTTCTTCGCGGCTTTGCCGAGGGCGGGCACGGGGGCCTTGGCGCCCTTGCCGTCCTTGGACTTGCGGTAGCCGGAGCCGAGCAGTTCCTCCGTGTCGACGTCCTCGCGGGCGATCTGCGCGACGATGTCGTTGATCTTCTTGCGGAGCGGCTGGGGGTCGATGCCGCGCTCCGTGTTGTACGCGACCTGCTTCTCGCGGCGGCGGTTGGTCTCCTCGATGGCCTTCTCCATGGCCGGGGTGATCCGGTCGGCGTACATGTGGACCTGTCCGGAGACGTTGCGCGCCGCGCGGCCGATGGTCTGGATCAGGGAGGTGCCGGAGCGCAGGAAGCCCTCCTTGTCGGCGTCCAGGATGGCGACGAGGGACACCTCGGGGAGGTCGAGGCCCTCGCGGAGGAGGTTGATGCCGACCAGGACGTCGAACTCGCCGGAGCGCAGTTCGCGCAGCAGCTCGATGCGGCGCAGCGTGTCGACGTCGCTGTGGAGATAGCGGACCTGGATGCCGAGCTCCAGGAAGTAGTCCGTCAGGTCCTCGGCCATCTTCTTGGTGAGCGTGGTGACCAGCACCCGCTCGTCCTTCTCGGTGCGCTTGCGGATCTCGTGCACCAGGTCGTCGATCTGGCCCTCGGTGGGCTTGACGACGACCTCGGGGTCGATGAGGCCGGTGGGACGGATGATCTGCTCGACGGCGCCGTCCGCGCGGGACAGCTCGTACTTGCCGGGGGTCGCCGACAGGTAGACGGTCTGTCCGATGCGCTTCTGGAACTCCTCCCACTTCAGGGGGCGGTTGTCCAGGGCGGAGGGCAGCCGGAAGCCGTGGTCGACGAGGGTGCGCTTGCGCGAGGCGTCGCCCTCGTACATGGCGCCGATCTGCGGGACCGTGTTGTGCGACTCGTCGATGACGAGCAGGAAGTCTTCCGGGAAGTAGTCGATCAGGGTGTTCGGCGCGGAGCCGGGCTGACGGCCGTCGAAGTGCATCGAGTAGTTCTCGACGCCGGAGCAGGAGCCGATCTGGCGGAGCATCTCCAGGTCGTAGGTGGTCCGCATGCGCAGGCGCTGGGCCTCCAGGAGCTTGCCCTGCTTCTCCATCTCGGCGAGCCGCTCGGCGAGTTCCTTCTCGATGTCGTTGACCGCCCGCTCCATGCGCTCGGGGCCGGCGATGTAGTGGGAGGCCGGGAAGACGTAGAGGTGCTCGTCCTCGCTGATGATCTCGCCGGTGAGTGGGTGGAGGGTGGAGAGGGCCTCGATCTCGTCGCCGAACATCTCGATGCGGACGGCGAGTTCCTCGTAGACCGGGAAGATCTCGATGGTGTCGCCGCGGACGCGGAAGGTGCCCCGGGTGAAGGCCAGGTCGTTGCGCGTGTACTGGATGTCGACGAAGCGGCGCAGCAGCTGGTCGCGGTCGACCTCGTCGCCGACCTTGAGGGGGACCATGCGGTCCACGTACTCCTGCGGAGTACCGAGGCCGTAGATGCAGGAGACCGAGGCGACCACGATCACGTCGCGGCGGGTGAGCAGCGAGTTGGTCGCGGAGTGGCGCAGGCGCTCCACCTCCTCGTTGATCGAGGAGTCCTTCTCGATGTAGGTGTCCGACTGCGGGACGTAGGCCTCGGGCTGGTAGTAGTCGTAGTACGAGACGAAGTACTCGACGGCGTTGTTCGGCAGGAGTTCGCGGAACTCGTTGGCCAGCTGGGCGGCCAGGGTCTTGTTCGGCGCCATCACCAGGGTGGGGCGCTGGAGCTTCTCGATCATCCACGCGGTGGTGGCGGACTTGCCGGTGCCGGTCGCGCCCAGGAGGACGACGTCCTTCTCACCTGCCTCGACGCGTCGGGCCAGCTCGGCGATGGCCGTCGGCTGGTCGCCGCTGGGCTGGTAGGGGCTGACGACCTCGAAAGGCGCCACCGTACGTTCGATGTGAGAAACGGGCCGCATGGAACCAACCGTACGACCCCCCACTGACAACGGGGTCGGATCAGCGGTTCTGCGGGGTCCGGGAGCGGCGGTGGGCGAGGTCGCGGCCGGCGTGGACGGGGGCGCGGCGCGGGTGCGGGACGAGGGCTCCGGCCGGGACGCCGGGCTTGTGCTCGACGGGGATCCGGGCGGGCTTGCCCATGACCATCAGCGGGTCGACCATCACGACGACGCCCGCCAGGAGCAGGAAGGCGAGGGGGCCGATCATCATGGGCGCGAGCAGGGACGCGGCCGACACGCCGTCGGTGGTCGCGGCCGTGCCGTGGACATGGATGGTGAGGGCGGCCATGCCGGTGTAGTGCATGCCGGTGACGGCGAGTCCCATGATGAGGCTCGCGCCCACACTCCAGAGGAAGCCGCGGACCTGTCCGGCCGCCCAGAGGGCGCTGATCGCGGCCACGACCGCTATGACGACGGAGACGACCACGGTGAACGTGTTGTATTCGAGTGTTCCGTTGAGGCGCATGCTCGCCATGCCCAGGTAGTGCATGGAGGCGATGCCCAGGCCGGTGAGGGTGCCGCCGGTGAACAGCGCGGTCCCCCTGGCCCCCCGGTAGCCGACGATGAAGATCCCGACGCCCACCATGACGATGGCGACGGCGAGGCTCGCGAAGGTCATCGGTGCGTCGTAGTGGACCGGTGTCTGGCGGACCGAGAACCCGATCATCGCGACGAAGTGCATCGTCCATATGCCGGAGCCGATGGCCGCGGATCCGAGGGCGAGCCAGCCGGGGCGCCAGGACTGGGTGACGAGCATCGATCTGGTGGTGCAGCGCAGGCCGAGGGCGCCGCCGAGGCACGCCATGAGGTAGGCCACCAGCGGTGTGACGAGTCCGTAGCTGAATCCGTCGACCGTGCCCTGCATGCGCAGTTACCCTTCCGCCCTGTTCCGTCCCGGAATTTCTGAATCGCACCCACCCCCGGGACCGCGGGAACGGTCAGGGTCGACGCAGAGAGTATGACCCGCACCGGAATGGTCGAACGATTTTGCGGCAAAGAATCACGACCTTGCCCCAGTTGTGCGGCACCGGTGAGCGGACTTGGGCAACTCCATCCATTCTGTGTCCATCCTGTACCCCACGGGTAGTGACGTTCCGCTGTCATTCCCGAGCCGTATGTGATCGCTCGATGCGAGGAGTACGCATGCACCTGCGCGCAGTCGCCGCCTCGACCACGGCACTCCTGGGGGCCGCCGCCCTTCTGCTCCCCTCTCCCGTCGCCCGGGCAGGGGACGCGGCCCAGTGGCCCACCGTCGTCGCCCACCGGGGCGCGTCCTCCTACGCGCCCGAGAACACCCTGGCCTCCATCGACAAGGCGGCCGGGCTCGGCTTCCGGTGGGTCGAGAACGACGTCCAGCGCACCAAGGACGGCGAACTCGTCGTCATCCACGACGACAGCCTGAAGCGCACCACCGACGTCCAGAAGGTGTTCCCTCATCGAGCTCCCTGGAAGGTGAAGGACTTCACCGCCGCCGAGATCGCCCGCCTCGACGCGGGAAGCTGGTTCGGTCCCGCGTACACAGGGACGCGCGTGCCCACCCTCACGCAGTACATGCGCGAGGTGGAGCACAACGACCAGAGCCTGCTCCTGGAGATCAAGAACCCGGAGCTGTACCCCGGCATCGAGCAGCAGACCCTCAAGCTGCTGGGCAACGAGGGGTGGCTGGACCAGGACCACCTGGACGACCGGCTGATCGTGCAGAGCTTCAGCGCGGACAGCATCCACATCGTGCACGACCTGAAGCCCGCCATCAGGACCGCCTTCCTGGGCACCCCCGCCGTGTCCGCCCTGAACACCTACGCCGCCTACACGGACCTGATCAACCCGTCGTACGGATCGATCTCCCTGGGCTACGTCTCCGCCGTGCACGGGCACATGGGTCCGCACGGCCGTCCGATGGAGGTCTACGCCTGGACCGTCGACGACGCGCCCACGGCCTGGAAGGTCACCGGGTACGGCGTGGACGGGCTCATCACGAACAAGCCGGACGTGGTGCGGTCCGCGCTGTACGGGTTCTGAGGCCGCTCGCGGGGCGTTGTCAGTGCCGGGTCGTACGGTGGGCGCATGGACAGCCATGGGCAGAACGAGCAGCGGGTCGTGTGGACCGTCGTCGGCAGCGACATCGGTCCGCTGCTGCTGGCCGCGACACGGGACGGCCTGGTCAACGTCGTGTTCCACGCGACGGACGCGGTGCGCGACAAGGCCCTCGACCGGCTGGCGTCCCGGCTGGGCACCGAGCCGGCCGAAGCACCCGACTCCCCGCTGCTGGCCGAGCCGATACGTCAGGTCGAGGCCTACTTCGCCGGTGACCGGCGCGATTTCGACCTGCCGCTCGACTGGTCCCTGATCTCCGGCTTCAACCGCCAGGTGCTGCGCGAGCTGGCGTCCGGCGTGCGGTACGGCGCGGTCGTCGGGTACGGCGATCTGGCCGGGCGGGTCGGACAGCCGGGCGCGGCCCAGGCGGTCGGGGTGGCGATGGGGTCCAACCCGTTGCCGGTCGTCGTGCCGTGCCACCGGGTCGTCGAGAGCGACGGCGGCATCGGCGGGTTCGGGGGCGGCCTGGAGACGAAGCGGAAGCTGCTGGCTCTGGAGGGGGTGCTGCCCGAGCCGCTGTTCTGAGCGCTCGGGCGGACGACTCTGCCGCCAAGGGGGAACAGGGGGAGGTCGCATGGGTGAGAACCGTCTTCACGCGCGCGTGCGGGCGCAGCTGCCCCGGGTGGACGCCTGGACCGCAGTCGGAGGGCGGGGTGCGGTGCCCGTGACGCGCTGTTCCCTTTTCCGCATTCCCGGAAGATCCCGGTTTCCGATGGCCCGCGAAGGGTGGCCGGGAGGCCGAGCCGGTAGCAGACTCCGCCGTGCGCGCGCACAGCCACTGGCATCCGGGGGATCGGAGCCGAAGGGACGGCGAACACGTATGAGTGGAAGCGGGAACAGGGCAGTCGCGTATCTCAAGCCGGGAGCGGTCGAGGTCAGGACCATCGACTACCCGACGCTCGAACTGCAGGACGGGCCGGGAGTCGCACGCGAGAACGTCGGCCGCAAGGTCCGGCACGGTGTGATCCTGAAAGTGCTCGCCAGCAACATCTGTGGCAGCGACCAGCACATGGTGCGCGGCCGGACGACCGCGCCCGAGGGGCTGGTCCTCGGACACGAGATCACCGGAGAGGTCGTCGAACGGGGTCCGGACGTCGAGTTCATCGACGTGGGCGACATCGTCTCCGTACCGTTCAACATCGCCTGCGGGCGGTGCCGCAACTGCAAGGAACGCAAGACGGGCATCTGCCTGAACGTCAACCCGGCCCGCCCCGGGGCGGCTTACGGCTATGTCGACATGGGCGGCTGGGTCGGCGGTCAGGCCGAGTACGCCATGGTCCCGTACGCGGACTTCAACCTGCTGAGGTTCCCGGACCGGGACGAGGCACGCGAGAAGCTCCTCGACCTGACGATGCTGTCGGACATCTTCCCGACCGGTTTCCACGGCGCGGTCACCGCGGGCGCCGGGGTCGGGTCCACGGTGTACGTCGCCGGGGCGGGTCCGGTCGGACTGGCGGCGGCCGCGTCGGCGCAGCTCCTGGGCGCCGCGGTCGTCATCGTCGGCGACCTGAACGCCGAACGCCTCGGCCAGGCACGGAGTTTCGGCTGTGAGACCGTCGACGTCTCGCGCGGCGACATCGGGGAGCAGATCGCCGAGATCCTCGGCGAGCCCGAGGTGGACGCCGCGGTGGACGCGGTCGGCTTCGAGGCGCGGGCGCACGGCCCGGACGCCCCGGAGGCGCCGGCGACGGTCCTCAACTCGCTGATGGGCATCACGCGCGCGGGCGGTGCCCTGGGCATCCCCGGGCTGTACGTCACCGCCGACCCCGGCGGGATCGACGAGGACGCCAAGAGCGGCACCCTGAAGGTGCGGCTCGGCCTCGGGTGGGCCAAGAGCCACGCGTTCACGACGGGTCAGTGCCCGGTGATGACGTACCACCGGAGTCTGATGATGGCGATCCTGCACGAGCGCGTGCACATCGCCAAGGCCGTCAACGCGACGCCGATCAGCCTGGAGGACGCGCCGCGCGGCTACGCCGAGTTCGACCAGGGCGCCAGCCGCAAGTACGTGCTCGATCCGCACAGCACGCTGGCGGGCGTGAGCCCGGTCTGACGCACGGAAAGCGGGGGCCACGCACGCGTGGCCCCCTTTTTCCACGTCGGGGACCGGTGGTGTCTCCCACAGCCCACGGGGGTTTGACCGGGCGCGGCGCCCGCCAGGGATGAGGGAGAACCGAACGACAGGAGGCCCGTGGTGCTGGTGGTGTCCGAGGAAGTACGCGAGGCGATCGACGCGCGTCGACCCGTGGTGGCCCTGGAGTCGACGATCATCGCGCACGGGCTGCCGCGCCCGCGCAATCTGCGGGTGGCACTCGAACTGGAGGACGCGGTACGGCAGGAGGGCGCCGTCCCCGCGACGATCGCCGTGCTGGACGGTCGGCCCCATGTCGGCCTGGACAAGGAGCAGTTGGAGCGGGTCGCCAACGAGGACGGCATTCGCAAGCTGGGCCACCGCGACCTCCCGCTCGCCGTGGCGGCCGGGGCCAGCGGGGCGACCACGGTGTCCGCCACGGCCCTGCTGGCGGCGCGGGCGGGCATCCGGGTGTTCGCGACCGGCGGCCTCGGAGGGGTGCACCGGGAGTGGACGGTGACACAGGACGAGTCCGCCGACCTGGGCCTGTTGGCGTCCACCCGGATCACGGTGGTGTGCGCGGGCGTGAAGTCGATCCTGGACGTGCCTGCGACCCTGCAGCGCCTGGAGACGCTCGGTGTGGCGGTCGCCGGGTACGGCACGGACCGCTTCCCCGGCTTCTACCTCTCCGACTCCGGTCACCCGGTGGACTGGACCCTGGAGACCCCCGAGCAGGTCGCGGCCGTGATGCGGGCCCAGGACGCGCTGGACGCCCCGGAGTCGACGCTGATCGTCGCCAACCCGGTGCCCGAGGACGAGCAGTTGGATCCCGCGCTGCACGCGCGTGTGCTCGCCGACGCGCTGCACGCGTGCGAGGCGGAGGGCATCACCGGCCAGGCGGTCACCCCGTTCCTGCTCGGCTACCTGGTGGAGCACACCGACGGTGCCTCCCTGTCCGCCAACCTGGCGGCCGTACGCGGCAACGTACGGCTGGCGGGGCGGATCGCGGCGGCCTGGGCCGAGGCGTGACGACGGGGCCGGACGGCGCCCTCCTGGTCGTCGGGGACGTCGTGACGGACGTCGTCGCCCGGCACCGGGGCCCGCTCGCCCCGGGCACGGACACCGCCGCCACGATCCGTACCGTGCCGGGCGGCGCGGGCGCCAACGTGGCCTGCTGGGCCGCCCATTGGGGCTGCGCGGACGTACGGCTGCTCGGGCGGGTGGGCGAGGACGCGGCGGCGTGGCACGAACGGGAGCTGATCGCCGCCGGGGTACGGCCCCGTCTCGTCGTCGATCCGGAGGCGGCGACCGGGACGGTGATCTGCCTGGTCGACACCGGCGCGTCGGCCGAGCGGACGTTCCTCACCGACAGCGGCGCGTCCCTGCGGCTCGACCCCGGTGACTGGTCGGACACGCTGCTCGACGGCGTCGTACGGCTGCATCTGTCGGGGTATCTGCTGTTCTCGGAGCCGAGCCGGGCGCTGGTGGCCGCGGCGATCGAATCGGCACGCGCGCGTGGGGTGCCGGTGAGTCTGGATCCGGCGTCGGCGGGGTTCCTGATGGAGCTGGGCGTGGACCGTTTCCTCGCGCTCGTCGAGGGGGTGGACGTCCTGCTGCCGAGCCGGGACGAGGCCTGTCTGCTGACGGGCCTGCCCGATCCGGTGGACGCGACGGCCAAGTTGAGCCGTCATGTCCCCCTGGTGGTCACCAAACAGGGCGCCGAAGGAGCCCTCGTGGCCCGTTCCGGCACGGTCCACGCACGCGTGCCCGCCAAACCGGCCGAGCCCCGGGACACCACGGGAGCCGGGGACGCCTTCACGGGGGCGTTCCTCGCGACGCTGCTGACGGGCGCCGGACCGGAGGAGGCGGCACGGGAGGGGTGCCGGGCCGGGGCGCGGGCGGTGGAACGGGTGGGAGGCCGGCCGGGAGCGTAGGACGCATGGGCTGCGGGACGCGAACCGCGACCGGCACCCGCACCGCCATCGCCACCCGCACACCAAACCCGCAGCCCACCCTCCCCCTCACGACAGCCCCCCGACGTCAAATCCCGCTCCCTGCCTACGCCTTCCGCCCCCACGCCGAGATCATCGGGGCTGTCGCGAGGTCCATCGAGCCGGAGGCGACGTTGGCGAGGTGGCGGTCGATGTCCTCGTCCGTGGCGAGGCCCGCGGTGACGAGTTGATCGCGGATCTGGCGGACCGTCGCGGATTCGAGCGCGGCGCAGGCCGGTGAGGTGACCGGGAAGTACGCGTCGGCCTCCACCCGGCGCAGGCCGGCCTCGCGGAGCAGGCGCGGGAGTCGGCGGCCGTAGGAGAGGTCGGCGCCGCGGGCGGCGAGGAGTTCGCGGAAGCCGTGTCGGAGACGGTTCGCGAGTTGCTGCTCGGGGCCGTGTTCGTCGGGGCAGAGCAGCGGCTGGAGTGCGGGGTCGGCATCCTCGATCAGGAGGCGGCCACCGGAGCGCAGGGACGCGATCATCGAGTTCAACGCCCGCTCCCGGTCCGGGACATGGACGAGTACGAGGCGGGCGTGCACGAGGTCGAAGCCCTCCCCCGGCGGTTCCTCCGCGCCCACGTCGTGGACGCGCACCTCGATCGGCGGGCGGGCGGCCGAGGCGACCTGGGACGTGTCGATGTCGGTCGCGAGGACCTTCCCGGTCGGGCCGACCTTCTTGGCCAGCCAGGACACCACCGAGGTGCCGCCGACGCCGACCTCCCAGACGCGCCAGCCGGGTCCGACGCCGAACCCCTCCAAGTGCCGGAACGTGGTGGGGTCGAAGAGCGTGGCGAAGGCGTCGAAGCGCTGTCCCGCCTCGGACTGCCGGTTGTCGAGGAGATACCCGTCGGATCGCGTCATGCCGCGATCATCCCAGTTGCCCCGCTTGCCGGAAGGGGGCGACGCTCCGGTTGTCGGGAGCGGCGAACTCCGCTCGCGGTGGGCGCGGCCCGGGCTGTGGTGAGCCGTGGTCGGGGTTTGGGGCAGAGGCGTGGTGGGACTGCGGCAGGGGCGTGGCCCGGTCCGCGACCCCCTCAACCACGACCCCGCACCGGCCCCCGACCCCCTCGCTACCGCCCCGCACCGGTTCGCCCACGGTGTCGTCCACGGCTTCGTCCACAGGCGGGAACAAAGCGGAGGATTCCGTTCCCACAGGCTTACCCGCGGCTCACACAGGCCTGGCAAACTGGCACGCCAAGGCGCAGAAATGCGATGCGAGGGGATCCACGCAAGGAGATCCGGATGTCCATGGCAGGGAATCTTCGGAAGGTCACGGGCCTGAGCAGGGTCGGCGGCCTCCGCAAGGTGGCACGGCTGGCCCGGCGGCGACCGCGGGTCGACCTGAGCCACCACGCCCGGTCACCGCTGGGCTCCTCGGTGGTGAAGTGCGTCGCGTATCACGACGGCGCCCGCATCCCCGCCGCCGGCGATCTGGTGGACACCGTCGAGCGGGTGCGCAAGAAGGACGACGGCTTCGTCTGGCTCGGCCTGCACGAGCCGACGAACGAGGAGTTCGCGGGCATCGCCGAGCTCTTCGACCTGCACCCGCTGGCGGTCGAGGACGCGGTCGAGGCGCATCAGCGCCCGAAGGTGGAGCGCTACGGCGAAACGCTGTTCGCGGTGTTCAAGACGGTCTGCTACGTCGAGCACGAGAAGCTGACGGCGACGAGCGAGATCGTGGACACCGGCGAGATCATGGTGTTCGTCGGCACCGACTTCGTGATCACCGTGCGGCACGGACGGCACGGCTCGCTGGGGCCGCTGCGCGAGGAGTTGGAGTCGAACCCCGGGCAGCTCGGCAAGGGCCCGGCCGCGGTGCTGCACGCGATCGCGGACCACGTGGTCGACGACTATCTGAGCGTCACGGACTCGGTGCAGGCAGACATCGACCAGGTGGAGACGGACGTGTTCGCGGAGAACGGCGCGCGGGCCGACCCGGGCCGTATCTACCAGCTCAAGCGCGAACTCCTGGAGCTGAAGCGGGCGGTCGTGCCGCTCAGTCGCCCGCTGGAGGAGCTGGCCACCCGGCCGATGCGGATCATCGGACCGGAGATACAGGCCTATTTCCGGGACGTCTCCGACCATCTGCTGCGCGCGAAGGAGCAGATCGCGTCCTTCGACGAACTGCTCAACTCGATCCTTCAGGCGCACCTCGCGCAGGTGACGGTCGCGCAGAACGAGGACATGCGCAAGATCACGGCCTGGGCCGCGGTGATCGCCGTGCCGACGATGGTGTGCGGTGTGTACGGCATGAACTTCGACCACATGCCGGAGCTGCACTGGCGGTTCGGCTACCCCCTGGTGCTCGGCGTGATAACCGTGGCGTGTCTGGCGCTGTACCGGGGCTTCCGGCGCAACGGCTGGCTGTGAGCGGAGGCCGCCGGGCAGGAGCCGTCCGGTGGTTCAGCGCATGCCGCTGCGGGCGTAGACGCTCTCGACCCAGCCGGCGAGCTGTTCCTCCGTCAGGTGCTGGGCGAGGTCGGCCTCGCTGATCATGCCGACGAGGCGCTTGTTGTCGATGACGGGGAGCCGACGGATCTGGTGCCCCTGCATCTCCTGGAGCACCTCGCCGACATCGGCGCCGGCGTCGATCCAGCGGGGTGTGCCCTGGGCCATCTCGCCGGCGGTGATCCTGGCCGGGTCGTGGCCCATGGCCACACAGCCGACGACGATGTCCCGGTCGGTGAGGATGCCGCAGAGGCGTTCGTTCTCGTCGCTGATGGGCAGGGCTCCGACGCCCAGTTCGCGCATCAGCTGGGCGGCGCGGTCCAGGGTTTCATGGGCGGGGATCCACTGGGCGCCCCGGTGCATGATGTCTCCGGCGGTGGTCATGAAGTACCTCCCGGTGCCGGACGGCCGGCGCGGCACAGAACGTTCCGCTAGTCCCGGCGCCCTACATTCTCGCCGCGCGACGGGACGGACGCACCCGGACGGATCCGGATTCCGGTGCGCGAGTGAGCGGGCGCGCTCCGGACCACCCCGGATCACCCCGTTCACCTGCAGCGGACCCGCGCCACACCCGACGGACCCGCTCCACACCCGGTGAACCCGCTCCTCACCCGCGGGACCCGTTCCTCGCCCGGTGAACCCGCCCCGCGCCGGCTCACCCGCCCCACGCCGGGTGACGTGGGTCGTCGGCGCGGACCAGGACGTCCGCCGTGCCGGCCGGGTCGGTCTCCTCCTCGTAGCGCTCGAAGGCGGGGAGGGTCCAGTGCTCGGACTCGGGGGTGCGGCGGCGCAGGGCACCGGGTGAGAGGAGGACGTGGACGGTCAGGTCGAAGGGGAACCAATGGCGAAGGAGGAGTGGACCGTGGAGCAACAGCACGGCGCCGGGCGGGAGTTGGGTGTAGGGGCTGCGGGTGGCGCGGTCGGCGACCGGGTCCCACAGGTCGGGCAGGACGCGGCCGTCGCCGTCCGGTTCGAGCGGGCCGAAGACCTCGCGCCACAGGGCACGGGTGTCGAACCAGCCGTCGTAGTACGCCTCGACGTCCTGGCGTCCGTACTCCAGACGCAGCGAGGCGGGGCGCAGGAAGCCCCCGGTGTCGACGACGAGCGAGGGACGGCCGCGGACGCGCAGCGCTTCCGCGACACGTTCGGCGAGGTCGCCGGGGCGGGCCGCCGGGGCTCCGTCGAGGGCGACGCGCGGCCAGGGGCTGCCGTCGGCCGGCTTCAGGTCGAGCAGGCGCTCGGCGAGGAGGTCGCCGAGCCGGTCCCAGGTGATCGCTTCCAGTCGCACAGGGCCCATGATGCGGCAGGCCACGGTCAGGGTGCGTCGGGCCGGTGGTCGCGACGGGCCGCGAGGAGGTGCGGGAGGCGGGTCTCGCCCAGGCGCGGGCCGCGTCGAGCAGCGGGCCGAGGCCGCGGCGGAGCGGGGTGGGGGACGTACTCGACATGTGGCGGATTCCCGTCGTACGCGGACCTGGCGGTGGGAGGAGACACAGGCGAGAGCCACAGAAGAGAGGCACAGAAGACAGGCACAGGCGAGAGCCACAGGAGAGAGGCCCACGGCAGAAGGGAATGCTTCTGGCAGAAGGGAATGCTTCTCGTATGGCTGGCACGGCACGCAGGGCTCGTTCGGCACCGTTCGCGACTCCGCTTCCGTCAGCTCTCCCTGGGCTTCTGGTGGTTCAGCCGTTGCGGAAGCGGCACTGTGCGGGGTGCCGTCGGGGGCCGTTGCCGTTGCTGGTCGTCGAGGGTGGCGTGCCGCGGTGTCTCGACTGCGTGGATCTCGGGCATCTGGTGTTCCTGCCGCGCGGCGACACGGCGCTGACGCGCAGGGCGCGGGAGGAGAGCGCGCTGTCGGCGGTGGTGGTGCGGTTCGACCGGCGCCGGGGACGGTACGAGCGGCAGGGCGTCCTCGTCGAGGAGTCCGGGCTCGCCCGGGCCGAGGAGCGGTGCCTCGCGGACGCGGAGGCGCGCCGGCGGCGCCGATTGCGGGACGCGGGGCGGCGGGCGGAGGAGGACGTGCGGTTCGCGGAGGCGTTCGCGGCCCGCATACGGCACCTCTTCCCCGGTTGCCCCGAGGACCGGGCCCGGGCCATCGCCGCGCATGCCTCGGTGCGGGGCAGCGGGCGGGTGGGGCGGAGTGCGGCGGGGCGGGCGTTGTCCGAGGGCGCGGTGGTCTCGGCGGTGGTGGCATCCGTACGGCATATGGACACGCCCTACGACCAGTTGCTGATGAGTGGGGTGCCGCGACATGAGGCGCGGCGGAGGATCGCGGTAGGGGTGGAGGAGGTGCTGCGGGGGTGGCGGGAGGACGGGCTCGGCACGGACCCAGCGGCGGGGGCGGAGGTGGACGCCGGGTGAGAAGGAGCCCGGCGATGCCCCAGCCGCACCGACGCACCGCCCCATCTCGGGCCCGCGACCCCCGCACCGCCGATCTCGGGACCGCCCGATCTCAGGCCCCCGGCCCCCGCACCACCGATCTCAGGACCGCCCGACCCCCGCACCGCCTCCGCGCCGCCCTCCCCGCTCCCGTCCTCCCCCGCTCCCGTCCCCCGTCCCCGTACATAGACGTTGACGCATGCCCCGGCGATTCTCGGCCATGGTGGGTGGACCGAGGGCGGTCTTGACTTGTCTCCGTGATGGGTGATGGGCAGGATCTCGGCTCTACGGGCGGGAGTTGATGTCGGCATGATCGGTGAGCCGTACGTGACGTTGACGGTTCTGGGCGTGCTCGCGACCGGGGTGATGGCCGGGGTGTTCTGTGCCTTCTCCGTACTGGTCATGCGAGGGCTCGCCGGGTTGCCGCCCGCGCAGGGGGTCGCGGCGATGAACGCGATCAACACGGCGGCGATGACGCCCGCCTTCATGCTGCTGTTCGCGGGTTCCGCGGTGGTGTGCGCGGTGATCGCGGTGGTGACGTTCGTGCTGTGGCCGGATCAGGGGACCGCCGAGCTGCTGCTGGGCAGCGCGCTGTATCTGTTCGGCGCGTTCGGGCTGACCCTCGTCGCGAACGTGCCCCGCAACGAGGCGTTGCTGAAGCTGGACCCGGGGACGCCGGAGGCCGCCGCGTACTGGCCCTCGTACGTGCGCGAGTGGACGAAGTGGAATCACGTCCGCGCGGTCGCCTCGGCCGCCGCCGCGCTGGTGTACATGCTGGCACTCACCTGAGGGAGACCGCATGATCACCTGAGCGTGCGCTGGTGAGACCCCGCGGACCTCCGGCAGAAAGGCCGTCTCGCCCACTCTGCGCGCCCGGCCGAAGGGCCTTATCGTGGCTGAAAGAGTGCCGCCCGATGACGCACGGCCTGTCGTACGCGGACGCGAGGAAGACGGCCATGGCCGATCCGAAGGGTTTTATGACCACTCCGCGCGAGGAGTGGCCCCGCAGGCCCGTCGAGCAGCGGGTGCGGGACTGGGACGAGGTGTACGTCCCGGGCGCGCTGCTGCCGATCGTGACGAGACAGGCCGACCGGTGCATGGACTGCGGTGTCCCGTTCTGCCACGACGCCTGCCCGCTCGGCAATCTGATCCCCGAGTGGAACGACCTCGTCTCGCGCGAGGACTGGCGCGCGGCGAGCGACCGGCTGCACGCGACGAACAACTTCCCCGAGTTCACCGGGCGGTTGTGCCCGGCGCCGTGCGAGGCGGGGTGCGTGCTCGCCATTAACCAGCCCGCCGTCACCATCAAGAACGTCGAGGTGGCCATCGCGGACCGCGCGTGGAGCGACGGTTTCGCGCCACCTCGGCCACCGGACCGGTTGTCGGGGCGGACCGTCGCCGTGATCGGTTCCGGGCCCACCGGCCTGGCCGCGGCGCAGCAGTTGACGCGTGCCGGGCACACGGTCGCCGTGTACGAGCGGGACGACCGGCTCGGCGGGCTGATGCGGTACGGCATCCCCGAGTTCAAGATGGAGAAGCGGCATCTGGAACGGCGGCTCGACCAGATGCGGGCCGAGGGCACCAAGTTCCGTACCTCGACGACGGTGGGGCGGGACATCGGGGCGGCAGGACTGCGGGCGCGCTACGACGCGGTGGTGATCGCCACCGGAGCGACGGCGTGGCGCGAACTGGACGTGCCGGGGCGGGAGTTGACCGGCATCCATCAGGCGATGGAGTACCTGCCGCTGGCCAACCGGGTGTGCGAGGGCGATCTGGCGGCCTCTCCGCTGTCCGCCGCCGGGAAGCACGTCGTCATCGTGGGCGGCGGCGACACGGGGGCCGACTGCCTCGGTACGGCGGTGCGTGAAGGGGCCGCGTCCGTCACGCAGTTGGACATCTACGCCCAGCCGGAGGCCGACCGCGACGACGACGCGGAGCCCTGGCCGACGTACCCGAAGATCTACCGGTTGTCGGCCGCGCACGAGGAGGCGCGGGATCTGGGGACGGCGCCGGCCGCGCACGCGGACGCGCGGCTGTTCGCGGCGTCGACGCTCCGCTTCGAAGGCGACGGGAACGGGGGCGGGGACGACGAACGGGAAGGGGAGGGCGGCGGGCACGTGCGGTCCCTGCATCTGGTCGAAGTCGACGCGCGGCGGCGGCCGTTGGACAGTACCGGGCGCAGCCTCCCCGCCGATCTGGTGCTGCTCGCCCTCGGCTTCTCCGGGCCCGACCGGTCGGACGGGCTGATCGACCAGCTGGGTCTTGCGACGTCCCCGCGCGGCACGGTCAGCCGGGACGCGGACTTCGCGACGAGTACGCGCGGGGTGTTCGTCGCGGGGGACGCGGCGCGCGGGCAGTCGTTGATCGTGTGGGCCATCGCGGAGGGACGGGCGGTGGCGGCGGCCGTCGACCGCTATCTGACCGGGAGTTCGCAACTCCCCGCGCCCATCGGTCCCCACGACCGCCCGATGACCGTGTGAGGCGCGGGCGGCCGGGTGCCGGGGTCGCCGCTGCCGGATGAGCCGGTGTACGTCCGTCCTCGCACCTGCGGAGGAGGCGGGGCGTACTGCGCCGGTACGAGTCGCCCGGTCCGCTCTCCTCCCGGCTCACGAAATCCGTCCGCGGCGGGCCGGAAAGTGGCCGCCGACCGACGTCTGGGCCGACGGCGGTGGGATCATCGGGGCCAGGAGGCGAGCCGTCGTCGGCCCGGAGTGGGGTCGGGTGCGGTGCGCCCCCATCCTTCGTTCCGCCGTCAGGCGCAGGGCCACCCCCGCGCGTCCCCCCTGTTGGCGGCCGGTCCTGGAGGGTGTTGATGACAACGCTCGACGAACGTCATGGCGAGGACGCGCGGGAGACGGAGCGGGAGACGGACAGGGCGTACCGTCCGACCGCCACCGTGCCCTTGGACCAACTCACGCCGGAGCAGGACCGGTTCGCCGGGTCGAAGGCGGCGAACCTCGCCCGCGCGGCCCGTGCCGGACTGCCGGTGCTGCCCGGTTTCGTGATCCCCGTGGGCGCGGGCGAGGATCCGGCCGGACTGCGGCGGGCCTGGCAGGACCTCTCCGACTCGGGCGCGCGGCCCCTCGTCGTACGGTCCTCCTCACCACAGGAGGACACCCAACAGTCGTCCCTGGCCGGGCAGTTCGCCTCTGTGCTGGATGTGCGCGGGTGGCCGGACTTCGGTACGGCGGTGCGGACCGTGCGGGACTCGGCGCACCTGCCCGACGGGTCCGTCGCGCCGATGGCCGTGCTGGTGCAGCCGATGCTGAGGGCCCGGGTGGGCGGGGTGCTGTTCGGTGCCGACCCCGTCGAGGGGCGCACCGACCGGATGCTGGTGAGCGCGGTGCGGGGTGGCCCGGACCGGCTGGTCGGCGGTGAACAGGCCGGTACCACCTACTGGTTGAGCCGTCGGGGACGCCTGCTGCGCACCGGGGAGCCGACCGCCGAGGCAGTTCTCACCCGCTCGGAACTACGCCAGCTGGCCCGGCTCGCGCGCCGGGCACGGCAGGTGTTCGGAGGGCCGCAGGACATCGAGTTCGGGTTCACCGGGGGTGAAGTCGGGTCCGGGCGGCTGTGGTTGTTCCAGAGCCGCCCGATCACCGCGATGGCCGTGCGGCCGACCCGCGGGACGCGGCTGCTCGGTCCGGGGCCGGTCGCGGAGACCCTGCCGGACCAACTCCAGCCGCTGGAGGAGGATCTGTGGGTCACGCCGATGGCCCGCGGTCTGACCGCCGCGCTCGACATCGCGGGCAGCGCGCCGCGCCGCCTGCTGCGGACGGTGCCGGTGGTGACGACGGTCGACGGCCGGGCCGCGGCCGATCTGCGGTTGCTCGGCGCGGCCCCGCCCCGGCACAGATGGCCGGCGCTCCTCAACCCGGCGCCGGGGGCGCGGCGGCTCGGCGCGGCCTGGCGGGTCGGCCGGCTCACCGCGGCGCTGCCCGGGTTGGCCGCGGACCTCGTGGCCGACGTCGACCGCGGACTCGCCCAGGTCCCGGCCCCCGGCGAGTTCCCCGGCCCCGACCTGGCCGCCCGACTCCGCTGGACCCGCGCCGCCTTGGTCGCCCTGCATGCCCAAGAGGCCCTGGCGGGTGCCCTGTTGCGGGTGCCGCCCGCCTCCCGCACGGCAGCGGGCGCGGCCCTCACCGCCCTCGCGGAGACGCGGGCCCTCGGCATACCGGACGAGCGAGCCGCCGCCTCCGCGCCGACCGTGCTGGCCCTCACGGCACCGAGCCTGCGGGGACGGGGCCGCCTGCCGCAGACCCCGGCACCGGAGTCCACGCACGCCCAGGAGAAGAGCGGCAACAGCCCCTCCCCTTCACCGCCCCGCACATCCCCCAACTACCTTTCACCGACCCACCCCTCACCGACGCCCGCCTCCCCCAACCACCCCTCCCCCACCTTCACCCCCCGCACCCCCTCCCTCCCGCCCCGGGAATCCCTCCGCCTCCGCGTCCGCTGGGTGCAGGAGCTGCAGGTACGCCTCGTGCGGGAGGCCGCGCGTCGGCTCGGTCCGGACGGTGACCGCGTAGCGCTGCTGCGCTGGCCCGAGTTGGCCGCCGTGCTGGACGGCGACCCCCTGCCGGCCGACCTCTCCGCCCGCCTGCCGCGACCCGAGTCGCCGCCCCTGCCGGACGCCTTCCGGCTCGTGGACGGCTCGGTGGTCGCGGAACGCACCGGCACCGGCCGCCGAGGCCACGCCGACGGCACCGGCGTGTCCGGCGGACGGGCCGTCGGTACCGTCTGGGACGGGACCGGGCCGCGCCCCTCCGACGCCGTGCTGGTCGTCCGCACCCTCGACCCCGCCCTCGCCCCGCTGCTTCCCGGACTCGCCGCGCTGGTCGCCCAGACCGGCAGCCCGCTGTCCCATCTCGCGGTGCTGGCAAGGGAGTTCGGGGTGCCTGCCGTCGTCGGCGCGACCGACGCCGTACGGCGCTACCCGCCCGGGACGCGGGTCGCCGTCGACGGCACCACCGGTGACGTACGGACGGGGGACGCGCGGTGAGGCGGATCGCGTACGCCTTCGGGGGCCTGGCAGCCGCCGGGTCCGGGACCTACCTCATCGTGTACCTGTACCGCTGGCAGTGGCAGCGCGCCATCCTGTGCGGGATCCTGCTGCTGGTCGTCGAAGTCATGCTGCTCGGCATCGTGTTGCTCGCCCGGCTCACCCGGATCGAGGAACGGGTGAAGGAGAACGACGCCAGGCAGCGGGAGATGACGTCACGTCAGGACGACGTGCTGGCCCGGCTGCGGCAGACGTCCGGTGAGCACGAGGGCGCGCGTTTCCGGTGGTTGGAGGAGACCACCGACCGTACCTACGTCTTCGTGCCCGTCCTCATGGTCACCGGGGTGCTGCTGTCCGGGCTCGCCTGGGTGGTGCAGCGGGTCGCCGCGGCGACCGGGCGTCCGGCCGAGCGGCGGCTCGCGGGGCGCCTGGCCGTCCTCGGTGTCCCCGAACCGGGCGCGGTGGTGGGCGAGTTGGAGGACCGGCCCGCACTGGACCGGCGCACCAGGGGCCGCGTCGCCCGTACGGCCGCCGTCGGTGTCGTCGGGGCCGCGCTGCTCGCCGCGCTCGTCGTCGGACTCGCCGATCTCACCCAGACCCGGGAGCAGAGTGCGAGCGGCTCCGAGGCGACCTCGGTCCTCGTCCACGTCGACGTGCGGGGCGGGGACATGACCGTCGAACGGCAGGCGCTCGCCGCCCAGCAGGTCTGGGAACGCTGCCGGGACTCCACCTCCGTGCCGCTCGACCACGCCACGCTCGGCAGCCTCGGCGACGGCATGTTCGCCGGGGTCGTGCGGCCCGCGCTCGCCGAGCACGACCGGATGCGGCTGCGCGGCTGTCTGGAGGACGCGGCTCTCGACCGCGCCCACCTCACGGTGATGGGCATGGGTGACACGGACGCGGACGACGACTGACCCGGGCGACGACCGACTCCGGCGATGCCCGGCTCCGGCGAGGACCGGCTCGGACGCGCCAATCCGGACGTACGATGCCAAGGCGCCCCCGTCCCCGAGCACCCCGGGCCGCCCATGGCAACCGTCCTCACGCCCTCGCCCCGACTCCGCCTGCCCAGGCGCGCGATGAGAGTCGTTCTCGTCGTCGCCCTCGGCTACGTCACCCTGTGGGCCACCGGCGCGCTCGGCATCCTCGCGCTGTCGTACTGGGCGCGCGAGGAGACCCCGGCACCTCCGGGCACCCGTACCGTGCGGGGCATCCATCACTTTCAACCCGTGGACACCGAGGGGCGGTTGTGGCGCGGGGCCGCTCCCTCCCCGGGCGGCTACCGGGAGTTGGCCCGCCTCGGTTTCACCACGGTCGTGGATCTGCGGGCGGAGGACCTGACGCGGGCGCAGCTCGCCGAGCCGCGCAGGGCCGGGCTGGACGTCGTACGACTGCCGATTCGGGACGGGCAGACGCCGACTCCCGTGCAGGTGCGGCGGTTTCTGGAGGTCGTCGCGTCGGCCGCGGGGCCGGTGTTCGTGCACTGCGGCGCGGGCGTGGGCCGGACGGGGACGATGGCGGCGGCGTATCTCGTACGGACCGGGGAGGCGTCGTCGGCGCGGGCGGTCCGGCGGAATCTCGCCGTCGGACCGCCGTCGATCGAGCAGATCTACTACGCGCTGAGCCTCGCCCCGGGCCCGGGCCGGCCGGAGCAGCCGCCGTTGCCGGTGGTCGCCGTCAGCCGGTTGGTGGACGCGCCACGACGCATGCTGTCGTGGTTCTGACGCACCGGGGCGAGGAGTTCAGGGCTTGCGGCCCACCGCCCCGTAGCCCGGGATCATGCCGTCGTCCTGCCCCGGCACCGGTTCGCCCAGTTCCGGATGCCACCGGTCGACCGCCACCACGCCGGGCTCGACCAGGTCGAGGCCGTCGAAGAAGCGGGCGAAGCCGGTACGGGAGCGGAGGGTCAGGGTGAGGCCCGCCGCCGTGAGTCTCTCGACCGCCGCCGTCGACTCCTCCGGGGCGAAGTCGGCGGTGGCATGGGTCATCATCAGGTAGCTGCCGCCGGGGAGCCGGGACAGCAGACCGTCGACCAGCTCGTGCGCGCCGTCCTCGTCGGGGACGGAGTGCAGCAGCGCGACGAGGGACAGGGCGACGGGTCTGCCGAGGTCGAGGACCGCCCGCGCGCCCTCGATGACGGCGTCGGGCTCGCGCACGTCGGCCCGCAGGTACGCGGTCGCACCCTCGGGTGTACCGCGCAGCAGGGCCTCCGAGTGGGCGAGCACGACCGGGTCGTTGTCGCAGTAGACGACCCGCGCGCCGGGCGCGATGCCCTGGGCGACCTGGTGCAGGTTCGGCTCCGTCGGGATGCCCGTGCCGATGTCCAGGAACTGCCGTACGCCGTGCTCGGTGAGCCAGCGGGTGGCCCGGTGCGTGAACGCGCGGTTGACACGTGCCATGACCGGCACCCGCGGGTCGAGGGCGAGCATCTGGCGGCCCATCTCCGCGTCGACGGGGTGGTTGGCCCCGCCGCCGAGGTACCAGTCGTGCATCCGGGCGGGATGGGGTCTGGTGGTGTCGATCTCGTCGGGTTCGCCGAACGTGTGGAATCCGTGGAATCCGTCGGAGGTGTGTGACGTGCCGGAATCGTCGATGGGCCGCGCGGTCATGGCGTGCTCCATAAGCTCTGACTGCACCATGTGATCACGTGAATACCAAATTAAGGAGGTTCGGTAAGGAAAAAGCATTCAGCACAGACAGGTCAGGAGAGCAGGAAATCCGCCTCGCCCGCTTTCGCCCCCTCGATGAAGGCCGTCATCTCGTCGGTCGTGTAGATAAGGGCCGGCCCGTCCGGGTCGGTGGACTGACGGACGGCGATCCGGCCGTCGGCGAGCTTCATCGCCTCCAGGCAGTTGCCGCCGTTGCCGCCGCTCCACGGCTTGTGCCAGCCTTCGCTTCCCAAGTCCCGCGCGGGCATGCCGTTGTAGACGCTCATACGCGGCTTGATGCGATCCATTCACAGCTCCTTGCGGAGATCCCTGAGGATCTCCTTCGTGCGATGTGCCGTAGCGGCCTGTGCCGCCATGCGGTCCATGACCTCGAGATGAGTCGCCACCTCTTCGCGCGCGTCCAGATAGACGGCGCCGGTCAGGTACTCGCTGTAAACCATGTCCGGCAGTTCTGACATGGCAAATCGGAACAGCACGAAGGGCCCGTACGTGGCTGGGTGCGGCCCCGAGGAGAACGGGGCGACCTGCAAAGTCACGTTGGGCAGCTTCGTGGCGTCGAGCAGTTTGTCGATCTGGGCTCGCATCACCTCCGGGCCGCCGACCGGGCGGCGCAGGGCGGTCTCGTCCATGACGACCCAGATGCGGGGCGCGTCGGGGCGGGTCAGCAGGTCCTGGCGCTGCATGCGCAGCGCGACATGGCGCTCGATGTCGTCGGGATCGGTCTGGCCGATGGCCCCGGACTTCAGCACTCCGCGCGCGTACTCCTCGGTCTGCATCAGCCCGGGCACGAAGTGCGGTTCGTACGACCGGATGAGCGCGGCCGCGCCCTCCAGGCTGACGTGCATCGAGAACCAGCCGGGCAGGATGTCGTGGAAGCGCTGCCACCAGCCGGGCCGGTTGGCCTCCTCGGCGAGCTGGACGAAGGCCTCGGCCTCCTCGTCGGAGACGCCGTAGGACTTCAGGAGGAGCTGGAGGTAGGGGATCTTGAGAGAGACCTCCGCCATCTCCATGCGGCGGACCGTGGCGGGGGCGACACGGAGGACGCGGGCGGCCTCCTCGCGCTTGAGCCCCGCGCGTTCCCGCAGGTCCAGCAGGCGCCGGCCGAGGACGACCTGGCCGACCGTCGGTGCGGACCGCGGCTCGCTCACGCTCCACCTCCACGAATGAGTGACGAGTTACCGAGTGAGTGACGAGTCGAGTGCTGCGTCACGGGTGCCGAGTACTGCGCGCCGAGCGCCCGGTGGCGAGTGCCCAGTACTGCGTGTTGCGTGCCCAGTGCTGCGTGATGAGTGCCCAATGCCGTGTGATGAGTTGAGTACGGACAGCCATGCGTCCGTACAGCCCGGTGAAAGGGTTCTCCCGACCCGACGAACCGATCCCGGCCCGACGCGACGATCCTGGCGAACCGATCCCGGCGAACCGAATCCTGACAGCCCTGCGGCGCCATTCGAAGACTCATTCGAAGATCGGACAGACCTCCGGAGATCCCAACTGGCGCCGCGCGACTTTCTGTTGCGAGCAGTGTGCCACGACCGTCCAGACCGTCATACGGCACTCTGCATTTTTCATAGTGACACTTGCCAAGTGTTCACGGCGGGGCGATAGTGGCAAGCGTGATTCCGTCCGCGCCCTTAGGAACAGACGCCGCCGCAGGCCGCCTCGGTCTCGGTGCCGCCGCGGGAGCCGTCCCTGGTGGGGCCGCTGCCGAGCGCCGGTTCCGGTTCGAGCTGGCCGCACATCCGGGTTCCCCCGCCCAGGCGAGACGCCTGACGCGGGCCCGGCTGTCCGGCTGGTCCGTGTGCGAGGACACCTGCGACACGGCGGTTCTCGTCGTCTCCGAACTGGTCACCAACGCGATCGTGCACACCGCGAGCAGCCACATAGTCTGCGAGCTGCACGACGGCGACGACCTGGTGCGGATAGCCGTCCGTGACGAGGGCTGCGCTCCCGGTGAGCCTCGCCCGTCCCCGCGGCGGCCCGATGAGGAGCACGGGAGGGGATTGCTTCTCATCGACGGGCTGTGCCGGGCCTGGGGCGCCCAGGAACACGGACCCGGCCTGCTGGTCTGGGCCGACCTGCCTCGGCAGGCGGACCCGGCGGCGCACGGCCACCACCCGGCCTCCGGCCTCGACGTTTCCGTACCGCACAACGACCTGGGTTGGGGCGCACGACCCAAGCCGGGTCAGTCGGGCGGTTCGGACGACGAGGACGAGGCGACGGCACACTTCGGGGCCTTTGAGGATCTGGGCGTATTTCCGGGGCGGGGGCATGGGGGTGCCTCCGGCAGCGGGCATGGGGGTGCCGGCGAACTCGGAGACCTGGATCCCGACGGCTGCGGAGGCCGGGAACACGAAACCGGGGGTGGTCCCGGGAACGGGACCGCCCCCGGGGTTCGGGACCCACGGAACCAACGCGACCAAGAGACCTTGGCCCGTACCGTGGCGCTCGGCCTCGGTGTGGGCATGGGCGTTGACATCGGTGTCGGCCAGGAGGCCGTCGCGGGTCACTTCAGGGGCCGGGGTCACCAGGACGCCGGCGATCTGCCGGACTCGGCGGAGACCGGGGAATCCGTCCCGTTCGGAGAGTCCGCACCGTTCGGGGAATCCGTTCCGTTCGGGGAGTCCGCACCGTTCAAGAGTTCCCCGGCGTTCAAGGACTCCCCGGTGTTCGGGGATTCGACCGCGTTCGGGGACACCAGTGGATTCGGGGATTTCGGGACGGGAGTCGAATGGGTGTGAGCGGCGTGTCCGGTCCCGGCCAGGTGCTCAGTCTCAACACGCTGGTCCGTCTGGGGCGCACCCTGCACGGACCGGAGGGCACGCCCCGGAGACTCACCGTCCCCGAGGGAATGACGGCTCCGCTCGGCTGTGACGCGGTGGCGGTACCGGCCCGTTTCGGCCCGCTGGTCCTGCCCCGCCTGCCGCGCGTCGGCTGTGTCTACGCCGACGAGACGCACTGGTGGTGGATCGTCCCGTCCGACTCGGACTACGCCCTGGACTGGCCCGCGCCCTCGCGTTACACCACCGGCGCGCTGGTCCCGGACTCTCCTCGCGCCCCGGGCCTCATCCACAGGCCTGACGGCAAGCTGCCGTACACCCCGCCGATCCCGCTGTACCTCGCGGTGTGCAGGGTCACGGGCAGCACGCCCTCCTGGTCCCGCCCCATCAGCGCGTAGCCCTGCGGGGCTGGAGCGGGGGCGGGGTCCCTCGCGGGGCGCCGAAACCGGGCACCGGGCCGGGACCGCCGCGAACGGGGCTGCCGTGGGGGCACCCGCTCACCGCGGTCCCGGCCCGGGTTGCCCAAGGTTCGGGCCGGAGTCCTGAGACGCCGGTCCTCAAGGGGCGCGGGGAACTGCGCGACCAGCCCCCACCGGGCCGCAGACACACCACGACACCGACCCACTCGGCACACCCGCGACGCCCCGCGCCCCGGCGGCGTACGCCCGCGCACCCCCGCCCCCACCCTCCCGCGCTCTCCCCCCGACCCGCCCCGCCCCGCGATAGTGGCCGTTCGTCCACGATCGGGGGAGGTCGGCGGTGGAGAGCAAGGGGGACCCGGGGCCGGGGGTGCCGTCCGCGTCGGAGCAGCTGCTCTTCGGCGGACCCCTGCGGTACGACATGGGGTGGAACCAGCACAACGGCGCGTTCCTGGAGCTGAGCTTCCGGTCGATGGTGACCCGGTTGCCGGCGATGCTCGGATCGAGTTTCCGGCTGGCCTGGCAGGCCGACCCGCGGGCCGCGCGGACCGTCCTGGCCGCCGAGGCCGGCCGGGGTGCCACCCAGGCGGTGAGTCTGCTCGCGGTCAACAGCGTGCTGGCCCGCCTGATCACCGGCGGTGCCATCGACGAACGGCTGCGCGGAGCCGTACCCGCCCTGGTCACGATGGCCGTCATGATGCTCGTGGGCGCACTGCTGCGCGCCGCGTCCACGTACGCGACCGGCCGGCTGGAGCCGAAGGTCGAGCGGGTCGCGATCGAGCTGTATCTGGAGCGCGCCGCGGCCGTCGAGCTGTCCGCGATCGAGGATCACGAGTTCCACAAGCTGCTGGACACCGCGAGTTACGGCGCATCCTCGGCCCGCCGCATGATCTCGCAGGCCAACAGCGTGATGAACGCGCTGATCTCCCTGATCACGGCGGCGGGCGTCCTGACCGTGCTGCACCCGGCGCTGCTCCCGCTGCTGGCGACGATGACCCTGCCCAGCGCGTGGGGAGCGCTGACGAACGCGCGCCGCCAGTACGAGTCGTTCCACACCTGGGTGCAGCACGCCCGCGCCGGTCATCTCCTCAGCGATCTGCTGACGCAGCCGGAGGCGGCCCCGGAGATCCGCGTCCACGGTGTGGGGCCGTTCCTGCTGCACCACTTCCACGAGATGTCGGAGAGCGCGGAGGCGGAACAGGCCCGGCTGGCCCGCCTGGCGGCCCGCACCGGCCTGATCGCGGCGACCTGGACCGGCCTCGCGACGACGGCGACGTACGCGACGCTCGGCGCGCTGCTGCTGTCCGGTGCGATGGCGCTCTCCGTGGCGGGCACGGCGGTGATCGCGATCCGCACCGGCTCGTCGAGCCTCGACAACCTCGTCCTGGCGGTGAACCAGCTGCACCAGGAGGCCCTGTTCGTGGGCGACCTGCAGAAGCTGTACGGCGAGGCGGCGGAGCGGGCGATCCCGGTCGGCGGGGCCGCGCTGCCGGAGGAGCCGCGGGAGATCCGCTTCGAGAACGTCACGTTCAGCTACCCGGGCGAGGCCACCCGTCCCGCGCTCGACGACGTGACCCTCGCCCTCCCGCTGGGCCGGATCATCGCGCTGGTCGGCGAGAACGGCTCCGGCAAGACGACCCTGGTCAAGCTGCTGGCCGGGCTGTACCGCCCGGACCGAGGCCGCATCCTGTGGGACGGCGTCGACGCGGCGGCGGCCGACCGGCGCCAGCTCGCGGACCGGATCGCGATGGTGGCGCAGAACTTCAAGCGCTGGCCCTTCACCGCCCGGGTCAACGTGGCCGTCGGCCGGTCCGCCGCGCCGCTCACCGACGAGCGGGTGACCGAGGCGGTCGCCGAGGCCGGCGCGCAGGAGGTGGTCGCGGATCTGCCGCGCGGCCTGGACACCCTGCTGGCCCGCAACTTCAGCGGCGGCCACGAGCTGTCCGGCGGCCAGTGGCAGCGGCTGGGCATCGCGCGGGCCGCGTACCGGAAGGGACGCATCCTGATCGTGGACGAACCGACGGCGGCCCTCGACGCCCGGGCCGAGCTGGAGGTCTTCGAGAAGATCCGCGCGCTGGCCGGGACCGGCCAGACGGTCGTGCTGATCACGCACCGGCTGGCGTCCGTGCGCCACGCGGATGTGGTGCACGTGCTCGATCAGGGGCGGCTGGTGGAGTCCGGGACGCCCGACGAGCTGCTCGCGAGCGGCGGGCTGTACGCGGAGCTGTACGCGCTCCAGGCGGACCAGTTCACGGTGAAGCTGCCCGCCCCGAAGGCGGGCTGACCTCTCAGGCGGCGGCGTCCACGACGTCGCCGCCGCGCACGATCACCAGGAACGCGTCGGTCGCTATGTCCATGACGACCTCGGCCTGCAGGCCCTCCAGACGGCGCGCCTGCGCGAACTCCTCCGCGGGCCACGAGCCACGCGGCCCGCCGGCGGGAAAGCGCTCAAGCACCATTCGCCCGTTCACCCCAGTACCTCCCTGTCGTGCTGAACTCGGAGCGCTTCGCGCGGTCTCGTGAAGGAGACCGTTGAAGCCTCACTGAGTTAAACGCCGACAGTACGGTGAACGGCTCGCGAAGTGACGGTACTGAGACATAGTCGACACCCGGTCGCGTGCTTTCTCCGCACTTTCCGTATCAGTCCTGGTACTCGTCGTGATAAAGCACGCGTGCGCTGCCGGCGGGCGCCCCCAGCGCCGACGCGCGCCCCTTGGGCTCCTCCCACTCCTCCTGCCGCCCCAGCGCGGTCAGGTCGAGGAAGGTGGTGGTCGAGCCGAGCCCGTCGAGTCCGCGCTCGTAGGCCGAGTAGGTGTGGAACACCCGGTCGCGGTCCCGCAGGAAGCAGCTGACACCGGGCCGCTCGACGGGCTCCCCGTCCCCGACGAACGTGACCTCGAAGTCCCAGTTGAAGTCCCCGCCGAAGGACGAGTACCAGGGCAGCGTCCACCCCATCCGCGCCTTGAACGGCAGGATCTTCGTGTACGGCGCCCTCGACACGGCGGCGAACGTCGTGCCGCGTGCCTTCAGATGGGACAGGTGCCCGATCTGGTCGAGGAACGCGGAGCAGCTGCGGCAGCCCGCGTCCCACTCGGGCGCGAACATGAAGTGGTAGACGACGAGTTGGCCGCGCCCCTCGAACAGGTCGAGCAGGGAGGCCTTCCCGTCGCCGCCCTCGAAGAGGTACTCCTTGTCGATCTCCACCATGGGCAGCCCGCGCCGCTCGGCGTTGAGGGCGTCCCGCGCGCGCGTGGCCGCCTTCTCCTTGACGAGCAGTTCCTCGCGCGCCGCACGCCACTGCGCACGCGAGACGATCTCCGGAAGCGACATGGGCCCTCCTGTGACAACGGTCCGTTGAGTGGTGGACCGGAGGGAGGACGGGAACTCATCGCTGCCACCGAAAAAACTTCAGAAGGACTTCTCCCCGTACGCCACGGGCGTCTTCCCGTACGTGACCGGGAGCGCGGCGAGTCCTCGCGCGCGCAGGGAGGGCCGCCACCGCACCTCGTCCTCGGCGACGCCCAGCTCCAGCCGCGGGAACCGCTCCAGCAGCGCGGCCAGTGCGATCTCCGTCTCGGCGCGGGCGAGCGGCGCGCCCAGGCAGTAGTGGATGCCCTGGCCGAGCGCGAGGTGCCCGGAGGTGTCGCGGGCGAGGTCGAGCCGGTCGGGGTCGGGAAAGCGGTCCGGGTCCCGGTTGGCGGCGGACGCGGACACCCACACGGTCTCACCGGCCGGGACGGTGACCCCGCCGATGGCGATGTCCTCGACGGGGAAGCGCCGGATGGCGAGCAGGGCGGGCCCTTCGTACCGCAGGAACTCCTCTACGGCGGCGGGGAGTTGGGTCGGGTCCGCACGCAACGCGGCGAGCTGCTCGGGGTGTCGGAGCAGGGCGAGCACGGCGTTGCCGATGAGCTGGACGGTGTTCTCGTACCCGGCGAAGAGGATGAGGAAGGCGAGGGACATCAGTTCGTCCTCGCTGAGCCGGTCGCCCTCGTCGCGCACGGCGATCAGGTCGGAGAGGAGGTCGTCGCCGGGCTCTTCCCGTTTGTCGGCGAGGAGTCGGGTGAAGAAGCCGAGCATCGCGACGACGGCGTTCCGGCCGGCCTCGGGCGGTGTCCCGGGGGCGGGTGCGACGAGGGTGTCGGTCCATTCCCGGAAGTCCCGCCGGTGCCGGTCGGGCACGCCGAGCAGGTCGCAGATGACGGTGATGGGGAGGGGTGCCGCGTAGGCGGCGACGAGGTCGGTGTCACCCGACTCGCCGAGTGCGTCGAGGAGTTGGTCGGCGGTGTGCCGGATCGGCGTTCGGAGCCGCTCGGTCCGGCGCGGGGTGAACGCGCGGCCGACCAGGCGGCGGATGCGGGTGTGGTCCGGCGGGTCCATGTTGAGGAGGTTCGCGTCCAGCGCGGGCGGCAGCGAGAACCCCTTGTACGTACCGGCCGAGGCATGCCTCTTGTCCAGCGAGAGACGGGGGTCGGCCAGCGCGGCCCGCACGTCGTCGTACCGGGTGACGAGCCAGGCGGGGGTGCCGTCGGGGCCGGTGATGCGGTGCACGGGGGCGCTGTCGCGCAGGCGCCGGTACACGTCGTACGGGTGGTCGAGAAGGCCGTCCGCGAGATCCATGGGGTCAGCCTAGAGGCGCGTTCAGGTGTCGTATTCCTGGATCCGCCGGCCGTGCCCCCGGTCGACGAGGGCGGGCAGCCGGTCCTCCAACTCCCGTACGACGGCGGGCACATCGAGTGTGAGCAGCTCGCGGTCGCGCATCAGGACGCGGCCGTCGACGATCGTGGTGCGAACGTCGGCGGAGCGGGCGCTGTGCACGAGGGTCGCGGCGAGGTCGTGCACGGGCCGGGTGTGCGGCCCGGTGAGGTCGACGAGGATGATGTCCGCCCGCCGTCCGGGTGCGATGGATCCGATCGAGTCGCCGAGTCCGACCGCCCGCGCGCTCTGGAGGGTCGCATGGCGCAGCGCCTGACGGGACGTCAGCCAGCGTGGGTCGCCCTCGGCGGACTTCTGGATCAGCGAGGTGAGCGCCATCGACTCCCACACGTCGAGGGAGTTGTTGGAGGCGGCGCCGTCCGTGGCGAGTCCGACCGGGATGCCGAGGGCGCGCAGGGCGCGGATCGGAGTGGTGTCGGGCCAGGCGAACTTGAGGTATCCCCGGGGCGCGGTGGCCACCGCCGTGCGGCCGTTCGCGCGCTCCAGGACGGGGAGGTCGCGGTCGATGATGCCGGTGCCGTGGGCGATGAGCAGGTCGGTGGCCAACAGGCCCGCGCGGTCGAGGACTTCGATGGGGGTGAGGCCGTGGCGGGCGAGGCTGGTGTCGGTCTGCTCGCGGTTCTCGGCGGCGTGGAGGTGGACGGGGAGGCCGTGTTCCAGGGCGAGTTCGGCGGTGGCGGCGAGGTCGGCCGCGGTCACCGTGTAGGGGGCGTGCGGGGCGAGGGCGGTGGTGATGCGGCCGTCGGCGGCGCCCCGGTGCCGTAGCGCGAACTCCAGCGATTTCTCGCGGCCTTCGGGACCCTGGGAGGAGAAGTAGGCCTCGCCGAGGTGCGCGCGCATCCCGCACTCGGCGACGACCGCGGCGACCGTGTCCATGGAGAAGTAGTGGTCGGCGAAGCAGGTGACCCCGGCGCGGATCATCTCGGCGCAGGCGAGCCGTGCCCCCAACTCCACGTCCTTCGCGGTGAGGTTGGACTCGACGGGCCACACGACGTCGTTGAACCACGCCTCCGTCGGCAGGTCCTCGGCGAGGCCGCGCAGCGCGACCATCGGGGCGTGGGTGTGACAGTTGACCAGACCCGGCAGGGCGACCTGGCCGCGGGCGTCGATGTGTTCGAGGGCGGCGAGCCCGGTGGCCGCCACCTCCGCCGCGGCGCCGACGGACTCGACGCGCCCGTCCCGTACGACGATCGCCATGTCCGGTGCGAAGCCGACGCGCTCCTGGCCGTCGTGGACGAGGACGGTGCAGCCGGTGATGAGGAGACCGGCGGGAGAGTGGCTCACACTCCCAACGTACGACGCCGTCCTCGCCTCGGGTGAGCCGAACCGCGCATCCTGGCGTGGCGCTGTCGCGAGCCGCCCCGGACCAGCACGCTTGCCTCACGACCAAGGCTTCCGGCGCCCGGTCGGAGCGCCACGACCAAGACTTCTGGAAGGGGCCCCGCATGCTCCTCGGCACCTGGAATCTGGAGAACCTGTACCGACCCGGCGGCCCGTCCGGCCCCAAGGACAAGGCCACCTACGAGACGAAGCTCGCCTCCCTCGCCGCCGTGATCACGGAACTCGACCCGGTGCTGCTCGGCGTCCAGGAGGTCGGCGACCCGGCGGCGCTCGACGACCTGGCCGGGCTGCTGGACGGCGAGTGGCACACCGCCGTGTCCACGCGTCCGGACGTCCGGGGCATCCGGGTCGGCTTCCTCAGCCGTACGGAACCGCGGGTCGTCGCCGACACGAACGCGTTCCCCGCGCAGCTGCGCCCGGTGCAGTCCGACGACTCGGGCGCCGAGGAACCGGGCGCGGGCCGCGGCCTGTTGGCGGTGGAGGTGGAGACACCGGCCGGCCCGCTGACGGTGGCGGTGGCCCACCTGAAGTCGAAGCTGCTGACCTACCCGGGTGACCGTTTCTTCCCGCACGACGAGGGCGAACGGGCCCGCTACGGCGCCTACGCCCTCTACCGCCGCGCCGCCGAGGCGGCGACCCTGCGCGCGCTGGCCGACGACCTGCTGGCCGGTGAGGGCCGCACCCGGGACGTGGCCGTCCTCGGCGACATGAACGACGAGGTGCAGGCCGCGACCACGCAGATCCTGCTCGGCCCGCCCGGTTCGGAGGTCGACACGCCCGGCTACGACCGCCCCGACCAGGGCGACGCGGTCCGCCTGTGGGACGTGGCCCCGCTGATCCCCGCCGACCAGCGCTACTCCCGGATCGACTCCGGGCGCCGCGAGCTGATCGACCACATCCTGCTCAGCCATCACCTGGTCCACCGGGCGACGGCGGCGGGAACGGGCCTGCCGGGCGAGGGAGCGCCTCAACTCCCTTCGGTGGGACCGGATCCGGCGGCGCGGCGGGAGGCGCCGGGGTCGGATCACGCACCGGTGTGGGTACGGCTGCGGTAGCCGGGGCGCACGCCCACGTACCGTCCGGGGCCGCCCGGTTGCCCACCGGGCCGACCGGGCAGCCCCAGTTCCTGCACGGCGAGGGGCAGTTCGATCGCGCGCAGCCCGACCCGGCCCCTCCCCCGCTCGAACTCCTCCAGCAGCCCGCCGAGTTGCTCGATGTGCCGGCGGGTGAGCCGGCCCGTGTCGTCGAGGTGGACGGCGCAGGCGGTGGTCGCGTCGACGAGGCGTTCGAGGACGGCGGCGATCTCGTCCGTGCCCTCCGTGTGGCGGGCGAGGGCGGGGAGTTCGGCGGCGGAGACGGCGATGGTGCCGCGGGCCTCGGCGAGCGTGCGGTAGGCCTCGCGGCGCAGGGTCCACCGCTCGGCGCGGTCGCCCGACTCGCCGAGGACGTGCACGAGGTAGGCGTGCGCGGCGGTGCCCGCCGCCGTGAGCCGGGCGCGTACGCCCCCGCCGCGCTCCCCCGGCATCGGCAGATGCCCGACGATCAGCACGATCGCGCAGGCGAGCAGCGTCTCGCCGATCCGGCCGGCGGAGGCCTGCGGCTCCCCGCCCACCATCACCAGCGACAGCACGAGCACGGTGACGACGGCGGTCTGCGCCGCGAAGTGCCGGGTGGCGACGGGAATGAGCGCGCCGCTGAGCGCCACCAGTGCGACGAGCCCTCCGGGCCGGGGCAGGAACGCGGCGAACCCGGCGAAGACCAGCGCCCCCAGCACGGTGCCCGCCGCCCGGCACAGCACCCGTGAGGCGAGCGGCCCGAGGTCGGGCTTGACGAGGAAGACGGCGGTGGCGGGCAGCCAGTACCAGTGCTCGTGCTGCCCGTACCAGCGGGCGTGGTGCAAGGCCTGGGCGACGGCGGCGCTGGCCCCGAAGCAGAGCGCCACCCGCAGCCCGTACTCCCGCCCTCCGGCCCCGAACGCCGTACGGAACAAGGAGGTCACGGTCCTTCGGCGCGCGTGCAGATCGCTTCCCTCCGCCTGGTCGAAGGCGTCGGCGGCGTGCAGCAGGGCGTCGTCGAGGGCGCGCAGCGCGGGGGCGGAACGGCTGGGCGCGGGCAGCGGCCCGGTGTGCGTGTTGTCGCGTACGGCGGCGGCGAGCCTGCGCGGCCCCTCACCGGCCCGCGCGGACACCGGCTCCCCGGCCCAGGCGAGCGCGGTCGCGGCCTCGGCCAGCGGCAGCGCGGCGGCGTACTGCCCGTGCAGCCGCCGCTCGGCCGCCGAACTGGCGTAGCGGCGCAGCCGCGGCCCGGCGAGCGCGTCCTGCGCGTGATCGAGCGCGGCGGTGAGCGCGGCGCGCCGCCCGGTCGCCTCCGGCCCACCGGTGGCGTCGAGCAGCGCGGCGATCGCTTCGTACACGGCGGCCACGGCGTCCCGCTCGCCGTCGAAGCGGTAGTCACCGGCGATGGCACCGGGCGTGGGCAGCGCGAGCCGCAGCAGGACGAGCCACGCGGCCCCGGCGAGGAAGGCCAGGGCGCGCTGCCACCCCGCTTCGGGCAGCGGCATCCCGGCGCCGATGGCGGAGGCGACGAGCAGCTGCGTCCCGGCACCGGAGGCGACGGGCCCGACGGCACTGAACCCGCCGGCGATCAGCCCGATCCCGGTGAACAGCAGGGTGAGCACGACGGCCCCCACATGCTCCCCGGCACACGTCCCGGCCAGCAGCCCCGCGGTTCCCGCGAGCGCGGGCCCGCCGAGCCGCTTGACCGAGGCCCGCCGGCTGCCGGGCCGGTCGTTGATCCCGGCGAACATCGCCCCGAGCGCGGCCAGCACGCCGAGCGACGTCCGCCCGGCCAGCACGGCGGCGAGGAGCAACGGCCCGGCGGCGAGCGCCCCTCGCGTGACCGCGCTCCACGGAACCGGGCCGCGCTGAGCACGCAGCGTGTGGGCGAGCCAGGGCGGAAGGGAGAACGCGACGGTACGACGGGACACAGGGCTCCTGTCCTGACGAGGGCGGGGTGTGCCTTCGGGCGACGGTGGCCGGGGCGGAGCGGAAGCTGAAGCCGGCGGCCGGGGTGGTGGCCGCGGGCTCCACGGTAGTGCGCGACCTGGTGCGGAACGGGCCGGTCGTATTTCGAGGGTGTGAAGGTTGGCCTCAAAGGGGCTTTCTTTATGAACGCAACGCCGGGAGGGCTCTTCCGGGGGCTCCTCGGGGAGGCTCTCCTCCCGCGGTCGGCCGATTGTCAGTGGCGTGCGCTTCACTGGAGGTGTCACTGAGAGTCACTACGGGGGTGCGGTCGATGGCGGTGTGCGAGGTGTGCGGGAGCGGGCCGGAGCGAGGGCGGTCGCGGGGGGTGTTTCTCTCCGCGGGCGGGTTGCGTGCGCGGGGGTGGACGGGCGGGATGGTCCGTCGCCTGCTCGGGGAGCCCGATCTGTTGCGGGCCGGTCCGCGGGCGCGGGCGGTGCCGCCGATGCGGCTGTACTGCGTCGAGCGGGTCGGGGCCGCCGAGCGGAGTGCGGAGTTCCGGGCGGCGGTGGGGGCCGTGGTGCGCCGGTCCGGGGTGGCCCGGACGGCCGCTCGGCGCGGGCGGCGGGAGGTGGCGGCGCGGATCGCGGCCGAGGAGTCGCCGCCGCGGCGGGTCTGCGCGGCTGTCGCCGAGGCGTGCCCGGAAATTCGGGTGCGGGCGCCGTCGTGCGTGTGGTCGGCTGACGCCCGCGCCATGCCGGCCACCGGCGTCCTGCGCCGGCCTCCGGCCTTCGCCGTCCGATCGAACCGACCCCTGGGAGAGCCCGTGCTCGAACGTGTCACCGTCCCCACCCTCTTCCCGCCGCCTACCTACTCCCACGCGACGGTCGTCGAGGCCGGTACGAAGCTCGCCTTCCTCGCCGGGGCGGTTCCGCTCGACGCCGAGGGCAAGGTGGTCGGCGCGGGCGACCCGGTGCGGCAGGCCGAGCGGGTGCTGGCGAATCTCGAAGAGCAACTGCGCGCGGTCGGGAGCGACTTGGGACAGGTCGTCGCGTCGGACGTGTACGTCGTCAGCAGCGAGCCGGCGGCGCTGGCCGCCGTGTGGGAGGTGGTCGAGGCGTCCGGGCTCAGCGCCGGTCCGCATTCGTCCACGCTCATCGGCGTCGCCTGCCTCGGATACACCGGGCAGCTCGTGGAGATCACGGTGACGGCCGTCGTACCGGAAGAGGCCGGGTCCGGAGAGCCGGGCGAGGTGGCGCGGCCGTGACCGCCGACGCCGAGGGGGACGTCACGATCCGCCGGGCGGCCGGGCCCGACGCGCGGCCCGCCGCCGATGTGTGGCTGCGGTCGTTCGCCGCCGCGCTGCCGACCGTCGTCAGCCCGCGGTCCGACGACGACATCCGCGCTTACTTCCGGGACGTCGTCGTGCCCCTGCGGGACATCTGGGTGGCCGACGCGGGGGACGGCGGGATCGTGGGGCTGATGGTGGTCAACGGAGGCGAGCTGTCGCAGCTGTACCTCGACCCGGACTGGCGGGGGCGCGGACTCGGGGACCGGTTCGTCGGGTTGGCGAAGGAGCGGAGCCCGGAGGGCCTGGAGCTGTGGACGTTCCAGGTGAACAAGCCCGCCCACCGGTTCTACGAACGGCACGGCTTCGTCGCCGTCGAGTACACGGACGGCAGCACCAACGAGGAGCGGGAGCCGGACGTGCGGTACGTGTGGGAACCCAAGTCGTAGGTCAGGGGCGGGCGTTGCGGGCCAGTTCCAGGGCGTACGACGGCCACCACTGGCCTGCCGCCGGGCCGCCCCGGCAGGTGCCGTCGGACTCGCCGGGGCGTTTGATCCACAGGTAGGCGTCGAGGAGGGGGTTGTCGGTGCGGGTCGTCGGCGGGGTGCCGAGGGCGCGGCCTGGCGGGTTGCACCAGGTGTCGGTGCCGGTGAGGGGGCCGTTGCCGTTGCGGCTGGTGTCGATGACGTAGTGCTTGCCCGCGAGGTCCTTGGAGAGCTGGTCGCCGTACGCCGAACTCGCCTGGTTCGTCTGGAAGTTGGAGACGTTGAGGGCGACGCCGTCGGCGCGGGCGACGCCGGACGCCTTGAGCGCGGCGACCAGCCGCCAGGCCTCGGGGATCCAGCCGGAGTTGCCCGCGTCCACGTAGACCCGGGTGTGCGGTTGGCGCTTGAGGCGGTCCACCGCGTGGGCGAGCAGGGCGTAGCGGTCGCTCGCCGTGACCCGGGTGCAGCCGGCGACCACCTGGGCCACGGCGTCCGGTTCGACGATCACGTAGGCGCCCCGGTCGCCGAGCGCGGTCGCGAACTCGTCGATCCAGGCGCGGTAGGCGGCGTCGGTGGGGGCGCCACCGAGCGAGTACTGGCCGCAGTCGCGGTTCGGGATGTAGTACGCGACGAGCACGGCGGTGCGGTCGGCGCGGGTCGCGGCGGTGGTGAGGGCGCGGACGACGGGGCCGGGGTGGGGGCCGTTGAGCCACTCCGCCTGGGGGCGGATGGCGATGCGGTCCATCAGGGTGGCGTCGGCGGTCCGGCCGCCCTCCCGCCAGGCAGCCGCCTGCCGCGCGGCCCGGGAGTCCGGCGCGGTCCAGAGGGTGTCGGGTACGTCGCGTGTCGCCCCGGCGCAGCAGAGCCCGGCAAGGAGGGTGGCGAGGAGGGCTCGGCGGGCCGGTGTCGACAAGGTGACTCCGTGACTGGGGGGGCGTGTCCTTCCCGGAGTCTGCGGGGCGGTCGGGGTCGGCCCGGGATGTGACTTGGCCGAGCGGGGGAAGATCACCCCGACGGGGGGTCGGGGGTGCGGGGCGGTGGAGGGTGCCGGGTTCTGTCGTGTCGCGGGTGCCGCGCCGTCGTGGCTGGTCGCGCAGTTCCCGGCGCCCCGTGAGGTCGGCCCGGCCGAGGCGCCTTCAAAGGGGCGCGGGGAACTGCGCGAGCGCCCCCACGCACCCGCACTCCACACTCCGCACTCAACCCGACACCCCCCACCTCCTCCTCTTGGCCACCGGCTTGGCGAAGCTTCCCGCGCGGCTCGTCGTCAGGCCAAGGCCCACCAGCGACTCGGCCAACTTCACCGCCGCCCCCACCCCGTCCACGACGGGCAGGCCCAGCTTCTCCCCCACCGTCCGCTGGAGACCCGTCATGCCGGCGCAGCCGAGGACCAGGACCTCGGCCCCCGCCGCGCACACCCGTTCCGCCGCCGCGAGGAACGCCGCCTCCGTGCGGGCCGCGTCGCCCAGGTCGAGGACGCTCAGCCCCGTGCCCACGACCGCCGCGCAGTTGCGACCGACGCCGGCCAGTTCGAGGCTGTCCTCGATCTGGCCGCAGGACCGTTCGAGCGTGGTGACGACCCCGTAGCGTCGGCCCAGCAGACACGCCAGGTGGGCCGCCGCCTCGGTGATGTCGACGACCGGTACGTCCACCAGTTCCCGGACGCCCTCGCGCCCGTGCTCCCCGAAACCGGCCAGGACGACGGCGTCGTAGGCCGGACCGTCGTACGTGCGCAGCAGGTCCATGACCGCCGCCGCGGAGAGGTAGCTGTCGAGCCAGCCCTCCGCGGACTCGGGGCCCCACGCGGGGGTCAGCCCGGTCACGGTGGTGCCCGGGCCTGCTGCGGCCCGGGCACCTCGCACGATCTCCGCGGTCATCTCCTGCGTGGTGTTGCAGTTGGTGACGACGATGCGCACTCCGCTCAGACCTCCACCGACTCGGGGGCGGGCTCGGCCGGCGCTCGCTCGGAGCGGCAGATCAGGACGTACAGGCCCGCGCCGAGTGCCGTACCGATGAACCACGAGTACGGGGCCACGTCACTGAACGTCTTCACCAGGGCCAGTACCGCCGCGACCGCCGCCGAGGGCAGGAACGCCCACAGCGCCTTGGGATTGACGCCCTTGCGGTAGTAGTAGCGGGAGCCGGGGGTCGCGTCGAAGAGCTGCCGCACGTCGACCCGGCCGCGCTTGACCCAGTAGTAGTCGACCATGATCACGCCGAACAGCGGGCCCAGGAAGGCGCCGAGGCCGCCGAGGAAGTAGTTGACGACCGTGGGGTTGGAGAAGAGGTTCCACGGGGTGACCACCAGCGCGGCCACCGTGCTGATCATGCCGCCGATCTTGAACGTGATCTTCTGCGGCCAGACGTTGGCCAGGTCGTACGCCGGGGACACGAAGTTGGCGACGATGTTGACGCCCATGGTGGCGACGGCGAACGTGAACGCGCCCAGCACCATCACCCAGGTGTTGCCGACCCTGGCCACCAACTCGGCCGGGTCCGTGATGGCCTGGCCCCAGACCTCCAGCGAGCCGGCCGTCACGATCACCGAAACGACCACGAACGCCGTGGAGTTGATGGGCAGCCCCCAGAAGTTGCCGCGCCGCACGGTCCTGTAGTCCGGCGCGAAGCGGGAGAAGTCGCAGAAGTTGAGCATCAGCGTGCCGTACGTCGCGAGGATCAGCCCGATCGCGCCGAACCACTGCCGCCACTGCTCGCCGAACGAGACCGGGTGCGGGGTGGACGTGAGGGAGATCGACCAACCGGCCTTCGCCAGCACCCAGATGGCCAGCGCGATCATCACCAGCCAGATCGCGGGACCGCAGAAGTCCTGGAACTTCCGTACGGATTCCATGCCCTGACTGATGATCACTGCCTGGATCAGCCAGAGGGAGACGAAGGAGACCCAGCCGAGGGCGTCGAGTCCCAGGAAGGAGTGGTGGGTCCAGGACTCCAGGCCGGGCCACGCGGCCAGCAGCATCACGTTGACGGCGACGGAGGCGAGGTAGGTCTGGATGCCGTACCACATGATGGCGATCACGGCCCGGATGAGGGCCGGGATGTTGGCGCCCCAGACACCGAAGCTGATGCGGCTGACGACCGGGAACGG
The DNA here is from genome assembly GCF_044747445.1 of Streptomyces sp. NPDC090083. Taxonomy (NCBI): domain Bacteria; kingdom Bacillati; phylum Actinomycetota; class Actinomycetes; order Kitasatosporales; family Streptomycetaceae; genus Streptomyces; species Streptomyces sp. NPDC090083. Next base: position 216,558 of record NZ_JBIVED010000007.1, on the reverse strand, counting down.
GACGCCGTGCGCCTGTCCGATCCGGCCCATCCAGTTCATGCCGACGTAGATGAGCACGAAGCCGACGAGCAGGGCGGTGAAGACCTGCCAGACGTTCATGCCGAGGACCAACAGGCCTGCGGCGAAGGTGTAGTTGCCGAGGTTGTGGACGTCGGACATCCACATGGCGAAGAGGTCGAAGACCTTCCAGTTCCGCTTGTCGGCGGGAGCGAGGTCTTCGTTGGTGAGCCGGGGGTCGGGGAGGAACACGGGTGTGCCGGTGGCTTCGGCACGGTCAGCGAGGGACACGGGGCCTCCAGGGCGAAGGGACGGAAGGCAGCGACCGTTTGGTATACCAAACTGCGGTCATGGTCCCGCCGTCAAGCGTTCGGACCGAAGTCGTGATTGTTAACGCTCGGTAAAAGACCCGGAGTCGGCGAAGATTGCTCCATGAGCTCCATGACGAAGACCGAACCCCTGGGCGCGGTCCGCGAACGCGTCCTGGCGAACCTGCGCCAGGAGATCATCGCGGGCCGCCTCGGACCGGGCGACCGGCTGGTCGAGCGCGAGCTCGCCGACCGTTTCGGCGTCTCCCGGGTGCCGGTCCGCGAGGCGATCCGCGCCCTGGTCGCCGAGGGCTTCGTCCACTTCGAGACCCCGCGCCGCGCGGTCGTACGCCGCCTCACCCCGAACGACGTGCGGGAACTCTTCGAACTGCGCGAGGCCCTTGAGGTCTCCGCGGCCGGGCTGGCCGCGTCCCGCGCGACCCCGGAGGAACTGGCCGAGGTGGCGGAGCTCCTCGACCGGGCCGCCGCCGCGACCGAGGCGGGGGACGCCGAGGTGATCACGGACGTCAACAGCCGCCTGCACGACAGCATCGTGACGCTGGCGGGCAACACGCTGCTGACCGCCGCCCTGGAACCCGTCGCGGGCCGACTGCGCTGGATGACCCGGCGGAACGAGGAGTGGCCCCAACTCCTCGTGGAACACCGCGAGTTGTACGAGGCGATTGCGTCCGGAGACCCGGACCGCGCCCGTGCGCAGGCACTGGCCCACGTACGGACCAACTACCGCTCCACGGTCCGGCATCTGTTCGGGGACGCACAGCCGTAGGCGAACAGGCCGAAGTACCGCCGGGGACACGGCGAACGGCCCGGCCCCGACCGCACTAAGGCGTCGTCGCCAGACCCGCCGCCCCGGCCGCCGTGCGCAGCACGTCCCGCAGCATCGCCGGGGTGAGTTTCCCGGTGAAGGTGTTGCGCTGGCTGACGTGGAAGCAGCCGAAGAGGTCGAGGCCGCCGAGGGAGACCCGGGCGCCGTGCCCGAACACGGGCCGTGGGCGCGGGACTTGCCAGCCCGCCGCCGTGAACGCGGGCAGCGCCGCCTGCCAGCCGAAGGCGCCGAGCACGATCACCGCCTTCAACGTCGGCCGCAGCAGGGCCAGTTCCTCGACGAGCCAGGGACGGCAGGTGTCCCGCTCCTCCGGGGTGGGCTTGTTGGCGGGCGGGGCGCAGCGCACCGGCGAGGTGATGCGGACGCCGTACAGCTCCAGGCCGTCGTCGGCGCTCACGGCGGTCGGCCGCGAGGCGAGCCCGACGGCGTGGAGGGCCTCGTACAGGACGTCGCCGGAACGGTCACCGGTGAACATGCGGCCGGTGCGGTTGGCGCCGTGCGCGGCCGGGGCCAGGCCGATGATCAGGAGCCGTGCGTCGGCGGGGCCGAAGCCGGGTACCGGCCGCCCCCAGTACGTCCAGTCGGCGAAGGCGGCCCGCTTGGTACGCGCGACCTCCTCGCGCCAGGCGACCAGGCGGGGGCAGGCCCGGCAGCCGGTGATCCGCTGGTCGAGGTCGGACAGGTTCATGCCGCCACCGTATGCGTCCCCGCTCCGTCCCGGTTCAGGTGAAGACCGCGCCGAGCGCCACGAACCCGCAGATCATCAGGAACAGCAGCGCCAGCAACGGCCACACGAACCGCAGGTACTTGTCGTAGCCGACCTTCGCCAGCGCCACCCCGCCGATGGTGACGGCGGTCGTCGGCACCCACAGGTTCATCCAGCCGCTGGCGGCCTGCCAGGCGGTGACGACGACCGCGCGGGAGACCCCGGCGAAGTCGGCGAGCGGGGCGAGGATCGGCATGGCGAGGGTCGCGTGGCCCGAGGTGGAGGGGATCAGGAAGGCCAGCGGCAGGTTCACGACGAACACGATGATCGCGAAGACCCCGGACGAGGTGCCCTTCACGATGCCCTCGATGGAGTGCAGCACGGTGTCCGTGATCTTCGAGTTGTTCATGATGACGGTGACCCCGCGCGCCAGCACGATCACCAGCGCCGGCGAGATGAAGTCGGCGGCCCCCTGGATGATCAGCGAGCTGAGCTTCTGCTCCCCCAGCCGCGCCACCAGCCCGATCAGCACGGCCGCGCACAGGAACAGCGCCGCCAACTGCGGGAAGGACCAGCCGAGTTCGAAGCCGTACGGAGTGGCGTCCGCGTCGCCGGTGAGCGCGCTCGCCCAGGGCACCACCGAGAAGATCATGAAGGCGAAGACCAGGCCCATGGAGACCAGAACCGCCTTGTGCAGCCCGGTGAGTTCGGGCTCCTCGGCCTCCGAGGCGGCGCCCTGGTCCCGGTCGCCCGGCAGGAACCCGGTGAGCGACCGCTCGGGGTCCCGCCGCACCCGGCGCGCGTACCGGATGACGTACGCCACCGTCACCGCCGTCAGCACCACCCACATCACGAACCGCAGCACGATGCCGTCGCCGAGCGAGATGTCCGCGGCGGAGGAGGCGACGCCGGTCGCGAAGGGGTTCACCGTCGAGCAGAGCACGCCGATCCCGGCGCCGAGGATGATGGTGCCGACGGCGACCATCCGGTCGTAGCCGAGCGCCAGCATCAGCGGCACGATCAGGCCGTAGAAACCGAGGGTCTCCTCGGCGAAGCCCTCGACCGTGCCGAGGACCGAGAAGACCACCATGATCCCGGCGATGAGCAGCGCGCCGCGCTCGCGCAGCCGGTGGGCGAGCCGGCCGATGCCCCGGTCGAGGGCACCGGTCGCGAACACCACGGTGATGAACGCCCCGATGGCCAGCACGAACAGGAACACGCCCGCGCTGCCGTACAGTTCGCCGGCCAGATCCGGTCCGACCTGGCCGGTCTTCTGGTCCTGGACGCCGTAGAGACCGTTGACGGGCGCGAGGAACAGGTCGTTGAGCCGGTCGACGAAGCTCTGCCCGGAGTCGACGCGGTGGTACGTCCCCTGGATCGGGGCGCCCGACGCGTTGCGGTCGTAGAGCCCGGACGGGACGAGGAACGCGAGCAGCCACACGGCGATCGTGACGATCGCGAGGACGGTCAGCGCGCTGGGAAAGGTGAACTTCGGCCTGTGCGGCGGCTGTTCGGTGCTCCGCGGGGTCTCGGTGGTGCTCATCGGGCCGTCGCCGTCCCGCCCCGGCTCCGGAAGCCGGCCGCGTACGTCTCGACGAACGCGCACATCGCCACGACCGTGTTCCGCAGCTCCGAGAACAGCACCCGCTCGTTCGGCGCGTGCAGATTGCACAGGCTGTCCTGCGCGCCGAACAGCAGCACCTCGGCCCCCGGCGCGGCCCGCGCGAGCCCGTTGACCAGCGGGATCGACCCTCCGGTCGCGACATACGACGGCTCCGCGCCCCACGCCTCCTTGAGCGCGGCGCGGGCGGCACGGTAGGCGGGCCCGCCCGTCGCCGCCTCATAACCGGGCCCTGTGTCACCGGCGGTCACCGTGAGCGCGACCCCGAAGGGCCTGAGCGAGCCGAGATGCCCGACGAGCCGCGCCTGCGCCTCGCGGGGATCCTGGCGCGGGTGGAAGCGGAGGTTGAGCTTGGCGCGGGCATACGGCACGACCGCCGACGCCGCGTGCTCGACACCCGGCGCGTCCAGCCCGACGACGGTGATCGCCGGCCCGCTCCACAGCCGCTCCCCGAGACTCCCGCTCCCGGTCAGCGGCACCCCGTCCCGCACCCCGGCCAGCTCCCGGAACTCCTCCTCCATGTACCCCGCCCCGTCCCACTCCTCTCGCCGCAGCCCCGCCACGGCCACGTCCCCGTGCACGTCGTGCAAGGTGGCCAACGCCTTCACCAGCACGAGCAGTGCGTCGGGCGCCGCCCCGCCGAACTCCCCACTGTGCCGCGGCTCTTCGAGCGTCCGCACCTCCACGACCACCTCGGCCGCCCCGCGCAGCCCGGTGGTCAGCGTCGGGGTGCCGGGCCGCAGGTTCCCGAGGTCGGCGATGACCATGGCGTCGCACGCGAACCGCTCGGCGTCGGTCGGCGGATAGGTGTCGAAGGGACTGCCGTACTCCTCCTGTCCCTCGAACACGATCTTCAGCCCGACCGGCGGCCGTCCCTCGTACGCCCGCAGCATCCCGAGGTGCGCGATCACGTTCGACTTGTCGTCCGCGATCCCGCGCGCCCGCAGTCCGCCCTCCACCGGGGTCGGTTCGAAGGGCGGGGAGTGCCACAGCCCCTCGTCCCCGGGCGGCTGGACGTCGTAGTGCGAGTAGAGCAGGACGGTCGGGGCGTCGGGGGTGGGCGGCGGAACCTCCGCGAAGATCACGGGCGCGGTGTCCGGCAGCTCGATCCGCTCGATGTGCTCGACCCCGGCCCCGCGCAGCAGCCCGACGAGCAGATCGTGCGCCTCGATCACCGGCTCCCGCGGAAACCCGGGAAAGGCCACGGAGGGAATCGCGGCCAACCGCACCAGATCGCCCCGCAACCCGTCCATCAACGCGTCGACCCTCGCCGCCCAGTCCTCCACGTCCGACCCCTTGCTCCCACGGCCGCCCTGGCCCCGATGGTCCTGATGGTCCCGGTGACCTCGACAGCGTCCACGGTCTCCACGACCTCGGAAGCCAGCCTCCGCGGTACGGCGAGGGGGTGCATCCGGGGTGACCCAGCGGGGTGCCCGCCACGCACCGCGCTCTGCCTCGGCGGGCAGGTCGGGGGCCGAAATCCGCCGGAGCCGACCGAAGGAAGGCACTAAAGTCGAGGCCATGGCTTCCAAGGGAACGGACGACACCGGCAACGACGACGGAACCGGTACGTCCACCACCGCGCCCGCCGCCCGGCCCGCCGACGAGCCCGACAGCGCCGCCGTGGCCGCCGCCAAGGCCGCCGGGCCCTCGAACGGCGAGAGCGTCCGCGTCGACAGCTGGATCTGGTCCGTCCGCCTGATCAAGACCCGGTCCATGGGTGCCGCCGCCTGCAAGGGCGGCCACGTCCGCGTCAACGGCGAGCGCGTGAAGCCCGCGCACTCCGTCCATGTCGGCGACGAGGTGCGCCTGCGCCACGAGGGCCACGAGCGCGTCGTCATCGTCAAGCAGGTCATCCGCAAACGGGTCGGCGCCCCGGTCGCCGTCCAGTGCTACGTCGACAACTCCCCGCCGCCCCCGCCCCGCGAGGCCGTCGCCCCGGCCGGCATCCGCGACCGCGGCACCGGCCGCCCCACCAAACGCGACCGCCGCGACATGGAACGCCTGCTCGGCTTCCCCGGCACCGCTCCCGACACCGCGCCGGATCCCGACAAGGACGGTGACCGCGACCGGCAGCGGGCCTCCCGTCGCGACGCCCGCCGGAGCACCCGCCGCGACCCGCAACGGTGACACCCGGCCCGGACCTCTCGGCCCACCGGATGCCACCGCCGCCCCGCGCTCAGCGACAGCACCAGCCATCGCCTCGGCCGGAGCCAGAGCCGTAGCCGTACGGCACGCGGGTCACGCCCGTCGTCGTACCACCCGCAGCAACTCCGCGTTCTGCCCCCGCCGCGCCCAGGCGATCAGGGCGAGCGGGACGATCAGGATCAGCGGTGTCGCCGCGTTCTCCCCGTGGAACGCGGTCATCTGGACCACGAACGCACCCACCATCAGCGCGCTGAGCGCCGTCGCCGCCACCGACTGCAGCAGCGGGACCAACAGCGCGATCGCACCGGCCAGTTCGAGCGCGCCGATGGTGTACATGGCCCCGCTGCCCCAGCCGATCTTGTCGAAGGACTCCACGGCCGACGGGTGCGCGATCAGCTTGGGCAGCGCACTCGCGAGGCCGTAGAACAGCGCGAGCAGCACCTGGAGGGCGCGCAGGGCGATCCGGGCACGGCGACCACGCGGGGTGGCGGACTCGGCCACGACGGTGCGGGAGGTGGCGGAAGCGGCGGAGCCTGCGGAAGCGGCGGTCTCGGACATGGGGTTCTCCTGTGGGATACGGTGAGGAACGCCGGCAAGCGGTCCGTGTTGCTTTCACAGAGAAAGACCGACCGTCGCCCTCGAACTCATCGCTGCCGCACGGGATTTCCTGAGCGACTCCACCGACCCGCCGATCCGCCGGCCTCTCGCACCACCGACCCCCTCACCCCCAACCCCCGCGTCCGCTACCCCGCTACTCCGCCGCAGCCACCTGCACCGCCCGCACCCACGTCTTGTCCGGTGTCAGATAGCTCTCCACTCTCAGTCCCTCCTCCGCCAGTGCCTCCTCGAACTGGTCCTGGGTCAGCGGGCGGGCCAGGAACGTCTGGGTCCAGACCGCGTCCGGGAACACGTACTCCGCGTGGACCGAGTTGACCCCGTCCCCCACCGGCTCCGCCGACACCATCCGTACGGTGAAGCCACTGGGATCGATCCGCTCGCGCGGCAGGTTCGTGTGGTAGTCCTCGCCCTCCCGCTGGATCAACACGCTGCCGCCCGGCCCGACATGGCGTACGCAGGTCCGCAGCAGTCCACGCCGTACCTCGATGTCCCCCGCGTGCACCAGGAACGACGCGAGCATCACCACGTCGAAGGTCTCTCCGAGATCGAGCTGTTCGATCGGACTGCATATCGTGCGTGCCCCCTGGACGCGCTCCAGCATCTCGGCGGACTCGTCGACCGCCGTGACCGTGAACCCGCGATCCCGGAGGGGGTGGGTCATCCGCCCCACCCCGCTGCCCAGTTCAAGGATGTGCGCGCCCGCCGGCACGGCCGCGGCGATGATGTCCGGCTCCTGACCGATCGGCAGCCGCGCATACAGCTCGACCGCGCAGCCGTCCGGAGTGATCGCCCCGGGTCCTGTCCCCTCGTATCCCGCACGCATTTCGATTCGCATGCCCGTCCAACGGACCGCGTCCGCACGCCCGTTCCCGACTCGCACTGGTTCACTCGTACAAGTCAATTCCCCTTGGAGAGGGAACGGTCGGCGCGGTCTCCGTCAGGCCGGCTGCTCGTGGAGCGGGAACCACCCGTGCCCGAGGTACCAGTGCCCGCCCGCCCGCAGATGGTCCCCGACGGCCCGCTCCACGGACGTACGCCGGGGCAGGCTCTCCGCCGGCTGATCGGGGTGCCCGAAGACGAACTGCACGGGCTCGGTGTCGGCAGGCTCCGCGTCCTCGCGGATCGGCCGGAACCGGTCCTGGAAGCGGACGATGTTGGAGTCGGCGGACAGGTACTGCTTCAGCTGCGGGTCGAGGAGCCAGGAGTGGCAGGTCGCGACCTCGTGGCGTTCCTCGGGGTAGTACCGGGCGAAGAACGCGCGGGCCAGGTCCAGCGAGCGGTCGCACGCGGCCGGGGTGAGCGGCCCGGAGTAGTCGGGGATGTGCAGGTTCAGGCAGGGCGCCCCCGGAGCGGCGTCCACCCCGGCCTCCGTGAGCGCCCGCGCACTGCGCTCGCCGAGCCGCGCCCGTTCGAACTGAAGCCGGCCCAGCTGGTACAGCTCGCCGCGGAAGTGCGGGACGAGCCATTGCGGGAACGGCAGCCCCGGCTCGCCGTACCGTCTGCGGTGCACCGCGACGTTGCGCCCCAGGTCGGCGAGGGTGCGCCGGGAGACGTCGGCGGGGATGCCGCGTTCGCGGTGGTACGCGCGCGTGTAGGGCAGCGCGGCGGTGAACACGTAGACGGGGAAGTAGCCGCCGATCTCGGGCGGCGCCTCGGGCAGCCGGGCCAGGAGCAGTGCGGTGAGCCGGTCCCAGTGACCGTGCTCGCCGATGTCCTTCACCAGCTCTCCGACGCACTCCTCCAGGAGCCGCGCCGCGTCGGTGTTCCGTGTCAACTCCCGGCGCAGTCGCGTCAGTTCGTTGATGTCCTCATGGGGTACGGCGAGGTCGAGCAGGACCTCGGGCAGTTCGTCGGCGTCCGGCAGCACGGTGCGCTTTCCCCTCCCTGTGGAGAACGTCCGCCCCGAAGAGTACGTTGCAGGAAGGAGCAGTGATCCTGATGCGTACGGGCAGTGAGCCGACGACAGCGCGCAGTCCCCTGCGGGCGCGCTTCTGGCTGAGCGTGTGGGGGCTGGTCTGGACGGTCTTCGGGACGGCGGCTTTCGCGCTCGCCGGTCGCCCCGGGTGGGCGGCGGCCTGCGGGGTGCTGTGGCTGGTCGTCACGATCGACATGAGCATGATCCTCAGACACCTGCACCAGGGCCCGCACTACCAGCCGGGCCGCGACATCCCGCCGTACCGTCCCCCGGAGCACCGCCATCCCTGACCGTGCGGATGCGCCATGCGCTCTCGCCCGTAAACGCGCTCTACAGGGATGTGCCTACGCGAGCCGGGCTCCTACGCGTCGAACCGGGCCGCCTTCAGGTACTGCGGGTTGGGGTCGAGCGCGGCGGCCAGCCGGAAGTGGCGTTTGGCCTGGTCGGCGCGGCCCTGCCGCTCGTAGGTGCGGGCGAGGGCGAAGTGCGCGAAGGCGTTGTCCGGCTCGCGCTCCAGGACGATGGTGAACTCCAGCTCGGCGGGCCGCAGTTGCGCGGCGGCGAAGAAGGCACGCGCGCGCAGCAGACGGGCCGCCGTGTTCTCCGGGTACGCGTCGATGACGCCGTCGAGCAGCTTCACCGCGCCCCGCGGGTCCCGCGCGGCGAGCAGTTGCTCGGCGGCGCGGAAGTCGATGACATGCGTCTCCGGAGTACGTCCGGTCGTTCCGCTGTTCTCGGGCACGGCACAGTCCTTCCCTCACTCGGACGTTTCAACGCCCGTGGAATGGGCCGCTATTCCTGGGGTGGCTGCTGGGGCGCGTGTGCCCTGCGGACGAGTTCGGCCCATACGTCCTGGACGCGCCGCTCCAGCGCCTCCAGGGGTACGTCGTTGTCGATGACGATGTCCGCGATGGCGAGCCGCTTCTCACGGGTCGCCTGGGCGGCCATACGCGCGCGTGCGTCGTCCTCGGTCATCCCGCGCAGCCGGACCAGCCGGTCGAGCTGGGTCTCGGGGCTCGCGTCCACGACGATCACCAGGTCGTACAGTGCGGCCAGGCCGTTCTCGGCCAGGAGGGGGACGTCGTGGATCACCACGGAGTCGTCGGCCGCGGCCGTTTCGAGCTCCCGGGAGCGCCTGCCGACCAAGGGGTGGACGATCTCGTTGAGGACGGCCAGCCTCTCGGGGTCGGCGAAGACGATGGAGCCCAGCTTGGGGCGGTCCAGGGAGCCGTCCGGGGCGAGCACGTCCTCCCCGAAGGCCTCGACGACCGCCGCCAGCCCGGGAGTTCCGGGCGCGACGACCTCGCGCGCGATGCGGTCGGCGTCGATCAGCACGCCCCCGTGGCTCACGAGCAGCCGTGACACTTCACTCTTACCGGCACCGATGCCCCCGGTGAGGCCGATCTTCAGCATGGACCGAAGCCTACGGCCTGTCACCGACAGGGCACCGGGTGACCGGTGGCCGCCGCCTAGTTGTCGCCTTCCCGCTCCGCCAGGAAGCGTTCGAATTCCTGCCCGATCTCGTCGGCCGAGGGGATCTCGACCGGCTCGGCGAGCATGTTGCCGCGGCTCTCGGCGCCCGCGGCGGCGTCGTACTGGTGCTCAAGTCCCTGGACGAGCGCCACGAGTTCCTCGTCGCCCTCCTGGATCTGGCGGTCGATCTCGGTCTGGGTGCGGTGGGCCTCGGTGCGCAGGGAGTGCGCGATGGCAGGGAGGACCAGTCCGGTGCCCGCCGTGATGGCCTCCAGGACGGTCAGGGCCGCGTCCGGGTAGGGCGAGCGGGCGATGTAGTGCGGGACGTGTGCGGCGACGCCCAGGACGTCGTGACCGGCCTCCATGAGGCGGTACTCGACGAGCGCCTCGGCGCTGCCGGGGACCTGCGCCTCGTCGAAGGGGCTGCGGTGCCCCGGGACGAGGTCGTTCCGGTTGCCGTGCGGCGTGACGCCGACGGGACGGGTGTGCGGGACGCCCATGGGGATGCCGTGGAAGTTCACGGACAGGCGGACGCCGAGCCGCTCCACGATCTGCTGGACGGCCGCGGCGAAGCGCTCCCACTCCACGTCCGGCTCGGGGCCGGAGAGGAGCAGGAAGGGGGCTCCGGTGGCGTCCTGGACCAGACGCACGTCGAGTGTGGGCTCCTCGTACTCGGTCCACCGGTCCCGCTTGAAGGTCAGCAGCGGGCGGCGGGCCCGGTAGTCGACGAGCCGGTCGTGGTCGAAACTGGCCACGAGCTGGTGGGGCAACGTGTCGAGCAGACGCTCGACGATCTGGTCGCCCGTTTCGCCCGCGTCGATGTATCCGTCGAAGTGGTAGAGCATGACAAGACCGGCCGACTCCTGTGCGAGCGCCATGTCGACGACTGCCAGGCCCTTCGGCTCCCATGCGTACAAACCCTGCGGATCAAGCACAGTGACCGCTCCTCCTCGTGTTCGTACTGCACAACGCCCTCCAGGGCATGGGCATTCCCGCTCATGCCCCTGATCAGGCACCTCTTACGGGCTTTTCATGCGCCGCTTCCCTGGGTCACCGGGTGGGCGCCGACGTCACGAGGACAGCACGCGCGCGTGGAGTGCGGCCATAGCCGCACGTACGGAGGAGGCCGTGCCGTGCTGCCGGGCGTCGCCGAGGGGAACTCCCGGCGGGGGCGCGGGAATTGCCCGGCCGGCCCCAGCCGGCCGCACGCCGGGACACGGCGAGGGCACAGGGACATGGCCGAGGGCACCGGGACACGGCTGAGGGGCCGCACCTCGAAAGGTACGGCCCCTCAGTTCAAGAGCTACTGCTCAGGTGATCAGCTCTGGCCGCCGGCCAGCTTCTCACGCAGAGCGGCGAGCGCCTCGTCCGACGCCAGCGCACCGGAGGTGTCCGCACCCTCGGAGGAGTACGAACCGCCGCCGCCACCGGCCGCGGCCGGAGCCGCACCCGGGGTGTCGACGCCCTCGGCCGCAGCCTGGGCGTCGGCCTCGCGGGACTTGATGACCTGCGCCTGGTGCTGCTCGAAGCGCTGCTGCGCCTCGGCGTACTGGTGCTCCCACGCCTCCCGCTGGGTCTCGTAGCCCTCGAGCCAGTCGTTGGTCTCGGGGTCGAAGCCCTCGGGGTAGATGTAGTTGCCCTGGTCGTCGTACGACGCGGCCATGCCGTAGAGCGTCGGGTCGAACTCGACCGAGGCCGGGTCGGCACCGAAGGACTCGTTGGCCTGCTTCAGGGACAGCGAGATCCGGCGACGCTCGAGGTCGATGTCGATGACCTTGACGAAGATCTCGTCGTTGACCTGGACGACCTGCTCCGGGATCTCCACGTGGCGCTCGGCCAGCTCGGAGATGTGCACCAGACCCTCGATGCCCTCGTCCACGCGGACGAACGCACCGAACGGAACCAGCTTCGTGACCTTGCCGGGCACGACCTGGCCGATCTGGTGGGTGCGGGCGAACTGCTGCCACGGGTCTTCCTGGGTCGCCTTCAGCGACAGGGAGACGCGCTCGCGGTCCATGTCCACGTCGAGGACCTCGACGGTGACTTCCTGGCCGACCTCGACAACCTCGGAGGGGTGGTCGATGTGCTTCCAGGACAGCTCGGAGACGTGGACCAGACCGTCGACGCCACCCAGGTCCACGAAGGCACCGAAGTTGACGATCGAGGAGACCACGCCGGAGCGGACCTGACCCTTCTGGAGGGTCGTGAGGAAGGTCTGGCGGACCTCGGACTGGGTCTGCTCCAGCCAGGCGCGGCGGGACAGGACCACGTTGTTGCGGTTCTTGTCCAGCTCGATGATCTTGGCCTCGAGCTCCTTGCCCACGTAGGGCTGGAGGTCGCGGACACGACGCATCTCGACGAGAGAGGCCGGCAGGAAGCCACGGAGGCCGATGTCGAGGATGAGACCACCCTTGACGACCTCGATGACGGTACCGGTGACGATCCCGTCCTCTTCCTTGATCTTCTCGATCGTGCCCCAGGCACGCTCGTACTGAGCGCGCTTCTTGGACAGGATGAGGCGGCCTTCCTTGTCCTCCTTCTGGAGGACGAGGGCCTCGATCTCATCGCCCACGGCGACGACCTCGTTCGGGTCGACGTCGTGCTTGATGGAGAGTTCGCGGCTCGGGATAACGCCTTCGGTCTTGTAACCGATGTCGAGCAGGACCTCGTCCCGGTCGACCTTCACGATGACGCCGTCGACGATGTCGCCGTCGTTGAAGTACTTGATCGTCTCGTCGATCGCGGCGAGGAAGGCTTCCTCGTTACCGATGTCGTTGACCGCTACCTGCGGGGTGGTGGCGGTGGTCTCGGTGCTGCTCGTCATGTGGGAAAGGGCTCCGGTACGGACATTGAAGTCGTAGGTACTGCTTACGCCGGGAGCCCGTTTCGCTTCGCTCTGTAGAAGGCCGGACAGCCAAAGAAGCACCGATCCGGAACACCAGGTGTCCGGTGGCGCCTCGACAACCGAGGGGTCATACATACAGATGCGAGCGCAACCTGCTACGTCTGAGGTGCGCAGGCCCGCAGCGCAACTTGTAGCATACGGGGGCAGCCAGGCAGGGTCAATGCGCGAAGGCGCACACCCGGGGCGGATCGCCGCATACCCGGCACAAAACGTGTCCCGCGAGGCCACGCAGGCCTGAACCACCCCTTCAGTGACGCCATCGGGGACAGCCGCACCGTAGAGGTGACGGAAGAGTACGACGAGGGAGCCGATCATCCAAGAGCCCGATGCGTTCGAACCGGAAGCCACCCGGCGTGACGCCGACGTCACCGAGAGTTCCCGGGCCAACCGGGGCTGGTGGGACCGGAACGCGGACGACTACCAGGTCGAACACGGCACGTTCCTGGGCGACGACCGCTTCGTGTGGGGCCCCGAGGGCCTCGACGAGGTGGAGGCCGAACTGCTCGGCCCGCCGGAGGAGCTGAAGGGGAAGGACGTCCTGGAGATCGGCGCGGGCGCGGCACAGTGCTCGCGCTGGCTGACCTCCCAGGGGGCCCGCCCGGTGGCCCTGGACCTCTCCCACCGCCAGCTCCAGCACGCGCTGCGGATCGGCGGATCGTTCCCTCTGGTGTGCGCCGACGCGGGCGCGCTGCCCTTCGCGGACGAGTCCTTCGACCTGGCGTGCTCGGCCTACGGGGCACTGCCGTTCGTCGCCGACCCGGTGCTGGTGCTGCGCGAGGTGCGCCGGGTGCTGCGCCCGGGCGGCCGGTTCGTCTTCTCGACCACGCACCCGTTCCGCTGGGCGTTCCCGGACGAGCCGGGCCCCGAGGGACTGACAGTCTCCGCCTCGTACTTCGACCGCACGCCGTACGTCGAGCAGGACGACGAGGGCCGCGCGGTCTACGTGGAGCACCACCGGACGCTCGGCGACCGCGTCCGGGACATCGTCGCGGCGGACCTGCGCCTGGTCGACGTCGTCGAGCCGGAGTGGCCCTCCTGGAACACCGCCGAGTGGGGCGGCTGGTCGCCCCTGCGCGGCAACCTCATCCCGGGGACGACGATCTTCGTCTGCGAACGCGACCGCTAGCGGGACCGGAGGAACCGCGCGACCGCCGGCGTGACCGTCGGAACCGGCGGAACGCGAGCACGCGCGCGTAGAGGCCGATTCGCCGGGCGTACGACACTGGGGGCGTGATCCGCCACGACGCCCTCGACGCGCTGCCCGTCCACAGTGCCCTGCCCGGACTCGACGCCGCCCTGGAGGCGGGCGGTGCCGCCGTGCTCGTCGCGCCGCCCGGTACCGGCAAGACGACGCTGGTGCCGCTCGCGCTGGCCGGACTGCTCGGCGCGGGCGACGAGGGTCCCGCGCGGCGGGTGGTCGTCGCCGAGCCGCGGCGGATCGCGGCGCGGGCGGCGGCCCGGCGCATGGCGTGGCTGCTCGGCGAGAAGGTCGGCGAGAGCGTCGGCTACACCGTGCGCGGCGAGCGGGTCGTCGGACGGCACGCACGCGTGGAGGTCGTCACGACCGGTGTGCTGCTCCAACGCCTCCAGCGGGACCAGGAGTTGGCCGGCGTCGACACCGTGATCCTGGACGAGTGCCACGAGCGGCATCTGGACGCGGACACGGTGGCGGCCTTCCTGGTCGACGTACGGGAGGCGCTGCGGCCCGAGTTGCGGCTGGTCGCGGCGTCCGCGACGACCGACGCGCAGGGCTGGGCCCGGCTGTTGGGCGATGCGCCGGTGGTCGAGGCGGCGGGTGTCGCGCACCCGGTGGAGGTCGTCTGGACGCCGCCGGTACGTCCCGTACGGCCGCCGCACGGGATGCGCGTGGACCCGGCGCTGCTCACGCACGTGGCGTCGACGGTACGGCGGGCGCTGGGCGAGCGGGACGGGGACGTGCTGTGCTTCCTGCCCGGGGTCGGGGAGATCGCGCGCGTGGCGGGGCAGTTGGGCGACCTGGGCGGGGCCGAGGTGCTCCAGGTGCACGGCCGGGCACCGGCGGCCGTGCAGGACGCGGTGCTGGCCCCGGGGACGCGGCGGCGGGTGGTGCTGGCCACGTCCGTGGCGGAGTCCTCGCTGACGGTTCCCGGTGTACGGGTGGTCGTCGACTCGGGGCTGGCGCGCGAGCCGCGGGTCGATCACGCGCGCGGGCTGAGCGCGCTCGCGACGGTACGGGCGTCGCAGGCGGCCGGGCGGCAGCGGGCGGGGCGGGCAGGCCGGGAGGCGCCGGGGACGGTGTACCGCTGCTGGGCCGAGGCCGAGGATTCCCGTCTGCCGCGTTTTCCGGCGCCGGAGATCAAGGTGGCCGACCTGACGGCGTTCGCGCTTCAGACGGCGTGCTGGGGGGATCCTGAGGCGTCCGGGCTGGCCTTGCTGGACGCGCCGCCCTCCGGGGCGATGGCGGCGGCTCGCGGGGTGCTGGCCGCGGTGGGTGCCGTCGACCCGGCCGGGCGGGCCACGGCCCGGGGCGTGCAGTTGGCTCGGCTGGGGTTGCATCCCCGGCTGGGGCGGGCCCTGTTGGACTCGGGTCCCGCCGGCGCCGAGGTCGTCGCGCTGCTCAGCGAGGAGGCTCCGCGGTCCTACGGGGATGATCTCGCCGGGGCCCTGCGGAGTGCCCGGCGCGGCGGGGACGCCTATGCCGGGCGGTGGCGTGCGGAGGTCCGGCGGCTGCGGGCCGTGGGAGGGGAGATTCCCCGCTCACCCACCCGAGACCCGGTGCGGACGAAGGCGAACGCCGAGGCCTCGCCGGATGCCGCGCGCGATGACGCCCTCGCGGGGCTCGTCGCCGCGCTCGCCTTCCCCGAGCGCATCGCCAGGGCCGACGGCGGTTCCTACCTTCTCCTCTCCGGCACCCGCGCCGAGCTCGGCGACGACAGCCCCCTCCGCGGCGCGCCCTGGATCGCGGTCGCCGTGGCCGACCGGCCGATCGGCAAGGGGCACGCGCGCGTGCAGCTCGGGGCGGTGGTCGACGAGGACGTCGCCCGGTTCGCGGCCGGGGCGCTGCTCAGTGCGGCGGACGAGGTGCACTGGGCCGGTGGTGACGTGGTGGCCCGGCGGGTCGAGCGGCTGGGGGCCGTCGAGTTGGCGGTGCGGCCGCTGAAGGACGCCGATCCCGTCGCCGTACGGGATGCGCTGGTCGAGGGGTTGCGGCAGGAGGGGTTCGGGCTGCTGCGGTGGTCGGCGGATGCCCAAGTGCTGCGGCAGCGGCTGGCGTTCCTGCGGCTGAGTGTCGGGGAGCCGTGGCCCGAGGTGTCCGACGAGGCGTTGCACGCGCGCGTGGAGGAGTGGCTGGAGCCGGAATTGGGGCGGTCGCGGCGGCGGAGCGATCTGGGGCGGATCGACGCGGGGCAGACGCTGCGCAGGTTGTTGCCGTGGGCCTCGGGGGACGCGGGGCGGTTGGACGAGCTGGCTCCGGAGCGGTTCGTGGTGCCGAGCGGGTCCAGGATCCGGATCGACTACGGGAATCCCGAACAGCCCGTGCTGGCCGTCAAGTTGCAGGAGATGTTCGGGCTTCACGAGTCGCCGAGCGTCGCCGGGGTGCCCGTGCTCGTGCATCTCCTCTCCCCCGCCGGGCGCCCCGCCGCCGTCACCGCCGATCTCGCGTCCTTCTGGAAGGACGGCTACAAGGGCGTGCGGGCCGAGCTGCGGGGGCGGTACCCGAAGCATCCGTGGCCCGAGGACCCGGCCGCGGCCGAGGCGACGCGGTTCACCAACGCGCGGCTCAGGCGGTGACCGGTTCCGGTTCGTGGACGTCGGCGGGCGCGGGGTCGCCGGGGCGCCTGCCGCGGGCCTCCAGGTAGAGGGAAAGCGCCAGCAGGAGCAGCCCGAGGGCCAGGAAGCCCCAGGGGAGGTAGGAGACCATCAGCAGGACGAGGGTGCGGTTGGACTTCACCAGGGCGACGGTGTGCTTGATGTAGTCCTCGCGCATCTTCACGTCACCGGCGAACGCCGTCACCTTGGCACGCCCCCCTAGGAGGGTGCCGCCACGCAGTTCCTCCTTGTGGATCTCCTCGCCGTAGACCGGTGCCCCGGTGACGGGTTCGACCCAGAACCTGCGGACCGTGGTGTACCAGCGGGTGGTGCCCGTCTTGGCGACGGACTGCGGAGTGATGCCTTTGACGGGCATCGTCTTCGGGAAGGGGACCTTGGTCCAGGGGATGGTCTGCTCGAAGTAGTAGACCTTGACGCCGCGGAAGTTCTCGGTGCCCTTGTAGTGGATGGGGTTGGTGGTGCGGGTCTGCGCGTCGAAGTACTCGTAGTCCCGTTTCTGCGTCAGGAACGGCCACTTGAACTCGATGCCGTCCCGTCTCACCGGGTCGCCGTCGACCATCTCTCCGGTGGCGTGGACGGGGTCCTGGGAGTGCGCGTCGAAGATGTAGCGCTCGGGGATCGAGGAGACCATCTTGCCGTCCGGGCCCTGGACGTAGGACAGGCCGTCCCAGACGACGACGTCCCGGCCGGCCGTCCTGTCGATCTTCTTGGCGGCCTCCACGTCCCCCTTGAGGGTCTGCACGATGGTGACCTTGGGGACCGTCTTGGCCTGCATGGTGCCGTAGTCGAGGAGGGTGGCGTTCTTCGCCTCCAGGACCATGTCCTGGTACTGGTTCGCCGGGATCTTGGCCAGGCGCGGGAAGGCGTACCAGCGCAGCAGCGGGGACAGCGCGGTGAAGAACACGGCGAGGGCGAGCAGGATCAGACTGGCCTTGCGGCGCATCTCGGCCTCCTTCCCTAGGAGTTGAACGCTGTGCCGCGGCAGGCGTAAACGCTTGCGCAATCGTTTACGGGTGCGCTGGCACCGTCGTCAGCAGCGGTTTCGGGGAGGTCTTGCCCATGGGCGAGCCGATCGCGGTGATGGTCAGGACCAGCGCGAACGCGAGCACGAGTCCGGTCGCGGCGGCGATCAGGGCACGCATGCCGGCCTCCCGACAGACAGGAACTGATAGGTCGTCAGGTCGGGCACCGTAGCAACGCACGCGCGAGATGAGAACACGTTGCACACACTCGCCGCACGGGCACGACAAGGGCGCCCGTCCGCCGTGGCGAAGGGGCGCCCCTGTGTTCCGCGGTCGTGCGACCGGGCTACGCGCTCGGTGAGGCGGAGGTGCTCGGGCCGGCGGTGTCGCTCGGGCTGGGGCTCGGGTCGGCCGAGGAGGAGTCGGCCGCCGTCACGGTCAGTTCGACGGTGAGGGTCGCGCCTCCCGTGGTGGTGATGCGGAGCAGGAAGGTGCCGGTGGTGTCGTCCGCGTACAGCTTCGGCAGCTTCAGGAGGCCGTCGGCGTCCGTGGCCAGGCCCGTGAGGGTACGCACGGTCTTGCCGTCCGCGTCCTTGAAGTAGGGGCCCTTGTCGTTCTCGGTGGCGTCGTCGGCGGCCTTGACGAGGGTCGCGGTGGCGGCGACCTTGTCGGCGACCGCGCCGTTCTCGGTGGCCTTCACCTCGACCTGGTCGGCGAACTCGCCGCCCGCCGTGCAGGTCAGCGCGGTGGTGCTGGTGCGGACGAGGGTGTCGGCGACGCGAGGCGTGACGCTGGCCGCGTAGTCGAGGCCGGCGATCGTACGGCCGACGACGGTCGCGCGGACGGTGAAGTCACCGGTCGTCTCGCCGGCCTGGAGCGCCGGGGCGACCGCCACGCCGGAGGCGTCGGTGGTGACCGTGGCGACCTTCTCGCCGCCGGTGAAGGTGGCGTCCGTGGTGCCGACGATCGTGAACCGGATCCTGACCTTGGCGACGGTCTTGCCCGCCGAGGTCACGGCCTTGGTGCTGATCTTCTTGCCGAACTCCCGGCCCGCGACCGCCGTGAGCTTCGCCGTGCCCGCGTCCGCGAGCTTGGCCACCGTGTCGGTGGGGGTCGGCGTCGGTGTGCCCGGCGTGGAGGGGGTCGACGGGGTGCTCGGCGCCGAGGGGGTGGACGGTGTGGAGGGCTTGGAGGGAGTGGACGGCTTGGAAGGAGTGGTCGGGGTGCTCGGCGTCGAGGGCGAGGTCGCGGGAGTGGAAGGGGAGTTGCCGTCGCTGCGGCCCGACGGCAGGGTGCCCGTGCCGTCCGGGACCGAGTGGGTGCCCTTGCGGTAGAACTCCAGCCAGGACAGGACCGTGTTCAGGTAGTCCGTCGAGTTGTTGTAGCTGAGGATCGCGCTGCGCAGGCCCGCGTCGGTCGACAGGTTCCAGTCGTTGCGGCACAGGTAGTGGCCGGCGGCGAGGGCGGCGTCGTAGACGTTGTTCGGGTCCTTGACCCCGTCGCCGTTGCCGTCGCGGCCCGCCCAGGCCCAGGTGGACGGGATGAACTGCATGGGCCCGACGGCCTGGTCGTACGTGCTGTTGCCGTCGTAGAGACCGTGGTCGGTGTCCTTGATGAGGGCGAAGCCGTTGCCGTCGAGGGCGGGGCCGAGGATCTTGGAGGTCGTGGTGCCGTTGGCGTCGACCTGGCCGCCGCGGGCCTGGCCCGACTCCACCTTGCCGATGGCGGCGAGGAGTTGCCAGGGCAGGTTGCAGCCGGGCTTGGAGGAGGCGAGTTCGGTCTCGGCCTTCTTGTAGGCGTCGAGGACGGTCGCCGGGATGCCCGCCTCGGCCGCGCCCACCGAGACCGGGGTCCCTATGGACGGCGACTGGCTGACGCTGGGGCTCGGGTTGGGGCTGCTCAGGGGCGGGAGGTCCGTGTAGTACGGGGAGTCTCCGGTGGCGCTGGGTTCGGTGCTTCCGTCGGGCGTCGCCTGGCCGGCGGCGGTCGGTCTGTCGCTGCCGGTCACCGCCGGAGCCTGCGACGCGGACAGAGCCGCGACCGCCGCCGCGGCCACCGCTGTCGTCGCCGCACCCTTACGCAGCCGCCTGCCGAAATGCGCCGTCATGGAGTGAACCCCTCCCAGGGACGCCCGAGCGCCCGTCCTTGTCTGTTGCCTCTGCGCCTGTTGTGACGATCGACCCGCCTCGCGGGTTGCCCTCGTGGTGCTTTTCGGATGGTGTGTACTTCTGTTCCGGCCCTGCTGTCCGCCCGTGCGACCCCGTGCGGCGGCCCAGGCGACCCTACGACAACTTGCTTTGCACGGGCACCCGTTGGTGACCGTTATTCACCGCTTGGCCATATGCCGATGTCTCCTACGGGGAGTCCCGTTGCCGTTCACCTTGAGTCATGCCGCCGCCGTACTGCCCGCCGTGCGCGGCGACGGAAGGGGGCGCGGCCGTCTCGTACCGGCGGTGCTGGTGGCGGGTTCCTTCGCTCCGGACATGACGTACTACGCGGCGAGTGCGGTACCGGGTGCGATGGGTTTCGGGGTGGTGACCCACTCCCTCCCCGGCGTCCTCACGGTCGACGTCGCGATCACCTGGGCGACGGTCGCCCTCTGGCTCCTGCTGCGCGAACCCCTGGTGGCCCTGCTCCCCCGCACCCGCCAGTCCGGGCCGGCCACCCTGTTGCGCTGCGGCACGCCACGCGCGCGTGCGACCCCGTCACTGGCCCTGCGGTGGTACGTCTCCGCGGTCCTCGGCGGCCTGACCCACGTCGTCTGGGACGCGTTCACCCACCACGACCGCTGGGGCGTCCGGCTGTTCCCCGCCCTCGACCACGAGGTGGCGGGCAGACCCCTCTTCTCGTTCCTGCAGTACGGCACGTCGGCGATCGGCGCGCTGCTGATCGCCGCGTTCGTGATCCACGCGCTACGACGGGTACCGGCCACCGAGCCGGTGGGCGTGCCCCTGCTGTCGACACGCGACCGCTGGGCGGCCGGCCTCTTCCTCACCGCCTGCGCCCTGACCGCTGCGGCGGAGCGCGCGTCGACCTGGTGGGCCTACTGGGGCTCGACGGCGACGCTCTGGGACCTGATCCCGACGGTGTGCTTCGGGGCGGGGGCGGGGTTGGTCCTGGGGGTGCTGCTGTACGCGGTCGGGGTCCGGGTTCGCCGGCCGGTGGAAGGGGCGGAGACGGCTGACGGCTCGGAGGAGGTCGGCGCGGGCCGGGGTCTCGGTGAGGGCGGGGGACGGTGAGCGGTGAGCGGGCTGGCTCACGGTGACCCCGGACGGTGGACGGGCGGAGCGGTTACGCGGAGCTGTCCGGTGGGGTCGCGATGAACACCGTCATGGTGTGCACGGAGCGTGACTTCGGGAGCCGCGCGAGGACGAGATCCAGGTAGCCGCGCCCTAGGTCGGCCCAGAGACGCCAGACCGGGGTGCCCGTGGGGGTGATGGCGGGTCCCTGCGGATGTCTGGCTTGTTCTCGGGGGTCTACGGCCGTGTCGTCCCGGAACGTGAGGCGGTGCCGGAGCCCGGCGGCCGTGTGCCGGACGGCCATGGCGAGGTCGGCTGGGATGCGGGCGGTGCTTGCGCCGGCCGAGACGGCCGGGACCGGCGGGCGGGGTGCGCTCCGCGCCGCAGCGGCGTCCGCTGCCTGCGCCTGGGCCGTCCGGCGGTGAAGCGTGCGTATACCCATGCCCGCATCCTTACGGTCGCCGGGCGCGGGGGGCTCCCTCGCGGGGGCCACGCGGGTGACGGGCCCTGCGGGGGCCAGGGGGCTGCGCCGCGTGACGTGTGGGGCTCTGCGGGCGGGCCGGGCGAGCGAGGGTGGGCGCGACAGCTGGGCTGCGCTGGGCCGGGCTGGGGCTCAGCGGGGTGCGAGCCGGGCGACCGCTCCGGTCTCCAGGGCCGTCCAGACCGCTCCGTCCGGTCCCAGGGTGATGCCGTGCGGCTCGGAGGACGGCGTGGGGAGGTCGTGTTCGTCGATCCGGCCGTCGGAGGTGATCCGGCCGATGCGGTTGGCTCCCCACTCGGTGAACCAGCAGTTCCCCTCGTCGTCGGCCGCGATGGCGTGGGGGCGGGACGCGCGGTCGGGCAGAGCGAACTCGTCGATCTTTCCGTCCGGCGTGATCCGGCCGATCCGGCCGGCGCCGATCTCGACGAACCACAGGGCCCCGTCGGCGCCGGCGGTGATACCGACCGGGGCGCTGTCCGGTGAGGGAAGCGGATGGACGGTGACCTGGCCGTCGAGCGCGATGGCGCCGATCGCGTTCGCCTGGTTCATCGTGAACCACAGCCGGTCGTCAGGTCCCGCGACGACCGCCGACGGAAAGGCTCCCGTGAGCGGGAGCGGGAACTCCGTGACGTTGCCCTCGGGGGTGATGCGACCGATGCCGCCGGAGTTCGCCTGGGTGAACCACAGGGCCGCGTCGGGACCGGTGGTGATGCCGAACGGCCCGGCATCCGGCGTCGGCAGCGGGAACGAGGTGATGTCTCCGGCCGTGGTGATGCGGCCGATCCGGTGGCCGCGGAATTCCGTGAACCACAGGGCGCCGTCAGGTCCCGCGGTGATGATCGACGGTCCGCCGGAAGCGGGTTCGACCTGGTAGGAGGTGACGTCGCCGTCCGGGGTGAGCCGGCCGATCCGTCCGCCGTGGACCATGGTGAACCACAGCGCGCCGTCGGGGCCGCCGGTGATTCCGTAGGGGCCGGCGTCGCTGCCGGACACGGGGAACTCGGCTATCGACGGGGTCGGGCGGCGCGACATCGGACGGCTCCTTCATCGGCGGGCCAAAGGGAGTTCAGCGACTGCGGATGCTATCCAGAGCCCTCCGTGACCGCCTCCGGTTAATCCACGTGATCCGCTTGATCCGCCGCCGCTTCGGCACCCGTCGGACCCGGGGATGCCTTGCGGGCAGACCTCACATCGCCCTGGAGGAGGACCGGGGCCGGGAACCGAGGCGGGACCGGTCGTCCGAACCCTCCTACGGCATCCCCAGCCGACCCGCCGAAGCGAATCCCCCGGCGCCCCCGACACCTCCCGGCGCCTCGCGCCACCTCCACCCGGCTTCCGCGCCCCGCGACTCCCTTCCGCCCGACCGCCGGAGGCTAGTGCGCGGCCGACTCCCAGTCCGGGCCCACGCCCACCGAGACGTCCAGCGGTGCCCGGAGATGGACCGCACCGGCCATCGCCCGGCGGACCAGTTCCTCCGTGGCCTCGCGCTCGCCGGGGGCGATCTCCAGGACGATTTCGTCGTGGACCTGGAGGAGCATGCGGGACGTGAGGCCGGCCTCGCGGAGGGCGGTGTCGACCTTGAGCATGGCCATCTTGACGATGTCCGCCGCGGTGCCCTGGATCGGCGCGTTCAACGCCATGCGCTCGGCGGCCTCGCGGCGCTGGCGGTTGTCGCTGTTGAGGTCGGGGAGGTAGCGGCGGCGGCCGAAGAGGGTCGCCGTGTAGCCCGTCGCCCTCGCCTCGTCGACCGCGCGGCGCAGATAGTCCCGTACGCCGCCGAAGCGCTCGAAGTACGTGTCCATCAGGACCCGCGCCTCGCCCGCGTCGATGTTCAGCTGCTGGGAGAGACCGAAGGCGGAGAGGCCGTAGGCGAGGCCGTACGACATCGCCTTGATCTTGCGGCGCATCTCCGCGTCGACCGCGGAACCCTCGACCGAGAACACCTGGGAGGCGACCGTGGTGTGCAGGTCCTCCCCCGAGCTGAACGCCTCCAACAGGCCCTCGTCCTCGGAGAGATGGGCCATCACGCGGAGTTCGATCTGGCTGTAGTCCGCGGTCATCAGGGACTCGTAGCCCTCGCCCACCACGAAGCCCCGGCGGATCGCCCTGCCCTCGTCCGTGCGGACCGGGATGTTCTGCAGGTTCGGGTCCGTCGACGACAGGCGGCCCGTCGCCGCGACCGTCTGGTTGAACGTGGTGTGGATGCGGCCGTCGGTGGCGATCGTCTTGATCAGGCCCTCTACGGTGACGCGCAGCTTCGCCTGCTCGCGGTGGCGGAGCATGATGACCGGCAGTTCGTTCTCCGTCTGGTTGGCCAGCCAGGCCAGGGCGTCGGCGTCCGTCGTGTAGCCGGTCTTCGTCTTCTTGGTCTTCGGGAGGCCGAGTTCACCGAAGAGGACTTCCTGGAGCTGCTTGGGCGAGCCGAGGTTGAACTCGTGCCCCGCCGCCGCGTGCGCCTCCTTCACCGCCTGCTGCACGGCTCCGGCGAACATCTGCTCCATGGCCTCCAGGTGCGCCTTGTCGGCGGCGATACCGGAGCGCTCCAGACGGGCCAGCAGGATCGAGGTGGGCAGCTCCATGTCCCGGAGCAGGTCGGCCGCGCCGACCTCCTGAAGGCGCTCCCCGAAGGCCGTCCCCAGGTCGAGGATCGCGCGGGCCTGCACCATCAGGGCGTCCGCCTCGGCGCCGTCGTCCGTGCCGAACGCGAGCTGCCCGTCGGCCGCGGCGGCGGGGGCCAGCTCACGGCCGAGGTACTCCAGGGAGAGGGCGTCCAGGTCGAAGGAGCGGCGGCCGGGCTTGACCAGGTAGGCGGCGAGCGCGGTGTCCATGGTGATGCCGGCGATGGTCCAGCCGTGGTCGGCGAAGACCCGCATCGCGCCCTTGGCGTTGTGGAACACCTTGGGGCGGCCGGCGTCGGACAGCCAGGCCGCGAACGCGTTCTCGTCGCTCTCGTCCAGTTCGGCGGGGTCGAACCAGGCGGCGGCTCCCCCGGCGGTGGCGAGCGCGACCTCGGTCACCGAGCCGGTGCCGAGCGCCCAGGTGTCGACGGTGGCGACACCGAGCGGCTCGGTGCCGTGGTCGGCGAGCCAGCCGGTCAGTTCACCGGTGCCCAGGACCGAGCCGTCGACCGCCACACCGCTCTCGGCGGGCGGGGTCGGTTCGGCCTCCTCGGCACCCGGGTCCACGGCGAGCAGGCGCTCGCGCAGGGACGGGTTGCGGATCTCCAGGGTGTCGAGAACCATCGCGACGCCCGTGCGGTCGTACGGAGCGCGCTCCAGGTCGACGACCGTCTTGGGCAGCTCTACGTCCTTGACCATCTCGGTCAGCCGGCGGTTGAGCTTGACGGCGTCCAGGTGGTCGCGGAGGTTCTGCCCGGCCTTGCCCTTGACCTCGTCGACCCGGTCGACCAACTCGGCGAACGAACCGAACTGGTTGATCCACTTCGCGGCGGTCTTCTCGCCGACTCCGGGGATGCCGGGGAGGTTGTCGGACGGGTCGCCGCGCAGGGCCGCGAAGTCGGGGTACTGGGCGGGCGTCAAGCCGTACTTCTCGACGACCTTCTCCGGAGTGAACCGGGTCAGCTCGGAGACGCCCTTCGTCGGGTAGAGCACGGTGGTGTGCTCGGACACGAGCTGGAAGGAGTCGCGGTCGCCGGTGACGATCAGCACGTCGAAGCCCTCGGCCTCGGCCTGGGTGGCGAGCGTGGCGATGACGTCGTCGGCCTCGAAGCCGTCCACCGCGAAGCGGGAGACGTGCATCGCGTCGAGCAGCTCGCCGATCAGCTCGACCTGGCCCTTGAACTCGTCCGGGGTCTTGGAGCGGTTCGCCTTGTACTCCGTGAACTCCTCGGAGCGCCAGGTCTTGCGGGACACGTCGAAGGCCACCGCGAAGTGCGTGGGCGCCTCGTCACGCAGGGTGTTGGCCAGCATCGACGCGAAGCCGTAGATCGCATTCGTCGGCTGGCCCGTCGCGGTCGTGAAGTTCTCCGCGGGCAGCGCGAAGAACGCGCGGTAGGCAAGCGAGTGCCCGTCCATCAGCATCAGCCGTGGACGGTCTCCGCCGGAGGTCTTTTCGGTCTTCTTCGATGCTGTCTCTGCCACGCCCCCGATCCTGCCACGCCCCACTGACAGTCGGGACGCACGGCCACCGCGGCGCCGGGACGAGAACGCGGTTCGGCGTGGTGACGGGAGCAGTCCGCGGAGGGGCGGGAGCGGGAGAGGACGCACGCGCCACGGACGTTGTCGGTGACACGTGCGAGGATCGAATAAGAAGCGCACAGGTGCCAGCGAAGGAGGGGCCCACGATGGCCACGAAGCCGCCCAAGGGCGATCCGGTTCAGGACGCGCCGCAGGTCGCCGATCCCAAGCACGCCGCGGCCGGACTTCCCGCGATCGGGCACACGCTGCGCATCGCGCAGCAGCAGATGGGTGTGAAGCGCACCGCGTTGACGCTGCTGCGGGTCAATCAGAAGAACGGCTTCGACTGCCCGGGCTGCGCCTGGCCCGAGCCGGACCACCGGCACGCGGCGGAGTTCTGCGAGAACGGCGCGAAGGCGGTCGCCGAGGAGGCCACCCTGCGCCGGGTCACCCCCGAGTTCTTCGCCGCCCACCCGGTGGCCGACCTCGCGACCCGCAGCGGCTACTGGCTGGGCCAGCAGGGCCGTCTCACGCACCCCATGTATCTCCCCGAAGGAGCCGAGCACTACGAACCGGTCTCCTGGGAGCGTGCCTTCGACATCGTCGCCGAGGAGATCGCCGCCCTCGGCTCGCCCGACGAGGCGCTGTTCTACACCTCGGGCCGCACCAGCAACGAGGCGGCGTTCCTGTACCAGCTGTTCGCGCGGGAGCTGGGCACCAACAACCTGCCGGACTGCTCCAACATGTGCCACGAGTCCAGCGGTTCGGCGCTGAACGAGACGATCGGCATAGGCAAGGGCAGCGTCCTCCTGGAGGACCTCTACCAGGCCGACCTGATCGTCGTGGCCGGCCAGAACCCGGGGACCAACCACCCGCGGATGCTCTCCGCCCTGGAGAAGGCCAAGGCCAACGGCGCGAAGATCATCAGCGTCAACCCGCTGCCCGAGGCGGGCCTGGAGAGGTTCAAGAACCCGCAGACCGCGCAGGGCATGCTCAAGGGCGCCGCCCTCACCGACCTGTTCCTGCAGATCCGCATCGGCGGCGACCAGGCCCTCTTCCGCCTCCTCAACAAGCTCATCCTGGAGACGGACGGCGCCGTCGACACGGAGTTCGTCGGCGAACACACCCATGGCTACGAGGAGTTCGCCGCCGCCGCGCGGGACGCCGACTGGGACGAGACCCTCCTCGCCACCGGCCTGACCCGCCCGGAGATCGAGAAGGCCCTGGAGATGGTCCTCGCCTCCGAGCGCACCATCGTGTGCTGGGCGATGGGCCTCACCCAGCACAAGCACTCCGTGCCGACCATCCGCGAGGTCGTCAACTTCCTTCTGCTGCGCGGCAACATCGGCCGCCCCGGCGCGGGCGTGTGCCCGGTGCGCGGCCACAGCAACGTGCAGGGCGACCGCACCATGGGCATCTTCGAGCGCCCCGCACCCGCCTTCCTGGACGCCCTGGAGAAGGAGTTCGGCTTCGCCCCGCCGCGCGAGCACGGCTACGACGTCGTCGCCGCGATCCGCGCCCTGCGGGACGGCGACGCGAAGGTCTTCTTCGCCATGGGCGGCAACTTCGTGTCCGCCTCCCCCGACACCGAGGTCACCGAGGCCGCCATGCGGCGCGCCGGCCTCACCGTGCACGTGTCGACGAAGCTCAACCGCTCGCACGCCGTCACGGGCGCGCGTGCTCTCATCCTGCCCACCCTGGGACGCACCGAGCGCGATCTCCAGGGCGGCGGCGAGCAGTTCGTGACCGTCGAGGACTCCATGGGCATGGTGCACGCCTCACGCGGCCGCCTGGAGCCCGCGAGCGACCACCTGCTGTCCGAGACGGCCATCGTGTGCCGTCTCGCCCGCCGCGTCCTCGGGGCCGAATCCCGCACGCCCTGGGAGGAGTTCGAGAAGGACTACGCGACGATCCGCGACCGGATAGCGCGCGTCATACCGGGCTTCGAGGACTTCAACGCGCGCGTGACCGGTTCCCCCGCCGGCTTCGCCCTCCCGCACGCCCCGCGCGACGAACGCCGCTTCCCGACCGCCACCGGCAAGGCCAACTTCACCGCCGCGCCCGTCGAGTACCCCGAACTCCCCGAAGGGCGCCTGCTGTTGCAGACCCTGCGCTCGCACGACCAGTACAACACCACGATCTACGGCCTCGACGACCGCTACCGGGGCATCAAGAACGGCCGCCGGGTCGTCATGGTCCACCCCGACGACGCCGCCCGGCTGGGCATCGCCGACGGGTCGTACGTCGACCTGGTCGGCGAGTGGAAGGACGGGGTGGAGCGGCGGGCACCCGGTTTCCGCGTCGTCCACTATCCGACCGCGCGGGGCTGCGCCGCGGCGTACTACCCCGAGACCAACGTCCTGGTCCCCCTGGACGCCACCGCGGACACCAGCAACACCCCGGCCAGCAAGTCCGTCGTCGTACGTCTGGAACAATCGGCCACCGACTGAGCGTTTGCTCAGCCGTCAGGTCCACCACGTCAGGCGCACGACGAACGGAGCCGGCCCCATGGGCGAGCAGCAGCAAGGGAAGTTCCCGCAGGACGTCATCGACGAGTACTCGGCCCTCGGGATCGACCTGGTCGCCCTGTTCTCGGCCGGACATCTCGGCACGCGGATGGGCGTGGAGATCGTCGAGGCGTCGGCGGAGCGCGTCGTCGGCACGATGCCGGTCGAGGGCAACACCCAGCCGTACGGGCTGCTGCACGGGGGCGCGTCCGCGGTGCTGGCCGAGACCCTCGGCTCGCTGGGGTCCATGCTGCACGGCGGCAGCACGAAGATCGCCGTCGGCGTCGACCTCAACTGCACCCACCACCGCGGGGCCCGCTCCGGCCTGGTCACCGGTGTGGCCACGCCCGT
This sequence comes from Streptomyces sp. NPDC090083, assembly GCF_044747445.1. Taxonomy (NCBI): domain Bacteria; kingdom Bacillati; phylum Actinomycetota; class Actinomycetes; order Kitasatosporales; family Streptomycetaceae; genus Streptomyces; species Streptomyces sp. NPDC090083. Next base: position 188,534 of record NZ_JBIVED010000007.1, on the reverse strand, counting down.
GCACCGCGGCCGCTCGACGGCGACGTACGAGATCGTCATCACCGACGAGACCGACCGCCGTGTCTGCACGGCCCGCCTGACCTGCCTCCTCCGCGACGTCAAGCCGGGCGACGCAATCCCGGCGACAGCCACGAACTGACCTCCCGGCCACTCCCCCGACGGCCCCCGCACCACGCCCCGGTGGCGCGGGAGCCGAGGGACGGCACGCCCCCCACCACTGAACCCGACTGAACCCACGCCCGCCCAGGGGCGCGAGGAACCGCGCACCCAGCCCTCACCAACCCGCACCCCACCCACGCCCCACACCCCAACCCCCCACCCCACAGACCTTGTTGACACACCGGACCACCCCACCCCCGGCCACCGCGAACCCACCCACCCGCAGCCGCGACCGCACCGGCACTCCCACCCCCACGGACCACCGACCCCCCAACTCCCCCCAAACCGCCCCCCGTCTTCCCCACCCCCGCCCGCTCCCCTACCGTTTCCCCATGAGGCTGACGGCAGGAACGGCATGAGTGGTATCGGGCCCGTCGAATCCGTCGACTCGGCTGACATGGACGGGAGTTACGAGGTCATCGGGGGCGACTCGCCCCGCCTCACGGACCGTTGGCACGCCCTGCCCCAGCGCACGCGCCGCGCCGCACTGGCGGTGACCGCGGCCCTCACCGCGGCCGCGGGAGCCGTACTCCTGCCGCCCGGCCACGACGGACGGCACCACGACCCGGCCCCGCCCGTCCCGTGGCCCGCGAACATCACCTCGTGGCGGTACATCGGCCTCGCCCAGACCACCGACACCCCCACCACGACCGGCTTCTTCCGCTTCGCGGTCACCGTGGACAGCGGACCCCCCGTCGCCGTCCGTGTCATCGGCGCCGCCTTCGACGGACTCAGCGCCCAGGCCGTACCGGAAGCCGGTTTCACCGTCCATGCCGGATCCACGCACCGCGTCACGGTGGAAATTTCCGTTTCCGACTGTTCGGGACTGCCCCTGAATGCAGACCTCGCCTTTTTGGACGTAACGCTGCGTAACACGCGCGCAATACAACACCACAGTTTCATCTTCGGCAGCGCTTACTCCAACGACCTTTCCGAGCTCCTGCACAGGGCCTGCGGCACGACAAACGCCAGGCCAGGCTCACGGCCAAGCGGAAGTGCAGGTTCTCAAAATGTGGACCGAGGGTGAATTCCGCCAAACCGGCCGAGACCCACCCTCCACCAAGCCCGGCAACCGGCACGTCATAACAAGAAAGTCACAAGCCAGCTCACGACGATGCCCCTGCCCACAGACCGGGCTTAGAGTCACGGCCAGTCACCGCTCCATCGGGAGTTGGGTACCAGCGCAGCACCGCGCCGCTCCAACAGGAGCGACGGTGCCTGCGGAAAGGACTGATTGTGCGACAGCGTTCTTTGGTGATACTGACCTCCGTCCTCACGACCGGAGCTCTGACCCTCACCGCCTGCGGCTCCCGGGACAACGACAGCAAGAGCGACAGCGGGTCGACCACCCTGACCATCGGTGTCGACGCCCCGCTGTCCGGCGAGAACTCCACCACCGGGCTCGGCATCCAGTACGGCGTCCAGATCGCCGTCGACGATGCCAACAAGAACAACTGGGTCCCCGGCGTCAAGTTCAAGCTCAAGGCCCTGGACGACAAGGCCCAGCCCGCCACCGGCCAGTCCAACGCGACCGCCTTCACCGGCGACAGCAACGTTGTCGGCGCCGTCGGCCCGCTGAACTCCGGCGTCGCCCAGTCGATGCAGCAGGTGTTCGCCTCGGCCAACATGGTCGAGATCTCGCCCTCGAACACGAACCCCGCCCTGACCCAGGGCAAGGACTGGCAGACCAGCAAGACGCGGCCGTACAAGACGTACTTCCGCACCGCCACCACCGACGCCCTCCAGGGTGCCTTCGCCGCCGACTACGCGTACAACGGCCTCAAGAAGAAGAAGGCCTTCGTCGTCGACGACAAGCAGACCTACGGCGCCGGCCTGGCCGGGATCTTCAACAGCGCCTTCAAGAAGCTCGGCGGCTCCATCGCGGGCACCGACCACGTCAACACCGGTGACACGGACTTCAGCACCCTCGTCACCAAGATCAAGAACTCCGGCGCCGACCTGCTCTACTACGGCGGCCAGTACGACGAGTCGGAGAAGATCACCAAGCAGCTCAAGGGCGCCGGCGTCAAGATCCCGCTGTTCGGCGGTGACGGCATGTTCGCCACCACCTACATCCAGACCGCCGGCAAGGCCGCCGAGGGCGACCTCGCCACCTCCGTCGGCGTCCCGGCCGACACCCTGCCGGCCGCCAAGCAGTTCATCGCGACCTACAAGGCCAAGGGCTACAAGGGTGACTACGGCGCCTACGGTGCCTACGCCTACGACGCCGCCAGCGCCATCATCAAGGCCGTGAAGGCCGTCAAGGACGCCAACGGCGACAAGCTCCCCGCCAGCAGCGACCTCCGCTCCAAGGTCGTCGACGCCGTCCAGAAGTCCGACTTCGAGGGCATCTCCGGCAAGGTCGCCTTCGACCAGTACGGCGACACCGAGAACAAGCAGCTCACCGTGTACCAGGTCACCAACGGCGCCTGGAAGGCCGTCAAGACCGGCACCTTCAACGGCAGCTGACGCTCACAGCGCCACGCACCACAGCAGCGCCGCACCACAGCACCACCGCATCACCGCACCACGGGCCGCGCGGAAGGAGGATCCCGACCGCGCGGCCCGTTGTCACACCCCCACCCCCAGGCACGCGATCTGTGCACACGACCACCAGCGACATGGAGGCCATGCGGTGAACACCCTGCCGCAGCAGCTGGCCAACGGGCTGCTCCTAGGCTCGATGTACGGGCTGATCGCCATCGGCTACACGATGGTGTACGGCATCGTCCAGCTCATCAACTTCGCGCACGGCGAGATCTTCATGACCGGGGCCTTCGGCGCCCTCACGGTCTACGCCTACATCCTGCCCGACGGCACCTCGATGGTGGTCGCCGTACCACTCATGCTGATCGGCGGCGGAATCGTCTCCGTCCTGGTCGCGGTGGGGGCAGAACGATTCGCCTACCGCCCCCTGCGGCAAGCACCACGACTGGCGCCCCTCATCACCGCCATCGGCCTCTCCCTGGCCCTCCAGGAACTCGTCCGGAACTTCTACCCGGGCGCCGACAAGGCCCGCTCCTTCCCCAGCCTCGACGGCAACCACGACATCGGCTCCGTGACCATCTCCGACGCCGACATCTTCCTGGTCATCGCCGCCGTCGTCTGCATGTCCGGCCTCGCCTGGTTCGTCCGCAAGAGCCGCACCGGCCGCGCCATGCAGGCCACCGCGCAGGACCCGGACACCGCACAGCTGATGGGCATCGACACCAACCGCATCATCGTCATAGCCTTCGCGATCGGCGGCTTCTTCGCCGCCGTGGCAGCGGTCTCCTACGGCCTCAAATACGGCAACATCGACTACCGCATGGGCTTCCTGATGGGCCTCAAGGCCTTCACCGCGGCCGTCATGGGCGGCATCGGCAACATCTACGGCGCCATGCTCGGCGGAGTCGTCCTCGGCGTCGCCGAGACCCTCGCCTCCGCCTACATCAGCCACATCCCCGGCATGGAACAGCTCGGCGGCTCCAGCTGGGCCAACGTCTGGGCCTTCTGTCTCCTCATCCTCGTACTGCTGTTCAGGCCACAAGGTCTGCTCGGCGAACGCGTCGCGGACAGGGCGTGATCACATGACCGAGACGACCGAGACCCCCCAGACCCCCGAGACGCCGGCCACCCCGCCCGCGGCACAGCGCGGCATCATCCCGCTGCCCCTCGCCGCGGCCCGCGCCCTGCTCGTCGGCGGCGGCATCCTCACCACCGCCTCCACGTTCCTGCGCTGGACCTGGACCTCCGACTTCCCCGGCGACCTCACCGTCAACGGCTACCCCGGCGGCCTCCAGATCCTCACCCTCGTAGCGGGCCTCCTCACCGCGGTGTTCGGCCTCGCCACCTACGGCGTCCGAGGACTCGGCTGGCTGCTGCCCGCCCGCAACAACGCACCCCTCGTCCTCATCGCCTTCGGCGGCTTCGCCGTCACCTGGTACACGGTCATCGCGATCGCCGCCGAACTCGGCGGCATCGTCAACTGGGAACCCGGCACCTACCTCGCCGCCGTCGCCTCCCTGCTTCCCCTCATCGGCGCCCTCGCCCTCCCGCAGGACGCCACCGACACCACCAAGGAAGCGCTCAAGGCGTACATCGCCAAGGCCGACCGCATCCCGGCACCCCAGCCCACCGCGCCCTGGATCCAGCGACTGACCATCACCGTCGTCGCCGCCCTCGCCCTCACCGTCTTCGCCTACGGCATCGACGCCGAGGACGAACTCTTCGTCGGCTTCCTCATCGTCGTCGTCTTCACCGCCTGGGCACTCCAGACCGCCGGCCTCTTCGACCGGTTCAGCCACCTCACCGCCACCAACCGCAGCTTCGCCCTCGCCATGGGCTTCGTCGCGGCGATCGGCTTCCCCTTCACCCAGACCAACGACCACTACGCCAACCTCGGCGTCAACATCCTGATCTTCGGCACCGTCGCCCTCGGCCTCAACATCGTCGTCGGCCTCGCCGGACTCCTCGACCTCGGCTACGTCGCCTTCCTCGGCGTCGGCGCCTACACCGCCGCCCTGGTCTCCGGCTCCGAGTTCTCCAAGTTCTCCGGCGTCCAGTTCCCCTTCTGGGCCGCCGCCCTCACCGGCGCCGCCGCCTCGCTGATCTTCGGCGTCCTCATCGGCGCCCCCACCCTCCGCCTGCGCGGCGACTACCTCGCCATCGTGACCCTCGGCTTCGGAGAGATCTTCCGCATCGCCGTCAACAACATGGACGGCGTCTCCGGCCCGGACATCACCAACGGCCCCAACGGCATCCCGTCCATCCCCGACCTGTCGTTCTTCGGCTTCAACTTCGGGGAGAGCCACGACCTCGGCGGCTTCACCATCGGCCGCTTCGCCAACTACTACCTGCTGATGGTCCTGATCATGGCGCTCGTGGTCACGATCTACCGCCGCGCCTCCGACTCCCGCATCGGCCGCTCCTGGATCGCCATCCGCGAGGACGAGACCGCCGCCACCGCCATGGGCATCAACGGCTTCCGCGTCAAGCTCATCGCCTTCGCCCTCGGCGCCACCCTCGCCGGCCTCGCCGGCACCGTCAGCGCCCACGTCACCTACAGCGTGGTGCCGAACCCGTACCAGTTCGCCGGAGCGGCCCCGCCCAACTCCGCGTTCCTCCTGGCCGCCGTCGTCCTCGGCGGCATGGGCACCGTCTCCGGACCCTTCCTCGGCGCCGCCCTGCTCTACCTGCTCCCGGAGAAGCTCGTCGCCCTCCAGGACAAGTCGCTCCTCGCGTTCGGCATCGCGCTCATCCTCCTGATGCGCTTCCGGCCCGAGGGCATCATCCCCAACCGCCGGCGCCAGCTGGAGTTCCACGAGACCGGCCAGCTCGACGTACCGGAGACCACGACCCTGACCGACGAACCGGCCATCACCAAGGCAGGGGCGTAGAGAGCCATGACGACACCTGTACTCGAAGCCCGTGACGTCACCATGCGCTTCGGCGGCCTCACCGCCGTCCGCTCCGTCGACTTCACGGTCAACTCCGGCGAGATCGTGGGCCTCATCGGCCCGAACGGCGCCGGCAAGACCACCTTCTTCAACTGCCTCACCGGCCTCTACGTCCCCACCGAGGGCACCGTCTCCTACAAGGGCACGGTCCTCCCGCCCAAGCCCCACCTGGTGACCAAGGCCGGCATCGCCCGCACCTTCCAGAACATCCGCCTGTTCGCCAACATGACGGTCCTGGAGAACGTGCTCGTCGGCCGCCACACCCGCACCAAGGAAGGCCTCTGGTCGGCCCTCCTGCGCGGCCCCGGCTTCAAGAAGGCCGAGAAGGCCAGCGAAGAACGCGCCATGGAACTCCTGGAGTTCATCGGCCTCGCCCACAAGCGCGACCACCTGGCCCGCAACCTCCCCTACGGCGAGCAGCGCAAGCTGGAGATCGCACGCGCCCTGGCATCCGAGCCCGGCCTCCTCCTCCTGGACGAGCCCACGGCCGGCATGAACCCCCAGGAGACACGCGCCACCGAAGAGCTGGTCTTCGCCATCCGGGACAAGGGCATCGCCGTCCTCGTCATCGAGCACGACATGCGCTTCATCTTCAACCTCTGCGACCGCGTCGCCGTCCTCGTCCAGGGCGAGAAACTCGTCGAGGGCACCTCCGACGTCGTCCAGGCCGACGAACGCGTCGTCGCCGCCTACCTCGGCGAACCCTTCGAAGGCACCCCCGACGAAGGCACCCCCGCCGAAGACGCCCCCGACACGACGGCACCGGCCACCGGAACCCCCGAAGCCGGGACCACGGAAGCGGAGAGCACCACCAGCACCAAGGGAGAAGCCCAGTGACCGCACTGCTAGAGGTCGAGGACCTCAGGGTCTCCTACGGCAAGATCGAAGCCGTCAAGGGCATCTCCTTCAGCGTCGAGGCCGGCCAGGTCGTCACCCTCATCGGCACCAACGGCGCTGGCAAGACCACGACCCTGCGCACCCTCTCGGGCCTGCTGCAGCCCTCGGGCGGCAAGATCACCTTCGACGGCAAGCCGCTCAACAGCGTCCCCGCCCACAAGATCGTCGCCCTCGGCCTGGCCCACTCCCCCGAGGGCCGGCACATCTTCCCCCGCCTCACCATCGCGGAGAACCTCCAGCTCGGCGCCTTCCTCCGCAAGGACAGGGAAGGCATCGAGAAGGACATCCAGCGCGCCTACGACCTCTTCCCGATCCTGGGAGAACGTCAGAAGCAGGCCGCGGGAACCCTCTCGGGCGGCGAACAGCAGATGCTCGCCATGGGCCGCGCCCTGATGTCCCAGCCGAAGCTCCTGATGCTGGACGAACCGTCCATGGGCCTCTCGCCGATCATGATGCAGAAGATCATGGCGACGATCGTCGAGCTCAAGGCATCGGGCACGACGATCCTCCTGGTCGAGCAGAACGCCCAGGCGGCGCTCTCGCTCGCCGACCAGGGCCACGTCATGGAGGTCGGCAACATCGTCCTCTCCGGCACCGGCGAGGACCTCCTGCACGACGAGTCGGTCCGCAAGGCGTACCTCGGCGAGGACTGAGTCACCGCCGTCGGCGCCCCTTCCCTACGACGAGGCCCGCGCTCCCGGAACCGGGGAGCGCGGGCCTCGTCGTAGGGACCGCTCGCGGGGTCAGCCCTTCGCGGACTTCTTCTCGTCGGCGTCCTGGATGACCGCCTCGGCGACCTGCTGCATCGACATCCGCCGGTCCATGGACGTCTTCTGGATCCACCGGAACGCGGCCGGCTCGGTCAGGCCGTACTCGGTCTGCAGGATCGACTTCGCCCGGTCGACCAGCTTGCGGGTCTCCAGCCGCAGCGTGAGGTCGGCGACCTCCTGCTCCAGCTGCTTCAGCTCCGTGAACCGTGAGACGGCCATCTCGATCGCCGGGACGACGTCACTCTTGCTGAACGGCTTCACGAGATACGCCATCGCACCGGCGTCCCGGGCCCGCTCGACGAGGTCGCGCTGCGAGAAGGCGGTGAGCATCAGCACGGGCGCGATGGACTCCGCGGCGATCTTCTCGGCGGCGGAGATGCCGTCCAGCTTGGGCATCTTCACGTCGAGGATCACCAGGTCGGGCTTGTGCTCACGGGCCAGCTCGACGGCCTGCTCACCGTCACCGGCCTCGCCGACGACGGTGTACCCCTCTTCTTCGAGCATCTCTTTGAGATCGAGCCGAATCAGGGCCTCGTCCTCGGCGATGACGACACGGGTCGTCAGCGGAGGCACGTGCGACTTGTCGTCGTCGGGCGCGTCCACGGGCTGGGGCGACTCGGGGGCGGTCACGGGGGCTCCTCGTTCAGGGCGTGGTGCTGCTCCCCAAGAGCCTACCTAGCTGCGACTCAGTACGGTCACCCGGTACACTCCTCTCGGGTTGGCCAGCCGGGTTGGCGGAATGGCAGACGCTGATGTCTCAAACACATCTGTCCGAAAGGACGTGCGGGTTCGACTCCCGCACCCGGCACCGCTGAAGCGGAGGTTCACGTTCGCGTGAACCTCCGCTTTTTGCTGCGTGCCGCGATGATCAGCCACACAGAGTGTGCACATGTTCGTTCACGGCACACAGGTACGACAACAGGCCCTGACGCTGCTGCGCGACGGCGCGAGGAACGCGGACGTGGCACGACAACTCGACGTCCCGCTCGGAACGGTCGGCTACTGGAAGCACCTGGACCGCGCGACGCGCGGCGAGTGCCCGGGCAAGCACGACCCCAAGTGCCCGCGCTGCGACGGCCGAGCCCTCGATCGCGCGGCATACGGCTACCTGCTCGGCCTCTATCTCGGCGACGGCCACATCAGCCAGCATTCGGCGCACCGCACACCCAGCCTGATGATCACGTGCGACGACTCCTGGCCCGGGCTCATGGACAGTTGCGAAAAGGCCATGCGCACCGTCTTCCCCGACAACTCGGTCTGCCGGGTCCGCAAGGCCGGCTGCCACAACGTGAAGGTCTACTCGAAGCACCTGCACTGCCTCTTCCCCCAGCACGGCCCGGGCAGGAAGCACCAGCGCCGCATCACTCTCGAACCCTGGCAGCAGGACATCGTCGACGCCCACCCCTGGGAGTTCGTCCGGGGCCTGATCCACTCCGACGGCTGCCGCATCACCAACTGGACGACGCGCACGGTCGCCGGTGAGCTCAAGCGCTACGAGTACCCCCGGTACTTCTTCACCAATGTCTCCGACGACATCCGCCGGCTCTGCACCGACACCCTCGACAAGCTCGGCATCGAGTGGACTCACTGCACCCGCAACGGCACCCCGTACAACATCTCCATCGCCCGCAAACCCTCAGTCGCCCTCATGGACATCCACGTGGGCCCCAAACACTGAGCGGTCCCGGCGCGGCCACGTCACCTGGGCGTTTCCTCGCGCTGTCGGGCGTCGCCTGCCGCGGCGGGGAGCGCGCTGTCGATGAGGGCGGCGGCGATGGCGGCGGCGACGGGGAACGCGTCGGCGTTGAGGACGCGGGTGCGGGCCGCCGCGCCGTCGAGGAGCAACGCGAGCTGCTCGCCGAGTTGTTCGGGGTCGGCGGCGCCGGCTTCGCGGGCGGTGTCGGCGAGCCGTACGGCGACGGCCTTCTTGTAGTCGCGCGCGTACCGGGACGCGGGGTGCTCGGGGTCGTGGAGTTCCACGGCGGCAGCGATGTAGGGGCACAGCGGGGCGCCGGGCTCGACGTCGAAGGCGGCGAGGAGCCGTTCGCGGGGCGTGAGGTCGGGGCGGTCGAACACGCTTGACAGCACGGAGGGGTCGAACCGGCGCAGGTACTCGGCGACGAGTTCGTCCTTGCCGCCGAAGTGCTGGTAGGCCGTGCGCTTGGACACCTCGGCGGCGGCGCAGAGCTGGTCCATGCCGGTGCGGTTGATGCCCTGTTCGCGGAAGAGCCGCTGGGAGGCGCCGAGGATGCGCTCGCGGGCACCCCGGCCGCGGCGCGTGCCCGTGGGGCCCTTCTCCAACTCCGTCATGGGGCCATCGTACCGGCATCGGGTAACGACCGGTGTACATAGTTGCGCGCCCGCCGTCCGCCTCGTACGGTACGTACACAGGACGGTGTACATAAAGCCGTCACCGCAGGTGCGTACGGCACCATCACCCCGAGGGGACGACCATGGGAAAGCTCGACGGCAAGGTCGCGGTCATCACCGGCGGCACCACCGGCCTGGCGCTGGCCGGCGCGAAGCTGTTCGTCGACGAGGGCGCGTACGTCTTCATCACCGGCCGCCGCCAGGACGCCCTGGACGAGGCCGTACAGCGGATCGGCCGCAACGTCACCGGTGTGCGGGGCGACGCCGCCGACCTGGACGACCTGGACCGTCTGTTCGACACCGTCAAGCGGGAGAAGGGAAGCCTCGACGTGCTGTGGGCCAGCGCCGGCGGGGGCGAGCCGGCCCCGCTCGGCGAGATCACCGAGGCCCAGTTCGACACCTGGTTCGGGCTCAACGCCCGAGGCACCCTGTTCACCGTCCAGAAGGCACTCCCGCTCCTCAACGACGGCGGCTCGATCCTGATGACCGGGTCGAGCGCCTCCCTCAGCGCCTTTCCCGGCTGGAGCGTCTACGCCGGCAGCAAGGCCGTCCAGCAGGCCTGGGCCCGCGTCTGGCTCAACGAGCTCAAGGACCGCCGTATCCGCGTCAACGTCCTGACCCCCGGTCAGGTCGCCACCGCCAAGCAGGAGGAGCTCTTCGACGAGGCGACCAAGCGACAGTTCGAGTCCCTCATCCCCCGCGGCCGGATGGGCAGCCCCGACGAGATCGCCAGCGTCGCCCTCTTCCTCGCGTCCGACGACTCCAGCTACGTCAACGGCATGGAACTCGTCGCCGACGGCGGCACCACGGCCGTCTGAACCGGACCGCACACCACCACCAGGACGGGACATCTCATGAGCGGCATCAGCATCATCGGCACCGGCAACATGGCCCGCACCATCGGCGCGCGGGCGGTGGCGGGCGGCAACACCGTCGAGGTCATGGGCCGCGACCGGTCCAGGGCCGCCGCCCTGGCCGAGGCGCTCGGCGGCGGCGCCACGGCCGGGGAATGGGGCGCCGCCCCGGCCGGGGACATCGTCGTCGTGGCCCTGTTGCACGACGGTGTCGTGCCCGTCGTCGCCCAGTTCGGGGACGCTCTGGCGGGCAAGGTCATCGTCGACATCAGCAACCCCTTCAACTCCGCGTTCGACGGGCTGGCCCACCGCGAGCAGACCTCAATAGCCCAGGAGGTCGCCAAGGTGGCCCCGGCCGGTGCCGACGTGGTGAAGGCGTTCAACACCGTCTTCCGTCATGTCCTGGAGAGGGGGCGGCCCGACATCTTCATCGCCGGGGACAGCGCGCGGGCCAAGGCGCGTGTGGGGGCGTTCGTGAAGAGCCTCGGGCTGCGCCCGCTGGACGTCGGCGGCCTGGGAATGGCGCACTGGCTGGAGGGAGCGGGCGTGGTCACGGTGGGCCTCGCCAACCACGGGGTGGGCAACCTGGACTTCGCCCTCGGTATCACCGAACTGCCCGCCTGAGCGAACGGATTGGGCGATTCCCCGAAACGCGACGCACTACGCACTACGCAGCACTACGCAGGGTTTATCGGCCGATCCTGCGTTGTTCGACGCCGGTCCGGCTCACAAGGCGCGGGAATTCGTCCGCGCCGGCGATTTCCGTTTCGCCACGGCTCCCCTCGGCCATTCTCTCTATTCGCCGAGCCCGGCCGGGAGAAAAAGAGGCAACTCCTCGCCCGGGTCCAGTTGTCGGGCGGGGAGCGGCCGGTGACAACTTCTTGCCGCCTGGGGCTAATGGGGGCTGCTTGGCGCTACTTCGGGCTGTCGTCCTCGCCGACGTGGTGGACGCGGACGAGGTTCGTGGAGCCGGCGACTCCGGGCGGGGAGCCCGCGGTGATGACGACGATGTCGCCCTTCTGGCAGCGGCCGTGCTTGAGGAGGAGTTCGTCGACCTGGTCGACCATCGCGTCGGTGGAGTCGACGTGCGGGCCGAGGATGGTCTCCACGCCCCAGGTGAGGTTGAGCTGGGAGCGGGTGGCCGGGTCGGGGGTGAAGGCCATGACCGGGATGGGCGAGCGGTAGCGGGACAGGCGGCGGACGGTGTCGCCGGACTGGGTGAAGGCCACCAGGAACTTCGCGCCGAGGAAGTCGCCCATCTCGGCGGCGGCGCGGGCCACGGCGCCGCCCTGGGTACGGGGCTTGTTGCGTTCGGTCAGCGGCGGGAGGCCCTTGGCGAGGATGTCCTCCTCGGCGGCCTCGATGATGCGTGCCATGGTGGTGACGGTGGCGATCGGGTACTTGCCGACGCTGGTCTCGCCGGAGAGCATCACCGCGTCCGTGCCGTCGATGACGGCGTTCGCCACGTCGCTCGCCTCCGCGCGCGTGGGGCGGGAGTTCTCGATCATCGAGTCGAGCATCTGGGTGGCGACGATGACCGGCTTGGCGTTGCGCTTGGCCAGTTTGACGGCGCGCTTCTGGACGATCGGGACCTGTTCGAGGGGCATTTCGACGCCGAGGTCGCCGCGGGCGACCATGATGCCGTCGAAGGCGGCGACGATGTCGTCGATGGCCTCGACCGCCTGGGGTTTCTCGACCTTGGCGATGACGGGGAGGCGGTGGCCTTCCTCGTCCATGATGCGGTGGACGTCGTCGATGTCCTTGCCGTTGCGGACGAAGGAGAGGGCGATGACGTCGAAGCCGGTGCGCAGGGCCCAGCGGAGGTCGGCCTCGTCCTTGTCGGAGAGGGCCGGGACGGACACGGCGACTCCGGGGAGGTTCAGGCCCTTGTGGTCGGAGACCATGCCGCCTTCGACGACCCGGGTGTGGACGCGGGGGCCGTCGACGGAGGTGACTTCGAGGCAGACCTTGCCGTCGTCGACGAGGACGCGCTCGCCCGGGGTGACGTCCGCGGCGAGGCCGGCGTAGGTGGTTCCGCAGGACTGGCGGTCGCCTTCGGCGCCTTCTTCGACGGTGATGGTGAAGGTGTCCCCGCGTTCAAGGAGTACGGGTCCTTCGGTGAAGCGGCCGAGTCGGATCTTCGGGCCTTGAAGGTCGGCGAGCAGTCCGACGCTGCGGCCGGTCTCCTCGGAGGCCTTTCGTACGCGCTGGTAGCGCTCCTCGTGCTCGGCGTGGCTGCCGTGGCTGAGGTTGAAGCGGGCTACGTCCATTCCGGCCTCGACCAGGGCTTTGATCTGGTCGTACGAGTCGGTGGCGGGGCCCAATGTACAGACGATTTTTACTCGGCGCATGCTTCGAGCCTAGACCTTACCGACAGGTAGGGAATTGGCCGCGCGTGACTACTCAACAACCTTTGAGTGAAGGGTTATTGCCAAGGCTTGAATGTGCGGTGGGGTGCTCCAATGAGCGTTCGCGTCACCGAATTGCGGATACCTGTGAGAGGCGCATGTCAAAGGCGCGGGGGTGCCATCGTGAAGCGTGCGTTGACCTGGGCGTAGACGTGCTGCCGCTGGGGTTCGAGGTCGAGGGGTGCGGCGGCGGTTTCCTCGCCCGCGCCGCCGGCGAAGGACATGGAGCGCATACGGGCCTGGGGGGCGCCGTAGGGCTGGGCGTTCTCGGCGCCGATGTCGGCGAGTTCGGCGAGGGCGGCGAGGGTGGTGCCGAGGGCTTCGGCGTATTCGCGGGCGCGCTGGACGGCTTCGCGGACGGCCTGCTGGCGGGCCTGGCGGTGGACGGGCGAGTCGGGGCGCAGGGCCCACCAGGGGCCGTCGACGCGGGTGAGGTCGAGGTCGGCGAGGCGGGTGGTGAGTTCGCCGAGGGCGGTGAAGTCGACGAGTTCGGCGGTGATGCTGACGCGGCCGTGGTAGCGGTGGACGCGTTCGCCGCGGCCGTGTCTGGTGAGTTCGGGGGTGATGGAGAAGCCGCCGGTCTCCAGGTGTTCGACTGCTTCGCCGTAGCTCTTGACCAGGTCGAGGACGGTGGCGTTGCGGCGGGTGAGGTCGTCGAGGGCGGTGCGGCGGTCGGTGCCGCGGGCGGCGACGGTGATGCCGATGCGGGCGATCTCGGGGTCGACCTCGAGGCGCGCCTCGCCGCGGACGGCGATGCGGGGTGCGTCGGGGGTGCCGTAGGGGACGGGGGGTTGGGGGTCGTCCTGGGTGGGGGTGGTCATACGTCCCACTCTGTCAGGTGGGGCGCCTGGTGGTCATCAGATCGAAACCTGGGGGACCTGTCGCGTGCGGTAAGAAGCGAGTAAGAATCTACGCGCGTTGTTGACCGTTCCCCGAGGAGATCCAGAGATGCCCTTGAACCGCCGGAAGTTCCTGAAGAAGTCCGCCGTGACGGGTGCGGGGGTCGCGCTGGCCGGTGCCGCGGCGGCTCCGGCGCAGGCCGGGGAGCGGAAGAAGCCGGGGCGGCCCGCCAAGCGGTACGCGCTGACGGTCATGGGCACGACGGATCTGCACGGGCATGTCTTCAACTGGGACTACTTCAAGGACGCGGAGTACGCGGACGCGGCGGGCAACGCCATGGGGCTGGCGCGGGTGTCGACCCTCGTGAACAGGATCCGCCAGGAGAAGGGGCGGCGGAACACGCTGCTGCTGGACGCGGGCGACACGATCCAGGGCACCCCGCTGACGTACTACTTCGCGAAGGTGGACCCGATCACCGCGAAGCACGGTCCGGTGCACCCGATGGCGCAGGCGATGAACGCGATCGGGTACGACGCGGCGGCGCTGGGCAACCACGAGTTCAACTACGGCATCGAGACCCTGCGGAAGTTCGAGGACCAGTGCCGCTTCCCGCTGCTCGGCGCGAACGCGCTGGACGCGAAGACGCAGAAGCCGGCGTTCCCGCCGTACTTCATCAAGAAGTTCCCGGTGCCGGGGGCGCCGCCGGTGAAGGTGGCGGTGCTCGGGCTGACGAACCCGGGTATCGCGATCTGGGACAAGGCGTACGTGCAGGGGAAGTTGACGTTCCCGGGGCTTGAGGAGCAGGCGGCGAAGTGGGTGCCGAAGCTGCGGTCGATGGGCGCGGACGTCGTCATCGTGTCGGCGCACTCCGGGTCGTCGGGGACGTCGTCGTACGGTGACCAGCTGCCGTACGTGGAGAACTCGGCGGCGCTCGTCGCGCAGCAGGTGCCGGGGATCGACGCGATCCTCGTGGGGCACGCGCACGTGGAGATCCCGGAGTTGAAGGTCACGAACAAGACGACGGGCAGGACGGTCGTGCTGTCCGAGCCGCTGTGCTACGCCGAGCGGTTGAGCGTGTTCGACTTCAACCTGGTGTTCGAGAAGGGGTGTTGGACCGTCGAGTCGGTGGCGGCCTCGCTGCGGGACGCGCGGACGGTCGCGGACGACCCGAAGATCACGCGGCTGCTGAAGGACGAGCACGCGCTGGTCGTGGAGTACGTCAACCAGGTGGTCGGCACGGCGACGGCGACGCTGACGACGGTCGAGGCGCGGTACAAGGACGCCCCGATCATCGACCTCATCACCAAGGTCCAGGAGGACGTGGTGAAGGCCGCGTTGGCGGGCACGGCGTACGCGTCGCTGCCGGTGGTCGCACAGGCGTCGCCGTTCTCCCGGACCTCGGAGATCCCGGCCGGCGAGGTGACGATCCGGGATCTGTCGGGTCTGTACGTGTACGACAACACGCTGGTCGCCAAGGTGCTGACGGGTGCTCAGATGCGGGCGTACCTGGAGTACTCGGCGGAGTACTTCGTCCGGACCGCCGCCGACGCGGCCGTCGACACGGAGAAGCTGACGAACGCGGGCGGCCGTCCGGACTACAACTACGACTACGTGTCCGGGTTCTCGTACGACATCGACATCGCGCAGGCGGCGGGTTCGCGGATCAGGAACCTGACGTACGGGGGTGCGGCGCTGGACGACGCGCAGCAGTTCGTGCTGGCGGTGAACAACTACCGGGCGAACGGCGGCGGTGCGTTCCCGCATGTGGCCGCCGCGACCGAGGTGTGGTCGGAGTCGACGGAGATCCGGACCCGGATCGCGGAGTGGGTGACGGCGAAGGGTGTGCTGGACCCGGCCGACTTCGCGTCCGTGGACTGGAAGTTGACGCGGGACGGCACGCCGGTGTTCTAGCGCGCGGGATTCCTCCGGTACCGAGGGGTCCGGCGCCCGACGGGGCCCTCACCTGCCGTCGACGAGCGGGGTGAGGGTCCTGGCCTGCCGGGCCGGGGGGATCTGCGGCTGCGGGTCGAGCCCGAAGGTGGTGAACGCCGTCCGGCCCGGCAGGGAGTAAGGCTCCTTCCCGGTGAGGGAGTTGAGGATGGTCGCGCTGCGCCAGGCGGCCAGGCCGAGGTCGGGGGCGCCGACGCCGTGGGTGTGGACCTCGGCGTTCTGGACGTAGACCTGGCAGCCGGAGCCGGTGACGCAGGGGTCCAGGACGAGCCTGAACTTGGCGTCGATGCGCGGGCGTTGGGCGCTGTCGCGGCGCAGGTAGGGGTCGAGTCCGGCGAGGATGCGGCCCATCGGGCGCTCGCGGTAGCCGGTGGCGAGGACGACGGCGTCCGTGGTGAGCCGGGAGCGGGTGTCCTGCTGGAGGTGTTCCAGGTGGAGCTCGACCTTGGTGGTGCCGATCCGGCCCGCGGTGCGGACCCGGACGCCGGGGGTGAGGACGGCGTCGGGCCAACCGCCGTGTGTCGTACGGCGGTAGAGCTCGTCGTGGATGGCGGCGATGGTGTCGGCGTCGATGCCCTTGTGGAGCTGCCACTGCGAGGAGACGAGGCGGTCGCGGACCGGTTCGGCGAGCGCGTGGAAGTAGCGGGTGTAGTCGGGGGTGAAGTGCTCCAGGCCGAGCTTGGAGTACTCCATGGGCGCGAACGCCTCGCTGCGGCCGAGCCAGTGGAGTTTCTCGTGTCCCGCGGGGCGGTGGCGGAGCAGGTCGAGGAAGACCTCGGCGCCGGTCTGGCCCGAGCCGACGACGGTGATGTGCTCGGCGGCGAGCAGTGTGTCGCGGTGGGCGAGGTAGTCGGCGGCGTGGATGACGGGCACGCCGGGGGCCTCGACGAGCGGCTTGAGCGGGTCGGGGACGTAGGGGGCGGTGCCGACGCCGAGGACGATGTTCTTCGTGTACGTCCGCCCGAGGGCCTCGGCCTCGCCGTCGCTGTCGAGCTGGGTGAAGTCGACCTCGAACAGTTCGCGTTCGGGGTTCCAGCGGACGGCGTCGACCTGGTGGCCGAAGTGGAGTCCGGGGAGGCTGTCGGCGACCCAGCGGCAGTAGGCGTCGAACTCGGCCCGCTGGATGTGGAAGCGCTCGGCGAAGTAGAAGGGGAAGAGCCGGTCGCGGTCCTTGAGGTAGTTGAGGAAGGACCAGGGGCTGGCGGGGTCGGCGAGGGTCACCAGGTCGGCCAGGAAGGGGACTTGGACGGCGGCGCCGTCGATGAGCAGGCCGGGGTGCCAGTCGAAGCCGGGGCGCTGTTCGTAGAAGACGGTGTCGAGTTCGGTGAGCGGGTGGGCGAGCGCGGCCAGCGAGAGGTTGAAGGGGCCGATGCCGATGCCGACCAGGTCGCGGGGTGGATCGGGTTCGTGGCGTGGGGGGTTGGGGGTCTGGGGGTGACCCGTCGGGGGGTGGCTCATCGGGGGGTGTTTCCTTCCACCAGTTTCAGGAGGGCGGCCAGGTCGTCGGGCCGGGCGTGGGGGTTGAGGAGGGTGGCCTTGAGCCAGAGCCGTCCGTCGAGCGCGGCCCGGCCGAGGACGGCCCGTCCGTCGGTGAGGAGTTGGCGTCGTACGGCGGCCACGGTGTCGTCGTCGGCTCCGGCGGGCCGGAACAGGACGGTGCTGATGGCGGGCGGGGCGTACAGCTCGAAACCGGGGTGGTCGCGGACGAGGGCGGCGAACTCCCGTGCGCGGGAGCAGACTTGGTCGACGAGGGTGCCGAGTCCGGTGCGGCCGAGGGTTTTCAGGGTGACGGCGATCTTGAGGACGTCGGGTCTGCGGGTGGTGCGCAGCGAGCGGCCGAGGAGGTCGGGCAGGCCCGCTTCGGTGTCGTCGTCGGCGTTGAGGTAGTCGGCGCGCTGGGTGAGGGCGGCGAGGTCGCGGGGGCGGCGGACGGCGAGGAGTCCCGCGGCGACGGGCTGCCAGCCGAGTTTGTGCAGGTCGAGGGTGACGGTGTGGGCGCGGTCGAGACCGGCGAGGCGGTCGCGGTGGCGGTCGCTGAAGGCGAGGCCGCCGCCGTAGGCCGCGTCGATGTGGAGGCGGGCGCCGTGGGCCGCGCACAGGCCGGCGATCTCGGGCAGCGGGTCGATGAGTCCGGCGTCGGTGGTGCCGGCGGTGGCGGCGACCAGGACGGAGCCGCGGGCGCCGGGCAGGGCGGTGAGGGCCCGGTCGAGGGCTGCGGGGTCGAGGGTGCCGGCGGGGGCGGGGACGACGACGGGGTCGGGCAGGCCGAGCAGCCAGGCGGCGCGGGGCAGCGAGTGGTGGGCGTTGCTTCCGCAGACCAGCTGGGCGCTGCCGCCCTGGGCTTCGCGGGCGAGCAGCAGGGCGAGCTGGTTGGCCTCGGTGCCGCCGGTGGTGACGAGGGCGTCGGCGAGGCCGATCGCGTGGGCGAGGGTGCGGGTGACGAGGGCTTCGAGCGCGCTGGCGGCGGGGGCCTGGTCCCAGGAGTCGAGCGAGGGGTTGAGGGCGCTGACGGCGAGGTCGGCGGCGGTGCTGACGGCGAGCGGCGGGCAGTGCAGGTGGGCCGCGCAGAGCGGGTCGGCGGGGTCGGCGGCGCCTTCCGCCAGCGCGTGCACGAGGGTGCGCAGGGCGTCCGGGTCGCCCTGGTCGGGAAGCACGTCCCCCACGGCGTCCCGCATGCGGGCGGCGACCGCGTCGGGGCCGCCCGCGGGGAAGGGGCCGCCGCGGGCCCGGCGGCCGGTGTCGAGGGCGTCGAGGACGGTGTGGAGCAACGGCCGCAGGGCGTCCGGTCCTTCGGGACCTGAGGCGAGGGGTGCGCTGCTCATGCTGTCCTCCGGGGCGCGTGGCATGCGGGGTTCCAGCTTGGACCCGGATGAGTCGACGCGCCCGGGGAGAACAACGATCGGAACCCGAAAGGGTGTTGTTCGGTGCCGGGTGAAGGGTGTCGTTCAGTGGCGGGGGCCGGTGCGGGCGCTGCCCGGGGGTGTGCCCCGGGCAGCGCCCGCACGGCCCCGAAGAGGCCTCGTCCTCACTCGCCGGAGGGGCTGGAGTGTGCTTCCCGCACGCGCAACGCCCGCCCGAGGTCGTCGAGTTGGTCGACGAGCTTGCGGCGGAGGGACGGGGTGAGGTCGGCGTCCCTGAGGCATTCCTCGCCGAGGCGGAGGGTTTCGGGGTCGACGGCGTGGGCGGGGAAGGCCCAGCGGCCCGCGGCGTCGGCGATGGCGGGGCCGCGGCGGGCGGCGAGGGCCACCGCGTCGGGGTAGAAGCGGGGCACGTACGCGCGGACCAGATCGGCCTGTTCGGGCTGCCAGAAGCCCTGGGCGGTGGCGGTGAACAGGTAGTTGGAGAGGTCGTCGGTGGTGAACATGGCCTCCCAGGCCGCGCGCTTGGCCTCGGGGTCGGGCAGGGCGGCGCGGCAGCGGGCGGCGCCTTCCTGGCCGGTGGCGGACGGGTCGCGCTCCAGCTCGGCGGCGATCGCGGGCTCGTCGGTGGCGCCGAGGACGGCGAGCCGGGCGAGGACGCGCCAGCGGAGTTCCGGGTCCAGCTCGGGGCCGCCGGGGACGGTGCCTTCGCCGAGCCAGGCGGCGATGGTGTCGGGGTGGGCGGCGACGTCGATGAAGTGGCGTACGGCGATGAGGCGCAGGCCGGCGTGGGAGCCGTCCTCGGTGCGGCGGATGAGGTCGCGGCACAGGGCGGTGAGGGTGGCGAGGGCGACCGGGCGGGCCTCGGGGGTGAGGTAGCGGTCGGTGACCTGCGCGGAGGCGAAGGCCAGGACGCCCTGGACGAGGGCGAGGTCCGTCTCGTGCGGGAGGTGGGCGCGGGCGGCGTCCAGGTAGGCGGAGGAGGGGAGTTCGCCGTCCCGGACGGCGTCGCGCAGGGCGTTCCAGACGACGGCCCGGGTGAGGGGGTCGGGGAGTCCGGAGAGGCCGGTGCGGACGGCGTCGAACGAGTCGGGGTCGAATCGGACCTTGGCGTAGGTGAGGTCGCCGTCGTTGAGGAGCAGCAGTGCCGGGCGCTTGCCGAGGGGTTGGGGCTCGCTCTGGGGCACGTCGAGGTCGAGGCGCTCGCGCAGGGTGAGGCGGCCGGTGTCGCCGGGGTCCTGGTCGTAGAGGCCGACGGCGATGCGGTGCGGGCGGCTGCCCGCGCGGTCGACGGTCAGGGTGTACGTGCTGTCGTCGGCGCGGGTGACGGCCGGGGAGAGCGTGTCGACCCCCGTGGTGCGCAGCCACGCGTCCGCCCACGCGTGGACGTCCCGTTCCGTGCCGGAGGCGAGGGAGTCGATGAAGTCGGCGAGGGTGGCGTTGCCGAACTTGTGGCGGGCGAAGTGGGTGTTGATGCCGGCCAGGAAGTCCTTCTCGCCGAGCCAGGCCACCAGCTGCCGCAGCGCGGAGGCGCCCTTGGCGTAGGAGATGCCGTCGAAGTTGAGGAGGGCGGAGGCGGTGTCGTCGACGTTCTCCGGGGCGACGGGGTGGGTGGAGGGGCGCTGGTCGGCGTCGTAGCCCCAGGCCTTGCGGACGACGCCGAAGTCGGTCCAGGTGTCGGTGAAGCGGGTTGCCTCGGTGAGGGTCTGGTAGCCCATGTACTCGGCGAAGGACTCGTTCAGCCAGATGTCGTCCCACCACTGGAGGGTGACGAGGTCGCCGAACCACATGTGGGCCATCTCGTGGGCGATGACCATGCCGCGGGTCTGGCGCTCGGTGTCGGTGACGGCGGAGCGGTAGATGAACTCGTCGCGGAAGGTGACGAGGCCGGGGTTCTCCATGGCCCCCGCGTTGAACTCGGGGACGAAGGCCTGGTCGTAGGAGTCGAAGGGGTAGGGCTCCTCGAACTTCTCGTGGTAGCGGTCGTAGCACTGGCGGGTGAGGTCGAGGATCTCCTCGGCGTCCGCGTCGAGGTGGGGGGCCAGGGAGCGGCGGCAGTGGATGCCGAAGGGCAGGCCGCGGTGTTCGGTGCGGACGGAGTGCCAGGGGCCGGCGGCGACGGCGACCAGGTAGGTGGAGATGAGCGGGGTGGTGGCGGCCTGCCAGCGGCCTTCGCCGAGGTGTTCGGTGATGCCGTTGGCGAGGACGGTCCAGCCTTCGGGGGCCGTGACGGTCAGGTCGAAGACGGACTTGAGGTCGGGCTGGTCGAAGGCGGCGAAGACGCGCTGGACGTCGTCCATGAAGAGCTGGGTGTAGAGGTAGGTCTCGCCGTCGGTGGGATCGGTGAAGCGGTGCATGCCCTCACCGGTGCGGGAGTAGCGCATGCTCGCGTCGACGCGCAGTTCGTGCTCGCCGGCGGTGAGGCCGGGCAGCGGGAGCCGGTTCTCGACGAGGTGCTCGGGGTCGAGGGGGCGGCCGTCGAGGGTGACGGAGCGCAGCTCGGCGGGCTTGAGTTCGACGAAGGTGTCCGCGTCGGCACGAGCGGTGAACGCGATGACGGTACGGGAGTCGAAGGTGTCTTCGCCGGTCGTCAGATCGAGTTCGATCGTGTAGCGGTGGACGTCGAGGAGCCTGGCACGGGTCTGCGCTTCGTCGCGCGTCAGTACGGACATGCAGGACATGCTGCCTGATGGCACAGACATGGCACAGGGGTGGCTGTGGACAGGACACCCGGGCGGC
Organism: Streptomyces sp. NPDC090083; assembly: GCF_044747445.1. Classification (NCBI taxonomy): domain Bacteria; kingdom Bacillati; phylum Actinomycetota; class Actinomycetes; order Kitasatosporales; family Streptomycetaceae; genus Streptomyces; species Streptomyces sp. NPDC090083. Next base: position 167,251 of record NZ_JBIVED010000007.1, on the reverse strand, counting down.
CCGGTATGTGGGTTATGTCCGGTCCCGGGCGGGAGTGGCGGTGGGGGCGGGGGCGGGGTGGGCGCCCGCGGGGTTCTGGGCGTCGCGCTGGCAGGGCACGCGCGCGTCCGGGTGGGGCAGGGCGGGGCCGGGGGCGGGCGGGTCCTTGAGGAGGGCGCGGAGTTCGCGGACCTCCTGTTCGAGGGCCTGGTGGCGCTGGTGGGCGTCGTAGAGGTAGCGGACCTTGGTGCGCAGGGTCCAGGGGTCGACGGGCTTCATGACGAGGTCGGCGACGCCGAGGGAGAAGGCGGCGGCGGTCAGTTCGGGGTCGGTGCCGAAGCCGGTGAGCAGGAGGACGGGGATGTGCTGGGTCTGTTCCAGGCGGCGCAGGTAGCGGACGACGTCCAGACCGCCGACGTCGGGCATGCGCACGTCGAGCAGGAGGAGGCCGACCCGGCCGCGGAGCACCTGCTTGAGCGCCTCGTCGCCGCTGGTGGCGCGGGCGAGCGGGTGGCCCAGCGGGGCCAGGGCGCTCTCCAGGGCGTACAGGGTGTCCTCATGGTCGTCGACGATGAGGATCTTGGCATCCGACGGCATGGCCCGACGTCCCTCCCGCTGGGAGAACCAGCTTACGACGCAGGCACTGACAGGGCGTGCCCGTCAGTTGACATGGAGTGCACGGGAGCGCACAGCGCAGCATGGCCCCGAACTCGCCCCGCTGTCACGTCCATTACAGGACCCGTGAGGTCAGTTCGCCGTGGGTGAACCGCCGTTCACGGCGTCCTCCGCGATGCGCTCGTGGTGCCTGATCACCTCGGCGATGATGAAGTTCAGGAACTTCTCGGCGAACGCCGGGTCCAGCTTGGCATTTTCGGCCAGGGTGCGCAGCCGCTCGATCTGGCGGGCCTCGCGGGCCGGGTCGGCGGGCGGCAGCCGGTGGGTGGCCTTGAGGAAACCGACCTGCTGGGTGGCCTTGAAGCGTTCGGCGAGCATGTGGACGACGGCGGCGTCGATGTTGTCGATGCTGTCGCGCAGCCGGGTGAGCTCCTCGCGCACGGCGGGGTCGACGTCACCGGTTCCGTTGGTGCTGGTGGTCATGGGCGACCACCCTACGTGGCCCGTGACCACCCGATCATCGGGATTACGTGGCGTGCGGCCACTCGATGATCGGCGGATCGGCCGGATCGGGCACCTGGTCGCTCCAGCCGCCGGGGACGGCACGGCCCTGCTGGGCACGGAAGCGGACCGGGGGCACGCCCACGCGGCGGGTGAACAGGCGGCTGAAATAGGCGGGATCGTCGTAGCCGACGCGGCGGGCGACGGCGGCCACGGGCAGTTCGGTGGCGGCCAGCAGCTCCTTGGCGCGGCCCAGACGGATGCCGAGGACGTAGTCCTTGGGACTGCATCCGGCGCCCTGGCGGACGGCGGCGCGCAGGGCGGCCGGGGTCATGCCGTGCCGGGCCGCGTGGTCGGCGACGGTCAGCGGCAGACACGCGTCGCGGGCGAGGGCCTGGAGGACGGGGTCGCCGTCGGGGGCGAGGTCGGCGCGGGCGCGGCGCAGGGCGACCAGGAGTTCGTGGACGGCGGCCCCGGTCTCCACCTCCAGGAGGGGGTTGCCGCGCCGTGCGGCGCGCGCCATGCGCCCGATGACCGCGCGGGGCCCGGCCGCGTCCGAGAGGGGCACCACGGGCCGCTCGGGCTCGATGTAGCCGAGTTCGGTGTACGTGGCCGTCGCGGGCCCGGTGAAGTCGACGAACCCCTCGTCCCAGCCGCCGCCGGGGTCGGGCGCGTAGTGGTGCGGCACCCCGGGGGTGAGCCACAGCAGCGCGGGCGCGGTGACGGTCGTGCGGCGGCCGTCGGGGCCGCGGTACCAGCCGCCGCCCGCGCTGATCACCACGGCCACGTGGTGGTCGAGGGTGCGGGGGCCGACGGTGGGCAGGGCGCCGTACTGGAGGCCCACGCCGAGGCAGGCGAGGCCGAGGCGGTGGTGGGCGGGCGTGGGCGTGAAGAACCGCATCCAGGTGTGGTACGTCCCCGCCTCCTCGCCCACGGTCCGCGCCCCCGCTCGCGCCCCCTCTCCCCCTGTCCCGGCTCCCTCGGCCACGTCCCGCGTCCTCTCGCCCTCCGCTCGGTCCAAGTAGTGGTGATCTTTGTCCATGGACGTGATCGCCGCCAAGGGGCGAGAGTCGGGGCATGGGCGAGTTCACGGTGGGCGACAGGGACTTTCTGCTGGACGGGCGGCCGGTGCGGCTGCTCTCCGGGGCACTGCACTACTTCAGGGTGCACGAGGCGAGCTGGGGGCACCGGCTGGCGATGCTGCGGGCGATGGGCCTCAACTGCGTGGAGACGTACGTCCCGTGGAACCTGCACGAGCCGGCACCGGGCGACGTCCGGGACGTCCGGGCGCTCGGCCGGTTCCTCGACGCGGCGCGGGAGGCGGGCCTGTGGGCGATCGTGCGCCCGGGGCCGTACATCTGCGCGGAGTGGGAGAACGGCGGGCTGCCGCACTGGCTGACCGGCGAACTGGGTCCCCGCGCGCGTACCCGTGACGCACGCTTCCTGGGCCATCTGGAGCGCTGGTTCCGGCAGTTGCTGCCCGAGATCGCGTCCCGGCAGCTCGACCGCGGCGGCCCGGTGATCATGGTGCAGATCGAGAACGAGTACGGCAGCTACGGCTCCGACGCGGTGTACCTGCGGCGCGTGGAGGAGCTGCTGCGGGACCAGGGGATCACGGTCCCGCTGTTCACCTCGGACGGCCCCGAGGACTTCATGCTGAGCGGCGGCTCGGTCCCCGGTGTGCTGGCGACGGTCAACTTCGGGTCCCACGCGCGCGTGGCCTTCGAGACGCTGCGCGGGCACCAGCCCGAAGGGCCGCTGATGTGCATGGAGTTCTGGTGCGGCTGGTTCGACCACTGGGGCGGCGAACACGTCGTGCGGGACGCGGGGGACGCGGCGGACGCGCTGCGCGAGATCTTGGAGTGCGGCGCCTCGGTCAACCTGTACATGGCGCACGGCGGCACCAGCTTCGCCGGCTGGGCGGGCGCCAACCGGGGCGGCGGCGCCCTGCACGAGGGCCCCCTGGAGCCCGACGTGACGTCGTACGACTACGACGCGCCGATCGACGAGTACGGGCGCCCCACGGACAAGTTCTGGCGCTTCCGCGAGGTCCTCGCCGCCTACGCCGACGGCCCGCTGCCCGAACTCCCGCCCGCACCGGCCGTGCTGGGCCACCCGGCCGAGGTGCGGCTGTCCGGATGGGCACCCCTGGACGACGTGCTGGAGGCGCTCGGCGGGCCGGAGACGACGGGTCCCGTGCCGCCGACCTTCGAGGAACTGGACGTGGACCGCGGGATCGTCCGGTACGAAGTGACCGTCCCGGGACCGCGCGCACCCCATCCCCTCACCGCGCGCGGGCTGCGGGACCTCGCGGTGGTGTACGTCGACGGGAAGCGGGCCGGGGTCCTCTCGGAGGGCGACGAACAGCTCAAGGAGCCCGTCGCCGGGCACGCGCGCGTGCGGCTGTGGGTGGAGTCCCTGGGGAGGGTCAACTACGGGCCGCGGCTCGGCGAGCCGAAGGGCATCACCGGGGGGCTGCTGCACGAGCGTCAGTTCCTGCACGGCGTACGCGCGCGTGGGCTGCGGCTGGACGCGCTGGACGCCCTGGACGACGTCGGGGCGGTCGCCCTGCGGGAGCTGCCGCCGGACGACTCCCCCGGGCTGTACCAGGGCACCGTCGAGGTGCACGGCACGGGGGACGCCCTGCTCGAACTGCCGGGCTGGACGCGGGGGTTCGTGTGGGTCAACGGGTTCAACCTGGGGCGGTACTGGTCGGCGGGCCCGCAGCGGGAGCTGTACGTCCCCGGTGCGGTGCTGCGGGAGGGCGTGAACGAGGTGTGGGTGCTGGAGCTCCAGGAGGCGCCGGTCGCCTCGGAGTTCGCCCTCACGCTGCGGAGCCCGTGACGGGTCATCGGGCGAGGGGCGCGGACCCGATCTCGACCACCCGTGCCCAGTCGGGCGGGGTGTCCGGTACGTAGTCGGGGTCGTTCTCGGCGTATTCCCCGGTCTCGTGGCGGCGTGGGAAGAGGCCCACCACCGTCCGGCAGGGCGGCCGGGTCCGCGGCCAGTCGGTCTGGCCGTCGGTGAGGACGACGACGGCGTCGGGGCGGGGCCGGGTGCGCAGCGCCGTGGCGAAACCGGTGCGCAGGTCCGTCCCGCCGCCGCCCAGCAGCGGGATGTCCTCGGCTCCGCACAGCGAGTGCGCGATCTCCGCCGCCGCGTCGCAGGGCACCACGGTGACGAGGTCGCGGCGGCCCCCCACCGCCCGTGCGATCGCGGCGACTTCGAGGAGCGCGCTGCCCAGTTCGGCGTCGCTGACCGACCCCGAGGTGTCGATGACCACGCACACCCGGGGCGGTCTGCGGCGCAGGCTCGGCAGTACGACGCCGGGCAGCGACACCGAGCGGCGTGACGGTCTGCCGTAGACATAGTCCTCGCCGGCGCCGGGCGCGGAGACCGCCGAGCGGATCGCCGCGCCGAGCAACTGCCGCCAGGGCTGCGGCGGATGGAACGCCTCCTCCGCCCATCGCCGCCACCCGCTCGGCGCGCTGCCGGGGCGGCCGGTGATGCCCTGCGCGACCCGGAAGCGGACGGCGTCGCGCTGCTGCTCGGTGAGTCCGTCGGCGCCGTCCGGGCCCAGGTCCCAGTCCCGGTCGAGTCCGTCGGCGCCGCTGCCGCAGTCCAGCCACGCCAACTCCTGGGTGCGCGGGCCGAGTCGGAACCAGCGCAGGTAGTCCTCCATCAGGTTCCCCGCGGGCAGGCCCAGCGTCTCCGGCCGGATCGCGCCCGCCGGGGTGACCAGGCCGTCGCCGTACACGTCGTCGTTGATCTCGAAGTCGGCGGCGATGTTCATCCGCAGCCGCTCCCCCGGGCCGATCAGCCCGCGCTCACGGGCGACACGGTCGCTGCGCCCGTGATGGTCCCGGAGCAGATGCGACACCTCGTGGACCCACACCCCGGCCAGGTCCTCGACCGTCGTCCGGTCCACGAAACCCGGCGACACATAGCAGCGCCAGTGCCGGTCCACGGCCATCGTCGGCACCTGCCGCGACTCGACCGTGTGCAGCGCGAACAGGGCGGTGGCGAGGTAGGGGCGGACCCGGGCGGCGAGGAGGCGGGCGGCGAAGAGCTTGTCGCGGTCGAGGGCGGGCGGCGGGGGCGGGGCGGCTCGGGTGTTCCGAGTGTTCGGGTTGTTCGGGTTGTTCGCGGTGTTCGCGGTGTTCGCGGTGTTCACAGTGGCCGCGCTGCCTGACGGGTTCACAGCGGCCCGCGTGGCCGCGGAGTTCACAGCACCCCCGATCCCCGCAGAGTTCACAGCGCCCCCGCTCCCCGCCCCGTTCACACCCCCCGGCATCCTCATCGGCCTCCCTTCCCGGTGGCCGACGCCGTCGCCGCGCGTGCTTCCGCCCGGTCCGCCCGCTGGGACAGGGAGACCACTCCGGCCAGCCGCTCGATGGACTCGGGGACGTCCCAGTCCTCCCGGCGGAGCGACGCGAGGGTGGTCGCCGGGACGACGACCAGATCCGGGGCGCCGGTCTCCAGCGCCCGGACCAGGAGCGCCCAGGCCGCGTCCCAGCGGGCCCGGTCGGGGCGGTTGCGGACGGCGGCCACCACCCCGTCGAGCACGGCCTGCCGCAGATCCCCGCGTTCGGGCAGCTCACCGGCCGTCGGATCGGCGAGGAAGAGCTCCGGGTCGGGCAGGTCCATGCGGTCGACGCAGGCCAGCAGCTCCAGCCCCGGACCGTCCCCCACCGTGCCCCTGACCAGCAGCGACAGCACCTCGCGGGAGGACCCGGCCGCCGTGGCGAACGCGATCAGGCTGATCGCCGCCTCCCAGCTGCGGGGCGAGGGCCAGGCACCGCCGCGCCGCGTCTCGTTGCCGGGCAGCCGATGGACGAGCCCGGGCCGGCCGGTGAGCAGCCCGCACACCGCGCGGCGGGCGAAGTCCACGGCTTCGGGCAGCTTCTCCGGGTCGAGCCGCGGCAGGGTCGCGCGCGGCCAGGTGCCACCGAGTCCGCGGACGACGACCTCGTGGTCGTGGGTCCACAGCAGGTGCACGAACCGGTTGGCCAGCGGCGGGCTCAGCTCCCACCCGTCGGCCGCCGAGGACCGCGGGTTGGCGGCGGCCACGATCCGGACGCCCGGCGGCAGCCGCAGCGCGCCGATCCGCCGTTCCAGCACCAGCCGCAGCAACGCGGCCTGCACGGCGGGCGGCGCGGTGGACAGCTCGTCCAGGAACAGCAGCCCCCGGCCCGCCCGCACGAGCCGTACGGCCCAGTCCGGCGGGGCCATCGGGACGCCCTGCTCGGCGGGGTCGTCGCCGATGACGGGCAGCCCGGAGAAGTCGGACGGCTCGTGCACGCTGGCGATCACCGTCGTCAGCGGCAGGTCCAGCGATTCGGCGAGCTGTGTCAGCGCGGCCGTCTTGCCGATCCCCGGCTCGCCCCACAGCAGCACGGGCAGGTCGGCGGCCACGGACAGGGTGAGGGCCTCCAGCTGGATGTCGGGGCGCGGTTCGGTGGTGGTGTCGCGCAGCAGGGTCAACAGGTCCCCGGCGACGTCGAGTTGGGTGGGCGGAAGGGCGGGGTTGAGGGCGGCGTACAACGTGCGTGTGGGCATGGCGAATCACCTTTGGGGTTCGAGGCGGGACAGGGGTGAGGGCGACCTCAGGGGTCGGCTGCGGCGCCCGGCGCGGTCAGCGGGCATCAGGGGGCGGTCAGCGCGCGGTCAGCGGGTGACGGTGTGGCGCGGGCGTGCGGTGGGGCGGAGCCGGGGATGCGGAGGTCCCGGGGCGAAGTGGCCGGTGCGCGGGCCAGGGTCGGCCAGGCCGGACCTGAACAGCCCGTAGGCGAGCCGTCGTTCGGCCGCCGCCCGCAGTTCGTCCCGCAGCGCGCCACCGCGCAGCACGGCCTCGGGTCCGAGCAGCCCTTCCACGACGGCCAGCGCTCCTGCGGTGTCGCCGTGGACGAGCCGTTCGCTGACGCCGGTGAGGCAGTCGGGGCGGCGATGGGCGTCGTCGATGGCCTGGAGGCAGGGCAACGGCGTGCCGGTCAGGGCGACCAGCAGTTCCTCGCGTCTGATCTCGACCGGATCGTGGTCGAGGGGCGCGAGGACACCGTCCACGAGAGCGATCCGGTGCACGGCGCCCCGGCAGGCGACCAGGTGCGGCTGCCCCGTCCGGTCCTGGTCCGGAGCGTGATCCTCCGGTGGCGGACGGTCGGGTACGAGGGCGGCGGCGACCAGCGGATGCAGCCGGCCGGCGTCGATCCCGCCGGTGCGCAGCAGCTCCAGGTCGGGCAGGACCCAGGTCGCCGCGTCGGGCAGGACGGGGAGCGCGGCGACGCTGCCGTCCGTCGGCGCGGGGGCGATCCGCAGGGTGTCCCCGGCCGGATCCGGGGTCAGCGCGAGCCGGTGCCGGGAACCGAGCCGTACGACGACGGGACCGGTCGCGCGTCCCTCGGCGCGGAGCAGGATCGCCGCCTCGGCGGCCCACCGGTCGACGGCGCAGCCGAGCCCCTCCGGTATCTCCAACCGGGCGGGGACCGGCGGCTGTTGGGCCCCGGACCGGTCCCGCAGTTCACCGCTCCTTCCGGCGTCCCACAGATGCCGGTGCAGGTCGAGGCGGAACGCGCGGCTGGGCCGGGGGTGGGGATGCCGGCGGGCGTCGGGGTCGCGGCGGGTGCCGTCCCAGAGGGCGAGGCTGATCCGCTGGCCGCCGTCCGCCCAGGCCGGCGGGGTCCGGACCACGAGGTGCGGTAGGCCGGTGGCGTCGTCGCCGTAGCGGGCCAGGGTGAGGGTCAGTCCCGGGCGGAGCAGGCCGTCCGGGGCGATCCTCGGGAGGTGCCAGCGGAGCAGGTCGGGGGCGAGGCCGCGGAGGTCGGCGCGGACCCGGGCGGCCAGGTCCCGGCCGTGGGCGCGGGCTACGGACCGTAGGTCGAGATCGACGTCGACGCGGGCGGCGGCGCAGGCGCCCGCCCAGTCACCGGCGGTGCGCCGGGCCGTGGCCGTCTCGATCATGGAGGGCGGCACGGCGAACTCGCGCACGCGCGGCCAGAAGGAACGCGGGGAATCCTCGTTCGCGGGGTGAAGGTGCATCAGCACTCACCTTGCGCGGACGGGACCCCCGATCTGTGAACGGAGTGAGTGGTCATCGCGGGGAGCATAACCGCCCCGTCGGCGATCTGCCAGGGAGATACGGGGGCGTGCTTCGGCGGGCACCGGCATAGAGTGGACGGGGGTTCAGGGCGTCTCTGGGGGTTACGGACGTGGCGGACGACGGACCGGTCGAGCACGGCTACCCGCACCTCGCGACGGTGCGGGACGCCATCACCGCGCTCTACAAGCGGCTGTCCTACGACACCGTCCAGACGTTCGCGACCAGCGTGGCGCCCGTCGACGTGGCGTTCGGCGACACGGACGACCTGCATCTGGGGGCGCAGCGGGTGGCCCGCGAGATGGTCCGGCACTACCGGCTCCCCGATGCCCGGCCGATCATCAGCTTCCGTGAGATGACCCATGCGGCGAATGTCGAACTCACCGCGGGACCCGAGTACTTCATCGAGTTGAACGACCGGTTCCGCACGCATCGGCGGGACATCGGCGCGGCTCTGGCGCACGAGGTCATGCACGTCTATCTGCACCGGCTCGACCTGTCCTTCCCCGGCACCCGCGAGAACGAGATCCTCACGGACACGGCGGCGACGTATCTGGGCGCGGGGTGGCTGCTGCTGGACGCGTACCGGGAGGACTCGGCGTCCTCGCAGAAGCTCGGGTATCTCACGCCGGAGGAGTTCGGGTACGTCCTGGCCAAGCGGGCCCTGGTCTTCGGCGAGGACCCGTCCGTGTGGTTCACCAGCCCGCAGGCCTACACGGCGTACGTCAAGGGCATGGCGCGGGCCCGACGCGACGAGCAGCAGCCTCCGCTGACCGCGGCGGGGTGGGCCGGGCGACGCCGGTACGCCCAGGACCGGCGGCAGGGATCGGGGGCGCGGCAGGGGGTGCCGTACGCCTTCAGCGGGGACGGGGCCGGCAGTCTGCGGGTGTCCTTCCCGTGCCCCACGTGTCATCAGCGGATCAGGGTGCCGGTGCGGGGGCGGGTACGGGCGAGGTGCTCCCTGTGCCGGACGGTGCTGGAGTGCGACACGTAGGCAGGCGCGCCCCACGGGGGGACGTGAACCGTCTCCGCCTACGCCCCGTACACCGCTCCCGGAGTCTCCGCCTCGGCCAGAAGCTTCACCACCGCCTCCCCCGCTTCCCCGGCGTCCCACCGCGCTCCCTTGTCCACGGTGGGCCCCGCCCGCCATCCCTCCATCACGGTGATCCGTCCGCCCTCGACCTCGAACACCCGCCCGGTGACCCCCGTCCCCTCCCCCGATCCCAGCCACACGACCAGCGGCGAGACGTTCCCGGCCGCCATCGCGTCGAATCCGGAGCCGGGTGCGGCCATGGTCTGCGCGAAGGTGTGTTCCGTCATACGGGTCCGGGCCGCGGGGGCGATGGCGTTGACCTGGACGCCGTAGCGGGCGAGTTCGGCCGCCGCGACCAGGGTCAGGCCGATGATCCCGGCTTTGGCGGCGCTGTAGTTGCCCTGGCCGACCGAGCCCAACAGCCCTGCTCCGCTGCTGGTGTTGATGATGCGGGCGACCGGCGTGCGGCCCGCCTTGGCCTCCGCCCGCCAGTGTGCGGCGGCGTGTTTCAGGGGCAGGAAGTGGCCCTTCAGATGGACCCGCGTGACCGCGTCCCAGTCGTCCTCGTCGAGGTTGACGAGCATCCGGTCGCGCAGGTAGCCGGCGTTGTTCACCAGCGTGTCGAGCCGGCCGTAGGTGTCCAGCGCGGTCGCGATCAGGGACGCGGCACCGGCGGTGGTGGCGATGTCGCCGCCGTGGGCGACCGCCTCGCCGCCCGCCGCGCGGATCTCGGCGACGACCCGGGCGGCCGGGCTGTCGGGGCCGGGGGTGCCGTCGAGGCCGACGCCGAGGTCGTTGACGACGATCCGGGCGCCCTCGGCCGCGAAGGCGAGGGCGTGCGCCCGGCCGAGTCCGCGGCCCGCGCCGGTGACGACGACGACCCGCCCGTCACAGATTCCGCTCATCTCGATCACCCTTCACCTCATGTGCCCTTGTGGGCGGTTCATCGACTCACGTGTCCTTGTTGGCCGTTGCCGCGTCCAGGAACGCCGGGCGCTCCCCGCCTCCGTGGACGAGGAGGCTCGCCCCGCTGATGTAGGCGGCGGCGTCGGAGGCCAGGAAGACGGCCGCCGCGCCGACGTCGGAGGGGTCGGCGAGGCGGCCGAGCGGGACGGTGCGGGAGACGGCGGCGACGGCGTCCTCGCCGCCGTAGTGGAGGTGGGCCAGTTCGGTGCGGACCATGCCGACGACCAGCGTGTTGACGCGGATGTCCGGCGCCCATTCCACCGCCATCGAACGCGCCAGGTTCTCCAGCCCGGCCTTGGCCGCCCCGTACGCCGCCGAGCCGGGCGAGGGCCGGCTGCCGCTGACGCTGCCGATCATCACGACCGCGCCCCTGGCCCGCTTCAGGTGTTCGTAGGCGGCGAGGGAGGCGGTGAGCGGGGCGAGGAGGTTCAACTCGATGATGCGCGCGTGCCGTTCGGCCTCGGCGGCGACGAGGGGGCGGTACGGTGCGCCGCCCGCGTTGTTGACGAGCACGTCGAGCCGGGGCAGCGCGGTGAAGAACTCCCTCACGGCGTCCGGGTCCCGGAGGTCGAGCGGCCTGAACTCAGCTCCCTCGACCGGTGCTTCGGGTGGTCGGCGCGCGCAGGTCAGCACCTCGGCACCGGCCTGGGCGAAGGCCCGCGCGATGCCGGCACCGACGCCCCGGGTGCCGCCGGTGACGAGGACGGTCCGCCCCTTCAGCGGCTGGTCGGGCGAGTTGTCCACAGGGCCTCCCGCTCGGATTCTCCGGCTGCTAGCTTCGAAGTCTCGCACCTAACAAATGTTTGGTGGAAAGGTAGCTGATGCGTCCATGGGTGTCTCCACCTCCTTCTCGAAGTCGTCGAAAAAGGGCCCGGGAAAAAGCGGCATCGCGGTCGTCACGGTCGACTACCCGCCGGTGAACGCCCTACCGGTGGACGGCTGGTTCGCCCTGGCCGACGCCGTCCGCGCGGCCGGCCGCGATCCCGGCGTCCGCTGTGTGGTGCTGGCGGCGGAGGGCCGCGGGTTCAACGCGGGGGTGGACATCAAGGAGATACAGGCGCAAGGCCGTTCGGCCCTGGTCGGGGTGAACCGCGGCTGCTTCGAGGCGTTCGCGGCGGTGTACGAGTGCGAGGTCCCCGTGGTGGCGGCCGTGCAGGGCTTCTGCCTGGGCGGAGGCATCGGACTGGTGGGGAACGCGGACGTGATCGTGGCGAGCGAGGACGCCACCTTCGGCCTGCCCGAGCTGGACCGGGGCGCGCTGGGCGCGGCCACCCACCTGGCCCGGCTGGTCCCCCAGCATCTGATGCGCGCCCTGTACTACACCTCGCGCACGGCGACGGCCGCCGAGCTGCACGCGCACGGCTCGGTGTGGCGGGTCGTCCCGCGCGCCGAACTCCTGCCCTCCGCACTGGAGCTGGCGGCGGAGATAGCCGCCAAGGACGGCGAGCTGATCCGCCTGGCCAAGTCCGCGATCAACGGCATCGACCCCGTCGACGTCCGCCGCAGCTACCGCTTCGAACAGGGCTTCACCTTCGAGGCCGACGTCAGCGGGGTGGCCGACCGGGTCCGCGACACCTTCGGCGCATCGGGACGGAAGGGGGCGTAGATGAGCGACAAGACGATGACGGCCGACGAGGTCGTCTCCCGGCTGCACAGCGGCATGACCCTCGGCATCGGCGGCTGGGGCGCGCGCCGCAAACCCATGGCCCTGGTGCGGGCGTTGCTCCGCTCCGACATCACCGACCTCACGGTCGTCTCCTACGGCGGCCCGGACGTCGGCATGCTCGCGGCGGCCGGCCGCATCCGCAGACTCGTCGCCGCGTTCGTCACCCTCGACTCGGTCCCGCTCGAACCGCACTACCGCGCGGCCCGCGAGCGCGGGGCCTTCGAGCTGACGGAGGTCGACGAGGCGATGTTCATGTGGGGCCTGCGCGCCGCCGCGAACCGACTGCCGTTCCTGCCGGTGCGGGCGGGGATCGGTTCGGACGTGATGCGGGTCAACCCCGGTCTGCGGACGGTGACGTCGCCGTACGAGGACGGGGAGACGTTCGTCGCGATGCCGGCCCTGCGGATGGACGCGGCCCTGGTGCACCTCAGCCGCGCCGACCGGCTGGGCAACGGACAGTACCTGGGCCCTGACCCGTACTTCGACGACCTGTTCTGCGAGGCGGCGGACTCCGCCTACCTCTCGTGCGAACGGATCGTGGACACCGCCGAGTTGACGAAGGAGGCCGCGCCGCAGTCCCTGCTCGTGAAGCGGCTGAGCGTGACCGGGGTCGTCGAGGCCCCCGGCGGCGCCCACTTCACGTCGTGCGCTCCGGACTACGGCAGGGACGAGGCCTTCCAGCGGCTGTACGCGAGCACCCCGTGGGCGGAGTTCGCCGGGCGCTACCTGGCCGGTGACGAACAGGCCTACGCGTCGGCGGTGCGCGACTGGCAGGAGGAGCAGGGGTGACGGGCGAACCGGGGACGGACGTACGGCGTTCCGAGTACTGCGTGATCGCCTGCGCCGAGGCGTGGCGTGACGCCGGGGAGATCCTGGCCAGCCCGATGGGGTTCATCCCGTCCGTGGGCGCGCGGCTGGCCCGGCTGACCTTCGCGCCCGACCTGCTGCTGACCGACGGCGAGGCGACGATCGTCCGTCCGGACGGGGCACCGGAGGGCTGGCTGCCGTACCGGCAGCATCTGGCGCTGGTGGCGGGCGGACGGCGGCACGTGATGATGGGCGCGAGCCAGATCGACCGGTTCGGCAACCAGAACATCTCGTGCATCGGCGACTGGGCGCGGCCCAGGCGGCAGTTGCTCGGGGTGCGCGGAGCGCCGGTCAACACGCTGAACAATCCGACGAGTTACTGGATACCCCGGCACTCTCCCCGGGTGTTCGTGGAGCGGGTCGACCTGGTGTGCGGGGTGGGCTACGACCGGGTCGCCGAGCCCCCGGGGACGGCCCGCTTCCACCGCATCCCCCGGGTGGTGTCCGACCTCGGGGTGTTCGACTTCGCGACCCCCGACCGCTCGATGCGGCTGGCCTCGCTGCATCCGGGCGTCACGGTGGAGCAGGTGCGGGAGGCGACGGGCTTCGAGCTGACCGTGCCGGAGGACGTGCCGTCGACGCGCGAGCCGACCCCGGAGGAGCTGCGGCTGATCCGTGAGGTGATCGACCCGGCCGACAGCCGTGCCAGGGAGGTGAGTTCGTGATGGAGACCGCGCTGACCCGGCTGGTCGGGGTCCGGCATCCGATCGTGCAGACCGGCATGGGCTGGGTGGCGGGACCGCGTCTGGTGTCGGCGACGGCGAACGCGGGCGCGCTGGGCATCCTCGCCTCCGCGACCATGACGACCGACCGGCTGCGGGAGGCGATCCGCGAGGTCAGGTCGCGGACGCGGGAGCCGTTCGGGGTGAACCTCCGCGCGGACGCGGGCGACGCCGGTGACCGGGTCCGGATCATCGTCGAGGAGGGCGTCCGGGTCGCGTCCTTCGCCCTGGCGCCCTCGGCCGAGCTGATCGCGGAGCTGAAGGAGGCGGGCGTCGTGGTGATCCCGTCCATCGGGGCCCGGCGGCACGCGGAGAAGGTCGCGGCGTGGGGCGCGGACGCGGTGATCGTGCAGGGCGGGGAGGGCGGCGGGCACACCGGAGAGGTGGCGACGACGGTGCTGCTGCCGCAGGTCGTGGACGCGGTGGACATCCCGGTCGTGGCGGCGGGCGGCTTCTTCGACGGCCGGGGGCTGGTCGCGGCGCTGGCCTACGGCGCGGCGGGCGTCGCCATGGGCACGCGCTTCCTCCTCACCTCGGACTCCACGGTCCCCGACGCGGTGAAGGCGGCGTACCTGGCGGCGACGGTCAAGGACGTCACGGTCACCAGAGCGGTCGACGGCCTCCCGCACCGGATGCTCCGCACGGAACTGGTCGACGCCCTGGAGAACTCCGGTCGCACGAGGACCCTGCTCCGGTCGGTGCACCGGGCAGCGGGCTTCCGCCGCCTGTCGGGGCTGAGCTGGCGGCGGATGATCCGCGACGGCCTCGCGATGAAGCACGGGAAGGAGCTGACCTGGAGCCAGGTACTGCTGGCCGCGAACACGCCGATGCTGCTGAAGGCGTCGATGGTGGACGGCCGGACGGACCTCGGGGTGATGGCGTCCGGCCAGGTCGCGGGGGTGATCGAGGATCTGCCGTCGTGCGCGGAGCTGGTGCGGCGGGTGATGAAGGAGGCCGAGGAGGCGCTGTGGACGCTGGTCCGGGCCGACTCCTGATCACCCGGGCCCGCGGCGTGCCCCGCGGCTCAGAGCCGTTCGATGATCGTCACATTGGCCTGGCCGCCGCCCTCGCACATGGTCTGGAGGCCGAAGCGGCCTTCGGTGCGCTCGAGTTCGTGGAGGAGGGTGGTCATCAGCCGGACGCCGGTCGCGCCGAGAGGGTGTCCCAGGGCGATCGCGCCGCCGTTGACGTTGACCTTGTCCGGGTCGGCGCCGGTCTCCTTCAGCCAGGCGAGGACGACGGGCGCGAAGGCCTCATTGATCTCGACGAGGTCGATGGCGTCGATGGTCAGGCCGGTCTTCTTCAGGGCGTGGGCGGTGGCCGGGATCGGCGCGGAGAGCATGCGGATGGGGTCCTCGCCGCGGACGGAGAGGTGGTGGACGCGGGCGCGGGGCGTCAACCCGTGTTCGCGGACGGCCCGTTCGGAGGCGAGCAGCATCGCCGCCGCGCCGTCGGAGACCTGGGAGGAGCACGCGGCGGTGATGGTGCCGCCGTCGACGACCGGTTTCAGGCCCGCCATCTTCTCCAGTGAGGTGTCCCGGCGCGGGCCCTCGTCGACGGCGACCGGGCCGTAGGGCACCGTCTCGCGTTCGAAGCGGCCCTCGTCGATGGCGCGCAGGGCCCGCCGGTGCGAGCGGAGCGCGAACTCCTCCTGGTCCTGGCGGCTGATCCCCCACTTGGCGGCGATCATCTCGGCGCCGGCGAACTGGTTGACCGGCTGTGTCCCGTACCGCGCGCGCCAGCCCTCGCTGCCGAGGAAGGGGCCGTCGGTGAGGCCGAGGGGTACGGCGGCCTGGCGGGAGGCGAAGGCGATGGGGACCAGGGACATGTTCTGGACCCCGCCCGCGACCACCAGGTCCTGGGTGCCGGACAGGACGCCCTGTGCGGCGAAGTGCACGGCCTGCTGGGAGGAGCCGCACTGCCGGTCCACCGTCACGCCCGGCACCTCCTCGGGCAGCCCGGCCGCCAGCCAGGCGGTCCGCGCGATGTCTCCGGCCTGCGGTCCGACCGCGTCCAGGCAGCCGAGGACGACGTCCTCGACGGCGGCGGGGTCGATCCCCGAGCGTGCGACCAGTTCCTTGAGGACATGCGCCCCGAGGTCGGCCGGATGCACCGCGCCCAGCCCTCCTCCGCACCGCCCGACGGGCGTACGGACCGCTTCGACGATATAAGCCTCGGCCATGTCAACTCCCCATACAAACGCGTGAGTTACGTGCGTACGGCGATCCCGTCCAGCACCATCGACAGGTACTGCCGGGCGATCTCCTCGGCGCTGTGCTGTCCGCCCGGCCGGTACCAGGAGGCGGCGACCCACACCGTGTCCCGGACGAACCGGTAGGTGAGCCGGACGTCGAGGTCGGCGCGGAAGACCCGGGCGGCGACCCCGCGCTCCAGCGTGGACAGCCACGCCTTCTCGAACTTGCGCTGCGACTCGGCGAGGAACGCGAACCGCTCCTGCGCGACCAGCTGCTTGCTCTCCTTCTGGTAGATCGCGACGGCGGCGCGGTGCCGGTCGATCTCCCGGAACGACTCGGTGACCAGCGCCTCCAGCGTCTGGCGCGGGCCCAACTCGGCGTCCAGGACGGTGTCGTAGCCGCCCCACAGCTCGTCGAGGAAGGTCCGCAGGATCTCCTCCAGCATCGATTCCTTGGAGTCGAAGTGGTAGTAGAGGCTGCCCGCGAGCATCCCCGCGTGGTCGGCGATCTTCCGGACGGTGGTGGCGTTGTACCCCTGCTCGGCGAAGACCTCGGCCGCCGTGTCGAGGAGTTCGCGGCGGCGGGCCGGAGCGGCGGTCACCGGGGGTTTCTTCTTGGTCGGCACGGCACCATTGTCGTGCCCCGGCACCGGCCGCCCGCTCGCGCCCTCGCGCCGCTATGCATGCTGGCTGCTCACGGACACGACCTCGCCGGTCATGTACGAGGAGTAGTCCGAGGCCAGGAACACGATCACGTTGGCCACCTCCCAGGGCTCCGCGTACCGCCCGAAGGCCTCGCGGGCGGTGAGCTCCGCGAGCAGGTCGGGCGTGGTCACCTTCACCAGGTGCGGGTGCATGGCGAGGCTCGGCGAGACCGCGTTGACGCGCACCCCGTAGGCGGCGGCCTCGATCGCCGCGCACCGGGTCAGCGCCATCACGCCCGCCTTGGCCGCCGCGTAGTGCGCCTGCCCGGCCTGGGCGCGCCAGCCGACGACGGAGGCGTTGTTGACGATCACCCCGGCGCCCGCGGCACGCATCGCGCGCAGGGCGGCCCGGGTGCAGCGGAAGGTGCCGTTCAAGGTGACGTCCAGGACTTTCGACCACTGGGTGTCGGTCATCTCGACGAGGTCCGAAGTGCCGCCCAGGCCCGCGTTGTTGACGACGACGTCCAGCCGTCCGTGGGCCGCGACGGCCGTGTCGAACAGGGCCTGCACCTGGGTCTCGTCGGTGACGTCGCACGGCAGCGCGGCGACCGCCTCCGGCCCGAACTCCCGGGCCAGCTCGGCCTCGTACTCCTTGAGCCGGCGCGTGTGCGCGTCGCTGATCAGCACGCGCGCGCCCTCCTCCAGGAAGCGGCGTGCGGTGGCGCCGCCGATGCCCGCGCCGGCCGCGGCGGTGACGACGGCGGTGCGCCCCTTCAGCAGCCCGTGCGCGGGGACGTGTGCCGGACTCTCGACGCCTGTCATGGCCCCACGCTAACCTACCAAACACTTGTTAGGGAAGGACTGTTGAGGAGGGACGACCGCATGGACCTCGACTTCACGTCCGCCGAGGAGGCGTTCCGCGCCGAGGCCCGCGCCTGGCTGCGCGCCCACGTGCCGGCCGCCCCTCTCCCCTCGCTGGAGACGGAGGAGGGCTTCGCCGCGCACCGGGTCTGGGAGGCCCGGCTCGCCGCGGACCGCTGGTCGGTGGTGTCCTGGCCCGAGGAGTACGGCGGCCGGGGCGCGGACATCGTGCGGTGGCTGGTCTTCGAGGAGGAGTACTACGCGGCGGGCGCCCCGGGCCGGGTGAGCCAGAACGGCATCAACCTCCTCGCGCCGACGCTCTTCGACCACGGCACGCACGAGCAACGCGCGCGCGTGCTGCCCGCGATGGCGACCGGCGAGGTGGTGTGGGCGCAGGCGTGGTCGGAGCCGGAGGCGGGGTCCGACCTGGCCTCGCTCACCTCGCGCGCGGTGCGCACGGACGGCGGCTGGCTGCTGAGCGGGCAGAAGACGTGGTCGTCGCGGGCGGCCTTCGCGGACCGCGCGTTCGGCCTGTTCCGCAGCGAGCCGGACACCCCGAGACCCCATCAGGGCCTGACCTACCTGATGTTCGGCCTGCGCGCACCCGGTGTCACGGTCCGCCCGATCGGCCGCCTCGACGGCAAGCCCGCCTTCGCGGAACTCTTCCTGGACGACGTCTTCGTCCCCGACGAGGACGTGATCGGCGCGCCGGGCCAGGGCTGGCGGGTCGCGATGTCGACGGCGGGCAACGAACGCGGCCTCACCCTCCGCTCCCCCGGCCGCTTCCTCGCCTCCGCCGACCGGCTCCTCAACCTCTGGCGGGCGCAGGGGAGTTCACCCGAGCTGCGGGACCGGGTCGCCGACGCCGTGATCGGCGCCCGCGCCTACCAGCTCTTCACCTACGCCAACGCCTCCCGTTTCCTCGACGGCGGGTCCGTCGGTCCGGAGTCCAGCCTGAACAAGGTCTTCTGGTCCGAGTACGACATCGCCCTGCACGAGACGGCACTCGAACTGCTCGGCGACGAAGGCGAGTTGGCGGACACCGGCTGGGCCGAGGGATACGTCTTCTCCCTCGCGGGCCCCCTGTACGCCGGTACGAACGAGATCCAGCGCGACATCATCGCCGAGCGCCTGCTCGGCCTGCCGAAGGGCCGCCGCTGATGCGCTTCCTCCTGAACCCCGAACAGCGGGCGTTCGCCGCCTCGTTGAACGCCATGCTGACGGCGGCGGACACCCCGTCGGCCGTCCGGGCGTGGAGCCGCGGCGAGCACACGGACGGGCTGGCGTTGTGGCGCCGGCTCGCCGAGGCCGGGGTGTTCGCCCTGGCGGTGCCCGAGGCGTACGAGGGTCTCGGCCCCCGGCCGGTCGAACTCGCCGTGGCGTTCGTGGAGTTGGGGCGGCACGCGGTGCCGGGGCCGCTGGTGGAGACGGTCATGGCGGCTGCGCTGCTGGCCGAACCCGGCCCGGCCAAGCGGCTGTTGCCCGGCCTCGCGGCCGGCGGGACGATGGCCACGGCGTCGCCCGCGGGATCGTACGCGCTGGACGGTGACGTGGCGACGCTCCGCCTGGCCTGGGACGCCGACGGGCTGCGCGGCGCGCCGGGGCACGGGACGGTCCGCGCGTCGCTGGACCCGGCGCGCCGGCTCACCCGGCTCCTGCCCGGTGGTGAACTCCTCAGCCCGGACCCGCCGGTGGCGCACGCCCTGACCTGGGCGCGGCTCGCGACCGCCGCCCAGGCCCTCGGGGTGGGGCTCGCCCTGCTCGACAGGACCGTGTCCTACGTGCGGCAGCGGACCCAGTTCGGGGTGCCGGTGGGCTCGTTCCAGGCGGTCAAGCACCGACTGGCCGACACCAAGGTCGCGCTGGAGTTCGCGCGTCCGCTGCTCTTCGGCGCCGCGCTCGCCATGGACCCCACCGATGTGGCCGCCGCCAAGGTCACGGCGTGCGAGGCGGCGTACCGGGCGGCCCGCACGGCGCTTCAGCTGCACGGGGCGATCGGCTACACCGCCGAGTACGACCTGTCGCTGTGGCTGACCAAGGCCCGCGCGCTGCGGGCGAGTTGGGGCAGCCCGGGCGAGTGCCGGGCCGCCGTGCTCGACGGGCTCAGTGGTGGTGGTCGCCGCTCGTGAGTTCCTTGTACTCCTCGACCGTCGGCTTCGGGATGCGCGCCTCGGGTCCGAACATCGCCTTCGCGAGCCGGGCCCGTACCCGCTGCCCGCCCTTGACCTGCCGCTGGACGCCGTTCGAGTCGACGAGCGGGCCGATGGCGTACGGCGGTTCCTGCTCGTGCTGGGTGAGCCGGAACCGCTCGTCCTGGGCGAGGGGTTCGTGCACCTCGACGTACTCGCCGTGCGGCAGCATCTTGATCAGGCCGGACTCGCGGCCGTGCAACACCTTGTCCCGGTCCCGGCGTTGGAGCCCGAGGCAGACGCGTTTGGTGGCCAGGAACGCGACAACGGGCACGACGAAGACGGAGACCCGCACGAACCAGGTGATCGCGTTGATCGACAGGTTCAGATGCGTGGCCACGACGTCGTTGCCGCCGCCGATGAGCAGCACCCCGTACAGACTCAGCCAGGCCACCCCGAGCCCGGTGCGCACGGGCATGTTGCGCGGCCGGTCCAGGATGTGGTGTTCGCGTTTGTCGCCGGTGATCCAGGCCTCGATGAACGGATAGGCGCCGATGGCCGCGAGGATCAGCGGGAACAGCGTGAAGGGGATGAAGACGCCCAACTCCAGTGTGTGGCCCCAGGCGTTGATCTCCCATCCCGGCATCACCCGGATCAGCCCCTCGGAGAAGCCGAGGTACCAGTCGGGCTGCGCGCCGGTGGTCACCAGGTCCGGCCGGTACGGCCCGAAGGCCCACACGGGGTTGATGCTGGCGATGCCGCCCATGACCGCGAGGACGCCGAAGACGAGGAAGAACATGCCGCCCGCCTTGGCGGTGTACACCGGCAGGAAGGGGCTGCCGACCACGCTCTTCTCGTCGCGTCCGGCGCCGGGGTACTGCGTGTGCTTGTGGTAGAAGACCAGGATCAGATGCGCGACCACCAGGCCCAGCATGATCCCCGGCAGCAGCAGGACATGGATCGGGAAGAGTCGCGAGATGATGTCGTGCCCCGGGAACTCTCCGCCGAACAGGAACATCGACATGTACGTGCCGACGATCGGCACGGACAGCATCGCGCCGTCCGCGAAGCGGATGCCGGTGCCGGACAGCAGGTCGTCGGGGAGCGAGTAGCCGGTCAGTCCGGTGAGGATGCCGAGGAACAACAGGGTCCAGCCGAACACCCAGTTGACCTCGCGCGGCTTGCGGAACGCGCCGGTGAAGAACACCCGCATCATGTGGGTGAGCATCCCGGCGATGAACACCACGGCCGCCCAGTGGTGGATCTGCCGGATCAGCAGCCCGCCGCGCACGTCGAAGCTGATGTCGAGCGCCGACTCGTAGGCCCGGGTCATAGGGATGCCGTTCAACGGCGTGTACGACCCGTGGTAGATGACCTCGACGCCGCTCGGCTCGAAGAACAGGGTGAGGTAGATGCCGGTGAGGATCAGGACGAGGAAGCTGTAGAGGCAGATCTCGCCCAGCATGAAGGACCAGTGGTCCGGGAAGACCTTGCGCATATTGGACTTGGCGATCGCGTACAGCCCGAGCCGTCCGTCCGCCCAGTCGGCGAGCTTCTCCCCTTTGCCCGGTTCGGGTCGCCGGCCGCCCGGCTCAGGGCTTCGACCGCCGCCGTCCGCCGAGCCGTTGACCGGCCGCGCGGCATCCCCGGCGCCGTTCACCGCTCCGTTCACCGATCCGTGCACCGGGCCGTTCGCCGGTCGTGCGCCGTCCATGGGTGGGCCGCCCTCCCCGTCGGTTCACCGACAGCGTGCCACGGTGGACCGGCTAAGCCAACGGTGCGTCAGCGGCGGGATCCGGCCCGCCGATTCCGATCACCGCGCTCCGGCCGTGCGCGTGCAGCACCGCGCCCTCGCCGCCCAACTGGACGGCGTCATAAGGCCGGAGGGTCACTCCGGCCACCTCGGCGGTCCCGTCCAGCGCCACCACCAGCACCTCCGCGCCCAGCCGCAGCCGCCCCCGGACGACGGCCACCGTGGGGACCGTCGGGCCGCCTCTGCGCCACATCACGTTGAGGTTGACGACGGGGCCGTCCAGGAGCACGCAGTCGGTCGGTACGTCGCCTCTGAAATCCCGTGGCTCAAAACGGGTGTCGACCAGCCGCCGTTCGCCGTCCACCGTCAGATCCATGCCCGCGCCCTCCACCACCGTGAGGGTCCGGTCGACGTCGGGAAAGGCCGAGAACGGACCGTCGGCCGCGACCTCGGCGAGGCTCACCCGGCACACGAAGTCGCTCATGCCCGCGCCCTCGGGCCAGCAGGCGATCTCGCGCGTCACCCCGCCACCGTTCTTCCAGGGCACGGCGGTTCGCGCCGAGGCGGGCAGCACCCGGATCACCGGACGATCCCCTGCCGCCGCGCCGCCGCGAGCCACTGCGGGAACTCGCCCACGAGCCGGTCGTAGAGTTCCGTGTCGGTCATCCGCAGCGGATCCGAACCGGCGTGGAAGAAGCCCGTGTTGTCGATCGGCCGCTTCTGCGGGACAGCCAACTCGTCGAGTCTGCGCAGGAAATCGAACTGCTTGCTGTTCCGGTCGCCGAAGCCGACGAACTGCCAGAACAGCGGGAGCCTCGCCGCCTTGCACACATACCGTTCCGCGGCCGGCTTGTTGATGGGGCCGCCGTCGGTCTGGAAGACGACGAGGGCGGGGTCCTTGGCGCCGCTGTCGAGGTAGTGGTCGATCACGGCGTCCATGGCCAGGTGGTAGCTGGTCTTGCCCATGTGCCCGAGCCCGGAGACGATCCGCTCGATCCGCCCCTGATGGCTGTCGAGCGCGATGTCCGTGACCGCGTCGACGTCCGTCGAGAAGAAGACGACCGGCACGCTCCCGTCGTCGTCGAGGTGCGCCGAGAGGCCCAACACCCGCTCCGCCAGGGCCTGCACGCTGCCGTTCTTGTAGTACGGCTTCATGGAACCCGAGTAGTCGACCACGAGATAGACGGCCGCCCGCTGCCCGTCGAGACCGTGTTTCCGGAGCGAGACCCCGGCACTCTTGTAGAGGCTGACCAGCGCGGGCGCGGTCTCCTCGACCTTGCTGAGCGAGATCGCGGCCACAGGGGCCCCCTTCGGACCGAGACGGGAATACGGAGATCGAAAAGGTCGAGATTACGCCACGCGGACCCGGCAGGTTCAATGTCCCCCCAACCCGCGGAATGCGGACGTAACCGGACCTACGCTGGCCCCATGAAACGCGTCGGCGTCCTGATGCTCGCCGCCGTACCCGTCGCCCTCGCCGCGACGGCCTACGGCATCTCGCCCTCCACCCACGACGACCCGCGCCCCGCGCACCCGTCCACGTCCGCCGCGGCAGAGCGCAGAGCGACGGAGGGCCTGGCCGCGCCGGCCATGAAGAACCTCGCCCAGGAGCTGGTGGCCAGCGCCGAGAACTCCACCCTCGACTGGCGCAGCGCGTACGGCTACGTGCAGGACATCGGCGACGGACAGGGCTACACCGCGGGCATCATCGGCTTCTGCACCGGCACCCACGACCTGCTCGTCCTGGTCGAGCGCTACACCGCGGCCCACCCCGGCAACGGCCTCGCCCGCTACCTCCCCGCCCTGCGCAAAGTAGACGGCACGGACTCGCACGAGGGCCTGGACCCCGGCTTCCCGGCCGCGTGGCGCGCCGAGGCGAAGGTCCCGGCCTTCCAGGCGGCGCAGGACGCGGAGCGCGACCGCATCTACTTCGACCCCGCCGTCAACACGGCGAAACGCGACGGCCTGGGCCCGCTGGGCCAGTTCGTCTACTACGACGCGATCGTCTTCCACGGTCCGGGCACGGACGGCTTCTACGGCATCCGGGAGCGGGCGATGCGGCGGGCGAGGACGCCTGCCGAGGGAGGTTCCGAGACGGCCTACCTGAGCGCCTTCCTCGATGTCCGCCGGGCCACGATGCGGGCCAAGCGCCCCGGGATCGACACCACCCGCATCGACACGGCCCAGCGGAAGTTCCTGGACGAGGGGAACCTGGAGCTGCGGACGCCGCTGGTGTGGAAGGTGTACGGGGAGACGTACCGGGTGCCGTAGAGGAACGGGAGCCGGGGCCGGGCGGCGAGCGGGAGCCGGGCCCGGACATGCGGCGGCGCCTGCCGTGTCCGGTCGGGGACTGGGCAGGCGCCGTCTCGTGTACCGCACGCCTTTGTGCGGGACGCTTCTTACCGAACCGTCAGACCATCAACGCGCGGTCCGTCGGCCGAATGGGGGCGGGCAGTTCACTGGCACCGGTCAGGAAGCGGTCGACACCGCGGGCGGCCGAGCGGCCCTCCGCGATGGCCCACACGATGAGGGACTGGCCGCGGCCCGCGTCACCGGCGACGAAGACGCCGGGGACGTTGGTCTGGAAGTCGGCGTCGCGGGCGATGTTGCCGCGCTCGTCGAGGCCCAGGGCGAACTGGTCGACCAGGCCGTTCTCGCGGTCGGTGCCGGTGAACCCCATGGCCAGGGTGACCAGTTGGGCGGGGATCTTGCGCTCGGTGCCCGGCTTCCGGGTCAGCTTGCCGTCGACGAACTCGACCTCGACGAGGTGCAGCCACTGGACGTTGCCGTCCTCGTCGCCCTCGAAGTGGGTGGTGTTGACGGAGTAGACCCGCTCACCGCCCTCCTCGTGCGCGGAGGTCACCTTGTAGAGCATCGGGAAGGTCGGCCAGGGCTGCGCGACCGCGTTCCGCTCGTCGCCCGGGCGGGGCATGATCTCCAACTGCGTGACGGAGGCGGCCCCTTGGCGGTGCGCCGTGCCGACGCAGTCGGCGCCGGTGTCGCCGCCGCCGATGACGACGACGTGCTTGCCCTCGGCCGAGACCGGAGCGGTGACGTAGTCGCCCTCCTGGACCTTGTTCGACAGGGGCAGGTACTCCATCGCCTGGTAGACGCCGGTCAACTCCCGCCCGGGGACCGGGAGATCGCGGGCGGTGGTGGAGCCGGCGGCGATGACGACCGCGTCGTAGCGCTTGCGCAGGTCGGTGGCCTTGAGGTCGACGCCGATCTCGATGCCGGTGCGGAAGCGGGTGCCCTCCGCGCGCATCTGCTCGATGCGGCGGTTGATGTGCCGCTTCTCCATCTTGAACTCGGGGATGCCGTAGCGGAGAAGGCCTCCGATGCGGTCCGCGCGCTCGTAGACGGCGACGGTGTGGCCCGCCCGGGTGA
This sequence comes from Streptomyces sp. NPDC090083, assembly GCF_044747445.1. Taxonomy (NCBI): domain Bacteria; kingdom Bacillati; phylum Actinomycetota; class Actinomycetes; order Kitasatosporales; family Streptomycetaceae; genus Streptomyces; species Streptomyces sp. NPDC090083. The sequence goes on along the minus strand of NZ_JBIVED010000007.1, from coordinate 142,841 downwards.
GCTGCTGGGCGGCGGCGAGGCCCGCCGGGCCCGAGCCGATCACCGCGACGGTCTTGCCGGAGAGGCGCTCGGGAGCCTGCGGGGCGACGTCGCCCGTCTCCCACGCCTTGTCGATGATGGAGACCTCGACGTTCTTGATGGTGACCGGCGGCTGGTTGATGCCCAGCACACAGGCCGCCTCGCAGGGGGCCGGGCACAACCGCCCGGTGAACTCCGGGAAGTTGTTCGTGGCGTGGAGGCGCTCGGAGGCGGCCGTCCAGTCGCCCCGGTAGGCGTAGTCGTTCCACTCGGGGATGAGGTTCCCCAGCGGACAGCCGTTGTGGCAGAACGGGATGCCGCAGTCCATGCAGCGGCCGGCCTGCTTGCCGATGATCGGCAGCAGGGAGCCGGGGACGTAGACCTCGTTCCAGTCCTTGAGACGGACGTCCACGGGGCGGGACTTGGCGACCTCGCGCCCGTGGTTCAGAAAGCCCTTCGGGTCAGCCATTGGTCGCCGCCTCCATCATCTTCTCGGTGATCTCGGTCTCGGAGAGACCCGCTCGCTCGGCGGCGTCCTTGGCGGCGAGCACTGCCTTGTAGGCACTGGGGATGATCTTGCTGAAGCGGTCCACGGAGGCGGGCCACTCGGCGAGCAGCTTCTCGGCGACCGTGGAGCCGGTCTCCTCGGCGTGCCGGCGCACCACGTCGTGCAGCCACTGCTTGTCGGTGTCGTCCAACTCCTCGACGGCGCCCGCGTTCCCGGCGTTCACGTGGTCGGGGTCCAGGTCGATGACGTAGGCGATGCCGCCGGACATGCCCGCCGCGAAGTTGCGGCCGGTCTCGCCCAGGACGACCGCCCGGCCGCCGGTCATGTACTCGCAGCCGTGGTCGCCCACGCCCTCGGAGACCACGGTGGCACCGGAGTTGCGGACACAGAACCGCTCGCCGGTCCGCCCGCGCAGGAACAGCTCGCCGCCGGTCGCGCCATAGGCGATGGTGTTGCCCGCGATGGTGGAGTACTCGGCGAGGTGGTCGGCGCCCCGGTCGGGGCGGACGACGACCCGACCGCCCGAAAGGCCCTTGCCCACATAGTCGTTGGCGTCGCCCTCCAGGCGGAGCGTGACACCGCGCGGGAGGAAGGCGCCGAAGGACTGGCCGGCCGAGCCGGTGAAGGTGATGTCGACGGTGTCGTCGGGCAGGCCCGCGCCACCGAACTTCTTCGTCACCTCGTGGCCGAGCATGGTGCCGACCGTGCGGTTGATGTTGCGGATCGCGACCTGCGCGCGGACCGGCTGGGCGTCGGTGGCGCTGGACGCGGCGAGGGCGTCGGCGGCGAGCTTGATCAGCTCGTTGTCGAGCGCCTTCTCCAGGCCGTGGTCCTGCTTGATGACCTGGTGGAGGGCTGCGCCGTCCGGGAGTTCGGGGACGTGGAAGAGGGGGGCGAGGTCCAGGCCCTGCGCCTTCCAGTGGTCCACGGCCCGCTCGACGTCCAGCGTCCCGGCCTGGCCGACGGCTTCCTCGATGGTGCGGAAGCCCAGCTCGGCGAGGATCTCGCGGACCTCCTCGGCGATGAACTGGAAGAAGTTCACGACGTATTCGGCCTTGCCGGCGAACCGGTCGCGCAGCACCGGGTTCTGGGTGGCGATGCCGACCGGGCAGGTGTCCAGGTGGCAGACGCGCATCATGACGCAGCCGGAGACGACGAGCGGCGCGGTCGCGAAACCGAACTCCTCGGCGCCGAGCAGCGCGGCGATGACCACGTCACGGCCGGTCTTGAGCTGGCCGTCGGTCTGGACGACGATCCGGTCGCGCAGTCCGTTGAGCAGCAGGGTCTGCTGGGTCTCGGCGAGGCCCAGCTCCCAGGGTCCGCCCGCGTGCTTCAGCGAGGTGAGGGGCGAGGCGCCCGTGCCGCCGTCGTGGCCGGAGATGAGGACGACGTCCGCGTGCGCCTTGGAGACACCGGCGGCGACCGTGCCGACGCCGACCTCGGAGACCAGCTTCACGTGGATCCGCGCCTGCGGGTTCGCGTTCTTCAGGTCGTGGATCAGCTGGGCGAGGTCTTCGATGGAGTAGATGTCGTGGTGCGGCGGCGGCGAGATGAGGCCGACGCCGGGCGTCGAGTGACGCGTCTTGGCGACCCACGGGTAGACCTTGTGGCCGGGCAGCTGGCCGCCCTCGCCGGGCTTGGCGCCCTGGGCCATCTTGATCTGGATGTCGTCCGCGTTGACCAGGTACTCGGAGGTGACGCCGAAGCGGCCGGAGGCGACCTGCTTGATGGCGGAGCGGCGCGCGGGGTCGTAGAGCCGGTCCGGGTCCTCGCCGCCCTCGCCGGTGTTGGACTTGCCGCCCAGCTGGTTCATGGCGATGGCGAGGGTCTCGTGCGCCTCCAGGGAGATGGAGCCGTACGACATGGCGCCGGTGGAGAAGCGCTTGACGATCTCGGAGACGGGCTCGACCTCGTCGATGGAGATCGAGGGCCGGTCCGACTTGAAGCCGAAGAGCCCGCGCAGGGTCATCAGCCGCTCGGACTGCTCGTTCACGCGGTCCGTGTACTTCTTGAAGATGTCGTAGCGGTTGGTCCGCGTCGAGTGCTGGAGGCGGAAGACCGTCTCCGGGTCGAACAGGTGCGGCTCGCCCTCGCGGCGCCACTGGTACTCGCCGCCTATGTCGAGGGCGCGGTGCGCGGGCGCGATGCCGCTCGCCGGGTACGCCTTCGCGTGGCGGGCGGCGACCTCCTTGGCGATGACGTCGATGCCGACGCCGCCGATCTTGGTGGCCGTACCGCTGAAGTAGCTGGTGACGAAGCCCTCGTCCAGGCCGACCGCTTCGAAGACCTGGGCGCCGCGGTAGGAGGCGACGGTCGAGATGCCCATCTTCGACATGACCTTGAGGACGCCCTTGCCGAGCGCGTAGATCAGGTTGCGGATGGCCTGCTCGGCCTCGATGTCGGTGAGGAACGTGCCCGCGCGGACGAGGTCCTCGACGGACTCCATCGCCAGGTACGGGTTGACGGCGGCGGCGCCGAAGCCGATGAGCAGGGCGACGTGGTGGACCTCGCGCACGTCACCGGCCTCGACCAGCAGGCCCACCTGGGTGCGCTGCTTGGTGCGGATGAGGTGGTGGTGGACGGCGGCGGTGAGCAGCAGCGAGGGGATCGGCGCGTGCTCGGCGTCGGAGTGCCGGTCCGAGAGGACGATCAGGCGGGCGCCGTTCTCGATCGCGGCGTCGGCCTCGGCGCAGATCTCGGTGAGGCGGGCCGCGAGGGCGTCGCCGCCGCCGGAGACCCGGTACAGACCGGAGAGGGTCGCGGCCTTCATGCCGGGCATGTCGCCGTCGGCGTTGATGTGGATGAGCTTGGCCAGCTCGTCGTTGTCGATCACCGGGAAGGGCAGGGTGACGCTACGACACGAAGCGGCCGTCGGCTCAAGGAGGTTGCTTCCCGGGCCGAGCGAGGAGCGGAGGCTGGTGACCAGCTCTTCGCGGATCGCGTCCAGCGGCGGGTTGGTGACCTGCGCGAACAGCTGGGTGAAGTAGTCGAAGAGCAGCCGGGGACGGCTGGAGAGCGCGGCGATCGGCGAGTCCGTGCCCATCGAGCCGATCGGCTCGGCACCGGCCTTGGCCATCGGCGCGAGGATGACGCGCAGCTCCTCCTCGGTGTAGCCGAAGGTCTGCTGGCGGCGGGTGACCGAGGCGTGGGTGTGCACGATGTGCTCACGCTCGGGCAGGTCGGACAGCTCGATCTCACCGGCTTCCAGCCAGTCGCCGTACGGCTTCTCGGCGGCGAGGCCGGCCTTGATCTCGTCGTCCTCGATGATGCGGTGCTCGGCGGTGTCCACGAGGAACATGCGGCCGGGCTGGAGGCGGCCCTTGCGGACGACCTTCGCGGGGTCGATGTCGAGGACGCCGACCTCGGAGCCGAGGACGACGAGGCCGTCGTCGGTGACCCAGTAGCGGCCGGGGCGCAGGCCGTTGCGGTCGAGGACCGCGCCGACCTGGGTGCCGTCGGTGAAGGTGACGCAGGCCGGGCCGTCCCAGGGCTCCATCATCGTGGAGTGGAACTGGTAGAAGGCGCGGCGGGCCGGGTCCATGGAGTCGTGGTTCTCCCACGCCTCCGGGATCATCATCAGCACGGAGTGCGGCAGCGAACGCCCGCCCAGGTGCAGCAGTTCCAGCACCTCGTCGAAGGACGCGGAGTCGGAGGCGTCCGGCGTGCAGATCGGGAAGACGCGGTCCAGCTTGTCCTGGTCGCCGAAGAGGTCGGAGACGAGCTGGGACTCGCGGGCCGCCATCCAGTTGCGGTTGCCCTTGACCGTGTTGATCTCGCCGTTGTGCGCGACGAAGCGGTACGGGTGGGCGAGCGGCCAGGACGGGAACGTGTTCGTGGAGAACCGGGAGTGCACGAGGGAGATCGCGGAGGCGAAGCGCCGGTCGGACAGGTCCGGGAAGAAGGGCTCCAGCTGACCGGTGGTAAGCATGCCCTTGTAGACGATGGTCCGCGCGGACAGCGACGGGAAGTAGACGCCGGCCTCGCGTTCGGCGCGCTTGCGCAGCGCGAAGGCCTTGCGGTCGAGGTCGATGCCCTGGCTCCGTCCGTCGCTCACGAAGAGCTGACGGAAGCGGGGCATGGTGGAGCGGGCCGTGGCGCCGAGGAGTTCGGGCGCGGTCGGCACCTCGCGCCAGCCGAGGACCGTGAGGCCCTCCTCGGCGACGATCGTCTCAAGCTGTGAGACGGTCGCGTCCGTGCCGTCCGGGGGCAGGAAGGCGATCCCGACCGCGTAGCCGCCGGCGGCGGGCAGGTCGAATCCGGCCACCTCACGGAAGAAGGCGTCCGGCACCTGGGACAGGATGCCCGCACCGTCGCCCGAGTCGGGCTCGGCGCCGGTCGCACCGCGGTGCTCCAGGTTGCGCAGCACTGTGAGCGCCTGCTCGACCAGCGCGTGGCTCGCCTCGCCGGTGAGGGTGGCCACGAAGCCGACGCCACAGGCGTCGTGCTCGTTACGGGGGTCGTACATACCCTGCGCGGCAGGGCGAGCATCCATGAAGGACCAGTTCTGGCCATTCGTGGTGTGCTGGGACGGCTGGCGCGGCGTACGCATCGGCTCTCCCGTCGTCGTCGTGACATATGCGTGGTGCATAGGGACGACGCTGGCCCTCTGCGAAGTGAGTGCAAAATTTCGTGCAGGTTACATGATGGAGCGGTTCTCGGGAACCGGATACTGCGTTCCAACATGCGGACGCCGCAGGGTGGCGGCGCGGCACCGCACAGGCGGTGGAAGTTAAGGGGACCTAAGCGGACAGATCGATGTCCGTCGGTCCGGGGCAGAGGGAGCGTTGTCGCCCGTCCCGCGGGTGCGCCACAGGCGTCATTGCCTGCAGCGCTTACGGCTCATGCCCGGTGGTTAAGCGTTCGAAACCAGCGAGTAACGGCTACTTATGCGACCCAGCGCATAAGTGCGCGTCGCACTATCCTACGACCGTCCCGAACAGGGTGCCCAGGGCGTACGTCACACCGGCCGCCGCACCGCCCAGCGCGAGCTGTCGTAGCCCGCTGAACCACCAGGACCGCGCGGTCACCCTGGCCACCACGGCACCGCATCCGAAGAGTCCGACCAGCGCGAGCAGCAGCGCGGGCCACAGCGCGGTCGCGCCCAGCAGGAACGGCAGGACGGGAAGGAGCGCGCCCAGCGCGAACGCCCCGAAGGAGGAGACGGCGGCGAGGAGCGGGGAGGGCAGATCGCCGGGGTCGATGCCCAGCTCCTCCCGGGCGTGTATCTCAAGAGCCTGCTCGGGATCACGGGAAAGCTGCCGGGCGACCTCGCGGGCGAGCCCGGGCTCCACCCCGCGGGACACGTACAGGGAGGCCAGCTCCCCTTCCTCGTCCTCCGGGTGCTTGCGCAGCTCGCGCCGCTCGACGTCCAGCTCGGCCTCGACCAGCTCACGCTGGGAGGCGACGGAGGTGTATTCGCCGGCCGCCATGGAGAAGGCACCGGCGGCCAGTCCGGCGAGCCCGGTGATGACCACGGTCTGGTGGCTGACGGCGCCGCCGACGACACCGGTCATCAGGGCGAGGTTGGAGACGAGACCGTCCATCGCGCCGAACACCGCGGGGCGCAGCCAGCCGCCGTTCACATCACGGTGGGTGTGGTTGTCGCGGTGCGCCTCGTGCAGCGTCGCCTCGGTCTCGATGATGGCCATGCGGTGATCCCCCAGAAGGTTAAGGTAAGGCTAAGTTTGGATAAGTTCTACTCTTTGACAACACCAAACATAGGCCTTTCATTTCCCGCTCACCAGCAAGGAAAGGCTGGGCTAACCTGCGGTTTTACGCTCCAGCGCTCATCCGTGACAGGGCTTGATCAGATGTCGACCGGGTGATGCTGCGCTCCGTCAGGCTCTGCCGAAGGCCTCCCGTGGGAGACATCCGCAAAGGGTTCCGCGCCCCGAGGCGCCCTCAGGGAACCCCGTAGGAGAGGCCGCGTATGGCATCGATCGCCTGCATTCCCCCGGTCCCGGCGCCCGAGAACGCCACCGAACTCCGCGAACGGGCGCGCGGCGCGCTGCTCGGTCTCGCGGTGGGAGACGCCCTCGGCGCACCGGCGGAGAACATGAAGCCCTCGGAGATCCGGGCCCGTTGGGGCCGCATCACGGGATACGTCGCGGAGAACCCGGCCGGCACGGACGACACGGAGTACGCGATCTTCTCCGGCCTCCTCCTGGCCCGCCACGGCTCCGCCCTCACGCCGGCCCACGTGGAGGCGGCCTGGCACGAGTGGATCGCGGACCGCGACGAGGGCCCGTTCCGGGGCGCGGGCTTCAGTGAACGGGGAACGCTGGAGAACCTCCGCAGAGGCCTGGCCGCTCCCATCTCCGCCCAGCACCGCCACGCCTGGAGCGACGGCCTGGCCATGCGCGCGGCCCCCTTCGGCGTCTTCGCGGCGGGCCGCCCCGCGGAGGCGGCCCGCCTGGTCGCGATCGACGGTTCGGTGAGCCATGACGGCGAGGGCATCTACGGCGGCCAGGCGGTGGCGGCGGGTGTCGCGGCGGCGATGGCGGGCGCGCCGACGATCGCGGTGGTGGCGTCGGCCCTGGCCGTGATCCCGGACGACTCCTGGACGGCACGCTCCCTGCGCCGAGCGGTGGCGGTGGCCCACCGGGGCGAACGCGCGGTCCGCTCCGCGGTCGTCATCGGCGGCTACCCGTGGACCGACCTCGCCCCGGAGGCGGTGGCGCTGGCCTTCGGCGCGTACGCGGCAGCGGACGGCGACTTCGCGGAATCGGTCCTCACTGCGGTGAACATGGGCCGCGACGCGGACACGACCGCCGCGGTGGCGGGCGCGCTGGCGGGCGCGACCCGGGGCGCGTCCTCGATCCCGCCCGACTGGGCGGCGGCGATCGGCCCCGCGCGCGGAAGCTGCCTGCCGGCCATGGCGGGCCATCACGTGCTGGACATCGCGGAGTTGCTGGTTCCCGGGGAGGGCGGGAAGTGGGGGGGCGGGAGACCCTGGGGATGCGGCGCGAGGGGATCAGCGGGACTACGTGCTGGCCGCGGACGAGGACGAGGTGCGGCTGTGAGGCGGCGGGAGGAGGCGAGCGGGGCGGGGGTCCCGGGGCGGGGCGGGTGCGGGGCTGAACCTGCGGCGGTGGAGGGCGGGTTGACCGGGCGCGCGCAACCCGATGTCGTGAAGCGCGAGTTGGCCGGGCATGCACAACCCGCCTCTGTGAACGGCGGGTTGACCGGGCAGACGCGATCCGCGCCCACCGCCGACATCGGGGACGGGAAAGGCGATGGCGGAGTTGAGGTGAGGCGGGTCGAGGGGCTGCTGCTGGGGCTCGCCGCCGGGGACGCCGCCGGTTGGCCCGCCGCCCGGCACCGCGCCGCCCGGATGCCCGAGTGGACCCGCCGCCTCACCCGCGAACTGGACGCCTTCGCGGAGCAGAACGCGACCACCACCCTCCCCGTCCCCATCGCCCTCAACCAACCCCCCGAGCCCCTGCGCCTGGGCCCCTCCGACGACGCCGAATGGGCGGCCTTCGCCGCGGAGGCCCTACTGAAGGCCGGCGACGACACGGCCCTCGGCGACCTCAGCAGGGAACGCCGGACCCGCGCCGCCATCGACCTCACCTGGAACGCCGTCGCCAGCGAGGTCGCCGCCGCGGCCGACCGCGCACCCGAGGTCGAATCCGCCGTACTCCCCCTCAGGGCCCGTATCTCGGTCAGGGCAGGCCTCGGCAACCTCGCCGCGGGCCTGCGCCCACCCGCGACAGGCCACGACAACCCCCACTACTTCGACGACGCGGCCTGCGTCAGAGCCTGCGTCCTCGCGGTGGCCCACCCCGGCGACCCCCAACGCGCCGCCGCCCTGGCCGAGTTCGACGCCCGCTACACCCAGGACGGCGACGGAGTCCACGGGGCGCGGGCGATGGCCGCGGCCCTCTCCCTCGCCCTGGCCGGCACACCCGTGGACGACTGCGTGGCGGCGGCCCTCGCGGAACTCCCGGAGACCACGGAGATCGGCCGCAACGCCCGCCACGCACTGAGGCTGGCCCGGGACAGCGACAGCGCCTTCGCCCTGATCCCCCTCCTGGAACACCAGATCGTCGACCACGTCTACAGCTACGGCATCGCGGCGGCCGAAACCGTCCCGGTGGCCCTGGCGTTGGCGACGGCGTCCCGGGGCCGGATCGCCGAGGCGGTCCCCGCCGCGGCCTGTCTCTCCCGGGTCGCCGACTCCGCCCCGGCGCTCGTGGGCGCCCTCACCGGAGCGCTCGGCGGCGGCCGGGCGATCCCCGCGAGCTGGCGGGAGGCCTGCCGCACCCTCTCCGGCTGCGCCCTTCCCCGCCTCACCGGCACCGACCTCGTGGAACTCGCCGATCTCCTGGAAGCCGCACAACCGGCCCCACCAGGAGGATGATTCGGTGCATGCCACCCAAAGAACTCAAAGGACCCGAAGAACCTGAAGGGCCTCAAGGAGCGGAAGGCTGCCTTCAGGAGAGGATCACCGGCGCCCTGGTCGGCGCGGCGGTCGGCGACGCCCTCGGCGGTCCCGTCGAGGGCTACTCCCCCGACCAGATCCTGGAACGCCATTCAGGTCGCGTCCACGGCGTCGTCGGCCCCTGGAACGGCGACGCCTGGCGCACCGCGCGCCCCATCGCGCCGTACCACAAGGGCGACGGGCACGTCACCGACGACACCTTGATGACCCACGCGCTGGTACGGGTCTACGCGACCGTCCGCGACCACCTGGACGCGTACTCCGTCGCCGACCACCTCGTCCCGGACCTCATGCAGAACCCGCGCTGGATCCCGGAGTTGGAGGCGGAGGCCATCCCGCTCCAGCGCGTCTTCCTCGCGGAGAAGTGGCTCGCGGCCCGCCTCCACTACGGTCACGCCGACCCCCGCGAGGCGGGCGTGGGCAACATCGTCAACTGCGGTGCGGCGATGTACATGGCCCCGGTCGGCCTGGTCAACGCGGCGAATCCGGCGGGCGCCTACGCCGAGGCCCTCGACATCGCGGGCGCCCACCAGTCGTCGTACGGCCGGGAGGCGGCCGGTGTCTTCGCGGCGGCGGTGGCCGCGGCCTGCGTACCGGGCGCGACCCCGGACTCCGTGGTGGCCGCCTGTCTCTCCCTGGCGAAGGACGGCACCCGCACCGCGATCGAGAAGGTCTGCGAAGTGGCCGCCGGTCACTCGGACTTCGAGTCGGCGCTCGGCCCGCTGCGGGAGGCCGTCGCGCCGTACGACACCGTCGGCCCCGACTACCGCGCGCCCTCCCTGGACGCCCGCCGCCCCTCCCGCACCAAGGCGATCGAGGAACTCCCCGTCGCGCTGGGCATGGTGGTGGTCTCCGGCGGCGACTTCCGGCACGCGGTGCTGGGTTCGGTGAACTACGGCAGGGACTGCGACTCGATCGCGACGATGGCCGGCGCGGTGGCGGGCGCCCTGGGTTCGACCGTCCCGCGGGACTGGTCGAAGACGGTCGCCGAGGCCAGCCGGCTGGATCTGTGGGAGCCGGCGACGACCCTCACCGCCGTCACCCGTGAGCTCTTCGAGCGCGATGTCCTGCGCCGCCGTGCCCACGAGGCGGCGTTCAGCGAGATCGGGGGGCTGCGGTGCTCCGACTGACCTGGGTCCAGCCGGAGGACCTGCTCGGCCACGAGTTGCGCCAGGCCGTCCAGGACGGACGCGAACCGTCGGCGATCGCGGCGCGCTGGCGGGCGGCGGGTGGTGCGGAGGCGCCGGAACGGGCGGGCGCGTCCGCCGAACCCCCGTCCCGTTACCTCCGGTTGCTCGCCGAGGACCTGCTCGACGAACTGGCCGACCTGCCCAGCGGCCGGGCGGACCGGGAGCCCACGGACCTGGCACGGATCAAAGCCCTGTGCCCCGACTGGCCCGCCGCGCAGCCCTCTCGCCCACCCCGCCCGGCGCTCTACGAGAACGCCTGGCTGGGCCGCGCCGTCGGCTGCCTCCTCGGCAAACCCGTCGAGAAGATCACCCTCGACGGCATCCGGCAACTCGCCCGCGCCACCGGCAACTGGCCCCTCACCTCCTACTTCACCGCCCGGGGCGTCCCCGCCGACCTCCTCGCCGCCCACCCCTGGAACCGCCGCTCCGCCCCCACCTCCCTCGCCGAGAACATCGACGGCATGCCCGAGGACGACGACCTCAACTACCCGCTGTTGAACCTTCTGTTGCTGCAGCGCCACAGCAGGGCCTTCACCACCGCCGACGTCGCGGAACTCTGGCTCGGCGAACTGCCCGCAGGCCGCACCTTCACCGCCGAACGCGTCGCCTACCGCAACCTCCTCAGCGGCCTCGAACCCCCGCGAACGGCCCGCCACCGCAACCCGTTCCGCGAATGGATCGGCGCCCTGATCCGTGCCGACGTACACGGCTGGACCAACCCCGGAAACCCCGCCGCCGCTGCCGAACAGGCCCACCGCGACGCCACGTTGACCCACACCGCGAACGGCGTCTACGCGGCGATGTTCACGGCCGCCGTCATCGCCACCGCGACCACCGGCACCCATGACATCCACGGCTGCCTGCGCACCGGACTGACCGTCGTCCCGCCCGGCTCCCGCCTGGCCGAGGCGCTCCGGCACGCCCTCCGACTGGCCCGGGAACACCGGGACTTCGACGAGGTGGTGGACCGGCTGCACGCCACCTACGGCCGCACCCACCACTGGGTCCACGCGATCCCCAACACCGCCCTGATCACCGCCGCCCTCACCCACGCGGACGGCGACTTCACCGGCTCCGTCTGCCGTGCGGTGTCCGGAGGCTGGGACACCGACTCGAACGGCGCCACGGTCGGCGGCATCGCCGCCCTCGTCGCGGACACCGCGCTCCCCGACCGCTGGACGGCCCCGCTCAAGAACCGACTCGCCACCTCCGTAGGCGACTTCAACGGCATCGGCTTCGACACCCTTGCCCAGCTCACCCATCAGGAGACCGCCCGCCCATGACCCACATCGCCGTGCTCGGCAGCACGAACATGGACCTCGTCGCCTACGTCGAGAAGGCCCCGCAGCGCGGAGAGACCGTGACGGGACGGGAGTTCCGCACGATCCCCGGCGGCAAGGGCGCCAACCAGGCGATCGCCGCGGCGCACGCGGGCGCGACCGACGTCACGATCATCGGCGCGGTCGGCAACGACGCCCATGGCGCCCTGCTCCGCGCCACCTTCGAACACTCCGGCGTGGACACCGACCATCTGCGCACCGTGGAGGGCCCGTCCGGCACCGCGCACATCGTCGTGGACGACGAGGGCGGCAACGCGATCGTCGTGATCCCCGCCGCCAACGGCACCGTCGACCACCTCGCCCCCGGCGACGAGGCGACGATCGCCACGGCCGACGCCCTGCTCCTCCAGCTGGAGATCCCCCTGGTCGCGGTGGCCGCGGGCGCGGAGGCGGCCCGCCGCCACGGCGTCCGGACGATCCTCACCCCCGCACCCGCCCAGCCCCTGCCACCCCGACTCCTGGCCGCCGTCGACCTGTTGGTCCCCAACGAACACGAGGCCACCGCCCTCACCGGCCGCACCGACCCGCGCGAGGCGGCGGCGGCCCTGCTCGACCAGGTGCCCGAGGTGATCGTCACGCTGGGTGCGACGGACAGTCTGTACGCGGCCCGGGGCGCGGAGCCGTTCCTCGTCCCCGCACCGCAGGTGACCGCCGTGGACTCGACGGGCGCGGACGACACCTTCGTCGGCGCGCTCGCGGTGGCGCTCGCCGAGGGCCGTCCGATGCGGGACGCGCTGGGCTGGGCGGCAGCGGCGGCGGCCCTGTCGGTGCAGCGGCCGGGGGCCACGACGTCGATGCCGTTCCGCGCGGAGATCGACAGGCAGTACGCCTCATGACCGGGACGACGGCCACAACTCCCCTGTCCGGTCTGCGGGTTCTCGACCTCGCGACCCTCTTCGCCGGGCCTCTCGCCGCCACCATGCTCGGTGACTTCGGCGCCGAGGTCATCAAGGTCGAGCACCCCGCGAAACCGGATCCGTCCCGGGGGCACGGCCCCTCGAAGGACGGCGTCGGCCTGTGGTGGAAGCTCCTCGGCCGCAACAAGCGCGCGATCACCCTCGACCTGTCGAAGCCGGGCGGGCGCGACACCCTGCTCCGGCTGGCCGCGACCGCCGACGTGATCATCGAGAACTTCCGCCCCGGCACCCTGGAGAAATGGGACCTCGGCTGGGCCGAACTCTCCGCCGCCAACCCGCGGTTGGTGCTCGCCCGGGTCACCGCCTTCGGCCAGTTCGGCCCCTACGCGCACCGCCCGGGCTTCGGCACCCTCGCCGAGGCGATGAGCGGGTTCGCCGCCATCACCGGCGAGCCGGACGCGCCCCCGACGCTCCCGCCGTTCGGCCTCGCCGACTCGATCGCGGGTCTGGCGACGGCGTACGCCGTGATGACCGCTCTCGCCGCGCGCGACCGCACCGGGGCGGGGCAGGTGGTGGACATGGCGATCATCGAGCCGATCCTCACCGCGCTGGGCCCGCAGCCCCTCTGGTACGACCAGCTCGGCCACGTCCAGCCGCGCACCGGCAACCGCTCGCAGAACAACGCCCCGCGCAACACCTACCGTACGGCGGACGGCAGTTGGGTCGCCGTCTCGACCTCGGCGCAGTCGATCGCCGAGCGGGTGATGCGGCTGGTCGGCCGCCCGGAACTGGTCGACGAACCGTGGTTCGCGACGGGCGCGGACCGGGCCCGGCACGCCGACGTCCTGGACGCCGCGGTCGGCGACTGGATCGCGCGGCGGACCCGTGCGGAGGTGCTGGCCGCGTTCGAGAAGGCGGAGGCCGCCGTCGCCCCGATCCAGGACGTGCGGGACGTCATGGAGGACCCGCAGTACCAGGCCCTCGACACGATCACCACCGTCGACGACCCCGAACTCGGGCCGCTGCGCATGCAGAACGTCCTCTTCCGTCTCTCCGCCACCCCCGGCGCGATCCGCTGGACCGGCCGCCCGCACGGCGCCGACACGGACCCGGTACTGGCCGAACTCGGCCTGAGCGAAGCCGAGTTGACCGCCCTGCGCGAGGCGGGCGCGCTGTGACCCCGCACCCCCTGACCTGGCTGTACGTGCCAGGCGACCGCCCCTCGGTCGTCGCCAAGGCGCTCGCGGCCGGCGCGGACGTGGTCGTCGTCGACCTGGAGGACGCGGTCGCACCGGACCGCAAGGAGTACGCCCGCGCGGCCACGGCGGAGCTGCTGTCGGAGCCCCGGCCCGACGTCCACGTCCGGGTGAACGCCCTCGACACCCCCTGGGCGACCGACGATCTGCGCACCCTCGCCCCCCTCCCGGGCCTGTCCGGCCTGCGGCTCCCGAAGGTGACCTCGGCGAAGGAGGTGACCGCCGTGGCGGAGCGGACCGGCGGCCTCCCCCTGTACGCCCTGCTGGAAACGGCCCTCGGGGTCGAGCGGGCCTTCGCGATCGCCTCCGCGCACCCCGCCGTGCACGGGGTCGCGCTCGGGGAGGCGGATCTGCGGGCCGACCTGGGGGTGCGGGAGGACGCGGGGCTCGACTGGTCGCGCTCCCGGGTGGTCGTCGCGGCGCGGGCCGCGGGGCTGGCGCCGCCGGCCCAGTCCGTCCATCCGGACATCCGCGATCTGGACGCCCTGGCGGTCTCGTGCGCGCACGGCCGCGCCCTGGGTTTCCTCGGCCGTGCGGCGATCCATCCTCGTCAACTCCCGGTCATCGAGAGCGCGTTCCTCCCGACCGGGCGGGAGATCGAGGAGGCCGAGACGATCGTCAAGGCGGCCGTGGCGGAGGAGGGCGCGCAGGCGCTCGCCGACGGGCGGTTCGTCGACGCGGCCGTGGTGGCGGCGGCCCGGCGGACCCTGTCGCTGGTCCGCCGCACCTGACGCACGACGAGGGCGCCCCGCCGGACACGGGGCGCCCTCGTCGTCGTAGGACTCGCTGTCAGCTCTTCTTCGCCGACTCCGGTTCGTCCTTCTTGATGTCCTCGGCCTCGGTGTCCGGGGCGTCTTCCTTGCCCTCGGGCTCCGGGGTGTCGGTGTCCGCGGTCTCCGAGGTGCCGGTCTTCGGAGCGGTGTCGCCGTCGCTCCCGGCGGCCGGGGCGTCCGTGTCGGGCTCGACGATCTCCTCGCGGCCGGGGCGCTTCTTCGCCGAGACGACCATGTAGGTCACCGCGAGGAGGAAGACGATCATCGCGGTCCAGTCGTTCAGCCGCAGACCCAGGAAGTGGTGGGCGTCGTCGACGCGCATGTACTCGATCCAGCCGCGGCCCACGCAGTAGGCGGCGACGTACAGCGCGAACGCCCGGCCGTGGCCCAGCTTGAAGCGGCGGTCGGCCCAGATCACGAGGAAGCCGACGCCGACGCACCACAGCGACTCGTACAGGAAGGTCGGGTGGTAGTAGCCCGGGACCCGGCCGTCCGTCGAGGACGTGATGTGCAGCGCCCAGGGGAGGTGGGTCTCGCGGCCGTAGAGCTCCTGGTTGAACCAGTTGCCCCAGCGGCCGATGGCCTGGGCGAAGGCGATGCCGGGGGCCAGCGCGTCGGCCCAGGCGGGCAGCGGGATGCCACGGTGGCGGCAGCCGATCCACGCGCCCACCGCGCCGAGCGCGATCGCGCCCCAGATGCCGAGGCCGCCCTGCCACACCTTGAAGGCGTCCACCCAGTCGCGGCCCTCGCTGAAGTACAGCTCGTAGTCCGTGATCACGTGGTAGAGGCGACCGCCGACGAGGCCGAACGGCACGGCCCAGACAGCGATGTCGGCCACCGTCCCGACCTTGCCGCCGCGGGCGACCCAGCGTTTGTTGCCGAGCCAGACGGCGACGAAGACGCCGATGATGATGCAGAACGCGTAACCGCGCAGCGGAATCGGGCCGAGGTGGATGACCCCGCGCGACGGGCTGGGAATGTAGGCAATGGTTTCCATGGCAGGGTCGACGCTACCGTGCCGGAGCGCGAGCACGGCAAGTGGCCCGGCTACGGCTCCATAACGGGCCGGTGTGAAAACCGGCCCGCTCGCTTACTCCTCGCTACCCCTTGTTCGCCGCCTGGACCAGCTGCTTCAGCTTCGCCGGGGTCATCGTCTGGTCCGCGTAGATGTTCTTGCCGTCGAAGAGGACGGTCGGGGTGCCGGTGAAACCGCCCGCCTGGAAGGCCGCGGCCGACTTCAGGACCCAGCTGTCATGGGCACCGCTGTTGACGCACGTGCGGAAGGCGGGCGTGTCGAGGCCGCCGACCTTGCCCGCCAGCTCGATCAGCTTGGCGTTGCTCGCGTAGGCGTCGTCCGTCTCCTTGGGCTGGTTCTCGTACAGCACGTCGTGGAAGTCGCGGAACTTTCCGGCGTCCTGGGCGCAGGCCGCCGCGTTCGCCGCGCGCTGGGAGCCGGTGCCGCCGAGGTTGCCGTCGATCAGCGTGACCAGGTGGTACTGCACCTTCAGCTGTCCGGAGTCGGTCAGCTCGTGGAGCGTCGGGCGGTACGCCGTCTCGAAGGCCTGGCAGGCCGGGCAGCGGAAGTCCTCCCACACCGTGAGCGTCGGCTTGGCGCTGTCCTTGCCGACCTGGATCGCCAGGCTGTCCTTGCCGGTCGCCCCGGAGGGCGCGACGACCGGGCCCGCCTTGCTGCTGCCGCTGTCCTTGCCGTGGTTCGCGGCGAGGACGCCGATCACCGTCGCAAGACCCAGCACGCAGACGACGCTCACGGCCACGATCAGCGTGCGCCGCCGCCTCTCCGCGGCCTTCTGCTTCTCACGCTCGACCGCCAGCCGCTCGCGGGCGGTGCGCTTTCCGTCACGGTTCTTCTCGCTCACACCCCGCAGAACGAACCGGGGAGGCGCAGCGCGCCTCCCCGGCCCCAGGTCCACCCGTTCGAGTGACCAGCCGTTCTACGGTCGTTCCGTCACGCCTGTCCGCGCACGCCCTTCGCGAGGTCGCCCGCGAGCGCGCGGACCGCCTCGACGCCTGCCGCGTCGTCCGGCGCGTCCAGCATCCGCTTGACGAAGGCCGAGCCGACGATCACGCCGTCCGCGAACCGGGCCACCTCGGCGGCCTGCCGGGCGTCGGAGACACCGAGCCCGACGCACACGGGCGTGTCGGTGGTGGCCCGGGTGCGCTCGACGAGGTCCTGCGCCTGCGCGCCGACCGACTCACGGGTGCCGGTGACGCCCATCAGCGAGGCGGCGTAGACGAAGCCGGTGCCGGCCCTGGTGATCTCGGCGAGGCGGGCGTCCCGGCTGCTGGGCGCGACGACGAAGACCGTGGCGAGGCCGTGCTTCTCGGCGTGCTCCCTCCACAGTCCCGCCTCCTGCACGGGCAGGTCGGGCAGGATGCACCCGGCGCCGCCCGCGTCGGCCAGCTCGGCGGTGAAGCGCTCGACGCCGTAGCGGTCGATGGGGTTCCAGTACGTCATGACGAGCACCGGCTTGCCGGTCGCCGTGTGGGCCTCGCGGACCGTGCGCATGACGTCGGCGATCTTGACGCCGCCGCGCAGGGCGATGTCGTCGGCGGTCTGGATGACGGGGCCGTCGAGGACGGGGTCGCTGTGCGGCAGGCCCACCTCGACGATGTCGGCGCCGCCGTCGAAGGCCGCCTTGATCGCCGCGATGCCGCCGTCCACGGTCGGGAACCCGGCCGGGAGGTAGGCGATGAGGGCGGCGCGTCCCTCGGCCTTGGCCGCGGCGAGGGTGTCGCTCAACAGCCGGATGTTGCCGCTCACTTGGCGTCCCCCTCGATCTCGGCGGTGTCGGCCGCGTTCGCGGCGACCTCGGCGTCGGTGTCGTACAGGCCGAAGTAGCGCGCGGCCGTGTCCATGTCCTTGTCGCCGCGCCCGGACAGGTTGACGACGATCAGCCCGTCCTTGCCCAGCTCCCTGCCGACCTCCAGCGCGCCCGCGAGCGCGTGGGCGCTCTCGATGGCCGGGATGATGCCCTCGGTGCGCGAGAGCAGGCGCAGGGCCTGCATGGCCGCGTCGTCGGTGACCGCGCGGTACTCGCCGCGGCCGCTGTCCTTCAGGTAGGAGTGCTCGGGGCCGATGCCCGGGTAGTCCAGACCGGCCGAGATCGAGTACGGCTCGGTGATCTGGCCCTCCTCGTCCTGGAGGACGTAGGACCGCGAACCGTGCAGGATGCCGGGCTCGCCGGCGGTCAGCGTGGCCGCGTGCTCGCCCGTCTCGACGCCGTGCCCGGCGGGCTCGCAGCCGATGAGGCGTACGCCGGCGTCCGGGATGAAGGCGTGGAAGAGGCCGATGGCGTTGGAGCCGCCGCCGACGCAGGCGATGGCCGCGTCGGGGAGGCGGCCGGCGCGCTCCAGGATCTGGCGGCGGGCCTCGACGCCGATCACCCGGTGGAAGTCGCGGACCATGGCGGGGAACGGGTGCGGGCCGGCGACCGTGCCGAAGAGGTAGTGGGTGCGGTCGACGTTGGCGACCCAGTCGCGGAACGCCTCGTTGATCGCGTCCTTGAGGGTGCGGCTGCCGGACTTCACGGCGATGACCTCGGCGCCGAGCATGCGCATCCGGGCCACGTTCAGCGCCTGGCGCCGGGTGTCGATCTCGCCCATGTAGATGGTGCATTCGAGGCCGAACAGGGCGCAGGCGGTGGCGGTCGCGACTCCGTGCTGACCGGCGCCGGTCTCCGCGATGACCCGGGTCTTGCCCATGCGCTTGGTGAGCAGGGCCTGCCCGAGAACGTTGTTGATCTTGTGGGAGCCGGTGTGGTTGAGGTCCTCGCGCTTGAGGAAGATCCGGGCACCGCCCGCCTCCGCGGCGAAACGGGGGACCTCCGTGAACGCGCTGGGCCTGCCGGTGTAGTTGACGAGGAGGTCGTCCAGCTCGCGGGCGAACTCGGGGTCGTGCTTGGCCTTGTCGTACTCGACGGCGACCTCGTCCACGGCGGCGACGAGGGCCTCCGGGATGAACTTGCCGCCGAACGCGCCGAAGTAGCCCTCGGCGCTGGGGACTTGACCCTCAGGGTCGGGAATGAAGAACTCGCTGGGCATGCGGAAACCTCACGGTGAGTTTGTGGAGAACACTGATCGCCGTGGGGGCGGAGCCTGTCGTGCGACCTCAGGCAGTGTGCAGCCGGTCGCGCCCGCGCGGCGGCAGCCGCACAGCGGACACAGCCCCGCGCCCCTCTGGGGCGCGCTGCCATCGACGGCCGTTCACCTGGCCGGGCTCGTCACCGATGACGTAACGCACCCGACGGCCGTGGACGCGCCTCGCGGGCGCGCGGCAGCCCCTCGGACGGCAGCCGCGCGCGAGGCGGGCGTGCCGGTCCATGGGGGTCAGGGTGACGTTCATCGGGGGCAGCCTAGCGGGTGATCAGCCGCGGCCGTGCCGGAGTGCCGGGTGTTCGCCCGCCGCCACCAGGTCCGACACCGCGGACTTGGGGTCGCGGCCGGTGACCAGGGACTCGCCCACCAGGACCGCGTCGGCGCCCGCGTTGGCGTAGGCGATGAGGTCGTGCGGGCCGCGGACGCCGGACTCGGCGATCTTCACGATGTGGGCCGGGATCTCGGGGGCGACGCGCTCGAAGGTGCCGCGGTCGACGTCGAGGGTCTTGAGGTTGCGGGCGTTGACGCCGATGATCTTCGCGCCGGCGTCGACCGCGCGGTCGACCTCGTCCTCGTCGTGGACCTCGACGATCGGCGTGAGGCCGATCGACTCGGCGCGCTCGATGAGGGACTCCAGGGCGGGCTGGTCCAGCGCCGCGACGATCAGCAGGGCGAGGTCGGCGCCGTAGGCACGGGCCTCCCAGAGCTGGTACGACGTGACGATGAAGTCCTTGCGGAGGACCGGGATGTCCACCCGCGCGCGGACGGCCTCCAGGTCGGCCAGCGAGCCGCCGAAGCGGCGCTGTTCGGTGAGGACGGAGATGACGGCGGCGCCGCCCGCCTCGTAGTCCGCGGCGAGGCCCGCCGGGTCGGCGATCGCGGCCAGCGCGCCCTTGGAGGGGCTGGAGCGCTTGACCTCGCAGATGACCTTGACGCCGTCGCCGCGCAGGGCGGCCACGCCGTCCTTGGCCGCGGGAGCCTTCGCCGCACGCTCCTTGAGCTCGTCGAGGCTGACGCGCGCCTGCCGTTCCGCCAGGTCGGCACGGACTCCGTCGATGATCTCGTCGAGCACACTCACGCGAGCGGCCCCCTTCCGGACGGTGGAAAAGCCATGGTCACATCTGACCTCGATGGTATCCGGAGGAAGGCGTAGGCCTCGCATCCGGTTGACGCCGGTCCCACTACCTGGACATGCGACGGTTGATCAAGGATGTAGCCAGCCACCGAACGGCAGGTTCCGGACAACCGTGAAGACCAGCACCAACGCGCCCAGACCCCACAGCTGGACCCGGCCGAGTTCGATCCGCGCGGGCCTGCCGCGCGCCGCGCGGACCACCCAGACGGTCCATACGACCATGAAGGCCAGATAGCCCACCACGGCGATCGCGTTGTCCTGGAGCGCCGCCAGGAAGTCCCCGTGGATGAACTCGTGCGCGCTGCGCAGGCCGCCGCAGCCGGGGCAGTACAGGCCGGTGAGGCGGTACAGGGGGCAGACCGGGTAGTGGCCCGGGTGATTCGGGTCGACGGTGCCCACGTAGGCGAAGGCCCCGGCGACGGCCGCGAGGACGCCTGCGGGCACGGCCACGCGGTGCAGCGCAAACGCAAAAGCGGGGGTGGTGCCGGGGGCGCGCGTCTTCGGCATGCTCTGGCTGTCGGCGTTCACGTCTCGCATTGTGCCCCCTGGTCCGTCCGCGCGGCACGCGCGCGTGAGGGGCGGTCCCGGTGCTCAGGAAACCGCCCCTCCACGACGTCGTGGCTGACCGCCGCGGCTCAGCTGTCGGCGTGCGCCGTCTTGCCGAGCAGTTCGGTCAGGTCCTGGGGACGGTCCTTGGGCATGCCCATTCCCATCGCGCTCATGACCCAGCCGACGATGCCGCCGATGACCACGATCCCCATGCCTGCCCAGAAGCCGGCCGGCTGCGCCATCACCATGAAGGCGCCCGCGACGCAGAAGCCGATGAAGGCGATCGTTGTACCGGTCCAGGCGGCCAAAGTGTGACCGTGGCTGTTGCCCGCCATGACGTGCTCCTCGTTGCTGTGTACGTGTGTGAGCGGACGCTCACGTCTCATTGTTCCGCACGCGAGCGGAACCGATGCTCCGGGGTGGCCCCGCGCGCCGCGCGGAGCGGCCCCGACCGCGCGGCGGCCGGCCGGCGACCTGACGCATCGCCCCCTCGCCCCGCGGAGCGCCTACGCGCCCGTGGGGTCCTCGCCGCGGTCCAGCGCCTTCCAGATGTCCTCGGGCCGGTCGGGGTCCACCACGGGAGCCCGCCGGGCGCGCGGCGCGCCGTTGCGTTCGTAGCGGCCCGACATCGCGGGCCAGCGGCGGCCGTAGAACAGGGCGAGCAGACCGGCCAGCAGGATCAGGCCGCCGCCCACCGCGGCCACGTACGGCCAGGCCGTGTGGTCGAAGGCGTGGACGACGGACGAGGTGTCGCCGGAGGCCTGTGCGGCCTTGTCGTCGAGCGCGGAGCTGTCCGTGGCGCCGAGCAGCGCCGCGGCGACGATGCCCGCGCCGGAGAGCGCGAGCAGGGCGGAGACCGCGAGGCGGCCGGTCCTGCGGACCGCGAAGACGGCGACGAGCGCGGCGAGGCCCACTATGGCCAGGGCCGCGGGCACGCCCGTGACGTCACTGCCCTTGACGGACAGCGGGAACGCGTCGCCGGCCACCGTCGCGGTCCCCATCGACCAGCGCTGACGGGTGGCCAGCAGGGCCACGGCCGCGCCGAGCGCACCGCTGAGCAGGGCCACGGCGAGGCTTCGACGGCCGGCGCGGGCGGGGCCTTCGCCTTCGGAACGGGGGGGAGGAACAGCAGCAGTCACGGAGTCCACTATCGCTCCAACCCCGGGCGAACCGTCACCCGGGGTTCATATGACCCTCGTCCTATTGCCCGAGCCGGTTCGCCGTGTGCACGGCGCGGAGGACCGCCGCCGCCTTGTTGCGGCACTCCTGGTCCTCCAGTTCGGGGTCCGAGTCGGCGACGATGCCGGCGCCCGCCTGGACGTAGGCGGTGCCGTCACGGAGGAGGGCCGTACGGATGGCGATGGCGGTGTCGGAGTCGCCCGCGAAGTCGAGGTAGCCGACGCAGCCGCCGTACAACCCCCTTCTGGACGGCTCGAGTTCGTCGATGATCTGCATCGCGCGGGGCTTCGGCGCGCCGGAGAGGGTGCCGGCCGGGAAGCAGGCCGTGAGGACGTCGAAGGCGGTGCGGCCGGGGGCCACGCGGCCGGTGACCGTCGAGACGATGTGCATCACGTGGGAGTAGCGCTCGACGGACATGAAGTCGACGACCTCGACCGAGCCGGGTTCGCAGACGCGTCCCAAATCGTTACGTCCGAGGTCGACGAGCATGAGGTGTTCGGCGCGCTCCTTGGGGTCGGCGAGGAGTTCGTCGGCGAGGGCCTGGTCCTCCTGCGGGGTCGCGCCGCGGTGCCGGGTCCCGGCGATGGGGTGGACCATCGCGCGGCCGTCCTCGACCTTGACGAGGGCTTCCGGGGAGGAGCCGACGACGTCGAAGCCGTCGAAGCGGAACAGGTACATGTACGGCGAGGGGTTGGTCGCCCGCAGCACGCGGTACACGTCCAACGCGCTTGCCGTGCACGGGGTCTCGAAGCGCTGCGAGGGGACGACCTGGAAGGCCTCGCCCGCGCGGATGCGCTCCTTGACGTCCTCGACGGCGGCTTTGAAGTCGGGGCCGCCCCACAGCGCGGTGTACTCGGGCAGCTCGGAGGGCGGGAGCTGGGCGGGCGGCTGGGCCACCGGCCGGGAGAGGTCCGCCTCCATGGCGTCGAGGCGGGCGACGGCGTCCGCGTAGGCCTCGTCGACACCGGTGTCGAGGTCGTTGTGGTTGATCGCGTTGGCGATCAGCAGGACCGAGCCCTCCCAGTGGTCCATCACGGCGAGGTCGCTGGTGAGGAGCATCGTCAGCTCGGGGAGGCGAAGGTCGTCGCGCTCGCCGGGTCCGATCTTCTCCAGGCGGCGGACGATGTCGTAGCCGAGATAGCCGACCATGCCGCCGGTGAACGGCGGCAGGTCCTCCTGGTGGGGGGTGTGCAGGGTCTCGATGGTGGCGCGCAGGGCGGCGAGCGGGTCGCCGTCCACCGGGACGCCGACGGGCGGGGTGCCCAGCCAGTGGGCCTCGCCGTCGCGGGCGGTGAGGGTGGCGGCGCTGCGGACGCCCACGAAGGAGTACCGGGACCACTGGAACGCCGTGCGGCCGTTCTCCGCGGACTCCAGGAGGAAGGTGCCGGGGCGCTCCGCGGCCAGCTTGCGGTAGAGCGCGACCGGGGTGTCGCCGTCGGCGAGGAGCTTGCGGGTGACCGGAATGACACGGCGGTCGGTGGCCAGCTTGCGGAACGTCTCGAGGTCCATGGCGGCTGACCTTACTGATCCGAGACGGGTGCGCCGGAGCCGCCGCCGTCGGTGGCGGGACCGTCCTTGAGCAGCACGTCGGCGTCGAAGCAGGTGCGGTCGCCGGTGTGGCAGGCGGCGCCGACCTGGTCGACCTTCACCAGGACCGTGTCGGCGTCGCAGTCCAGGGCGACGGACCGGACGTGCTGGACGTGGCCCGAGGTGTCGCCCTTGACCCAGTACTCCTGGCGGCTGCGGGACCAGTACGTGCAGCGGCCCGTCGTCAGGGTGCGGTGCAGCGCCTCGTCGTCCATCCAGCCGAGCATGAGCACCTCGCCGGTGTCGTACTGCTGGGCGATCGCGGGGACGAGCCCGTCGGCGGCGCGCTTGAGGCGGGCGGCGATCTCGGGGTCGAGGCTGCTGGGAGGGGGCGTGCTGGTCATGGGTGCCATTGTGCCGCGCGCGACCGACAGTCACGGCCGGGCGTCCACTGTGCGGACCCCGCGCGCGGTCGTAGGCTGACGGTATGTCGACCTTCGCGAAGCGTGAACGACTTCTGCTCGCCGATCTCCTGGAGACCGCGGGCCCCGACGCCCCGACCCTCTGCGAGGGGTGGCAGACCCGTGACCTCGCCGCGCACGTGGTGGTGCGCGAGCGCCGTGCCGATGCCGCGGGCGGCATCATGATCAAGCAGCTCGCGCCGCGCCTGGAGAAGGTGATGACGGAGTTCGCGGCGAAGCCGTACGAGGAACTGATCCAGCTGATCCGTACGGGCCCGCCGCGCTTCTCGCCGTTCCAGCTGAAGCAGCTGGACGAGGCGTCCAACACGGTCGAGTTCTACGTCCACACGGAGGACGTACGGCGGGCCCAGGAGGGGTGGACCCCCCGCGAGCTGGACCCGGTGTTCCAGGACGCCCTGTGGTCCCGTCTGGAGCGCATGGCCCGGCTGATGGGCCGTACCGCGCCGACCGGGCTGGTGCTGCGCCGCCCCGACGGCCAGACCGCGGTCGCCCACAAGGGAGCGCCGGTCGTGACGGTGACGGGCGAGCCCTCGGAGCTGCTGATGTTCGCCCACGGCCGGCAGAGCGTGGCCGCGGTCGAACTGGACGGCGACGAGAACGCGATCGCCAAGCTCCAGGAGACGAAGCAGCTGGGGATCTGAGCAGGCGGGGCGCCGGGTGGACGACTGAGCCCCGACCGCCTGGCGGCCGGGGCTCACCGCATCTCCACGGCGTCACCGGACGGGGTGACCGGCCTCCTTCAGCGCCTGCTTCACCTGCCCGATCCGCAGGTCGCCGAAGTGGAAGACCGAGGCCGCCAGCACCGCGTCCGCCCCCGCCCCCACCGCCGGGGGGAAGTCGGCGAGCCGGCCCGCGCCTCCGGAGGCGATGACGGGGACGGTCACGTGCTTGCGGACCGCCGCGATCATCTCCAGGTCGTAGCCGTCCTTCGTGCCGTCCGCGTCCATCGAGTTGAGCAGGATCTCTCCCGCCCCCAACTCGGCCGCCCGGTGCGCCCATTCGACCGCGTCGATACCGGTGCCCTTGCGGCCGCCGTGGGTGGTGACCTCGAAGGAGCCCTCGGGGGTGCGGCGCGCGTCCACCGACAGCACCAGCACCTGCCGTCCGAACCGCTCCGCGATCTCCCGGATCAGCTCGGGCCGCGCGATGGCTGCCGTGTTGACGCCGACCTTGTCCGCGCCCGCCCGGAGCAGCTTGTCCACGTCCTCGGCCGTGCGGACGCCGCCGCCGACCGTGAGCGGGATGAACACCTGCTCGGCGGTGCGGCGGACCACGTCGTACGTCGTCTCGCGGTCGCCGGAGGACGCGGTGATGTCCAGGAAGGTCAACTCGTCGGCGCCCTCGGCGTCGTAGACCTTGGCCATCTCGACGGGGTCGCCCGCGTCGCGCAGGTTCTGGAAGTTGACGCCCTTGACGACCCGGCCGTTGTCCACGTCCAGGCAGGGGATCACTCGTACGGCCAGGGTCATGCGGGCTCCCCGGCGTCCGGTGCGGCGCGGTAGGCCTCCACCTCGACCTCGACGACCAGGCTCGGGTCGACGAAGCCGGACACGATGATCATCGAGGCGGCGGGGCGGATCGCGTCGAACAGCTCCTTGTGTGCGCGGCCCACGTCCTCCACATCCCGGGCGTGGGTGATGTACATACGGGTGCGCACCACATCGGCACGGCCGAGGCCCAGCTGGTCCAGCGCCGAGAACGCGACGTTGAACGCGTTGACCGTCTGCTCGTAGGGACCGCCCCCGGCGATCTCGCCGTCCACTATTGACGTGCACCCGGAGACCAGCACCAGGCCGTTCGGCAGCTCCACCGCGCGGGAGTAGCCGAAGGCGTCCTCCCAGGGGGCGCCGGTCGACACGCGTCGTAGCTCGGTCACCGGGCCACCGCCTCCAGAGCCTCTTCCAGGGTGAACGCCTTCGCGTAGAGGGCCTTCCCGACGATGGAGCCCTCGACACCGAGCGGGACCAGCTCGGAGATGGCGCGCAGGTCGTCCAGGGAGGACACGCCGCCCGAGGCCACGACCGGGCGGTCGGTCACCGCGCAGACGTTGCGCAGCAGCTCCAGGTTGGGGCCCTGGAGGGTGCCGTCCTTGGCGATGTCGGTGACCACGTACCGGGCGCAGCCCTCGGTGTCGAGGCGTGCCAGCGTCTCGTAGAGGTCGCCGCCGTCCCGGGTCCAGCCGCGTCCGCGCAGGGTCGTGCCGCGTACGTCGAGGCCGACCGCGATCTTGTCGCCGTGCTCGGCGATGACCTTGGCGACCCACTCCGGGGTCTCCAGCGCGGCGGTGCCGAGGTTCACCCGGGTGCAGCCGGTGGCGAGGGCGGCGGCGAGGGTGTCGTCGTCGCGGATGCCGCCGGACAGCTCGACCTTGATGTCCATGGCGCCGGTGACCTCGGCGATGAGCCCGCGGTTGTCGCCGGTGCCGAACGCGGCGTCCAGGTCGACGAGGTGCAGCCACTCGGCGCCGGAGCTCTGCCAGGCGAGGGCGGCCTCCAGCGGGGAGCCGTAGGAGGTCTCGGTCCCGGACTCGCCGTGGACGAGGCGGACGGCCTGGCCGTCGCGGACGTCGACGGCGGGGAGGAGTTCGAGCTTCGAAGGCATCAGAGGGTTCCGATCCAGTTGTTCAGCAGCTGCGCTCCGGCGTCGCCGGACTTCTCGGGGTGGAACTGGGTGGCCCACAGGGCGCCGTTCTCCACGGCGGCCACGAAGGGCTTGCCGTGGGTCGACCAGGTGACCAGGGGGGCGCGCATCGCCGGGTTCACGACCTCGAGGGTCCAGTCGTGGACGGCGTAGGAGTGCACGAAGTAGAAGCGCGCGTCCGCGTCGAGGCCCGCGAAGAGCCGGGAGCCCGCCGGGGTGTCGACGGTGTTCCACCCCATGTGGGGCACGATCTCGGCCTGGAGGGGTTCGACGGAGCCGGGCCACTCGTCCAGGCCCTCGGTCTCGACGCCGTGCTCGATGCCGCGCGCGAAGAGGATCTGCATGCCGACGCAGATGCCCATCACGGGGCGTCCGCCGGCCAGCCGGCGTCCGACGATCCAGTCGCCGCGCGCCTCCTTCAGCCCCTTCATGCAGGCGGCGAAGGCGCCGACGCCGGGCACCAGCAGGCCGTCCGCGTTCATCGCCTTGTCGTAGTCGCGCGTTATCTCGACCTCGGCGCCCGCGCGCGCGAGGGCGCGCTCGGCGGAACGGACGTTCCCGAAGCCGTAGTCGAAGACGACGACCTTCCTGGCCGCGCTCAACTCCACACCGCCAGCCGCATGACCCCCGCGACCAGGCACATCGCCGCGCCGATGGAGACCAGCACGATGAGGCTCGCCGGCATCTTCTGCTTGACGAAGGAGTAGACCCCGCCGAGGAGGAAGAGTCCGACGACGATCAGGAGGCTGGAGAGGCCGGTCACAGCGCGCCCTTCGTGGAGGGGAGGATGCCGGCCGCGCGCGGGTCGCGCTCGGAGGCGTAGCGCAGCGCGCGGGCGAGCGCCTTGAACTGGCACTCCACGATGTGGTGCGCGTTGCGCCCGTAGGGCACGTGGACGTGCAGGGCGATCTGGGCCTGGGCGACGAAGGACTCCAGGATGTGCCGGGTCATCGTGGTGTCGTACTCGCCGATCATCGGCGCCATGTTCTCGGGCTCGGTGTGCACGAGGTACGGGCGGCCCGACAGGTCAACGGTCACCTGGGCGAGGGACTCGTCCAGGGGGACCGTGCAGTTGCCGAACCGGTAGATCCCGACCTTGTCGCCGAGCGCCTGCCTGAAGGCGGCGCCGAGCGCGAGGGCGGTGTCCTCGATGGTGTGGTGCGAGTCGATGTGCAGATCGCCCTCGGTCTTCACGGTGAGGTCGAACAGACCGTGCCGGCCGAGCTGGTCGAGCATGTGGTCGTAGAAGCCGACCCCGGTCGACACGTCGACCTTGCCGTGCCCGTCGAGGTCGATCTCGACGAGGACCGACGTCTCCTTGGTCGTCCGCTCCACGCGTCCTACGCGGTTCATGTGCTCTGCTCCTTCATCAACTCACGGACCGCGTCGAGGAACGCGTCGTTCTCTTCGGGGGTTCCGGCGGAGACCCGCAGCCACCCCGGGATGCCGTTGTCCCGGACCAGGACGCCCCGGTCGAGGATCGCCTGCCAGGCGGTGTGCGAGTCGGCGAACCGCCCGAACTGCACGAAGTTGGCGTCGGACTCGACGACTTCGCACCCGAGGGCGCGCAACTCCCGTACCAGCCGGTCCCGTTCGGCCTTCAGCTGCTCCACGTACCCGAGCAGGGTGTCGGTGTGCTCCAGTGCGGCCAGCGCGGTCGCCTGGGTGACGGCCGACAAGTGGTAGGGCAGCCGGACGAGTTGGACGGCGTCGACGACGGCCGGGTGCGCGGCGAGATAGCCGAGGCGGAGCCCGGCGGCCCCGAACGCCTTCGACATCGTGCGCGAGACGACGAGATTCGGCCGACCTTCGAGCAGCGGCAGCAGCGAGTCGCCGTGGCTGAACTCGATGTACGCCTCGTCGACGATCACCATCGACGGCCCGGCCGCCTGCGCCGCCTCGTACAGCGCGAGCACCGTCTCGGGCGGAACGGCGTTGCCCGTGGGGTTGTTGGGGGTCGTGACGAACACGACGTCGGGCCTGTTCTCCGCGATCCACCGCCGGGCGGCGGCGAGGTCGATGGAGAAGTCCTCGTTGCGCGGCCCGGAGATCCAGCCGGTCCCGGTGCCGCGCGCGATGAGCGCGTGCATCGAGTACGACGGCTCGAAGCCGATCGCGGTACGGCCGGGCCCGCCGAAGGTCTGCAGCAGCTGCTGGATGACCTCGTTCGAGCCGTTGGCCGCCCACACGTTCTCGACGCCGACCCGGTGACTCCCGGTCCTCGTGAGGTAGGTGGCCAGTGCGGTGCGCAGCTCGACCGCGTCCCGGTCCGGGTAGCGGTTGAGGTCGCGGGCGGCGTCACGGACCCGCTCGGCGATCCGCTCGACCAGCGCCTCGGGCAGCGGGTAGGGGTTCTCGTTGGTGTTCAGCCGTACGGGGACGTCCAACTGGGGCGCGCCGTAGGGGGACTTGCCGCGCAGCTCGTCCCGTACGGGAAGATCGTCGATTCCGAAGCTCACTTGCCGGGCACCTTCCCACCACGCGACAGCTGTTCGTCTCCGGCGAACCTGGCCTTGACGGCGGCCCCGTGCGCGGGCAGGTCCTCCGCCTCCGCCAGGGTCACGACGTGATGCGCCACGTCGGCGAGGGCGTCGCGGGTGTAGTCGACGATGTGGATGCCGCGCAGGAACGACTGCACGGACAGGCCCGAGGAGTGGCAGGCGCACCCTCCGGTCGGCAGCACGTGGTTGGAGCCGGCCGCGTAGTCGCCGAGCGAGACGGGCGCCCAGGGTCCGACGAAGATCGCGCCCGCGTTCCGCACCCGGTCGGCGACCGCGGCGGCGTCGGCGGTCTGGATCTCCAGGTGCTCGGCGCCGTACGCGTCGACGACCCGCAGGCCCTCGTCGACGCCGTCGACCAGGACGATCGCGGACTGCCGGCCGGCCAGCGCCGGGACGATCCGGTCCTCGACGTGCTTGGTGGCCGCGACCTGCTGTTCGAGTTCCTTCTCGACCGCGTCCGCGAGCGCCGCGGAGTCCGTGACCAGGACGGCGGCGGCGAGCGGGTCGTGCTCGGCCTGGCTGATCAGGTCGGCGGCGACGTGCGCCGGGTCGGCGGTGTCGTCGGCGAGGACCGCGATCTCGGTGGGGCCGGCCTCGGTGTCGATGCCGATCCTGCCGGTGAAGTGGCGCTTGGCGGCGGCGACCCAGATGTTGCCGGGCCCGGTGACCATGTTCGCGGGCGGGCAGGACTCGGTGCCGTGGGCGAACATGGCGACGGCCTGGGCACCGCCGACGGCGTAGACCTCGTCGACGCCGAGGAGGGCGCAGGCGGCGAGGATCGTCGGGTGCGGCAGTCCGCCGAACTCGACCTGCGGCGGCGAGGCGAGCGCGACGGACGGGACCCCGGCCTCCTGGGCGGGCACCACGTTCATGATCACGGACGACGGGTAGACGGACCGGCCGCCCGGGGCGTACAGCCCGACCCGGTCGACCGGCACCCACTTCTCGGTGACCGTGCCGCCGGGCACGACCTCGGTGGTGTGGTTCGTGCGGCGCTGCTCGCGGTGGACGAGCCGGGCGCGCCGGATGGACTCCTCCAGGGCCGCGCGGACCTCCGGGTCGAGCCGCTCCAGCGCGTCGCCGAGCGCCTGGACCGGCACCCGCACCTGCTCCAGGCGTACGCCGTCGAACTTCTCGGCGAAGTCGATCAGCGCCGCGTCGCCCCGATGATGCACGGCCTCGCAGATCGGACGCACCTTCTCCAGGGCGGCCGAGACGTCGAAGTCGGCTCGGGGCAGCAGGTCGCGCAGGGCGGGCCCGTCGGGGAGGGCGTCACCGCGCAGATCGATTCGGGAGATCACGGGGACAATTCTCTCAGACGGAGATCGGGCCCCGTTCGCGCGTATCAATGGCTGATACAGAACGTGGCCGGAACCCGGAAGATCCCCTTCACGTCTAGTGTTCCGGGCGTCACGGAGCGGGCATGAACAGCCGTGCGAAACCCGTGAGCAGCCGAGAGGGACGGAAAAGCAGTGACCGAGGGTGCCGGCATCCGCGCGGGGGATCTGCCGGACGATCTGACCGCCGCCGAGGCCGGCATGTGGCAGGCCTTCCGCAATGGCAGCGTGTACGACCTGAGCAGTGGCGACACCGTCGTCGACGATCCGCACGGCGGGCATCCGTGGGGCCCGGAGCGGACGGTGCGGGCCCGCATCGTGTGCTGGCTGCTGCTGGACGGCCCGCCCGCGCTGTCGGGCCGCGTGTCCTCCCTGAAGCTCACGGGTGTGCAGATCAGCGGCGTCCTGGACCTCGCGGGCGGCACGGTCGCGCCGTACGTCGAGCTGAAGGGCTGCCGTTTCGAACGGGAGGTGCTGCTCCCGGAGGCGCGCTTCCAGACCCTGCGGATGGTGGACTGCTCGGTGCCGCGGCTGGAGGCGGCCCGGGTGCACACGGAGGGTGACCTGCATCTGCCGCGCTGCCGCTTCCACAACGGGGTGCGGCTGACCGACGCGCACATCGGGACCGATCTGCTGCTGAACCAGGCGATCGTCTACCGGGACCGCAGCGGGCGCTCGATCGCCGCGGACGGCATGACCGTCGGGCAGGATCTGCAGGCCGAACTCCTGGAATCGCACGGCGAGTTGAGCCTGCGCAGCGCCAAGGTGGGCGTCTCGCTGAGCCTGCGCGGCGCCCGGCTGGCCAACCCGTACACCCGACTCGCCCTGAACGCGCCCCAGTTGACCGTGGGCCGCACCCTGTACCTGACCCCGGCCGGTGTCGGTGGTCCCTGGCTGAGCGGCACGACTCCCGCGCGCGGGACCCGCATCCAGCGGTTCGCCTGCCAGGGCGGGGTGCGGCTGGACGACGGGCGGTTCGGGGACGCGGTGGACCTGGAGCGGGCCCGGTTCACCTTCACGGACGACCAGGAACTGTCGCTGCTCCGCGTCCAGACGCCCGAACTGCGCTTCCTCGGGGAGCAGCCGCAGCGCGGCAAGGTGGTGCTGTCGGGGGCGCGGATCGTCAACCTCATCGACCGGGCGAGCAGTTGGCCGGGCCCCGGCAACCTGCACATGGGCGGTTTCGCGTACGAGAACCTCGTACCGCAGGGCCCGTTCCCGCTGGACGCCCGCCTCGGCTGGGTGGCGGCGGCGACACCGGAGTACAACCCGGAGCCGTACGAACGGCTCGCGACCGTGCTGCGCAACGCCGGGGAGGACGAGGACGCGCGCGAGGTGCTGCTCGCCAAGCAGCGCAGGCGCCGGGAGAGTCTGCCGGTGGCGGCCAAGGTGTGGGGGTTCGTGCAGGACTGGACGGTCGCCTACGGGTACCGGCCGGGCCGGGCCGCGGTGTGGATGGCGGTGCTGTGGGCGGCGAGTTCGCTGGCCTTCGCGCACGCCGACCACGCGCCGGTGAACGGGAACGGGCATCCGCCGTGGAGCCCCGCGCTGTTCGCGCTGGACCTGCTGCTGCCGGTGATCGACCTGGGGCAGGCGGGCCAGTGGCAGCTGCACGGCGGCTGGCAGTGGCTGTCGGTGGTGCTGATCCTGCTGGGGTGGATTCTGGCGACGACGGTCGCGGCGGGCGCCACACGGCTGCTCAGACGCGGCTAGGGCCCGGTCCGCAGCCCGCGCGCACAGCGTTCGAACAGGTGAACAACAGTCACCTTTTGCCTGCCCTTGACCGAAGCGCGTACAACTTTCAGCGGGGTGGCCAATCGGTCTGGCGCACTCCGGATCCGCGGTCTTTCAATGGTCGACACCATGGCTCTGCTGCGCGCGTTCATCCGCACCGCCCGGATGGCAAGGAACACCTCGCGGCTCGCCGCCGGACTGCCGGCCGACGACGAGGTCCTCCTCGACGCGCCCGACGACCGGCTCGGCCCCGCCCTCGTCGCGGCGGGCCGCGGCGAGTACGGCCCGGCGGCCGGCCTGCTGGCCGCGACCCGGGCCGCCGCCGGCTGGGAGGACCGCGACCGCTACACGCGCCGGCTCGCCGCGTTCGCCCGCTGCCGCCCCGAATGGCTCGCGGACTGGCGCGCCGCCGCCCCGCACGACCCGGACGCCCTGCTGGTCGAGGCGCAGCGCGCGGTGGACCGCTGCTGGGAGTCGCCGGCCCGCGCCGAGCTGCTGCGCGAACTGAGCCCGCTGATCACGGCGGCGGCCGAGGCCGAGCCGCGCGACCCGGTGCCGTGGCGCATCGCGCTGGACCGGGCGCGGGGCACGCACGCCGGGCACGCCGAGTTCGAACGCCTGTGGGGCGAGGCGGTCCGCCGCTCCCCGCACCACTACGGCTGCCATGTGGCGGCGCTGGAGTACCTGTCGGCGGCCTGCTGCACCCAGTGGGGCGACACACCCCACACCGCCCGCTGCTCCCACCGCGAGTGCTTCGACTTCGCCGAACCGGCCGCACAGGACGCCCTGCCGGGCTCGCTCGTCCAGGCCCTCCCGGTCCGGGCCGCCTTCGCCTGTCTGACGGGCGGCTGCGCCCCCACGGTCCCGCGCGCCCGCCTGGACGCGGCGGCCGACCTCGCCGTCGCGCTCTCGGCCTCGTACGCGGCGGCCGACCCGTGGCCCGCCGAGGTCCGCAACCTCCTCGTCTACGTCCTGATCCGCCTCGAACGCTGGACGGACGCGCTCGACCAGCTCCGCCTGACAGGCCCGTACGCCACGTCGTTCCCCTGGGACCGGCTCTCCGACGACCCGCTGGGCCAGTTCCTCGAAGTCCGGGACGGCGTACGGATCGCGGTGGCCTCGGAGCTCCCCCTCGGCGGCCCGATTCCGCCCGCTCTGCGGGCGATTCCGACCCTGCCGTGGGCGTTCGAGGACGCACCCGGGTATCCACGGAGTGAGCACGGCGGTCGTGCGCGCTCCGGCGACCATTAGGCTTTTGCGCCGTGACCACCGTCCGGCTGCCGCTCTTCCCCCTGAACTCCGTGCTGTTCCCGGGGCTCGTGCTTCCTCTGAACATTTTCGAGGAGCGCTATCGCGCCATGATGCGCGACCTGCTCAAGACGCCCGAGGAGGAATCGCGCCGGTTCGCCGTCGTCGCCATCCGCGACGGCCACGAAGTGGCGTCTACCGCCCCGGGCATGCCCGACCAGACGGCCGTGCCCGAACGCGGGCCCGCGGCCGGCTTCGGCCCCGACCCGCTCACGTCCTTCCACCCGGTGGGCTGCGTCGCCGACGCGGCGACGATCCGGGAGCGTGCCGACGGCAGCTTCGAGGTGCTGGCGACGGGCACGACCCGGATGCGGCTGCTCTCCGTCGACGCCTCCGGCCCGTTCCTCACCGCCGAGCTGGAGGAGCTGCCCGAGGAGAAGGGCGACGAGGCCGGCGCGCTGGCCGAGGGCGTGCTCCGCGCGTTCCGCCAGTACCAGAAGCGGCTGGCGGGCGCCCGCGAACGCACCCTGTCCACCGGCGAGGCCGAACTTCCCGACGAGCCGGCGGTCGTCTCCTACCTGGTGGCGGCGGCGATGATGCTCGACACGGGGACCAAGCAGCGCCTCCTCCAGGCCCCCGACACCGCCTCCCGCCTGCGCGACGAACTGAAACTCCTTCGCTCCGAGACGGCCATCATCCGTAACCTGCCGTCCCTGCCGGCGTCGGACCTGACCCGTGGCCCGACCAGCCTGAACTGACGCGGGAGTCCCCTGATGGCCAAGAAGCGGAAACAGCAGCAGTCGGGCGGCACCCCGGCGACGGTCGCCCTGACGGCCGCGGGAGTGCCGTACGAACTCCACGCCTACGACCACGACCCCGCCCACCCCTCCTACGGCGAGGAAGCCGCCGAGGCGATGGGCGTCTCCCCCGACCGTGTCTTCAAGACCCTGGTGGCGGACGTCGACGGCACCCTCACGGTCGCCGTGGTCCCGGTGGCGGGCCATCTGGACCTGAAGGCCCTCGCGTCGGCGGTGGGCGGCAAACGCGCCACGATGGCCGACCCGGCCCTCGCCGAACGCACCACGGGGTACGTCCGCGGCGGCATCTCCCCGCTGGGCCAGCGCAAGAAGCTCCGCACGGTCCTCGACGACTCCGCCGGCGCGCATTCTACGATCTGCGTCTCGGCCGGCCGCCGCGGCCTGGAGGTGGAACTCTCCCCCGAGGACCTCACCGGCCTCACGGAGGCGGTACTGGCGCCCATCGGACGTGCGTGACCCCTCGACGGCGGGTCCGTCCTCGGTTAAGCACAAGGGACATGTCGAAGAAAACGCGGAAACGAAAGTGGCGCGTCCGAAAACACCGCGCCAACCACGGCCGCAGGCCGGCGTAGGCGCCTGGAATCGCCACGCCGGACGCGCGTTTCAGCCCGTCCGGCGGGTGAGGACGAGGCCGTCCAGGCCGAAGCGGGGCTCTGGGGGGTGGCAGCCCCCGGGGACGGGACGGGCAGGGGCGGCGGGGGCGAAAACCCCTCGCCGTACCCACCCCTCACGTCAAGCCGTAGGAGTCCCGTACCCGTCCTTGGGAACAGGCCCCTGCTGCAGATACACCGGCTCGGGATCCCGGGGCCCGAACAACGCCGTGAGCCCCAGGTGAACGACGAGCGCGGCCACCGGCCACGCCAGCAACGCCCCCTTCGCCCCCATCTTCAGCGGCGCGGAGAACGTCACCCCCTTGCCCACGGCCTTGGCATGCGCGAGCACGTCCTTCGTGGGCCCGAACCACACCCCCAGCCGCCACGCGATGAACGACGCGAGCAGCCCGCCCAGAGCCAGCCCGGCGACCAGCGGCACTCCCCCACGCCTCCGCAGCAGGAAGACGACGAGCGCGCTCACGACCCCGAAGGCGACGGCGAGCAGAGTGAACGTTCCGTCCACCCCCACGGCCTGCTCCCCTTCGGAGTCCTTGAGGTAGACGACCCAGTTCTTGTCGACGATGTCCCCGACGAGCGGCACATGCGGCGCCAGCCACCACCAGAGCACTCCGAGCAGCACCCCGCCGACCGCCGAGGCGACGGTGACGACGACGGCCTCGACCGCTTCGGTCCTCCAGCCGGGCCCGTCCTGATCGGGCTGCCCGGCGGACGCGTCCTGCGGGCCGTACGCGGGATGTCCGGCGCCCGGGTCGCCCTGGTTGCCCGGGTCACCCGGCGGCTGCCACGGCTCGTGCGAGGACTGGTCACGCGGTGGCGGAGGCGGAGTCAGCGGTGCGGTCACGTTGCCATCGTGCCAGGCCCGGCTGTGCGGCGCGTCACCGGACGGCGGCCCGGCGGTAGGCCCAGGTCGCCACGGCCAGCGAAACGACCCCGACCCCGGCGCATACGGCGAGGTCACCGAGGACGAGCGCCCAGTCCGGATGCTCCCCGAACGTCTGGGCGAAGGCCTCCACGCCGTACGTCGACGGCACCAGATCCCGCAGGAACCGCACCGCGTCCGGCATCCGGTCGGCGGGCAGCACCCCCAGCAACAAGGCCGCCGACATGCCCAACTGCCCGAGCAGCGTGGCGAGTTCGGGCCGGGGCGCGAGCAGCCCGAGGGCGGCGCCGAGCCCGGCGAGGGCGGCCCCGGCGAGCGGGATCACCGCCGCCAGGATCCAGATGTTCCCCATCGGCAGTCCGAACAGCACGCACCCGAAGACGGCGGTCAGCGCGGTCCCGGGCACGGTGAAGGAGGCGTACGCCCCCGCCGCGCCGAGCACCACGGCCGCGGGCGGCACCGGCAGGGTGGCGTAGTGGTCGAGCCCGCCGCTGCCGCGCAGCTGCCCGAAGTACTGGGCGAGGAGGTTGAGCCCGACGTAGGCGACGACGAGCACGGCCGAGCCCGCGACCACGAACTGGGCGTCGTGGCTGCCGCCGTCGACGACCCCGCGCATCATGATCAGGATGCCGACCGACTGGAAGGTCGCCACGAACAGCAGCGGGATCCGCGCGACCCGCGCCCGGGACAGCTGCGCCCGGTACACGGCGGCCATGGACGGCCACAGCCTTGCCTTCGGCCCCAGCTCGGCCGCGCCCGAGGCGGTGGCCTCCGGCACGGCCAGGGAACCACTCGGCAGAACATCGGCGGTTACGACACTCACGTCGCGCTGCTCCTCTCGACGCCGGCAGTCGCCCTGTCCCATACGGATACGACGGCTCGTGTACTCATGCCTTCACCAGCCCCTGCGCGTTGCCGCCCAGTGCCAGGTACACGTCCTCCAGGCTGGGCGTGGCCAGGGTGAAGTCGTCCAGGGCGGCGAACGCGGCCCCGCCGGTCACCGTGGCGACCGCGACCCGGGCCTCCTCGGGGGCCAGCCGGAGCGTCCAGCGGCGGCCCGACTCGACGGCGCGGTCCCGCAGCGCGGCGACCTCCGGGACGTCCAGCGGCGGCTTCTCCCGCCACACCAGCTCGACCCGCACCTCGCCCGCGACCTGTTCCTTGAGCCCGGCGGGGGTGTCGCAGGCGATGACCTTGCCCTGGTCGAGGACGGCGACCCGGTCGAGGACGGTCTCGGCCTCGATGACGTTGTGGGTGACGAGCAGCACGGTGGAGCCGCGCTCGGCCCGGCGCCGGTCGACGGCGGACCACACGGCCCTGCGCGCCACCGGGTCCATCCCCGTGGTCGGCTCGTCCAGCACCAGCAGCGGCCGCTCCCCGACCAGCGCGGCGGCCACACACGCCAGCCGCCGCTGCCCGCCGGACAGCTTCTTCAGCGGCCGCCCGGCGATGGCCGTGAGCCCCAGCTCGTCGAGGACGGCGTCCCGCTCGGCCCGTGCCTCGCGCAGGTCGAGGCCGCGCA
This sequence comes from Streptomyces sp. NPDC090083, assembly GCF_044747445.1. NCBI lineage: Bacteria > Bacillati > Actinomycetota > Actinomycetes > Kitasatosporales > Streptomycetaceae > Streptomyces > Streptomyces sp. NPDC090083. Next base: position 106,174 of record NZ_JBIVED010000007.1, on the reverse strand, counting down.
GCCGGGCGGTGGTCTCGGCGGCGAGCGACACGGTGAGTTCGTCGAGGGCGGTGGACTCCTGGCCGAGGTAGGCGAGGATCCGCGCGGCCCGCTCCGGGTGGCGCACGATGTCGTGGCCGAGGATCTCGACGCTGCCGGCGTCGGGCCGCATGAGCCCGGTCAGCTGGCGTACGAGGGTGGACTTGCCGGCGCCGTTCGGCCCGAGCAGTCCGAAGATCTCGCCGCGGCGGATGTCGAGGGTGACGTCGTCGGTGGCCCGCACCTCGGGGGTGCCGGGCGCTCCGCGCCGGCCGCGCACCGGCGGATAGGTCTTGCTGAGCCCGCGCACCGCGCACACGACATCGTCACCGTGTCGACATGCCTGTCCCGCGCGCGTACTCACAAGGAACGAGACTACGGGGTCCGGAGCCCCTGCCCGCTCGCGGGTCGGTCGAGAACCGCAAATACCCCGGTAAAGAGCGTCAATCCCCCGCCGGGGCGTGCTCGGCCGCCGTCCGTACGTCGATCTCGCGCCAGAACCCGGCCCGGATCGCGTACCGGTCGTGCTCGTCGATCTGGTCGTCCTTGTGCGCGAGGAGGCCGAACCGGGCGGCGTAGCGCAGCAGTTCGCCGTCGATGCGGTGCGGGACGCGGGGGTACATCCCGGACAGTTTCTGCAGCTGGCCGCCGTGGTCGCCGAGGCGGCCCATCCAGCGGCGGGCGAAGACCTGGCCCACCTCGTAGGGGTCTCCGCCGACCGTGGTGATGTCCTCCTCGCGGTCGGCCCAGCGCTGCTCGGCGGTGGTCAGCTGCGCCAGCGTCGGCATGGAGGCGACCTCGGGCGGCTCGGCGGCGCCGCCCGGCCGGTCGACCCACCCCTTGTCGGAGGACCAGCGCAGGGTCGCGCCGGCGGGCTGCTGGGCGGGCGCGGCGGCGCCGGGGGCCTTCAGGCTCGCCAGGTCCTTGGGGGTGGGCACGCCCTTGGGCGCGGGCACCCGCTCCTGCGTGCCGTTCTCCGAGCCCGGCTCCGCGGTCGCGTGCTCGCTCTCCTCGGCCGGCCGCTCGCGCGCGGCGGGCGCGGACTCGGGCAGCGGCGCGGACAGGATGGCGGCGATCTCCGGCCGCGGCACGGGCGGCGGCGCGCACACCCCGCCGAGATCCTTCGCCCGGACGGCCTGGGTGATCCAAGCCCGGTCCAGCACCCGCCGCTCGTCGGCCTCGGCGACCAGGTCCTCGGACTGGTTGTAGTCCCCGTCGGCGGCCTGCACGGCCCACAGGTGTACGGCGACGCCGTGCTCCTTGGCGGCCATCATGCCCGGCAGCAGATCGCCGTCGCCGGTGACGAGCACGACGTCGGAGCAGGCGCGGTTGCGGGCCAGCTCGGTCAGCTCGGCGTGCATGGCGGCGTCGACGCCCTTCTGCGCCCAGCGGCCGTCGCTGCGGGTCAGGGCGCCGAGGCGGACGGTGACGCGGGGCATCACGCGCAGTCTGCGGTGCTCGGGCTGGGGGACGCGGTCGGGGGCGCCGTCGAACCAGTAGATGCGCAGCAGGGGTCGTTCGGTGTCGGACTCGGCGCGCTCGCGCAGGCCCTGGATGAGGGCGGCGTGATCGACGGTGATCCTGGAACGTGAGGGCTCTCCGGCGAGGAGACTGGCCGCCGCCCCCAGCAGATACCCGGCGTCCACCAGGACGATGCAGCGGTCCACGCGACTCACCCTCTTCCCGGTCGGTTTGCTTCGGGCTTCCTTCGAGTCTGCCCGACCGCACAGGGGTTAACGGCCCGAACTCGATCTTCGGCGTGGCGTGTGCGGATTCGGCTCCTCCACCAACCCTGTCACAGACCGTGATTATCCGAAATGCGATCTCTGTAGGGCTATGTGAATCTGGTCCCGATCCTGGCCCCGAGATCCCTTCAGGAGGTAGATCACCATGGCCAAGAACAGGAAGAACAACCGCGATCAGCAGAAGTCCTCGGCGCCCGACCGCGCTGCGGAGCAGACCAGGTCGTCATCGGCACAGGACCAGGCCGAGCAGCGCATAGCCCAGGCGACTCCGGGCGACATGGCCCGCAAGAGTCGCGAGAAGCGCTTCGGCCACAACTGATCCCTGTTTTTGCGGCTGTCGAGATTCAGGCACGCACCGAGGGGCGCATCCGTCGACGGATGCGCCCCTCGGTCGTGTCTCTCGCTCAGCCGGCCAGGCAGGCCGGGCCGAGCAGCACCTTCAGGTCGCCGAACAGGGCCGGGTCCGGCTTCACCCGGTGCCGGTCCAGGCGCAGGAGGGTGGTCTTGGTCGGGCCCTGGAGCTTGATGCGGACCTCGCTGTCGCCCCGGTGGTGGCTGAGGATCTCACCGAGCCTGCTGATCATCGGCGGGGTGACCCTGGTCGCAGGGATCGTCAGGATCACGGGCGCGTTGGTGCCCGCGTTCGACAGGTCGGGGACCATCAGCTCCATCGCGACCAGCCGCGGCACGTCCTCGCGCTTGTCGAGCCGGCCCTTGACGAACACGATGGCGTCCTCGACGAGTTGGGTCGACACCAGCTGGTAGGTCGCCGGGAAGAACATGCACTCGATGGAGCCCGCGAGGTCCTCGACGGTGGCGATCGCCCACGCGTTGCCCTGCTTGGTCATCTTGCGCTGGAGGCCCGAGATGATGCCGCCGATGGTGACGACCGCGCCGTCCGCGTGCTCGCCCCCGGTGAGCTGGGCGATGCCCGCGTCGGCCTTGTCGGACAGCACGTGCTCCAGGCCGAACAGCGGGTGGTCGGAGACGTACAGGCCGAGCATCTCCCGCTCCTGGGCGAGGAGATACGTCTTCTCCCACTCGTCGGTGGTGAACTCCACGTCGAGTCCGAAGCCGGGCTCGCTGGTGTCCTCGTCGCCCATCCCCCCGAAGAGGTCGAACTGTCCCTCGGCCTCCTTGCGCTTGACCGCCACCACGTTGTCGATCATCGGCTCGAAGTGCGCGGTCAGGCCCTTGCGGGTGTGGCCCAGGGTGTCGAACGCCCCTGCCTTGATGAGGGATTCGGTGGTCCGCTTGTTGCAGGCGGCGGCCTCGACCTTGTCCAGGTAGTCGGGGAACGAGCCGTACTTCCCCTTCGCCTTGCGGGACCTGATGATCGAGTCGACCACGTTCGTGCCGACGTTGCGCACGGCCTCCAGGCCGAAGAGGATCACGTCGTCGCCCTGGGCGGCGAAGTTGTGCACCGACTCGTTGACGTTCGGCGGGAGCACCTTGATCTTCATGCGGCGGCACTCGTTGAGGTAGATCGCGGACTTGTCCTTGTCGTCCTTGACCGAGGTGAGCAGGGCCGCCATGTACTCGGCCGGGTAGTTGGCCTTCAGGTAGGCGGTCCAGTACGAGACCAGGCCGTACGCGGCGGAGTGCGCCTTGTTGAACGCGTAGCCGGCGAAGGGGACCAGGACGTCCCACAGGCCCTGGATCGCCTCGTCGCTGAAGCCCTTCTCCTGGGCGCCCTTCTGGAAGAGGACGAAGTTCTTCGCCAGTTCGTCGGGCTTCTTCTTGCCCATCACGCGGCGCAGGATGTCGGCCTCGCCGAGCGAGTACCCGGCGACGATCTGCGCGGCCTTCTGCACCTGCTCCTGGTACACGATCAGGCCGTAGGTCACCGCGAGGACCTCCTCCAGGGGCTCCTCCAGCTCCTTGTGGATCGGGGTGATCTCCTGGCGGCCGTTCTTGCGCTCCGCGTAGTTGATGTGCGAGTTCATGCCCATCGGGCCGGGCCGGTACAGGGCCGAGACGGCGGAGATGTCCTCGAAGTTGTCGGGCTGCATCTGGCGCAGCAGGGAGCGCATCGGGCCGCCGTCGAACTGGAAGACGCCCAGCGTGTCGCCGCGGCAGAGCAGTTCGAAGGTCTTGGGGTCGTCCAGCGGGAGGGCGAGCATCTCCAGGTCGATGCCCTTGTTGGACTTCACCATCTTGATGGCGTCGTCCATGATCGTGAGGTTGCGCAGGCCCAGGAAGTCCATCTTCAGCAGGCCGAGCGACTCGCACTGCGGGTAGTCCCACTGCGTGATGGTCACGCCGTCCGTGTGGCGGACCCACACCGGGGCGTGGTCGACGATGGGTTCGCTGGACATGATGACGCCGGCCGCGTGCACACCCATCTGCCGGACCAGGCCCTCGACGCCCTTGGCGGTGTCGATGACCTTCTTGACGTCCGGTTCGTTCTCGTACATCCCGCGGATCTCGCCCGCCTCGCCGTAGCGGGGGTGCTTGGGGTCGGTGATGCCGGAGAGGTCGATGCCCTTGCCGAGGACGTCGGCGGGCATCGCCTTGGTGAGCCGGTCGCCCATCGCGTACGGGTAGCCCAGCACGCGCGCGGAGTCCTTGATGGCGTTCTTGGCCTTGATCTTGCCGTAGGTGCCGATCATGGCGACCTTGTCGGCGCCGTACTTCTCGGTCACGTACCGGATCACCTCGACGCGCCGGCGCTCGTCGAAGTCGATGTCGACATCGGGCATGGAGACGCGCTCGGGGTTGAGGAACCGCTCGAAGATCAGGCCGTGCGGGATGGGGTCGAGGTCGGTGATGCCCATGGCGTACGCGACGATCGAGCCGGCCGCGGAACCACGGCCGGGGCCCACCGCGATGCCGTTGTTCTTCGCCCACATGATGAAGTCGGCGACGACGAGGAAGTAGCCCGGGAACCCCATCTGGATGATGACGTCCATCTCGTAGTCCGCCTGCTTCTGGCGGTCGTCCGGGATGCCGCCGGGGAAGCGGCGCTCCATGCCGCGGCGGACCTCCTCCTTGAACCAGGTGACCTCCGTGAACCCGTCCGGGATGTCGAACTTCGGCATGAGGTTCTTGGCCTCGAACATGCCGGAGGTGTCGATCTGCTCGGCGACCAGGAGGGTGTTGCGGCAGCCCTCCTGCCAGGCGTCCGAGGAGTCCACGGCGTACATCTCGTCGGTGGACTTCAGGTAGTAGCCGGTGCCGTCGAAGCGGAAGCGGTCCGGGTCGGAGAGGTTCTTGCCGGTCTGGATGCAGAGGAGGGCGTCGTGCGCGACCGACTCGTGGGCGTACGTGTAGTGCGAGTCGTTCGTCACCAGGGGCGGGATGCCGAGCTTCTTGCCGATGTCCAGCAGGCCGTCACGGACCCGGTGTTCGATCTCGATGCCGTGGTCCATCAGCTCCAGGAAGTAGCGGTCCTTGCCGAAGATGTCCTGGTACTCGGCGGCGGCCTTCAGGGCCTCGTCGTACTGGCCGAGGCGCAGCCGGGTCTGGAGTTCGCCCGAGGGGCAGCCGGTGGAGGCGATGAGCCCCTCGGACCACTGGGAGATGGTCTCCTTGTCCATGCGCGGCCACTTCTGGAGCCAGCCCTCGGCGTACGCGTCCGAGGAGAGCTTGAAGAGGTTGTGCAGGCCCGTCTTGTTCGCCGCCCAGATCGTCTTGTGGGTGTAACCACCGGAACCGGAGACGTCGTCCCGCTTCTGGTGCGGCTGGCCCCACTGGATCTTGCGCTTGTTGCGCCGGGACTCGGGGGCGACGTACGCCTCGATGCCGATGATCGGGGTGACACCCGCCTTCTTGGCCGAGTGGAAGAAGTCGTAGGCCCCGTGCAGGTTGCCGTGGTCGGACATCGCGATATGGGTCATGCCCATCTCGTTGCACGCGTCGAACATGTCCTTGAGCCGCGCGGCACCGTCCAGGAGCGAGTACTGGGTGTGGACGTGCAGGTGCGTGAACGGCGGCTTTGACACGGCTTGGCCTCCAGGGAAAACGAGGGACGACGGGCAGCGGGCGGTCTGGGGGGACGAGACCGAATCCTATGCCTCGCCACTGACACACGAGATGAATACCGTGACGCGGAGCGTCTCGTCGGGGAGTGGTGGCCGGGTGACGGGTGGGCGGGCACTCCCACGTACCTTCGAGCGTTGGAAGGTGACGACAGACCCGTCACATGTCACGCACCACCTGTACCGGGAGGCACAGAGCGATGTCGGTTCCGCAGCTCAACGACGAGCACCGCGGCGAGGAGATCCTTGCCGTCTTCGACACCGCCTTCGGCGAGCTCCTGGCCGCCGACCCGGCCGCGTTCCGGGTGAAGTTCCGGAAGATGGCAGCGTCGGCCTTCGCGTTCTACCGGGGCACGGCGGCGCTCTTCTACCACGACCTGGACGCCGAGAAGCGGGGCGGCCCGTACCTGGACGACCGCACCTCGCGCGTGTGGATCCACGGCGACCTGCACGCCGAGAACTTCGGCACCTACATGGACTCGAACGGCCGCCTGGTCTTCAACGTGAACGACTTCGACGAGGCCTACGTCGGCCCCTTCACCTGGGACCTCAAGCGCTTCGCCGCCTCCGTGGCGCTCATCGGGTACGCGAAGGCGCTCAGTGACGAGCAGATCACCGAGCTGGTGCAGGTCTACGCGGGCGCGTACCGCGAGCGGATCCACGCGCTGGCGACCGGCGCGAAGAGCGACGAGGTGCCGCCGTTCACGCTGGACACGGCCGACGGCCCGCTCCTGGGCGCGCTGCGCACGGCCCGCTCGCTGACCCGCTTCGAGCTGCTGGACTCGATGACGGAGATCCGTGACTTCGAGCGCCGCTTCGCACCGGGCGGCGGCTCCATCGAGCTGGACGCGGCGACCCGGTACAAGGTCCTCGCCGCCTTCGACGGCTATCTGGAGACGCTCCCGGAGTCCTCCCTGGACCGCCCGGACTCGTACCGCGTGAAGGACGTCGTCGGCCGCCGAGGCATCGGCATCGGCTCGGCCGGACTGCCGTCGTACAACATCCTTCTGGAGGGCAACAGCGACGCCCTGGAGAACGATGTGGTGATCTACATCAAGCAGGCCCAGACGCCGGCCGTCTCGCGGCACATCACGGACCCGGCGATCCGGGACTACTTCCAGCACGAGGGCCACCGCACGGTCATCTCGCAGCGCGCCCTCCAGGCGCACGCGGACCCGTGGCTCGGCTGGACCGAGCTGGGCGGGGCCGGGCAGCTGGTCGCCGAGGTGTCGCCGTACGCGGTGGACCTGGACTGGAGCGACATCGACGACCCGGAGGAGATCGCCGCCGTCGTCGCGGACCTGGGGCGGGCCACGGCGGCGATGCACGCGGCGGCCGACGACCAGTCCGGCGAGTCCCTGGTGCCGTTCTCCACGGAGCGGGCCATCGACGCGGCCATCGCGGGCGACGAGGACGGCTTCGCGGGCGTGCTCGTCGACTTCGCGCACACCTACGGCGCACGCGCGCGTGCCGACCACCAGACCTTCGTCGACCTGTTCCGCAACGGCCGGATTCCGGGTCTGTAACCATCCGCGCGCTCACAGGAACCCTTTAGCGGTGCCTTACCGGAGCACGTGACAGACTCTTCTCCGCTATGGACATATCCGGGATCCAGCTCAGGGCCGTGCGCGCGGCGCTGTTCACGGCACTGGTCGTGACGCTCAGCACCGCGTCGCACGTGCTGCTGTCCCGGGCCCCCCTGCCGCTCGGCACGGTGGCGGCGATCACCGCCACCGTGTTCGTCATCGCGTACGCGCTGGCGGGCCGCGAGCGCGGCTTCGGCCGGATCGCCGCCCTCCTGATCCCGCTGGAACTGGCCGCCGACACGGTCTTCACCACCGGCCAGCACGCCTGCTACGGCAGGGCGGGCGGCCCGGTCGCCGGACCGCTGCGCGCGGTCGGCCTGGACGTGCTGTGCAGCGGCGGCGACGTGGGCACCTCGCTGGCCCGGGTGACGGGCGAGCCCCCGCAGGCGGCGGCGCTGCTCGCGCACACCGACGCCACCGCCGCCTGGCTGCTGCTGGCCGCGCACCTCTGTGTCGGGCTGCTGGCCGCCGCCTATCTGCGCCGCGGTGAGCGCGCGATCTCCGAACTGCTGCGCGCGGCGACCGCGGTGGGCTTCCGCCCGCTGCTGCTGGCCGTCGCCGCGGTGACGGGCCGCCGCACCGCGCCGGTCCGCCGGCTGCTGCGCCCGACGCACCGCACGGCCACCGCCCGTGAGCGGCTGCTGGTGCACTCCCTGGGACGGCGTGGACCGCCGTGCTCGGTCCTCCTCGCGGTCTGAACGCACCACAGGTACCTGAGCACCTCCGAGTCCCCCACACGTATTCCGCGTACGACGTGTACGCGTCCCATATGGAGATCACCAACATGAGCAAGCGGAACAGCGCAGCGGCGAAGTCGGCGGCCCGTGAGCGGCTGCGCGCCGAGCGCGAGCGCCAGGCCAAGCGCGCGAAGGTCAAGCGGCAGCTGGTCGTCGCCGGTTCGGTCGTCGGCGTCCTCGCGATAGCCGGCGGCATAGGCTACGCCGTCGTCCAGAACAACAAGCCCAGTTACTGGGAGGGCCTGAAGGACGCCAAGGTCACCGCCCCGGCGAACACCTCGGGCACCAAGGGCACGACGGTCGTCATCGGCAAGGCGAGCGCGAAGAAGACGCTCAAGGAGTACGAGGACCCGCGCTGCCCGGTCTGCGCCCAGTTCGAGCAGACCGTCGGTTCGACCGTCGTCAAGGACGTCGACGATGGCAAGTACAAGATCCAGTACATCGGTGGCACGTTCATCGACAACCACGACAACGGCGTGGGCTCCAAGAACGCGCTGAGCGCCCTGGGCGCCGCGCTGAACGTCAGCCCCACCGCGTTCCTGGAGTACAAGTCGGCGCTGTACTCGACGAAGTACCACCCGGAGGAGACGACCGACAAGTTCAAGGACGACAGCTACCTGATCAAGGTCGCCGACACGGTCTCCGCGCTGAAGAACAACACGGCGTTCCAGACCGCCGTGAAGAAGGGCACCTACGACGCCTGGGCGATGGCCATGTCGAAGACCTTCGACAACAACAAGGACGGCGTGACGGGCACCCCGAGCTTCGTCATGAACGGCAAGATGCTGACCGCCGACTCCTCGGGCAACCCGCCCATGTCGGTGGCCGACTTCAACCGGGTCGTGGACGCGGCGCTCAAGAGCTGAGTCGACGGGCGGTGGAAGAGCGGGCGAACTTTTGCGAGTTCGCCCGCTCTCGTTGATACCGGTCAGTAACCTGATCGCTCGTGACCAGTCGATACAGAGCAACCGAGGGTGTCAACCCGCCCTCCCCGCGCCGCCGTACGGTCGTCAAGGCCGCGGCCGCCACCGCCGTTCTGGCCGGCCCGCTCGTCGCCGCGCTGCCCGCCGGAGCCGCCACCGAGACGCCCGCCTTCCTGCACGGCGTCGCCTCCGGGGACCCGCTCCCGGACGGGATCCTGCTGTGGACCCGGGTGACGCCCACCGCCGAGGCCGTCCCGGGTTCGGGGCTCGGCCCGGACACCGAGGTGAGCTGGACCGTCGCCCGGGACAAGGCGTTCACGAGCGTCGTCTCCCGGGGCTCCCTCACCACGAGCGCCGCCTCCGACCACACCGTCAAGGCCGACATCCGCGGCCTGGAACCGGCCACCGACTACTGGTTCCGCTTCTCGGCGGGCGGCACCGACTCCCCCACGGCGCGCACCCGCACCGCGCCGGCGGCGGACGCCGACGTGACCGGCCTGCGCTTCGGCGTCGTCACCTGCGCCAACTGGGAGGCGGGCTACTTCTCGTCGTACCGCCATCTCGCGGCCCGCGGCGACCTGGACGCGTGGCTGCATCTCGGGGACTACATCTACGAGTACAAGTCCGGCGAGTACGGGACGCGCGGCACGGTCGTACGGCCGCACGCGCCCCTGAACGAGATCATCACGCTCGCCGACTACCGCACCCGGCACGGCAGATACAAGACCGACCCCGACCTCCAGGCCCTGCATGTGAAGGCGCCGGTCATCGCGATCTGGGACGACCACGAGTTCGCGGACAACGCCTGGTCGGGCGGCGCGGTCAACCACACCGAGGGCGCCGAGGGCACCTGGACGGCCCGTCAGGCGGCCGCGAAACAGGCGTACTTCGAGTGGATGCCGGTCCGCCCGGCGATAGCGGGCACCACCTACCGGCGCCTCCGCTTCGGCAGGCTGGCCGACCTCTCGCTGCTCGATCTGCGCTCCTTCCGCTCGCAGCAGGCGAGTTCGGGCAGCGGCGCGGTCGACGACCCGGACCGCACGATCACGGGCCGGGCCCAACTCGACTGGCTGAAGGCCGGGTTGAAGGCCTCGGACACCAAGTGGCGGCTGGTCGGCAACTCGGTGATGATCGCGCCGTTCGTCATCGGCTCGCTCACCGCCGACCTGCTCACACCGCTCGCCAAGCTGCTGGACCTGCCGCAGGGCGGCATCGGCGTCAACACCGACCAGTGGGACGGCTACACCGACGACCGCCGTGAACTCCTCGCCCACCTGCGCTCGAACGCGATCGGCAACACGGTCTTCCTCACCGGTGACATCCACATGTCCTGGGCCAACGACGTACCGGTGGACGCCGGCACGTATCCGCTGTCGCCGTCCGCGGCGACGGAGTTCGTGATCACCTCGGTGACCTCCGACAACCTCGACGACCTCGTCAAGGTCCCCGAGGGCACGGTCTCCGCGCTCGCCGCGCCCCTCATCCAGGTCGCCAACCGGCACGTCCACTGGGTCGACACGGACCGCCACGGCTACGGCGTCCTCGACATCACCGCCGACCGCGCGCAGATGGACTACTACGTCCTGTCCGACCGCACCTCGCCGACCGCGACCTCGTCCTGGGAGCGGTCGTACCGTACGCGCAGCGGCACGCAGAAGGTCGAGCGGACGTACGACCCCGTGTAGCTACAGGCTGTCGAGGAAGCCGAGCGACACCCGCCAGGTGGCCTCGGCGGCCTCCTCGTCGTAGTCCGGGAGGCCGGGGTCGGTGTACAGGTGGCCGGCTCCGGCGTACCGGTAGATCTCCACGTCGGCTCCCGCCCGGCCCATCTGCAGGTACCAGGAGCTGAGCCAGTCGTCCGTCTCGAACTGGTCCGGCTCGGCGACGTGCAGCTGCACCGGCAGACCGTCGACGGAGGCGGTGGCCGCGATGTCCGAGGTGCCGTGCAGGAGCAGCAGCCCGCGGGCCTTCTCGTCGCCGAGGGCGAGGGTCTGCGCGACGGAGGCACCGAGCGAGAACCCGGCGTAGACGAGCCCGCGCTCCGAATAGGGGGCGGCGGCCAGCACGGCCCGCTTCAGCAGTTCGTCCTTGCCGATCCCGTCGTTGAAGGCCATGCCCTCCTCGACCGTCTCGAACGTACGCCCCTCGAAGAGGTCCGGCGTCCACACCTCGTGGCCCGCCGCGCGCAGCCGCTCGGCGGCCTCGCGGACAGCCGGCCGGGGACCGTACGTCGAGTGGAAGAGCATGATGTTCATGAAGCCATCGTGCCAGTACGGTCGGACGCATGGAGAACGTACTGCGCCCGCTGATCGTCATCGGCGGCTCCGTCGTCCTCACGCTGCTCATCGGCTGGGTCACCGACCTGCTGCTGCGGAAGGCGGACGCCCGACACGACGACACCACCCTGTGGGGACTGCTGCGCCGAGGCCGCGTGCCCTACCACCTGCTGCTCTGCGCGGCCTTCCTCAGAGGCTCCTACGACCAGGCCCAGCTCCTGGAGGAACACCGGGTCGGCATCGGCCAGACCCTGACCCTGGTGCTGATCGGCGCCACCGCCTGGCTGATGATCCGGATCGCCGCCGCGGTCGTGGAGGCGTCGTACTCGCGCTACGCCCGCGTCTCCCACGACGCGGCCCGGGTCCGCCGGGTGCGGACCCAGGTGACCTTGATCATGCGGGTGGTGGCCGCGATCGTCGGCGTGGTGGCGGTCGCCGCGATGCTGCTGACGTTCCCGGCGATGCGCGCGGCCGGTGCCTCGCTGCTGGCCTCGGCGGGCGTCCTCGGCATCGTCGCCGGTGTCGCGGCGCAGTCCACGCTCGCCAACCTCTTCGCGGGGCTGCAGATCGCCTTCGGTGACATGGTGCGGATCGGCGACACCGTGGTGGTGGACGGCGAGTGGGGCACGATCGAGGAGATCACCCTCACCTTCCTGACGGTACGGACCTGGGACGAGCGCCGGATCACCATGCCGGTGTCGTACTTCACGTCCAAGCCGTTCGAGAACTGGTCGCGCGGCACCCCGCAGATGACCGGCATCGTCTACTTCCAGGTCGACCACTCGGCCCCCGTCGACGCGATGCGCGAACAGCTCCGCGACATCCTCCGCGCCTGCCCCGCCTGGGACGGCCGCAACTACGGCCTCGTCGTCACCGACACCACGCCCAACACGATGGAGGTCCGCGCCCTGGTCACGGCGAAGGACGCGGACGACATCTGGACGGTCCGCGTCACCGTCCGCGAACAGATGATCCGCTGGCTGTACGTGGAGCACCCGTACGCCCTGCCCCGCGTGAACACGGCGGACGCGGCCCCGATCCCCTCGGACGATCCGTCACCGAACGGCGCGGGCGGGGGCCGGACGCCGCACGAGCCTCCGCGGGGCAACCGGGGGTGAGGGCGCGCGTCCACCGGGGGCCGCGGCCGGCCGTCGCCCGGCTCCGGGCCCCCGGTCCGGTCCGCTCCCCCTCAACGCCCGCGCTCGGCCCCGCCGTTGACCTGGATCACCTGCGAGGTGACATGCCCGGCGGCCGGTGAGGCCAGCCAGTGCAGGGTCGCGGCGACGTCCCCGGGTGTACCGGCCCGCCCGGTGGACGTGTCGCCGATGAGCCGCTCGCGCCGGGCCGGGTCGATCCGCGGGCCGAAGAACTCCGTGTCCTCGATGTACCCGGGCGCGACCACGTTCACGGTGATGCCGCGCGGCCCGAGATCCCGGGCCAGATCATGGGCGTACGGATGCAGCGCGGCCTTGGCCCCGCCGTACGCCCCGCTGCCCGAACCCCGGTACGCGGCGATGGAGCTCACGAACAGCACCCGCCCGCCCGGTTCCGCGAGCCGCGTGCGCAGGGCCTCGGTGAGCAGCGCGGCGCTCAGCGTGTTGATACGGAAGGTGACCGTCCAGTCGTGCGCGACCCGGTCCAGCGGATCCTTGCTCGCGCTCTCCGGCTCCAGCGCTCCCGTACCGCCCGCGGCGTGCACCAGCACGTCCACGGTCCCGAACTCCTCGGCGACGAACCGCGCGACCCCGCGCACGACCTCGGGCTCACTCAGGTCCCCGGCATAGGTCGACGCACCCGGCACCGCCGCCTTCTCCAGGACCTCGCGCCGCCGCCCGAGCAGCAACACCCGGTCCCCGTCGGCCGCGAAGACATGCGCCGCGGCGAGCCCGATCCCCGTACCACCACCACTGATGACCACGTTGCGAACCATGGCGCGAGCCTACAAAGAGGGTGGGGCCGACGACGGCCGATTCGGCCGATGGCCGCCGACAGCGCCCGGCCCACGGGAGAGCGGCCCGCCTCCCGGCCGCCCGTGACGGCCCGGTGCGCGCGGGAGCCTCACCGCAGACTGCGGACGTCGAGATGCCGCAGCACCCGGTCCACGATCTCCGGGTCCGCCCCCGGCTCACTGCGCGCCGCCAACACCTCGTGCCGGGCCGCGCTCATCATCTCCGCCTGGATCCGCCGCATCTTCTTCACCCGCTTCGCCCGCTTCTCGTAGGCCTCCCGCCGCTCCCCGTCCCCCACCTCGGGAGAGATCCGCACCCCGATGTCGAAGGCCCGCCGCAGCAGTTGCTCGGACACCTCCTCCGGCAGCTCCTCCACGTCCTCGATCTCCCGCAGCCGCCGCTTCGCGGCCTTCGCCGCCCGCACCGCCAGTTCCTTCTCGAAGGCCTGCTCGCTGTCGGTGTCGGCCCGCACCCCGAGCTTCTTCACCAGCCACGGCAGTGTGAGCCCCTGGAGCACCAGCGTCGCCATGATCACGCCGAACGCGATGAACACGATCTCGTCCCGGTCGGGGAACGCCGACCCGTCGTCCATGGTCAGCGGAATCGCCAGCGCCAGGGCGACGGACGCCACCCCGCGCATCCCCGCCCACCACATGATCACGGTCTCCCGCCAGGACGTCGGGATCTCCTCGTCGTAGTCCCGTTTGGCGTGCAGCCGTTTCGTCAGCCAGGTCGCGGGCAGCAACCACGCCAGCCGTACGACGACCACGACCCCGACGATCGCGGCGGCCCAGCCCAGCATCTCGCCCCACCGGCCGGACGCGGTCCGGATCGCGTTGTGCAGTTCGAGTCCGATGAGCCCGAACGCGACCCCGGTGACCAGCGTGTCCACGACGTCCCACACGGTCGCCCCGGCGAGCCGGGTCAGCACGTCGTCCGCGCCGAAGGCGTACTCGGAGAGGAACAGCGCGGTGGTGAGCACGGCGAGGACACCGGAGCCGTGCAGTTCGTCGGCCAGGACGTACGAGGCGTACGGCACCAGGAGGGTCAGGCCGATCTGGAGGGTGGCGTCGTCGAGGAGCGACATCAGTCTGTTCGCAGCCCAGCCCAGCGCCACACCGACCACCACGGCGACGACGGCGGACAGTACGAAGTCGATCCCGGCACGCCAGAAGTCGAAGCTCCCGCTCACGGCGGCGGCGATCGCCACGTGGTAGAGCACGATGGCCGTGACGTCGTTGAACAGGCCCTCGCCCTCCAGGATCGACACCAGCCGGCGCGGCAGCCCGAGCTGCCCGGCGACGGCGGTCGCGGCGACCGGGTCGGGCGGCGCCACCAGCGCACCGAGCGCCACGGCGGCAGCTATCGGCAGCCCCGGCACGATCGCGCTCGCGACGGCGGCCACGGCGAGGGTCGTGACGAACACCAGGGCCACGGCCAGCAGGAAGATGGGCCGGATGTTCGCGGTGAACTGCCGCCAGGAGGTACGCCGTACGGCCGCGTACAGCAGCGGTGGCAGCAGCAGGGGGAGGATCAGGTCGGGCGGGACGTTCACGTTCGGCACGAAGTCGGCCACCGCGAGGACTATCCCGAGGAGGGTCATGAGCACCGGCGCCGGCAGACCGAACCGGTCCCCCAGCGGGACGCTCACCACAGCCCCGAGCAACAGGACGAAGAGGAGGGCCAATTGATCCACGGTCAGGGCTCCGGCGGGATCTCGACGTCAACTAGCGGACGCCCAAGCCTGCCACGCCGCCCGCCCGACCAGCACTTTCGACGCCCGTCGGATGCCGAGCCCCTCACGGACCGCGCCCGCGGCCCCGCTCACCGGGCCGGGGTCAGCGCCCGCCGCATCGCCCGGTGCGGAATACCGGCGTCCGGGAACTCCGGCCCGTACGCCTCGTAGCCGAGCCGCTCGTAGAACCCCAGGGCATGCGTCTGCGCGTGCAGATCCACGGCGGCCAGACCGCGCGCGCGTGCCGCGTCCTCGATGGCCCGCACCAGCGCGACCCCGACGCCGAGCCCGCGCGCCTCCTTGCTCACGGCCAGCCGCCCCAGGGACCCCACGGTGACGTCCCCGCCGGTCTTCGCCGCGGCGGCCTCCCCGAACAGCAGACGCCCGGTCCCGAGCGGCACCCCGTCCTCCCGCACGGCCAGCACATGCGTCGCCACCGCGTCGTAGGCGTCGTACTCGATGTCCTGGTCCACGCCCTGCTCGACGACGAAGACCTCCTTGCGCACCGCGAAGCAGGCCTCACGGTCGGCCGGGTCCTCGGCGACACGCACCGCGTACGAGGCCGGGCTCATGCGTACGTCTCCTCGCGCACCAGGTCCAGCGCCTGCTGGAGGTCGTCCGGGTAGCCGCTCTCGAACTCGACCCACTGGCCGTCCGCGGGATGCTCGAAGCCGAGCCGCACGGCGTGCAGCCACTGGCGGGTCAGCCGCAGCCGCTTGGCGAGCGTCGGGTCGGCGCCGTAGGTCAGGTCGCCCACGCACGGGTGGCGGTGGGCCGCCATGTGCACGCGGATCTGGTGGGTGCGGCCGGTCTCCAGCTTCACGTCGAGCAGGGAGGCCGCGCGGAACGCCTCGATGAGGTCGTAGTGCGTGACGGACGGCTTGCCCTCGGCGGTGACGGCCCACTTGTAGTCGTGGTTCGGGTGGCGGCCGATGGGGGCGTCGATGGTGCCGCTGGTCGGGTCGGGGTGGCCCTGGACCAGCGTGTGGTAGCGCTTGTCGACCGTGCGCTCCTTGAACTGGCGCTTCAAGGAGGTGTAGGCCCGCTCCGACTTGGCGACGACCATCAGCCCGGAGGTGCCGACGTCGAGGCGGTGCACGATGCCCTGGCGCTCGGCGGCACCGGACGTCGAGACGCGGTACCCGGCGGCGGCCAGACCGCCGATGACCGTGGTCCCCGTCCAGCCGGGACTGGGATGGGCGGCGACGCCGACCGGCTTCACGATCACGATCACGTCGTCGTCGTCGTAGACGATCTCCATGCCCTCGACCGGCTCGGCGACGATCTGCACGGGCGCGGGCGCCTGCGGCATCTCCACCTCGAGCCACGCCCCGCCGTGCACACGCTCGGACTTCCCGACCACCGAGCCGTCGACCGTGACCTTCCCCGCCGCGGCCAGCTCGGCGGCCTTCGTACGGGAGAAGCCGAACATGCGGGAGATGGCGGCGTCGACACGCTCGCCCTCCAGACCGTCGGGCACGGGCAGGTTGCGGATCTCGGGAACTGTGCTCACCCGGTCGAGTATGCCGGACGGGTCCGACACCGCCTTACCGAAGCCCCCGCGGCGGGCGGTACCGCGACCGGCGCGACCGCCCGCGCGGTCAGTCCTTGTGGACGGTGCCGTCCGGGTCCAGGCCGCGGAAGGAGAGCAGCACGATCAGGATGCCGCCGCACACGATCGCCGAGTCGGCGAGGTTGAAGACGGCGAAGCCCTTGGGCGCGATGAAGTCGACGACCTCGCCCTGGAAGACGCCGGGCGAGCGGAAGATCCGGTCGGTGAGGTTGCCCAGCGCACCGCCCAGCAGCAGGCCGAGCGCGATGGCCCACGGCAGGCTGTAGAGCTTGCGGGCCAGCCGGGCGATCACCACGATCACGGCGGCGGCGATCATCGTGAAGATGACCGTGAAGGCCGCGCCGAACCCGAAGGCGGCGCCCGGGTTGCGGATCGCGTGGAACTCCAGCCAGTCCCCGAACACCTCGATCGGCGCGTGGTGCTCCAGCTTGGCGACCACCAGCAGCTTGCTGACCAGGTCGAGGGTGTACGCGAACGCGGCCACCACGAACAGGACGGCGATCCGGCGTTTGCCCCTGGGGGGCGACGCAGTGTCACCCCGCTCCGGCTCGGCCCCCGCCGTCTCTGGGGTATCCGGCGTACCGATGATGCGCTCCGCCTCTGCCACGTGAGTCCCTCAGCCTAGGTACCTAACTCAGGACGAGGGTACGGCACACCTGTCGGGGGCCTCAGTACCGGCGTTCCTGCTTCTGCTTGCACTCGACGCAGAGGGTGGCCCGGGGGAAGGCCTGCATACGGGCCTTGCCGATCGGGTTGCCGCAGTTCTCGCACAGGCCGTAGGTGCCGGCGTCCAGCTTCCCCAGGGCGCGCTCGGTCTGGATCAGCATCTCGCGCGCGTTGGCGGCCAGCGCCATCTCGCTCTCGCGCGTGATGTTCTTGGTGCCGGTGTCGGCGTCGTCGTCGCCCGCGCCGTCCCCGGAGTCCCGCATCAGACCGGCGAGGGCCCGCTCGGTGGAGGTGATCTCCTCGCTCAGCCGCGCGGCCTCGGACTGCAGCTCGGTACGGGCCTCCTCGACCTCCTCCGGCGTCCAGGGGTCCTCTCCCGGGCGTACCGCGAGCTCACCGGGCACCGCCGCGACCCGCGCCTTCGGAACGGCCCTCTTCGCCGCCGTGGCCGTACCCGGAGTCTTCTTCGCAACCACCGTCGTGGCTCCCGTCTGCTCCGCGGCCTGCGCCGCGCCCGCCTTGGCCTTCTTGGCCGCGCTCTTCTTCGTGCCGGTGGCGCTCGTCGCGCCCGTGGCGCTATTCGTGCCCGTCGCGCTCTCCGTGGAACCGCTCTTCGTACCGGTGATGCTCTCCGGAGGACCGCTCTTCGCGGACGTGCTCTCCGGGGCGGCGATTTTCTTCGCGGCCGTTCTCTTCACGGCTGCTTTCTTCACCGCCGCCTTCTTCGCGACCGCCTTCTCGGCGACCGTCTTCTTCGTGACCGCCTTCTTCACGGCGGTCTTCCTGGTCACCGTGGCCTTGGGAGCGGCAGCCGCCTCCGAGGCCCCCGTTTCCTCGGCCGTGGCCGTCCTCTTCGTCACGGTCGTCTTCGTAGCCGTCGCCTTCTTCGTAGCCGTGGATCTCGCGGTGCTCTTCCCGGCCGCCGCCCCCTTCGCGGCCCCCGGTCTCCCGGCCCCTTCCCCGGTCGCCTTCTTCGAAGAAGCCGCCTTCGTAGCGACCGCCTTCTTCGCCGCGGTCTTCTTCGTTGCGGTCTTCTTCGCCACCATGGCCGCGGCCCCTTCTCACATTTTGTGATCACGCACGCGAATCGTGCTGGGACGATAAATCGACTTGAGTCCCGCGGCAACGGGGCACGCCGCCCGATACGTCCACCCCCCTGGCCTCACGCGACGAGCCTTCATCCGTTGTGCCCAGCTCCCCGCCGGGTAATCCGCCCGGTCCGGCACCCCGAACGCCGAACGCGTGTTCAGCGCCATTCGAGTCACGCGGCGGGTCGGCGGGTCTCCCGCCGGGACCCCCGGAAAACCGGTCGGCCGTTGTCCGTGCGGCCCCGTACACTGGGCGGAGCGAGAAGCGTGGATGGGGACGAGTAGCGGCGTACGCAGCCCAGAGCGACCCGGGGACGGTGGAAGCCCGGGGGCGAGCGCGACGTGAAGATCACCCCGGAGCCGCCGGAAGAAAGCCGCAGCCTCGGGGCAGCGGCCGGTAGACCCGGTATCGCGACCCCAATGAGGGGGCTCACTGATGCGCGGGACGCACCGGGGAGCCAAGGAGGGTGGTACCGCGGGAGCGCGCCGCACACGGCGTACGGAAAACCGTAGCTCTCGTCCCTCCGGACGGAAGGCAGAAAGTCCGCCGGAGGAAGCTCGCTGATGACAACGCCGACGTACCGCCAGGTACCCGCCCAGGTCGACCTGCCCGCGCTCGAGCACGCCGTGCTCGACTTCTGGCGCGAGCAGAAGATCTTCGCCAAGACCCTGGACCAGTCCGAGGGGCGCCCCGAGTGGGTGTTCTACGAGGGCCCGCCCACGGCCAACGGCATGCCGGGCGCCCACCACATCGAGGCGCGCGTCTTCAAGGACGTCTTCCCCCGCTTCCGGACCATGCGCGGCTACCACGTGGGCCGCAAGGCCGGCTGGGACTGCCACGGCCTCCCGGTGGAGCTGGCGGTCGAGAAGGAGCTGGGCTTCACCGACAAGCAGGACATCGAGGCGTACGGCATCGCCGAGTTCAACGCCAAGTGCCGCGACTCCGTGACCCGGCACACCGACGCCTTCACCGAGCTGACGACCCGCATGGGCTACTGGGTCGACCTCGACGACGCCTACCGCACCATGGACCCCGAGTACATCGAGTCGGTCTGGTGGTCGCTGAAGGAGATCTTCAACAAGGGCCTGCTGGTCCAGGACTACCGCGTCGCCCCCTGGTGCCCGCGCGACCAGACGGGCCTCTCGGACCACGAGCTGGCACAGGGCTACGAGACGGTCGTCGACCCCTCCGTGTACGTCCGTTTCCCGCTCACCTCCGGTCCGCTGGCCGGCCGTGCCGCACTCCTGGTCTGGACGACGACCCCCTGGACGCTGGTGTCCAACACGGCCGTCGCCGCCCACCCCGAGGTCACCTACGTCGTCGCCACGAAGGGCCCCGACAGCGCAGAGCAGCTCGTCGTCGCCGAGCCGCTGCTCGCCAAGGCCCTCGGCGAGGGCTGGGAGACCACCGGCGAGACCTTCACCGGCGCCGAGATGGAGCGCTGGACGTATCAACGTCCGTTCGAGCTCGTGGAGTTCCCGGAGCCCGCCCACTACGTGGTGAACGCGGAGTACGTGACGACCGAGGACGGTACGGGTCTGGTCCACCAGTCCCCCGCCTTCGGCGAGGACGACCTCAAGGTCTGCCGCGCGTACGGCCTTCCGGTGGTCAACCCGGTCCGCCCGAACGGCACCTTCGAGGAGGACGTCCCGCTCGTGGGCGGTGTCTTCTTCAAGAAGGCCGACGAGAAGCTCACCGAGGACCTCCGGGACCGCGGTCTGCTCTTCAGGCACGTGCCGTACGAGCACAGCTACCCGCACTGCTGGCGCTGCCACACCGCGCTCCTGTACTACGCGCAGCCCTCCTGGTACATCCGCACCACGGCCGTCAAGGACCGCCTCCTCCAGGAGAACGAGAACACCAACTGGTTCCCGGACACCGTCAAGCACGGCCGGTACGGCGACTGGCTGAACAACAACATCGACTGGGCCCTGTCCCGCAGCCGCTACTGGGGCACCCCGCTCCCGATCTGGCGCTGCGAGGACAACCACCTCACCGTGGTGGGCTCCCGCGCGGAGCTGACCGAGCTGACGGGCACCGACCAGTCGGCCCTCGACCCGCACCGCCCGTTCATCGACGCGGTCACCTTCGCCTGCCCCGAGTGCGGCGGGACGGCCACGCGCGTGCCCGAGGTCATCGACGCCTGGTACGACTCGGGCTCGATGCCGTTCGCGCAGTGGGGATACCCGTACAAGAACAAGGAGCTGTTCGAGAGCCGCTACCCGGCGCAGTTCATCTCCGAGGCGATCGACCAGACCCGCGGCTGGTTCTACACGCTGATGGCGATCGGCACCCTGGTCTTCGACAAGTCGTCGTACGAGAACGTCGTGTGCCTCGGTCACATCCTCGCCGAGGACGGCCGCAAGATGTCCAAGCATCTGGGCAACATCCTGCAGCCGATCCCGCTGATGGACCAGCACGGGGCGGACGCGGTGCGGTGGTTCATGGCCGCGGGCGGCTCCCCGTGGGCGGCCCGCCGCGTGGGCCACGGCACGATCCAGGAGGTCGTCCGCAAGACCCTCCTGACGTACTGGAACACGGTCGCCTTCCAGGCACTGTACGCCCGCACGTCCGACTGGGCGCCCAGCGCGGCGGACCCGGCCCCGGCCGACCGCCCGGTCCTGGACCGCTGGCTGCTGTCCGAACTCCACGCGCTCACCGACCAGGTGACGCAGGCTCTGGAGTCCTACGACACCCAGCGCGCCGGCAAGCTCCTCTCCGCGTTCGTCGACGACCTGTCGAACTGGTACGTCCGCCGCTCCCGCCGCCGTTTCTGGCAGGGCGACAAGGCCGCGCTGCGCACCCTGCACGAGGTCGTCCGGACGGTCACCCAGCTGATGGCCCCGCTGACCCCGTTCATCACCGAGCGGGTCTGGCAGGACCTCATCGTCCCGGTCACCCCGGACGCCCCGGAGTCGGTCCACCTGTCCTCCTGGCCGGAGGCGGACCTCTCCGTCATCGACCCCGAGCTGTCCCAGCAGATGGTCCTCGTACGGCGTCTGGTGGAGCTCGGCCGGGCCACGCGCGCGGAGTCGGGCGTCAAGACGCGCCAGCCGCTGTCCCGCGCGCTGATCGCGGCCACGGGCTTCGGCACGCTGGACCCGGAGCTGCACGCGCAGATCACGGAGGAGCTGAACGTCGAGGGGCTCGCCTCGCTCAGCGAGGTCGGCGGCTCCCTGGTCGACACCACGGCGAAGGCCAACTTCCGCGCCCTGGGCAAGCGGTTCGGCAAGCGGGTCCAGGAGGTGGCCAAGGCTGTGGCGGACGCGGACGCTGCCGCCCTCTCCCTGGCGCTGCGCGAGGGCACGGCCTCCGTCGAGGTGGACGGCGAGACCATCACGCTGGCCCCGGATGAGGTGATCATCACAGAGACCCCGCGCGAGGGCTGGTCCGTTGCCTCCGACTCGGGCGCGACGGTCGCCCTCGACCTGGAGATCACCGAGGAGCTGCGGCAGGCCGGACTGGCCCGTGACGCGATCCGGCTGATCCAGGAGTCCCGCAAGAACAGCGGCCTGGACGTCGCCGACCGGATCGCCCTGCGCTGGACGTCCACCGACCCGGCGGTCATCGCGGCCCTGTCCGAGCACGCGTCCCTGATCGCCGACGAGGTCCTCGCCACGGACTTCGCCCAGGGCGAGGCGGACGACAGCTACGGCACCCCGTTCACGGACGAGGGCCTCTCGCTGGTGTTCCGCCTGCACAAGGCGTAGGCACCACCGGGCACCGGAAGGGCCCGGCCTCCTTCATGGAGGCCGGGCCCTTTCCGTACGCCCAAGGCGGGTCGACTCACGTGAACCAGCACTCAACTCGCGTAAAAAGGGCGGGGCCCCGGATCGATATCCGGGGCCCCGCCCTGAACGCTGCCGACGCCCAAGGCGTACTAGAGGCCGGTCAGTTGTCGTCCTCGTCGATCAGGAACCCGCGCATCGGCGAGGGAGCCTGGCCCATCGGGGACGGGCCCTGCGGCCGGACCGGAGCCATCGGCTGGGTCATGGCCGGGGACATCTGCTGCTGGCCGCCGTAGGACGGACCGGCGGGCGGCGGGCCGCCCATGCCCTGGTTGCCGCCGTACGACGGGGCGCTCGCGCCGGCCGGGGCCATGGAAGGCGCCGGGGACGGCGGAAGCGACGCGGTCGCCGGAGTGCGCGGCGGGGCCAGCGAGTCGTCGGCCTGGGTCTCCAACTGACGCAGCTGGGACTCCAGGTAGGACTTCAGACGCGTGCGGTACTCGCGCTCGAAGCCGCGCAGGTCCTCGACCTTGCGCTCCAGCGTGGCGCGGGCGGACTCCAGGGAGCCCATCGCGACGCGGTGCTTCTCCTGCGCGTCCCGCTCCAGGGCGTCGGCCTTGGCACGGGCGTCACGCTCAAGGCCCTCGGCGCGCGAACGGGCCTCGCCGACGATCTTGTTGGCCTCGGAACGGGCCTCGGCGATCGCCTGGTCGGCGGTCTGCTGAGCCAGCGAGAGGACACGGGCGGCGCTGTCGCCACCGGGGCCCTGCTGCGGCATGCCGCCGCCCATCGGACCGCCCATGGGGCCGCCCATCTGCTGCTGCATCTGGGGCTGACCCTGCATCGGGCCCTGGCCCATCTGCTGCATCTGACCCTGCATCGGGCCGCCCTGGCCCATCGGACCCTGGCCCATGGGGCCCTGACCCATCGGACCCTGACCCTGCGGGCCGCCCTGGCCACCGGGGCCGGCGGGCAGCTGCGGGGCACCGCTCGGCAGCTGGGGCGGGCCGCCCATGGGGCCGCCCATCTGCTGCTGCGGCGGTCCCGATATCCCGGCGGGCACCGGGGCGCCCGGACCGCGCATGCCTTGCGGGGGCATGCCCTGCTGGGGCATGCCGCCCTGCTGCATGCCACCTTGCTGCATGCCGCCCTGCTGCTGGTCCTGTTCGGGGGGCTTGCGCATGTTCTGTTGGTTCTGCGCGGCCGCGCGCGTGGCGGCGGCCAGCTTGGCGCGCAGGTCCTCGTTCTCCCGCAACAGGCGGGTCAGTTCGGCTTCGACCTCGTCGAGGAAGGCATCGACCTCGTCCTCGTCATAGCCTTCTCGGAGGCGGACGGTCGTGAACTGCTTGTTCCGCACGTCCTCGGGGGTCAACGGCATCTCTTCACCTCAACGTAGTCATCGGCAGTCGGCAAGACCGTATCGTCCACTGTCACCTCGCGAGATTGCCCACGATAGAGATCAAGATGTAGACGATGATCATCAGGACGAAGAAGGACAGGTCGAGCGCCACGCCCCCGAGACGCAACGGCGGGATGAACCGCCGCAGAAGCTTCAACGGTGGATCGGTGACAGTGTAGGCGGCCTCCAGAACGACCACCATCGCCTTGCCGGGTTGCCATGAGCGGGCGAACTGAAAGACGTAGTCCATGACCAACCGGAAGATGAGCACGATGAGGAACACCATCAGCGCGATGTAGATCACCTGCGCGAACACGCTCATGGTCTGTCTTTCCCTCTCCCCTGTTCCGTGCTTCCTAGCGGCTGCCTGTCTCAGCTCTGATTGAAGAACCCGCCCTCTGCGATGCGGGCCTTGTCCTCGGCCGTGACATCGACGTTAGCAGGCGACAACAGGAACACCTTCTGCGTCACCCGCTCGATGCTGCCGTGAAGACCAAACACCAAACCGGCCGCAAAGTCGACAAGTCGCTTCGCGTCTGTGTCATCCATCTCAGTCAGATTCATGATCACCGGGGTGCCTTCACGGAAGTGTTCCCCGATGGTACGGGCCTCGTTGTAGGTCCGGGGGTGAAGCGTGGTGATCCGGTAAGGCTCTCGTTCCGACACGACCTTGGGCATGATCACCGGTGCGTTCTTCTCCAGGGACTGGCGTTCTTGTGTGATGGATGCCACGGGCGCGATACGCGCCGGACGCCCTGATTCCGCACCCAGGGAAGCGGAATGGGACACCGGGTCACGAGGAGCCGGAGGCTGCACCACTCGTACCGGTTCGTCCCTTTGGGACTGATGCGAGCCGTGTGACTGGTGTGACGGCTCATGCCGTCGACGGTCCCGCTCGGGCTCCGGGTCCAGTTCGGGTTCGAAGTCGTCATCGGGGTCGAAACCCCGGCCGTCGTACCCATCGTCCTCCACGAGGCCGAGGTAGACCGCCATCTTGCGCATCGCGCCGGCCATGCTCTGAGTCCTCCGCTCTGTGGTGGATCGGCTGACGACTGCCAAGTGCCCGCGATCCACGAGGTCGTTACGCCCGCCTTGCGGCGGCATTGACCATATTTTCTGCTGTGGTCCGACTTCCTGGCGACGTTACCCGAGCCTGGGGCGCACGCCGAGTACCGCAGTGCCGACGCGTACATGTGTCGCTCCGGCTGCCACGGCCTGTTCGAGGTCCGCACTCATCCCTGCGGACACCATGTTCGCAGCCGGATGGGCTCGGCGCAGGTCAGTCGACAAATCCATCAACCGCCCGAACGCCTCCTGTTGGCGTCCGGCGTACTCGCCGGTGAGCGGAGCGACGGTCATCAGCCCGTCGAGCCGCAGCCCCGGCGCCGCCGCGACGAGATCGGCCAACTCCCCGACACCGCCCGGCGCCACGCCGCCCCGCTCGCCCCGCCCGCTCACTCCCGCGTCGAGCGCGACCTGAAGGAGACAGCCCAGCCGGCGCCCCGTCCGCTCGGCCTCCTTCGACAGCGCGGTGACGAGCCGGGCCCGGTCGACCGACTGCACGACATCCGCGTAACCCGCCACCGATCGCACCTTGTTGGTCTGCAACTGACCGACGAAGTGCCAACTCAGCGCCAGATCAGCGCACTCGGCGGCCTTGGGCGCGGCGTCCTGGTCCCGGTTCTCGGCGACGTGACGCACCCCGAGTTCCGCCAGGATCCGCACATCGCTCGCCGGATAGGTCTTCGTGACCACGATCAGGGTCACTTCTTCCCGCTTGCGCCCGGCCGCCGCACAGGCGGCGGCGATGCGCTCCTCGACTTTCGCCAGATTTGCGGCGAGTTCGCCCCTACGGTCCGTCATGTCCCGTCAGTCCAGCCAGACATAGCTCGCCAGCCGCCCGGTGGTCCGGTCGCGGCGGTACGAGAAGTGATCGTCGGATTCACGGGTGCACACCGGCGACTGCGCCCGGTCGCGCACCCCGAGCCGGTCGAGCTGCGCGTGTGCGCCGGCGGTCACGTCGACCGCGGGAGTGCCCCAACTCGTCTCGGCGTGCGCCGCCGGTTCCACCGCGGCGACGTCGGCGCGCATGTCGGCGGGCACTTCGTAGCACCGGCCGCAGACGGCGGGTCCGGTGCGGGCGACGATCCGGGCGGGATCGGCACCGAGTTCGACCATGGCCCGTACGGCGGCGGGGACGACCCCGGCGACCATGCCCGGGCGTCCGGCGTGGGCCGCGCCCGCGATCCCGGCGACCGGGTCGGCGAGCAGGACCGGAGTGCAGTCGGCGGTCAGCACGGCGAGGGCGAGACCCCGCCGGGCGGTGACGAGCGCGTCGACGGAGGGGATGTCCGAGTCGCCCCAGGGCGCCTCGACGACCGCCACGTCGGCCCCGTGCACCTGGTTCATCCAGACCACCAGGCCGGGGTCAAGCCCCAGTGCCTTGGCGGCCAGTTCACGGTTGGTGCGGACGGCGTCGGGGTCGTCGCCGACCGCGCCGCCGAGGTTGAGCTCCTCGTACGGAGCGGCGCTCACCCCGCCCCACCTGTCGGTGAAGGCGAAGTGCGCGCCGCTCACGGTGTCGAGCTGTCCTATCACTTCAGGAAGTCCGGTACGTCCAGCTCCTCGGCGGCGCTGTCCGAGTAGGTCCGCGACGGCGGGACCGGCGGGGCGACCGGGAGGTCGGCGACCGGCTCCGGGGCCGGCTCCGGCTCCTCCTTGGGCTTCACGCTGCCGAGCGAGCCGAAGGACGGACGGTTCTCCTGCCGTACCGGGGTCGGCTCGTCGCGGCGGGCCGAGGACGAGCTGGTGCCCGTCTCGCGGCGGGTCGGCGGCTGGCCGCCGTCGAAGCCGGCCGCGATGACCGTGACCCGGACCTCGTCGCCGAGGGCGTCGTCGATGACGGCGCCGAAGATGATGTTGGCCTCGGGGTGGGCGGCCTCGCTGACCAGCTGGGCCGCTTCGTTGATCTCGAACAGGCCGAGGTCGGAGCCGCCGGAGATGGAGAGCAGGACGCCGCGGGCGCCGTCGATGGAGGCTTCGAGGAGCGGCGAGGAGATCGCCATCTCGGCCGCCGCCACCGCGCGGTCGTCGCCGCGGGCCGAGCCGATGCCCATGAGGGCCGAACCGGCCTCGGACATCACGGACTTGACGTCGGCGAAGTCGAGGTTGATCAGGCCGGGCGTGGTGATGAGATCGGTGATGCCCTGCACACCGGAGAGCAGGACCTGGTCCGCCGACTTGAAGGCGTCGAGGACCGAGACCTGGCGGTCCGAGATGGACAGCAGCCGGTCGTTCGGGATGACGATGAGGGTGTCGACCTCTTCGCGGAGTTCGGCGATGCCGTCCTCCGCCTGGTTCGCCCGGCGCCGTCCCTCGAAGGTGAACGGGCGGGTGACCACGCCGATCGTGAGGGCGCCCAGGGAGCGCGCGATGTTGGCCACGACGGGGGCGCCGCCGGTACCGGTGCCGCCACCCTCGCCGGCCGTCACGAAGACCATGTCGGCCCCCTTGAGGACCTCCTCGATCTCCTCGCGGTGATCCTCGGCGGCCTTGCGGCCGACGGCCGGGTTGGCGCCGGCGCCGAGTCCGCGGGTGAGTTCGCGGCCGACGTCGAGTTTGACGTCGGCGTCGCTCATCAACAGCGCCTGCGCGTCGGTGTTGATGGCGATGAACTCGACGCCCTTGAGACCGACCTCGATCATCCGGTTGATGGCATTGACACCACCGCCGCCGACACCGATGACTTTGATGACTGCGAGGTAGTTCTGCGGTGCTGCCACGTCGAAGGCCTCTCGCCTCGAGTTACGTGTCGTCGATCGCGGTGTTCCGCGACCCGACGACGGATGCCGAATGGGACGGTCCGTAGCGCCGACCCGAACCCTAACGTTGAAGTTTAGGGTTACCAGTGTGTCCGTTCCTTGAAGTCTTCTGAACAGGACACTAAGTCGACAAGCGGCGCACGTTCAACGAACACGCCGAACCTCCCGTTTTTCTTTTCACCCTATGTGATCAGCCGTAGCGCTGCCCAACCAGGGTGCTGGCCTGCGCGAATGTGCGTCAACTCCCGGCTGACGCAGGGGCGGTGGGAACGCTGACATCGAAGTGCCGGGCGCCGGAAGCTGCTTTCATGAGAGCGGTGAGCGTACGCGCCTTCGCGGCGCCCTTGTCGCCGCTTCCCCATGCCACGGTCCGGCCACCGGTCAGCTCCAGCGAGATGTCGTCGTAGGAACGGACCTTGACGACCTGTGTGGTGCGGGCGACCGCGGCCGGAATGTCACCTGCCACCCGTACCGCCTCGCGGACGAGTCGGGTCTCGCCGAAGCGGCGCAGGCCGGCCGCGGACGAACCCGACCGCGAGAGCGCCAGTTCGAGGGTGGGGACGGCCTTCGGCGGCGTAGGGACGGTGGCGAACCGCACGCCCTCGTCGTCCACTTCGACGTATTCCCCGCCCTTCTTCTCCACCAGGACCGGGATGCGTTCGGTCACTTTCAGCCCGATTCCATGTGGCCAGGAACGGACGACGTCCACCGCGTCGATGCGGGGCAGTTCGCGGCGGAGGCGGGCTTCGATGGCGTCGGTGTCGACGGAGACGAGCGGTCCGCCGACCGGAACTCCGGCGGCTTCACGCACCTGTTGGGGCGTGAGGACCTCGGTGCCGGAGACCGACACCTTCTCGACCCGCAGCCACTGGGAGCCGTAGAGCAGCCAGACCGTGACGGCGCCCAACACGACGACGGCGAGGGCGAGTACGACAATCAGACGAAGACGCCTTCGTCCCAGGCGCCGGACAAGGGGCGGGCCGGACGACTCCTGTTGGCGTTCACCGCGTTCGGCGGTGCTCGGTCCGGCCACGCTCCCCTGCCTCTCTCACATAGGACTAACGGTGCCGCGAGGCGATCGCCTCGTACACCATGCCGACGAGCAGGTCGTCGGCGTCGCGGCGGCCGAACTCGCTTGCCGCGCGCGACATCTCGTACAGCCGGTGCGGGTCGGCGAGCACGGGCAGGACGTTGCCCTGGACCCACTCGGGCGTCAGTTCCGCGTCGTCGACCAGGAGTCCGCCGCCGGCCTTGACCACCGGCTGGGCGTTCAGCCGCTGTTCGCCGTTGCCGATGGGCAGCGGGACGTAGGCGGCCGGGAGTCCGACGGCGGAGAGTTCGGCGACGGTCATCGCGCCCGCGCGGCAGAGCATCATGTCGGCCGCGGCGTACGCGAGGTCCATCCGGTCCACGTACGGTACCGGGATGTAGGGGGGCATCCCCGGCATCTGGTGCACCTGCGGCAGTTCGTTCTTCGGGCCGACCGCGTGCAGGATCTGGATTCCGGCCTGCTGGAGGTACGGCGCGACCCGCTCGACCACCTCGTTGAGGTGCCGGGCGCCCTGGGAGCCGCCGGAGACCAGCAGCGTCGGCAGGTTCGGGTCGAGGCCGAACGCGGCCCGGGCCTCGGGCCGTACGGCCGCGCGGTCCAGGGTGGCGATCGTGCGGCGCAGCGGGATGCCGATGTAGCGGGCGTCCCGCAGCTTGCTGTCCGGGGTCGAGACGGCGACCTTGGCCGCGTAGCGCGAGCCGATCTTGTTGGCCAACCCGGGCCTGGCGTTGGCCTCGTGGATCACGATCGGCACCCCGAGGCGCTTGGCCGCGAGATAGCCGGGCAGTGCCACATAGCCGCCGAAGCCCACGACGCAGTCCGCCTTGGTGCGCTCCAGGATCTGCTCGGCGGCCTTGATCGTGCCGCGCAGCCGGCCCGGCACGGTGATCAGTTCCGGGGTGGGCTTGCGCGGCAGCGGGACGGCGGGGATCAGCGCGAGTTCGTAGCCCCGCTCGGGTACGAGACGGGTCTCAAGTCCGCGCTCCGTGCCCAGGGCCGTGATCCCCACGGTGGGGTCCTGCCTGCGCAGGGCGTCCGCGAGGGCGAGCGCCGGCTCGATGTGGCCGGCGGTCCCCCCACCGGCGAGTACGACATGCACCGAAATTCACCGCTCTCCGGACGAACGCGCCGCCGAGGCACGCCGTCTCATCGTGTTCCATCTCCGGGGCCGTTGGCCGGAACCGGTACCCCCGCTCCCCCGCTTTCTACCAAAGCGGGGTTGCCGCATCGCAAGCGCCGCCCGCGCAGCGGGGTCGTCGCGCGCGAAGGCGATCAGCAACCCGATGGCGAACATGGTCGGCAGCAGGGCGGAACCCCCGTAGGAGAACAGCGGGAGCGGGACGCCGGCGATCGGCAGCAGGCCGAGCACCGCACCGATGTTGATCACCGCCTGAGCGGTGATCCAGGTGGTCACGCCTCCCGCGGCATACCTCACGAAGGGGTCCTCCGTGCGTCCGGCCACGCGGATACCCGCATAGCCTAGAGCCGCGAAGAGGGCGAGCACGGACAGTGTGCCCGCCAGACCCAGTTCCTCACCGGTGACGGCGAAGATGAAGTCGGTGTGGGCCTCGGGGAGTTGACCCCATTTCTCCACACTCGCCCCGAGCCCGGAGCCGAAGATCCCGCCGGACGCGAGCGCGTAGATCCCGTGCACGGCCTGCCAGCAGTCGGCGACCCCGGTCTTCGGCTCGGTGGCGCCGATGCAGGCGAGCCGGGCCATGCGGTTGGGGCTGGTCTTGATGAGGATCACACCGATCACGGCCGCGATCGACAGCACCCCGGCGAAGAGCCGGGTCGGCGCCCCGGCCAGCCAGAGCAGGCCGAACAGGATCGCGGTGAGGATGATCGCCGTGCCCATGTCGCCGCCGAGCATGATCAGCCCGAGCAGCATGAACGCGACCGGCACCAGCGGCACCAGCATGTGCTTCCACTGGGACAGCATCGCCTTGTCCTGCTTGCGGGCGAGCAGGTCGGCGCCCCACAGCACGAGGGCCAGCTTGCCGAACTCGCTGGGCTGGATCTGGAAGGAGCCGCCCAGCGAGATCCAGTTGCGGTTGCCGTTGACCGACATCCCTATCCCCGGCAGCTGCACCAGCGCCATCATGAAGACGGCGCCCGCGAGGATCGGATAGGCCAGCGCCCGGTGCAGCTTGACCGGCATCCGCGAGGCGGCCAGCGCCAAGACCCCGCCGATACAGGCCGCGAGGAACTGCTTGCGGAAGAAGTACGAGCCGGGCAGGGAGAGTTGGAGCGCCGTGATCTGGGAGGCCGAGTAGACCATCACCAGACCGAGCACGGTGATCAGCACGCTGCCGCCGGCGATCAGGTAGTAGGCGGTCAGCGGCCGGTCCCAGGCCCGGCGGGCGTTGGCGTAGAGCCGTCGTACGGGGTTGTCGCGTACGGTCCTGGCGGCTGCGGGACGTCTGGGGGGCCGCTGCTGCACGGGCGGCCGGCCGGTACGGCTACTGGGCATCAGCGCCTCCGCTTGCGTCGGTCAGGCGCCGAGTTCGCGAACCGCCTGGGCGAACGCGTCACCGCGCTTGGTGTAGTTGGCGAACATGTCCATGGAGGCGCAGGCCGGGGCCAGAAGCACCGTGTCGCCGGCGGCGGCGAGTCGCTGTGCCTCCTGGACAGCCGCGAGCATCGCCCCAGTGTCGGTCCGGTCGAGGTCGACGACGGGTACTTCCGGCGCGTGTCGCGCGAGGGCTTCACGGATCAGGGCGCGATCGGCGCCGATGAGCACCACGCCCCGGAGGCGCTTGGCCGACTTGGCGACGAGTTCGTCGAAGGTGGCGCCCTTGGCGAGTCCCCCGGCGATCCACACGATCGACTCGTAGGCCGCCAACGAGGCTTCCGCCGCGTGGGTGTTGGTGGCCTTGGAGTCGTCGATGTACGCGACGCCGTCCACGTCGGCCACGTGCGCGATCCGGTGCGCGTCGGGCGTGAAGGCCCGCAGTCCGTCCCGTACGGCCTTGGCGGGCACCCCGAAGGCGCGCGCGAGGGCTGCCGCGGCAAGGGCGTTGGCGATGTTGTGCGGGGCCGGCGGGTCGACGTCCGCGACCTCGGCGAGTTCCTGCGCGTTCTTCTGCCGGTCCTCGACGAAGGCACGGTCCACCAGGATGCCGTCCACGACGCCGAGTTGGGAGGGCGCGGGGCTTCCGAGGGTGAACCCGATCGCCCGGCAGCCCTCCTCGACGTCGGCCGCGCGGACGAGGTCCTCGGTGGCCCTGTCGGCGACGTTGTAGACGCAGGCGACCTGATTGCCTTCGTAGATACGGCCCTTGTCGGCGGCATACGCCTCCATAGAGCCGTGCCAGTCGAGGTGGTCGGGCGCCAGGTTCAGGACGGCGGCCGAGTGGGCGCGCAGCGAGGGCGCCCAGTGGAGCTGGTAGCTGGAGAGTTCGACGGCGAGGACGTCGTACTGCTCGTCTCCGAGGACGGCGTCCAGGACCGAGACGCCGATGTTGCCGACCGCCGCCGTGCGCAGGCCGCCCGCCTTCAGGATGGAGGCGAGCATCTGGACGGTGGTGGTCTTGCCGTTGGTGCCGGTGACGGCCAGCCAGGGGGCCGCCCCGGGGCCGCGCAGCCGCCAGGCCAGCTCCACGTCCCCCCAGACCGGAACGCCCGCCTCACGGGCCGCCGTGAACAGCGGCTTGCCGGGCTGCCAGCCGGGGGTGGTGACGATCAGTTCGGTGCCGTCGGGCAGGGACGATCCGTCGCCGAGCCGCACGGTGACGCCGAGCGCCTCCAGGTCGGCCGCCTGGGCCCGGGAGCGCTCGTCGTCGCCGTCGTTGACGACCGTGACGCGCGCGCCGAGTCCGTGCAGGACCTTGGCCGCCGGGATCCCGGAGACACCGAGTCCGGCGACGGTGACGTGCTTGCCCTCGAAGGAGAGCCCCTGCCCATCGGTCACTTTTCCGCTGCCCATCCCGCGTAGAAGAGGCCCAGGCCGACGATCACGCAGATGCCCTGGATGATCCAGAAACGGACCACCACGAGCACTTCGGACCAGCCCTTGAGTTCGAAGTGGTGCTGGAGCGGGGCCATGCGGAAGACCCGCTTGCCGGTGAGCTTGAACGAGCCGACCTGGATGACCACCGACATCGTGATGAGGACGAAGAGACCGCCCATGATGGCGACCAGCAGCTCGGTG
The DNA here is from genome assembly GCF_044747445.1 of Streptomyces sp. NPDC090083. NCBI lineage: Bacteria > Bacillati > Actinomycetota > Actinomycetes > Kitasatosporales > Streptomycetaceae > Streptomyces > Streptomyces sp. NPDC090083. The sequence continues at coordinate 73,745 of NZ_JBIVED010000007.1, read as the reverse complement.
CGGGAGAGGATCGCCAGACCGGTGAGGACACCGCCGAGGGCCAGCGAACCGGTGTCCCCCATGAAGATCTTGGCCGGCGAGGTGTTCCACCACAGGAAGCCCAGGCAGGCGCCCATCAGCGCGGAGGCGACGACCGCGAGGTCGAGCGGATCGCGCACCTCGTAGCAGGCGTTCGGGTTGGTCAGGGTCGTCGCGTTGGCGCAGGACTCCTGGAACTGCCAGACACCGATGAAGGTGTAGGCGCCGAAGACCAGCACGGAGGCGCCGGTGGCCAGGCCGTCCAGACCGTCCGTCAGGTTCACGCCGTTCGACATCGCGAGGATCATGAACAGCGCCCAGATCACGAACAGGATCGGGCCGATCTTCCAGCCGAAGTCCGTGATGAACGACAGCTTCGTGGAGGCCGGGGTGTTGCCGCGGGCGTCCGCGAACTGCAACGACAGCACCGCGAAGCTGATGCCCACGATGAGCTGGCCGGCCATCTTCGCCTTGGCCCGCAGGCCGAGCGAACGCCGCTTGACGATCTTGATGTAGTCGTCCAGGAAGCCGACCAGGCCCATGCCCACCATCAGACCGAGCACCAGCAGACCCGAGTAGGTCGGCGTGTAACCGGTGATGACCTTGGACAGGAAGTAGGCGGCGACCGTCGCGAAGATGAACGCGATACCGCCCATCGTCGGCGTACCGCGCTTGCTCGCGTGCTCGCGCGGGCCGTCGTCGCGGATGTACTGGCCGTAGCCCTTGCGGGCCAGCAGCTTGATCAGCAGCGGGGTGCCCACCAGGGTCAGGAACAGGCCGATGACTCCTGAGAACAGGATCTGCTTCATCATCGGGCGGCAACCTCACCCTCGGCACCGGTCTCGATGAGCGCCTGCGCCACGCTCTCGAGCCCGACCGACCGGGACGCCTTCACGAGAACGACGTCTCCCGGGCGCAACTCGCTGCGCAACAGGTCGACCGCCGCCTGTGCGTCGGACACGTGCACCGACTCCTCACCCCACGAACCCTCGTTATATGCGCCCAGTTGCAGCCAGGACGCTTCCCTGCCCCCGACCGCGACGAGCTTGCCGACATTGAGCCGGACGGCCAGCCGTCCGACCGCGTCGTGCTCGGCGAGCGCCTCGTCCCCGAGCTCGGCCATCTTGCCGAGCACCGCCCACGTCCTGCGTCCCTTGCCCATGGCCGCGAGCGCGCGCAAGGCGGCTCGCATGGACTCGGGGTTCGCGTTGTAGGCGTCGTTGACGATGGTCACGCCGTCCGAACGCTCGGTGACCTCCATCCGCCAGCGGGAGAGGGAGCCCGCCTCGGAGAGCGCGGTGGCGATCTCGTCTGCGGACATGCCCAGCTCATGGGCGACGGCGGCCGCGGCGAGCGCGTTCGACACGTGGTGCTCACCGTACAGGCGCATGGTCACTTCGCTGCACCCGGAGGGTGTGTGAAGGCTGAAGGCGGGCTGTCCGCTGTCCGTGAGTCTCACGTTCTCGGCCCGAACGTCCGCTTCGCCGGACTCTCCGAAAAGGATCACCTTCGCCTTCGTACGGGACGCCATGGCCCGTACGAGCGGATCGTCCGCGTTGAGGATCGCGGCGCCGCCGTCCTCGGCCGGAGGGAGGGCTTCCACGAGTTCGCCCTTTGCCTGCGCGATCTGCTCCCGGCCGCCGAACTCGCCGATGTGGGCGGTGCCGACGTTGAGGACGAGGCCGATCCGCGGGGGCGTCAGATCCGTGAGATAGCGGATGTGACCGATTCCGCGGGCGCCCATCTCCAGGACGAGGAACCTCGTCTCGGCGGTGGCGCTCAGCGCGGTCAGCGGCAGCCCGATCTCGTTGTTGAACGATCCCGGCGTGAACACCGTGGGCGCCTTGCGCGAGAGGACCTGCGCGATGAGGTCCTTGGTGCTGGTCTTGCCCGCCGAGCCGGTCAGGGCCACGAGCGTCGTGCCGAGGCGCCGTACGACATGGCGGGCGAGGGCGCCCAGGGCGCTCTGGACGTCGTCCACGACGATCGCGGGGACGCCGACCGGGCGGGACGCCAGCAGGGCCACCGCGCCCGCCTCGACGACCGCTTCCGCGAAGTCGTGGCCGTCGACGCGTTCGCCGACGAAGGCGACGAAGAGGGTGCCTGGTTCCACTTCCCGGGAGTCGCGGACCACCGGGCCGGTGACCTGGACGGACGGATCCGGTATGTCGTGCGTCTGCCCGCCGACGACTTCTGCGATCTCGGCGAGGGAGAGGGCGATCACAAGTTCATCCCCTGGGTCTTCAGGATTTTCATCCCTGGGTGTTCTGGATGGCTTCGCGAAGCACCTGGCGGTCGTCGAAGGGACGGACCACTCCGGCGATGTCCTGGCCCTGCTCGTGGCCCTTGCCCGCGACCAGCACGGTGTCGCCCGGCTGTGCGCGGGCGACGGCGGCGGCGATGGCGGCGGCCCGGTCTTCGAAGACCTGGACCTCGCCGCGCTCGTGCGCGGGCACGGAGGCCGCGCCCTGGAGCATGGTGGCGAGGATCGCGAGGGGGTCCTCGGAGCGGGGGTTGTCGGAGGTCAGTACGGCGGTGTCGGCGAGCCGGGCCACCGCGGCGCCCATCGGCTCCCGCTTGGTGGTGTCCCGGTCCCCGCCGCAGCCGAGCACGACGTGCACCTTGCCCTCGGTGACCTTGCGCAGCGCGCGGAGAACCGATTCGACGGCGTCCGTCTTGTGGGCGTAGTCGACGACCGCGAGATACGGCTGCCCGGCGTCCACGCGCTCCAGCCGGCCCGGCACGCCCGGTACCGCGGCGATGCCGTCGGCGGCGAGCTGCGGGTCGAGGCCCGCGGTGGCCAGGGCGGCGATCGCGGCGAGGGTGTTGGCCACGTTGAAGGAGCCGGCCAGCGGCGAACGGGCCGTGATCAGCTCGCCCTTGGGGCCGACCGCGGTGAACGTGGAGTCCATCGGGCCGACTTCGACGTCCTCGGCGCGCCAGTCGGCGTCCGGGTGGCCCTCGGCGGAGTAGGTCGTCACGGGAACCGTGGCCTCGGCGACGAGCCTGCGGCCGTACTCGTCGTCGAGGTTGACCACGCCCTGCCGGCTGCGCAGCGGGGTGAACAGCTGCGCCTTGGCCTGGAAGTAGTCCTCCATGCCCGAGTGGAACTCCATGTGTTCCGGGCTGAGGTTGGTGAAGACGGCGATGTCGAAGACGCAGGCGTCGACCCGGCCGAGGACCAGCGCGTGGCTGGAGACCTCCATGGCGACCGCGTCGACCCCGCGCTCCAGCATGACCGCGAACAGGGCCTGGAGGTCGGTGGCTTCGGGGGTGGTGCGCTCCGACTTGATGCGCTCGTCGCCGATGCGCGTCTCGACCGTGCCGATCAGACCGGTGGACCGGACGGTTTTCAGGCCGCCCTCCACGAGGTAGGCGGTGGTGGTCTTGCCGGAGGTGCCGGTGATCCCGATCTGGAGCAGATCGCGGCCGGGGTGGCCGTAGATCGTGGCCGCCAGCTCGCCCATCCGCCCGCGCGGATCCTCCACGACCAGGACGGGCAGGCCCGTCGCGGCGGCGCGGTCGGCGCCGGCCGGGTCCGTCAGGACGGCGACGGCGCCGAGGCCGGCCGCCTGGGTGACGAAGTCGGCGCCGTGCAGGCGGGCGCCGGGCAGGGCGGCGTACAGGTCGCCGGGGCGGACGGCGCGCGAGTCATGGGTGATGCCCGTGACCTCGGCGCTCGTCGTCGGCGCGGCGGTGCCCAGTTGGGCGGCGAGGTCCGCGAGGGATGTGGCGGAGAGCTGCGCCGGCCTGGGCGGCCCCGGGTATGTCACGGATACGCCCTTCTGGGGGGTTTGGGACTGATCGGCGGTTGGCACGGCGGTGAGCGTACCGGGCGCACCGGCCCCCGAGCGAAGTGAGGGGCGGGGCTCGCCCTGGTTCCCGGACTGGGAGGTGATCATGGTCACGGATCGGTTCCTGGCTGTTGCGCTGATCAGGGCGTGAAGGTCACGGGCAGATTCGCGGCCTTGGCCCCGGTGGGCGGGACCTGGAGGGTCTTGAGGGCGAACTCCATCACCTGCTTGTAGATCGGTCCGCAGATCTGACCGCCGAAGTAGCTTCCGCTGGTGGCGTTCTGGATCGCGCAGTAGACGGTGATGCGGGGGTTGTCGGCGGGCGCGAACCCGGCGAACGACGAGGTGTATCCCTTGTACTTGCCGGTGGCCGGATCCACGCGGTTGGCGGTGCCGGTCTTGCCTGCCACCCGGTACCCCGGAATGGCGGCCTTACCGCCCGTGCCCTGTTCGTCGTCCACCACGGACTCCAGCATCTGGGCGAGGGTCTTCGCCGTCTTCGCGCTGATGACCCGGGTCTTCTTGGGCGTCGCCGCGGGGGTGAAGCGGCCGTCGGGCCCCTTCGTGCCGCGCACCAGCGTGGGCTCGATCCGGACACCGCCGTTGGCGACCGTCGAGTACACGGAGGCCGCCTGGAGGGCGTTGAGGGACATGCCCTGGCCGAAAGGAATCGTGTACTGCTGCGAGGTCGACCACTTGGAGGCGGGCGCGAGGATGCCCCGGGTCTCGCCGGGGAAGTTCAGCCCGCTGTAGCTGCCGATGCCGAACTTGCGCAGATACGAGTACAGGACCTCGTTGGCCTGGCCCTGGGTCTTGCCGAGCTGGCCGGCCGCCTCGATGGTGCCGATGTTGCTGGACTTCGCGAGCACGCCGTTGAGGGTCAGGTTCCAGGTCGCGTGGTCCACGTCGTCCTGGAAGAGCCGGTCGCCCCTGTGCAGCCGGTTCGGCACGACGACATGCGTCAGCGGGGTCGCCGCGTTCTCCTGGAGCACGGCGGCCATCGTCATGACCTTGGCGGTGGAGCCGGGCTCGTAGGCGTCCTGGAGGGCCGCGTTGCCCAGGGAGGCCGCGTTGGCCTGCGCGAGGTCGTTCGGGTCGAAGCCGGGCGCGTTGGCCATGGCCAGGATCTCGCCGGTGCGGGTGTCCTGCACTATCACGTACCCGCGGTCCGCCTTGGACTTCTTCACCTGCTCGGTGATGGCGTTCTGCGCGGCCCACTGGATGTCCCGGTCGATCGTCAGCTCGACGTCGGAACCCGGCACCGCCGGAGTCTCCGTGGAGCCCGCGGTCGGCACCTGGACACCGCCGGACTGGGCGTAGCGGACCTTGCCGTCCTTGCCCGTGAGGTCCTTGTTCAGCTGCTGCTCGACCCCGCCGCCGCCCTTGCCGTCGGCGTTGACCCAGCCCAGTATCCCGGCGGCGAGATCGCCGTTCGGGTACACGCGCTTGGTGGTGGGGACGGCGAGGACACCGGCCAGGACGTTGACCGTGGTGGGGTCGGTCGAGGACTTGGTGGTGAGCGCGCTCTTCAGGTCCTTGATCTGCTTCCAGACCTGCGGGGTCTGCCGGTTGGCGAGCACCACATAGCGCAGGTTCTTGTTCGCGGGCCTGAGCTTCTTGACGACGGAGGCCTGGTCCACGCCGAGGATCGGGGCGAGGAGTGCGGCGGCCTGCTCGGGCCCGTCGTCGACCTTCAGCTGCTTGCGGGTGAACAGCGTCGGGTCGGCGGTGATCGTGTACGCGTCGACGCTGGTCGCCAGCGCGACCCCGGAGCGGTCGGTGATCTCGCCGCGCTCGGCGGCCAGGACGTAGTCGACGTACCGGTTCTGCGCGGCCTTGGCGGCGTACGCGCTCGCGTCGACCGCCTGCACCTGCAGCAGCCGTACGACGAAGGCGATCAGGACGAGGGTCAGCGCCAGGCTGATCATGCGCAGCCGGGGGCGGGGGCTGCCGAGCCGGAGGGAGCGCGGGCCCGCGGGGCGGCCGGAGGAGTACGCCGGGGGCGAGGCCGGCCGGCGGGCGGGGCGGGCGCCGGAGGCCGGGCGGCGCCGGGGGGTGCCGCCCCCTTCCGGCCGTTCGGGCCTGGCCGGTCCTGGTACGCGGCGGCGCGGCGGTTCCCTGTCGGACACTTCCGTCACCTGCCGGGAGTCGTGGTCGGAGTCGGGGAGGGCGGTACTGCGGTGGGGGTCGCCGGCACGGCCGGGACCGGGGTCCGGGCCGGACCCGCGGCCGGGGTCGAGGCCGGCGCCTGCGGACTGCTCGGGCTCGGGCTCGGGCTGCCGACCAGGGCCTCGGGGGCGAGGACCGCCGGTGTGGTCGCCGCGGTCCGCGCGGCGGCCTGCTCGGGGACACCCTTCACGGTGCCGTTCGGGTCGAGGAAGGCGGGGTCCCCGCCGGGCACCATGCCGAGTTCGTGGGCGCGGCGCTGGAGGGCGTCGGGGGCGGAGTAGGCGTCGACGTCCCGCTGGAGGGCCTGTTCCTCGTCGGTGAGGCTCTTCGTCTGCTTCTGGAGGTCGTCCAGCTTGAACTGTCCTTCGCTGAGCGCGGAGTTCAGCACGAGCAGTCCGATCAGGCCGCCGCCGAGAAGGAGCACGACAAGGAGGACGAACGGGGTCCTGGCCGCCTGGGCCCCGCCGGTCTGCGCGGGGCCGGTCGGGAAGAGCCGCGCCAGCCGGGCGGCCCTGCCCCTCAGTTCAGGTTTCCTGCTCACCCACGCCCCCGAGTTGGTTTTCCGAACCCACCCACACGCGCGGGCCATGCGCTCACGCGCCGCGCCCTCACCCCGTACTCAGTCAACGACGTCCTCCCTGATGCGCTGAGCCCCCCGCAGCCGCGCGGGTGCCGCCCGCCGGTTCTCGGCGACCTCTTCCTCGGTGGGAAGTTCGGCACCGCGCGTCAGGAGCTTGAGCCGGGGCTGGTACTGCTCGGGCACGACGGGCAGCCCAGGAGGCGCGGTGTTGGCGGCTCCGGCCGCGAACACCTGCTTGACCAGGCGGTCCTCCAGCGAGTGGTACGACAGGACGGCGATCCGGCCGCCCACCGCAAGGGACTTCACCGCGGCGGGGATCGCGCTCTCCAGGACGGACAGTTCGCCGTTGACCTCGATGCGCAGTGCCTGGAAGGTGCGCTTGGCCGGGTTGCCGCCGGTGCGCTTGGCGGCCTGCGGCAGCGAGTCGCGGATCAGCTCGACGAGCCGCGCGCTGTTGCCGAACGGCTCCTTGTCGCGCTCACGGACGACCGCGGACACGATCCGCTTGGCCTGCTTCTCCTCGCCGTACGCCCGCAGGATGCGGACGAGTTCGCCGGGCGCGTACGTGTTGAGGACCTCGGCGGCGCTGATGCCGGTCGTCTGGTCCATGCGCATGTCGAGCGGGGCGTCCTGGGCGTAGGCGAAGCCGCGGTCGGCCTCGTCGAGCTGCATGGAGGAGACGCCGAGGTCGAACAGGACGCCCTCCACGCGCGGGACGCCCAGGCGCTCCAGCACGTCGGGCAGCTCGTCGTAGACGGCGTGCACGAGGGTGGCGCGGTCGCCGAAGGGGGCGAGGCGCTCCCCGGAGAGGCGCAGCGCCTCCTTGTCGCGGTCGAGGGCCACGAGCCGCGCCTCGGGGAACCGGGTCAGCAGGGCCTCGCTGTGCCCGCCGAGGCCGAGGGTGCAGTCGACGACCACCGCGCCCGGCCGCTCCAGCGCGGGGGCCAACATGTCCAGGCACCGCTGGAGCATCACCGGGACGTGTCGACTGTTGCTCAAGGGGCCCTCTCAGGTCCGGCGGGCCGTACGCACCGCCGGGTCCCCACCCGCTGACGAAAGGGAAGCCTGCCGGCGCCGAAAGCGTCAGCCGACCGGGAGCGGGAGGAGGCCGAGCCGTACGTACGCGCCGCGCACGTGGGGAGAATCCGGAAAATCGCCGGGGTCTCCGGGAAAAGTCCAGCAGGGAGAGCCTCGTCTCCCGCTCCGCGCAACTTTAGTCCACGCCGTCCCGCGGTCAATCAACCGGCCTGCGCGTCGCGGACCGGGGTGCGTGCGATGCGCCAAAACGGGAAGAATCACCCACGCGGGTGCACCCCCGCCACCCGTGTGGGTTACCTCACAAGAGGACGCAATGACGCTCTTTTTCCCGTCCCGCACCGCGACCGATGCGCCGTTGACCAGTACCGTCATAGGTATGACGACCTCCGCATCCGTACCCACAGAGTCCGAAGGCGCCATAGCTCGCGGCGACACCGTGACGGACCGCCTCGTCGAGGCGAACGGCCAGTACGCCGCCGCGTTCACCGACCCCGGGATGGACGCCCGCCCCGTCCTCCGGGTGGCGGTGGTGGCCTGCATGGACGCCCGTCTCGACCTGCACAAGGCGCTCGGCCTCCAGCTCGGCGACTGCCACACGATCCGCAACGCGGGCGGAGTCGTCACCGACGACGTCATCCGCTCCCTCACCATCAGCCAGCGGGCACTCGGCACCCGCAGCGTGGCCCTCATCCACCACACCGGCTGCGGCCTGGAGTCCCTCACCGAGGAGTTCCGGCACGACCTGGAGATGGAGGTCGGCCAGCGCCCCGCCTGGGCTGTGGAGGCCTTCCGGGACGTCGACCAGGACGTACGGCAGTCCATGCAGCGTGTGCGGACCTCGCCGTTCCTGCTGCACACTGATGATGTGCGCGGCTTCGTCTTCGACGTGAAGTCGGGCCTGCTGCGCGAGATCGACCCCGCCTGACGCACCCGCCCGCCCCGAAACCGCACGCCTCGGACCGCCCAGAAGGTCATAAGACCCGACAAAGCGAAGGCAGTTGTCCACAGGCGAGTGACACGAACCGGTAACGGCAACAAGAATGCGGGTGTGGCGTCGCGCGGAACTTTTCCCGCGCGGTGTCCGTGTTTCGGGGTGGGCCGGTCCGCATCACAGGCGTCGGCCCATGGAAAGAACGGGCCGAGGAGGGCCGGGTGACGACCTATGACGATCGAGCGAGCCTTACAGATCTGACCGCCACTGTGGAGCGAGTCCGCAGTTCGGTGGAAGGAGTGATCGAGGGCAAGCCCGAGGTCGTACGGCTTTCGCTGACCGTGCTGCTCGCCGAGGGACATCTTCTGATCGAGGACGTTCCCGGCGTGGGCAAGACAATGCTGGCCAAGGCGCTGGCCCGGTCGATCGACTGCTCGGTGCGGCGAATCCAGTTCACGCCCGACCTGCTGCCCTCGGACATCACCGGTGTGTCCATCTGGGACCAGCAGCAGCGGGACTTCGAGTTCAAACCGGGCGCCATCTTCGCCCAGATCGTGATCGGCGACGAGATCAACCGCGCCTCGCCGAAGACCCAGTCCGCACTCCTGGAGTCCATGGAGGAGCGCCAGGTCACCATCGACGGCCAGACCTACGAACTGCCCAGCCCCTTCATGGTGGTCGCCACGCAGAACCCGGTCGAGATGGAGGGCACCTACCCGCTGCCCGAGGCCCAGCGCGACCGCTTCATGGCGCGGGTCTCCATCGGCTATCCCAGCGCCGACGCCGAGCTGCAGATGCTGGACGTCCACGGCGGGGTGAACCCGCTGGACGACCTTCAGCCCGTGGCCCACGCGCACGACATCGTCAAGCTGGTCGAGGCGGTCCGCGGCGTCCACGTCGCCGACCCGGTCCGCAGGTACGCGGTGGAGCTGGTCGGCGCCACCCGCAGCCACCCGGACCTCAGACTCGGCGCCTCCCCGCGCGCGACCCTGCACCTGCTGCGCGCGGCGAAGGCCTCCGCCGCCCTGAGCGGCCGTGAGTACGCGCTGCCGGACGACATCCAGGCCCTCGCGGTCGCGGTCCTGGCCCACCGCCTGCTGCCCACCGCCCAGGCCCAGCTGAACCGCCGTACGGCGGAGCAGGTCGTCCAGGAGATCCTCCAGCGCACCCCCGTGCCCGCGGCACCGGCCCCGCAGAGCGGCCTGGGCCTCGGAGGGTACGGCCAGCAGCCGCCCCGGAGGCTGTGATGACCACCGGGGAGGCGGAGACCGACCGGGACGAGAAGGGCGGTGTCCGTACGGCCCTGGCCGGGCTGACCACCCGCGGCCGCTCGTTCCTGGCCGCCGGGATCGCCGCCGCGGTCTGCGCGTACGTCCTGGGGCAGAGCGATCTGCTGCGGGTCGGGATGCTGCTCGCGGTGCTGCCGCTGGTCTGCGCGACGGTGCTGTACCGCACCCGCTACCGGGTGGCCGGCAGCCGCCGGCTCTCCCCCGGGCGCGTGCCCGCCGGCTCCGAGGCCCGCGTCCACCTGCGGATGGACAACGTCTCGCGGCTGCCCACGGGCCTGCTGATGCTCCAGGACCGGGTGCCGTACGTGCTCGGTCCGCGCCCCCGTTTCGTCCTGGACCGGGTCGAGGCGGGCGGCCGGCGCGAGGTGTCCTACCGGGTCCGCTCCGACCTGCGCGGGCGCTACCCCCTGGGCCCGCTCCAGCTCCGCCTGACGGACCCCTTCGGGATGTGCGAACTGACCCGCTCCTTCTCGACCTTCGACACCCTGACGGTCATCCCGCGCGTGGAGGCCCTCCCCCCGGTCCGCCTCAGCGGCGAGGCCAAGGGCTACGGCGACGGCCGCAACCGCTCTCTGGCCCTGGCGGGCGAGGACGACGTGATCCCGCGCGGGTACCGCTACGGCGACGACCTGCGCCGCGTCCACTGGCGCTCCACCGCCCGCTACGGCGAGCTGATGGTGCGCCGCGAGGAGCAGCCCCAGCGCGCCCGCTGCACGGTCCTGCTGGACACCCGGGGCATCGCCTACGCGGGCCAGGGCCCGGACTCGGCCTTCGAGTGGGCCGTGTCCGGCGCCGCCTCCGTCCTGGTGCACATGCTGGAACGGGGCTTCTCCGTAAGACTGTTGAGCGACACGGGTACTTCGGTGCCCGGCCAGGACGCGGACGGGTTCGCGGGCGCGAGCCAGGAGTCGGCGGACGCGGCCGGACTGATGATGGACACCCTCGCGGTGATCGACCACTCGGACGGCTCGGGCCTGTCCCGGGCCTACGACGTCCTGCGCGGCGGGAACGAAGGACTGCTGGTGGCCTTCTTCGGCGACCTCGACGAGGAACAGGCGGCCGTGGTCGCCCGGATGCGCCAGCGCAGCGGAGGCGCCCTCGCCTTCGTGCTGGACAACGAAGGCTGGGTGCGCGAGTCGACCGACGTGCCCGGTCCCGGTGACGGTCCCGAGGAGCGGCTGCGGATGCTGCGCGACGCGGGCTGGACCGCCGTGGCCGTACCGCGCGGCGCGTCCCTGACGGAGCTGTGGCAACTGGCGGACCGGGAGCGGAACGGCATCACCGCCGCCGGCCTCGGGGAGGGATGGGCATGAGCGGGCGGGCACGACTGGCCGTCTGCGCCTGGGTGGCCACGCTGATGGCCTCCTGCGCGATGCTGCCCCTGGTCTCCCCGGCGACCTGGATCATCCAGGCCGCCTTCATGCTGGCGGTCCAGACAGGCGTGGGCGCGGCGACCCGGCGGGTCCCGCTGGCCCGGCCGCTGACCGTCGCGGCCCAGGCCCTGGTCACCCTGCTGATGCTGACCCTGGTCTTCGCGCACGCGCAGGCGCTCGCCGGGTTCGTCCCGGGCCCCGAGGCCTTCCAGCACTTCGCGGACCTGCTGCGGGAGGGCTCCGACGACGTCTCGCGGTACGCGATCCCGGCACCGCTGCACGACGGCATCCGGCTGATGCTCATCGGCGGTGTCCTGGTGATCGGCCTCGCGGTGGACACGCTCGCGGTCACCTTCCGCAGCGCGGCCCCGGCCGGACTGCCGCTGCTCGCGCTGTACTCGGTCGCCGCCGGACTGTCCGAGAGCGGTGTCAGCTGGCTGTGGTTCCTGCTCGCAGCCGCCGGCTATCTGATGCTGCTGCTGGCGGAGGGCCGGGACCGGCTCGCCCAGTGGGGCCGGGTCTTCGGCGGGGCACCGCGCACCACCCCGGGCTCGGAGTCCTCGGGTCCGCTCGCCCCGGTCCGCACCGGGCGGCGGATCGGCGCGGTCGCCGTGGCCATCGCCCTGCTGCCGCTGCCGACCATCTCGGGCGGCCTGCTGGACGCGACCGGGACGGGTGTGGGCGCGGGCGGCGGAGGCGGCGGCACGATCTCCGCGGTCAACCCGCTGGTCTCGCTGCGCGACAGCCTGAACGTGGACGAGAACCGCCAGGTCCTGTCCATGAGCACGAACACGAACGACGTCTCGGGCATGTATCTGCGGATCGTGTCCCTGGACGACTTCGACGGCACCACCTGGAAGCCGTCCCAGCGGCACATCGAGAGCGTGCCGAACACGTTCCCCACCCCGACGGGCCTCGGCGCCGACATCGAGCGCACGGAGATCAGGACCCGCATCTCGGCCGCCGACTGGTACGCCCAGGACTGGCTGCCGATGCCGTACCCGCCCAGCGGTGTGCGGATCAACGGCAGTTGGCGGTACGAGCCCGTGGGCATGACGGTCGTGGGCGACCACGGGCAGAACACCCGGGGGGTGTCCTACGAGGTCACCAGCCTGGACGTGCAGCCGACCGCGGACCAGCTGGCCGAGGCGCCCGAGCCGTCGACGGCCCTGCGCAACCAGTACACCAAGGTGCCGAAGTCGCTGCCCGCGGTGGTGGCCGAGACCGCCCGCAAGGTCACCGCGGGCTCGACCAGCCACTACGAGCAGGCGGTCAAGCTCCAGGACTACTTCGCGGTGACCGGCGGCTTCCAGTACGACACCCAGGTGGACGTCGGCACCGGCCGGGACGCGATCGCCAAGTTCCTGAAGGACAAGCAGGGTTTCTGCGTCCACTTCTCCTTCGCGATGGCGGCGATGGCCCGCACGCTGGGCATCCCGGCCCGGGTCGCCGTGGGCTTCGCGCCGGGCACCCCGGAGGCGGACGGCACGGTGTCGGTGGGTCTGAAGGACGCGCACGCCTGGCCCGAGCTGTACTTCGAGGGCGTGGGCTGGACCCGCTTCGAGCCGACCCCGAACCGCGGCTCGGTTCCCGCGTACACGCAGTCGACGACACCCGGCAGTGACGTCCCGGACCCGGCCAGGCCCTCGGCCTCGACGAGCACGGCGCCCTCCGCGGCCCCCTCGGCGAGCGAGAGCTGCACGGCCCAGCTGCGGAGGCTGGACGGCTGCACCAGCCAGGCCCCGGCACTCGCGACGGGCGGTGACCCGCGGGGTCCCTGGTGGTACGTGCAGATGGTGGCCCTCGGCCTGGGCGCGCTGCTGCTGCTGACGATCCCGCTCTCGCCGATGCTGTGGCGGACCAGGACGCGGTCGGTACGGCTGGGCGCTCATGGCCGTACGGAGTCCGGCGCGGCGGTCCACACGCTGGCAGTGTGGGAGGAACTGACCGATACGGCCTGGGACTTCGGGATTCCGCCCGACGACTCGCTGACCCCGCGCAAGGCGGCGGCCAGGATCGTGCGGCTCGGGGAGCTCGACCCGGTGTCCGCCGCGTCGGTCCACCGGGTGGCGGACGCCGTGGAGCAGGTCCTCTACGCGCCCCGGCCGCAGCCGGCCTCCGGGCTGGCGCAGGACGTACGGCGGGTGGCCGTCGCCTTCCGGGACACGTCCGGCCGCTCCGCGCGGCTGCGCGCACTGGTCGCCCCGCGCTCGACCGTCCGGGTGGTGTGGGCGCTGTCGGCCTGGCGGACCTCGGTGACGAAGCGGGCGGCGGCGCTCCGGCCGACGCTGCGCAAGCCGTCCGGGCAGCAGGGCTAGGAAGCGCGGCAGGGCATACGTGAGGGGGTGACCACCGGTTCGGTGGTCACCCCCTCACTCGTCTTCGAGGAGCCGCGGTACCGCTGCGGGGCCCGGTGCTGCTACTGGCCGCCCTGCTGTTCGTCCCGGCGGCGCTGCCAGCGCTGCTCGATCCGATCCATCACGGAGCGCCGCTGCCGTCCCTGGCGGCGGGCGTGCGGGGCGCCTGCGGCGGGCTGTTCGCCAGGCTTGGGGGCCTTGCGCCAGCCGGTCACGGCGAGTACCGCACAGCCCAGCATGACGAGGAATCCCACCACGCTGACCCAAATCTGCTTCGCGACCATTCCTGCCATGAGGAGCGCAATACCTACGAGGAAGCCGGCCACCGCCTGGTAGACCCGTCGCCGGGTGTACGTGCGCAGCCCGCTTCCCTCAAGCGCTGTCGCGAACTTGGGATCTTCGGCGTACAGCGCTCGCTCCATCTGCTCGAGCATTCGCTGCTCGTGCTCCGAGAGCGGCACGGAGTCCTCCTCATCGTGCAGTCGCCGGGGCGACCCGGGGGGTCCCTTCAGGATAGGCAGGGAATCGCCCCCGTGAAACCCGCCCCTCTACGCCAATTGACCAACCGGAATCCGCCATGGCCGTCCGGCTCGCTGAAGCTTCCATTCCCCAGCGGCCGTCCTGTCATGCCGGGCGGTCTCCCTCGATCATACGGCGCCGAGCCCCCGATCGGGGGGCCTGTGGCGTACTCCATGTGCTGTCGCGCCCCTGATCAGGGCTACGGCACAGGAGGAGGCTCACGCCTCTGCGGCACCCCGTGCCTCACCGAGCACATGAAGCTGCGTGGCCACGGAGTGGAACGCCGACAGCTCGGCCGCCGCGGCCTCCAGCTTCAGCAGCGCCTCCAGGGCGCCGGGCTCGGTGTCCACCAGCACTCCGGGCACGAGGTCGGCGAAGACCCGCACCCCGTGCACGGCGCCGACGGCGAGGCCGGCGCCCTCGACGAACCCGGCGAGCTGTTCGGCGGTGAAGCGGTGCGGGACGGGATCGGCCTCGCCCCAGCGGCCGTTCGGGTCGTCCAGGGCCTGCCGGGCCTCCGTGAAGTGGCCGGCGAGGGCGCGCGCGAGCACGGCGCCGCCGAGACCGGCGGCGAGGAGGCTGAGGACGCCCTCGGGGCGCAGCGCGGCCACCACCGTGCGGACGCCCTCGGCGGGGTCGTCCACGTACTCCAGGACGCCGTGGCACAGCACCGCGTCGTAGCCGCCGCGCTCGACCACGTCGAAGAGGCCGTGGGCGTCGCCCTGGACGCCCTGGACGCGGTCGGCGACCCCGGCCTCGGCGGCGCGGCGTTCCAGCGCGAACAGCGCGTTCGGGCTGGGGTCGACGACGGTGACGCGGTGCCCGAGGCGGGCGACGGGCACCGCGAAGTTGCCGCTGCCGCCTCCGGTGTCGAGGACGTCCAGCGCGTCCCGACCCGTGGCCTTGACCCGGCGGTCGAGGGCGTCCTGGAGGACGTCCCAGACCACGGCGGTACGGAGGGAGGCGCGGGGGCGGCTCGGGTCCGACACGGCAGTTGACTCCTCGGCGCGGCACCGCCTGCGGACGGCGGAGCGAACGGGCTGCCTCCCCGGCCCCGGTGGCTGGCGGAGGGAGGGCTTCAGGCGTCTTCCACCCTATTGCCTCCGGTGCCGTACCTGGTCATGTGTCTCGCGCGGCGAACGCCGCGTGCTCAGCCGGCGCGGTCTCCGGGCCGCTCCGGGTCCTGGCGCGGCTGGGGCAGGACCGGCTGGAGGACGAGCATGCGCTCGACCAGGCGCAGGAACATCGCCACGTCGCGGATGAGGTCGTCGGCGTCCCGGCGGGTCGCCGCGCCCTGGATGCCCGCCTCGGCCCGCGCGCGGCGCCGGGCGCCGGAAGCGAACAGGGCACTCCACTCGGTCAGTTCGGGGGCTATCTCGGGGAGGACTTCCCAGGCGCTGCGGATGCGGGCCCGGCGCCGGGCGGTGGGCTCCGGCTGGGCGCGCGCGGCGAGGACCGCGGCGGCGGTGCGCAGGGCGGCCAGGTGGGCCGTCGCGTACCGCTCGTTCGACGTTTCGAGGACGGCTGCCTCGTCCAGTCCGGCGCGGGCCTGGGCGAGGAGGTCGAGGGCGGCTGGTGGGGCCGTGGCCCGGCGGAGCACGGGGTGCACGTCGCTCGCCGGGCCGGTCAGTGAGGGGGCAGGGCCGGAGGCGCGGCGCCGGCGGGCGGCGGCTGCGGACGAGTTGGCCATGACGAACCTCCTGTCGTCGTGTGACGGCACGCCCAGTCAGGTAGTGCCGTATGTGACCCATCGTGGGGTATGGCACTGACAATCCGTTCTGACCTGCGCTTTTGCTTCGATCGAAGGTTCGGGTTACTTTTTGCACTGACCAGTCAGTTCAAAATGTTCGACGCACAGGGGCAGGGGGCGGGGAACCGTGGGCGGGGTCGGTGTCACAGCCGAGGACTTCGGGCTGAGGGGACCGCGCGGCTGGGCGTTCCGGGGGATCTCCCTGGACGCCGGGCCCGGGTCGCTGATCACCGTGGAGGGGCCGTCGGGGTCCGGGCGGACGAGTCTGCTGCTCGCGCTCACCGGGCGGATGAAGGCGTCCGAAGGGACCGCCTCCGTGGGCGGGCTGACGCTGCCGAAGCAGTCGGCCGCCGTACGGCGGATCAGCGCGCCGGCCCATGTCGCCGGGGTCACCGACCTCGAACCGGCGCTGACCGTCGGCGAGCACCTGCGTGAACGGGCGCTGCTGCAACGGCGGTTCGGGGACTCGGTGCGCGGACTGCTGCGCCCCCGGTCCGAGCGGGCCGTCGAGGCGGGGCTGCGGATCGAGCGGGCGCTGACCGCAGCCGGGCTGGACCCCGAGGCGCTGCCCAAGGGCACCAGGACCGCCGTACGGGATCTGGAACGGCCGCAGGAGCTGCGGCTGTCCGTCGCGCTGGCGTTGATCGGGCGGCCCGCGCTGCTCGGTGTGGACGACGTCGACCTCAAGCTCTCGGATGCCGAACGGGACGAGATCTGGGCGCTGCTGAGGTCGATCGCGGATGCCGGGACGACGGTCGTGGCGGTATCCACCGAGGGGACGGAGAAGGCCGATGCACACGCCACGACTGGCCGGGCTTGAGCTGCGGCGCTTCGGCAGGGGGAGGCTGCCGCGCGCCGCGCTGGTCGCCCTCCTGCTGCTGCCGCTGCTGTACGGCGCCCTGTACCTGTGGTCCTTCTGGGACCCCTACGGCCGCCTGGACCGCATCCCCGTGGCGCTCGTCAACGACGACAAGGGGGCGAGTGCCGACGGCAAGAAGGTCACCGCGGGCGACGACATCACCAAGGGGCTGCTCGGCAGCGGGACGTTCGACTGGCACGAGGTGAGCGCGTCCGCCGCGCGGAAGGGCGTCGAGGACGGCACGTACTACCTGTCGCTGACCATGCCTGCCGACTTCAGCCGGCGCGTCTCCTCCAGCGCGGGCGACGACCCGGAGACGGGCGCGCTCCAGGTACGGACGAACGACGCCAACAACTACATCGTCGGGCAGATCTCCAGGACGGTGTTCAGCGAGGTGCGGTCGGCCGCGTCCACGAAGGCCTCACGGACCTTCCTGGACCGGATCTTCGTGTCGTTCTCCGACATCCACGGCCAGACCGTGAAGGCCGCGGACGGCGCCGACAAGCTCAAGGGCGGCATCGGGACGGCCGAGGCGGGCTCCAAGGATCTCGCCGACGGCCTGAAGGACGCCAAGAAGGGCAGCGGCAAGCTCTCCAAGGGCCTCAAGAAGCTCGACACGGGCGCGGGCACCCTGGCGGACGGCTCCGCGCAGGTGGCGGCCGGGACCCAGACCCTGGCGGACAAGGTCAACGGGGCCGCCGACAAGGTGGGGCCCTTCCTCAAGGACAACGAGAAGACCATCGGGGACACCGCCCGCCTGGTCGCCGACTCCGCCGCGACGATCCGCGCCAACCTCGACGTGCTGGTGAAGACGGCCCCGGTCGCCGCCAAGGGCGCGCACGCGGCCTCGGACACCCTGGACGAGGTCTACAAGGCGCGCTGCGAGAACGTCGTCCTGAAGGATGACGCCTGCCCCGACCTGAAGAAGGCCGCCACGGCCGCCTCCGACGTGGCCGAGGTCGCCGACGACGTCAACGCCCTGGTCGTCGACCAGCACGGCGACCTGAAGAAGCTCGACGCGAACCTGGCCACCCTCCAGACACAGGCCCAGGCGCTCGCCGACCGCGCGCCGCACCTCTCCGAGGACCTCGACGACGCGGTCGCCAAGGTCAACAAACTCAACGACGGGGCCGGGAAGGTCGCCTCCGGCGCCAGGACCCTGCACGCCGGGCTCGGCACGGCCAGCTCCGGCGCCACCGGCCTGGACACCGGCATAGGCAGGCTGCGGACCGGCGCGGTGGACCTCAGCGGCGGCCTGTACAAGCTCGCCGACGGCTCGGGGAAGCTCGCCGGCGGCCTGCACGACGGGGCCGCGCAGATCCCGGACTACGACAAGCGGGACCGCGACCGGCGCACCGGGGTCATGGCCGACCCGGTCCACCTGGCCTCCCAGGACCTGCACAAGGCGCCCAACTACGGCACCGGGTTCGCCCCGTACTTCATCCCGCTGTCCCTGTGGGTGGGCGCGATGGTGGCCTACATGCTGATCGCGCCGATGAACCGGCGCGCCCTCGCCGCGGGCGCCCCGGCCTGGCGGATCGCCCTCGCGGGCTGGCTGCCCGTGGTCGCGGTCGGGGTGCTCCAGACGGTGGCCCTGATGGCCGTGCTGCACTGGGCGATCGGCCTGGAGATGGTGCGGGCGGCCGGCACGATCGGCTTCCTGTTCCTGGTGACGGCGTGCTTCGCGGCCCTCGTGCAGTGGCTGAACGCCCGCTTCGGGGCGGCCGGCAGGATCCTCGTACTCGCCCTGCTGATGCTCCAGTTGACGTCGGCGGGCGGCACCTACCCGGTGCAGACGAGCCCGGGCTTCTTCAACGCGATCCACCCCTTCCTGCCGATGAGCTATGTCGTCGAGGCCCTGCGGAGGCTCATCACGGGCGGTGGCCTCGGACCCGTGTGGCACGCGTGCGTGGTGCTCACCGCGTTCACCGCGGGCGCTCTCGCGCTGACCGCGCTGTCGGCCCGCCGCCGCCAGGTGTGGACGCTGGACCGGCTGCATCCTGAGCTGACCCTGTGAGCGCGCGCAGGACGGCGGCACCCGTGCCCGCGGCGCAGGCCGGGCCTGTGACAATCAGGCCCATGGAAAGCAGCAGCACCCCGTCGGGCGGCAGCACGCGCCGCGAGGCCACCCGGCAGAAGCTCTACGAGGCGGCCGTCACGCTCATCGCCGAACAGGGCTTCTCCGCCACCACGGTGGACGAGATCGCCGAGCGTGCCGGGGTCGCGAAGGGCACCGTCTACTACAACTTCGCGAGCAAGTCCGTCCTCTTCGAGGAGCTGCTGCGACACGGCGTGGGCGTCCTGACCGCCTCCCTGAGAGAGGCCGCCGAGCAGACGGCCCGGGACGGCGGCAGCAAGGTGGACGCCCTGGACGCGATGATCCGCGCGGGCCTCGGCTTCATCGCCCGCTACCCGTCCTTCACCCAGCTCTACGTGGCCGAGCTGTGGCGCACCAACCGCTCCTGGCAGCCCACGCTGATGGTCGTGCGCCAGCAGGTGAACGCGGCCATCGAGGACGTGCTGCACGCGGGCGTGGCGGGCGGTGAGTTCAGCCCCGAGATCGATGTCCGGCTGACCGCCGCCGCACTGGTGGGCATGGTCCTGGTGGCCGCCCTGGATTGGCAGTCGTTCCAGCCGGAGCGCTCCCTGGACGACGTCCACTCGGCGCTGTCCCGGCTGCTCCAGGGGCGGGTCAGCGGCGGGCGCTGACGACGGCACGGACACAGGAGCGCCGGTCCGCCGTGGCCGCGTCCCCCGCGGGCCACCTCGAACCGGCGCTCCCTTGTGCTCCCCGTACGTTCCCCCGTCGGAACCCTGGTCGGCCGGGTTCCCGGGTTCCCCCGTGCCTCGCTCCCGCCGGGACATCCGGCGGAAGGAGCGGCCAAGGGCGCGGGCTCCGTTCCGCCGCCCCGTGCCGGCGGTTCCGGAGCCGCGCCCCTTTCCGTGCCCCTACTCTCTCGTTCGCGCAGGTGGCACCCCATCCGCGCGCGTACTCATCTCACTCCCTAGGTACGGATACTCAGCCGTACGCACTCAGGCCCAGGACGCCGAGTTGCCGAGTGGCTACTATCGCCTCCGTGTCCGTACTCCCCCTGGTCTTCACCAGCGGCTGGGCCAGCGGCATCAACGCGTACGCGGTGGTGCTGCTGCTCGGGATCTTCGGCGCGACCGGGGTGACCGACGCGGTCCCCGAGTCGCTGCAACGCCCTGAGGTCCTCGTCACGGCGGGCGTCCTGTTCCTGTGCGAGGCGGTCGCCGACAAGATCCCCTACGTCGACTCCCTGTGGGACTCCGTGCACACGGTGATCCGGCCGGCCGCGGGGGCGTGGGTCGGCGCGGTGCTCGCCGGGCACAGCGGTTCCCTGAACGACGTGGCGGCGGGACTGATCGGCGGTTCGTCGGCACTGGCCAGCCACGCGGTCAAGAGCGGGACGCGGATGGCGATCAACACCTCGCCCGAGCCGTTCAGCAACGTGATCATGAGCTTCGCCGAGGATCTCGGGGTCGGCGGGATCGTCTCGTTCGCGATGTTCCATCCCGAGGCGGCGGCGATCATCGCGGCCGTCCTGCTGGCGGCCGGGCTCACGGTCCTGCTCTTCCTGGTCTCCCGGATCCGCCGCTTCCTGCGCCGCCGGGCCCAGCGCCGCGAGGAGAAACGCCTCGCCGCCCAGGTGGGAGCGGCCCCCGGACACCCGCCCGACCACGACCCCTGGTGACGCCCCCGGCCGTGACTGTCAGTGGCGGCCGATAGGGTCGCAGGCATGGCACGGATTGCGGTGATCGGCGCCGGCATGGGCGCGATGGCGGCCGCTGCCCGGCTGGCCGTCGCGGGCCACCGGGTGACGGTGTACGAGCGTACGGAGACGTACGGCGGCGCGGTGCGCCGCTTCGAGCGGGACGGGTTCGGCTTCGACACCGGCCCGGGGCTGCTGCCCGTGCCCGCGGTCCACCGCGACCTGTTCATCAAGACCGGCAAGGAGCCGCTGGAGGACCTGGTCGAGCTGGTCCAGGTCGACCCGTCCTCCCGGCACCTCTTCGCGGACGGCACGGCGGTGTCGTTGCCGAACGCCTCCCGCGCGGGCGTCGTCACCGCCCTGGACGAGGCGCTGGGTGACGGCGCGGGCCGGCGCTGGGGCGACTTCCTGGTCCGGGCCCGCGAGGCCTGGGACCGCACCCGCAGGCCCCTCCTGGAGGAACCCCTGTGGCCGAACTGGCCGGTGCTGGCCGGCCAGGAGCCCTATCCCGCGGTCCCGCACAAGAAGCTGCTGCGCACCCGGCGCGCGAGCACCCTCGCCGAGATCGGCACCTGGGAGCTGCGCGACGAGCGCCTGGCCGCCCTCCTGGAGAGCCACGCCCTGGCGTACGGCCTCGATCCCCGCACCGCTCCGGCGAGCGCGGCGGTGCTGCCGTACATGGAGCACGCCTTCGGCACCTGGTATGTGCGGGGCGGCATGCGGGAGTTGGCGCGCGCGGTGTACGAGCGGTGTGTGGCCAGGCGGGTCGAGTTCGTCTTCGGAGCCGAGGTGATCCGGGTCCTGGAGAAGGACGGGCGGGCGGCCGGGGTCGAGCTCGCCGGGGGCACGGTGGCCGACGCCGACCATGTCGTCGCGGACGTGGACCCGGTGCGGCTGCGGGCCCTGACGGACCGTCCACTGGACCAGGACGGCGACGTACAGGCCGACGTGGGCTCATCTCGGCCGGTGCGCTGCACGCTGCTGCTGGCCCTGCGCGGCGCGCGCGAGGCGGGGGCCGCGCACCGTACGGTCGTCCACGCGCCGGACCGCGAGGCCGAGTTGGACCTCCTGGCCTCCCCCGGTGGCGACCCGCCCGCCTGTCCCACGGTGACGGTGCTGCGCCCCGACGACCCCGCGCTGCGGCCGGACGACGCGCACGAGTCCGTGGTGGTGTCGGCCGTGCTGTCGGGCGACGCGGGCTGGGCGGACGCGGAGACGGTCCGGCGGTACACGGACTTCCTCCTCGAAGCCGCCGGACGGGCCGTACCGCGGCTCCGGGAGCGCCTGCTCTGGCACGAGGTGCGTACGCCCGAGCAGACGGAGGGCGAGACGGGCACCCGCTTCGGCGCCGTGCCCGCGCCGTCGCTCGCCGCCGGGCGGGGCCGTTTCCTGCACCCGGCGAACACCACGCGCGTGCCCGGCCTCTACCGGGTCGGCGGCTGGTCGCACCCAGGCGGGGGGCTGCCGCACGCCGGGATGTCGGGGGCGCTGGTCGCCGGACTGATCGTGGAGGGGCCGCAGTTCAGGGGGTCCCAGTAGGCAGGCCCCGGCGGACGACTCCCCGTGAGCGGGCCCGGTGGACGGACCTCAGCAGGCTTCAGAAACGGTACTGCTCGTCGTAGCCGGTGCCCGACTGCGGCTGCTGCCGGGGCTGTTGCTGGCCGTCGCCCTGGTAGGGGTACTGCTGGTCCGGGAGTTCGCCGCCGTAGGTCTCGTCGTTGCGCTGCTGCGGGACCCACACACCGCCGGCCGGGGTCTCGCCGCCGTAGCCGCCGTTGCCGTACTGGTCCTGTGCGTAGCCCTGCTGGGGGTACTGCTGCTGGCCGTCGTAGCCCGTGTCGTAGCCGGTGCCGCCGTACGTCTGGGTGCCGATGTACGGGTCGGAGTAGGCCGCGTACTGCTGCTGGCCGGTGGTGTCGTAGCCGTACTGCTGCTGGTCGTAGCCCGTGTACTGGTCGTAGCCGTAGTTCTGGCCGTCGCCCTGGGCAGCGGCCGCGTAGGCCTGGTCCTGGGTCTGGCCCGCGGCGGCGTACGCCTGGTCCGTGCCCGCGAAGTCGGGGTCGGTGGCGTTCGCGTACGCGGCGGTGTTGTACACGCCGTAGGAGCCGGTGTCGTCCGGGAGGGGCTGCGGCTCGTAGACCGAGGTGGTCTCGGCGGCCGTGGGATTCAGCGGGCGGTTCGGGGTGAAGACGTCGTCGCGGTCGTAGTCGTCGTCCTGGCCGAAGGCCTTGTTCCGGTCGTAGTCCTGGAAGGCGCCGGAGCCCGACCCCAGGCCGGACGCGTCCGGGTTCGGGTCCTGGTCGTCCGGTTCGCCGCGGCGGCGCTTGATGCCGCCCACGCTCGGCCGGCCGGAGACCGCCCAGCCCTCTTCGAAGCCGCGGCGGAACGAGAGGGTGACGTAGGTCTGGCCGACGGCGAAGGCGATGGCGCCGAGGCCGATGACGACGACGGAGGGAATCAGCACACCCAGGACGACGCCCAGGAAGCCGACGAACGCGAGCAGTCGCCAGCGCAGGCGTGCCTTGTACTGCAGCAGCACCTCACCGAGCAACCACAGTGCGACGATGCCGAACGCGATGTAGAGGACCGTCCAGCCCATGTACGCCCCTCTCCCAGTGGCCGCTACGCAGTGTGTCGTATGTCCCGGCGGCCGGTCTAGGCCTGCGGTGGATGGTGCAGGCCCAGGTTCTCGTAGATTTCCAGCGTCGCCGTGGAGCTGTTGAGCGTGATGAAGTGCAGGCCCGGCACTCCTTCGGCCAGCAGCCGGGCGCAGAACTCCGTGGCGAAGTCGATTCCGATCGAGCGTACAGCCGCCGGATCGTCTTTGGCTGTGAGGATTCGCTCTTTCAGGGCGGCAGGGATGTCGGCGTTGCTGAGCTGCGGCAACCGCTCCAGCATTCGCACGCTGGTCACCGGCATGACCTCGGGGATGACGGGGGTCGGGCAGCCCGCGGCCTCGACTCGGTCGCGCAACCGCAGGTACGACTCGGGTTCGAAGAACATTTGCGTGATCGCGTAGTCGGCGCCGGCCCGGCACTTGTCGACGAAGTGCGCGACGTCCGTGTCCCAGTCCGGGGAGCGCGGGTGCATCTCCGGGAAGGCGGCGACGCCGACGCAGAAATCACCGGACTCCTTGATGAGCCGCACCAGTTCGGCCGCGTACGTCAGCCCCTGGGGGTGCGCCACCCAGTCGGCCATGGGGTCGCCGGGCGGGTCGCCGCGCACCGCGAGGATGTTGCGGATGCCCGCGTCGGCGTACTGGCCGATGATGTTGCGCAGTTCGGCGACGGAGTGGTTGACCGCGGTGAGGTGGGCGACCGGGGTCAGCGTGGTGTCGGCGACGATCTGCTCGGTCTCCTTGACGGTGCCCGCGCGGGTCGAGCCGCCGGCGCCGTAGGTCACGGAGACGAAGTCTGGGGCGACGGCCTCGACCCGCCGCAGCGCGCTCCACAGGTTCCGCTCGCCCTTGGGAGTTTTCGGCGCGGAGAACTCGAACGAGTACGTCCTTTTGCCGGTCGCGAGCATGTCACGCACGGTGCGTGCGCGATCGGTCCTGGTGGACGCGGTTCCGAAGGCCATACCCGCAGGTTAGTCAGGGGGCGCCGGACACCCAACCGGAACGGGGAATTTGCCTGTTTTGTCGCCTTGTTGTCCACCCATCGGACAGCCGGAATCGAGCCGTGCGCCCGTCAGGCCTGCCGCAGCCGCTTCGCGAACTCGGCCGCCGCCGCGCCCGGGTCGTCCGCTTCCGTGACGGCCCGTACGACGACGACCCTGCGGGCGCCCGCTTCGAGCACCTCGTCGAGGTTGCCGAGGTCGATGCCGCCGATGGCGAACCAGGGGCGGTCGGTGCCCAGGGCGGCCGTGTACCGGACCAGGCCGAGACCGGGGGCGTGACGGCCGGGCTTGGTGGGGGTGGGCCAGCACGGGCCCGTGCAGAAGTAGTCCACGCCCTCCTGAACGGCCGCCGCGGCGGCCTCGGACTCGGCGTGCGTGGAGCGGCCGATCAGGACGTCCTCGCCGAGGATCGCGCGGGCGGCGGGCACCGGGAGGTCGCCCTGCCCGAGGTGCAGTACGTCGGCGCCCGCGGCGTGGGCGACGTCCGCGCGGTCGTTGACCGCGAGGAGTCTGCCGTGCCGGGCGCAGGCGTCGGCGAAGACCTGGAGGTGCTCCAGCTCCTCGGCGGCCTCCATGCCCTTGTCGCGCAGCTGCACGATGTCGACCCCGCCGGCCAGGACCGCGTCCAGGAACTCCGCGAGGTCGCCCTGGCGTCTGCGGGCGTCCGTGCAGAGGTAGACCCGGGCGTCGGCGAGTTCCGCGCGGGCGGCTGCGGCGGTGGTGTCGGGCATGCGTGTGTCCCCCGTTGTCCGATGTGCGGTGGTGTCGCGTACGGGCCGCGGTGAGCTTCGCCGCGGCCCGTACACCTGGCGGTCGTCCGGGTCAGACGGCGAGCGCCTGGGCGCGGCGCTTCACCTCCGTGCCGCGATTCTCGCTCAGGGCCTGCGCGGGGGTGCCGGGCAGGCTGGGGTCGGGGGTGAAGAGCCACTCCAGCATCTCCTCGTCGGAGAAGCCGTCGTCCCGCAGGAGCGTCAGGGTCCCCGTGAGGCCCTTGACGACCTTCTGCTCGGCCCCGTCGATGAAGGCGGCGGGGACGTGCAGCGCGCGGTTCTCACCACGGCGTACGGCGATGACTTGGCCCTCCTTGACCAGCTGCCGCACGCGGGTCACCTCGACATCGAGCATCTCCGCGATGTCGGGCAGCGTGAGCCAGGCGGGGACGAGAGCATCGGTCTTTGCGTCAATCTCGGTCACGTAAACAGCGTGCCATCCCGGACTGACAGTCGGAAGCCGGGCCGGTCCGACCCGGTGGGACGAACTAGGCGACAGCGGTCTTCATCGGGAGAGAAGCGTCCGCCAGCCGCTCGCGGTCCATGGGGGTCGCCGACTCGATCAGCCGACGGCCCTGGGCCAGGTCACGGGGGCGGCCCACCGCCAGCAGGGCCACCAGGCGGTCCCCGCGCAGCCAGCAGACGCTCCACGCCGGGGTGGACGGGTCGCCGCGCCACAGGACGGTGTCGGCGGACGCGTGATGGCCGGCGTACTGGACGAAGCGGCCGAACTGCTCCGACCAGAAGTACGGCACCGGGTCGTACACCGCCGAGGCCTCCCCGACGATGTTCGCGGCGACCGTGCGCGGCCCCTGGAGGGCGTTGTCCCAGTGGTGGACGAGGAGCCGCTCGCCGTACCTCCCCGAGGGGAAGGAGGCGCAGTCGCCGACCGCGTAGACGTCCGGCACCGAGGTGCGCAGGCGGTCGTCGGCCAGGACCTCGTGGTGCGCGCCCAGGGCGATGCCCGAGCCCGTCAGCCAGGCGGTGGCGGGGCGGGCGCCGATGCCGACCACGACAGCTCCGGCGGGCAGCCGGGTCCCGTCGTCGAGGACCACTTCGCCGGGCTCGACGTGCGCCACGCGTGCGTGCGTCCGCAGGGAGGCTCCTGCGGCGGCGTACCAGGCGGCCATCGGCGCGGCCACCTCGGCGGGCAGCGCCCCCGCGAGCGGCCGGTCCGCCGCCTCCACGACGGTCACCGCACAGCCCGCCTCGCGCGCGGCGGTGGCGAACTCGGCGCCGATCCAGCCCGCGCCGACGACCACGATGTCGTGCTGCCGGGCGAGCACCGGGCGCAGCCGCTCGGCGTCGTCCAGAGTGCGCAGCAGATGGACGCCGGGGACGCCGTCGGCACCCGGCAGCCGGATCGGTTCGGCACCGGTGGCGAGGACGAGGACGTCGTAGGGCACCGGGCCCTCGGCGGTGTCCAGTTCGTGGTCGCCGGGGCGCAGGCCCAGCACCTCGCACCCCAGCCGCACTTCGAGACCGAGCGCCTCGAAGTCGACGTCGAAGGCGGAACCCTCGGCCTTGCCGAGCAGGACGGCCTTGGACAGCGGGGGCCGGTCGTAGGGCTGATGGGGTTCCGCGCCGATCAGGGTGACGCTGCCGGTGAAGCCCTGTTCCCGGAGGGCGACCGCGGTCTGCACCCCGGCCATGCCCGCGCCGACGACGACCACGCGCCGCTCCGCCACTGTGCCCTGGTCCCGCGTCTGCTCGCTCACTCGATCACCATAGACACCTGACGATTTGTCAGTCAGCGGGCGCGTCAGGTGACCTGTTCCACAGTGCTGGTCCCGTTTCCCTCCTGGGACTCCCACTCCCAGGTCTCCTCCAGGCGGACGCGGCCGTCGGGCGACTCGGTCACCAGGGAGACGCAGTGCCCTGAGGACGTCGTCCCGTCCGTCTTCAGCTGGACGTACCGGAAGTCGATCCGGTCCCCCGCGCGCGTGCCGACGAGACGCCCCCGTACGACGTCGCCGCCCGCGTACTCGGCCCAGACCTCGCCGTCCCGCTCGTGGTACGTGAACCGGGTGCGGGTGCCGACCTGCCCCGGGGCCTGGTCGGCGACGGGGGCGAGGACGAGACCGTCGAGCGAACGGACCATGGACGAAGGCTCCCTTACTGGCGCACGGGGCACGGGCTAGGGTGGCCGAGTAAAGCACTCGCGGGAGTCCGGGCGCACCGGGCTGAGAGGGAGGCTGGCGGCCTCCGACCGTACGAACCTGATCCGGGTCATGCCGGCGAAGGGAGGGGCTGGACGCCCATGCCTGCACACACCTCAGACGTCCTCGTCGTCGGGGGCGGGATCATCGGCCTGGTCACGGCCTGGCGCGCGGCCCAGCGCGGCCTCGGCACGGCCGTGGTGGACCCGGAGCCGGGCGGCGGGGCCGCCCAGGTCGCGGCCGGGATGCTGGCCGCCGTCACCGAACTCCACTACGGCGAGCAGACCCTGCTCGCCCTCAACCTGGCCTCGGCCCACCGCTACCCGGACTTCGCGGCCGAGCTGACCGACCTCACCGGCCTGGACCTCGGCTACCGCCGCTGCGGCACGCTGGCCGTCGCCCTGGACGCCGACGACCGCGCCCATCTGCGTGAACTGCACGCCCTGCAGCGGCAGTCGGGGCTGGACTCCGAGTGGCTGTCCGGGCGCGAGTGCCGGCGCCTGGAGCCGATGCTCGCGCCGGGCGTGCGCGGAGGGCTCAGGGTCGACGGGGACCACCAGGTCGACCCGCGGCGGCTGGCGGCCGCCCTGGTGGCCGCCTGCGAGCGCGCCGGGGTCGTCTTCCACCGGACCTGGGCCGAGCGGCTCACGGTCGCGGGGGACCGCGCCACGGGGGTCGTCACGCGGGACGGCGGCACGCTCGCCGCGGACCAGGTGGTCCTCGCGGCCGGCAGCCTCAGCGGGCGTCTGGCGGGCGTCCCCGACGACGTCCTGCCGCCCGTACGGCCGGTGAAGGGCCAGGTGCTGCGGCTGACCGTGCCACAGCGCCACGCGCCCTTCCTGAGCCGTACCGTGCGCGCCCTGGTGCGCGGCAGCCACGTCTACCTGGTGCCGCGCGAGAACGGCGAGCTGGTCGTCGGCGCGACCAGCGAGGAACTCGGCTGGGACACCACGGTGACCGCGGGCGGTGTCTACGAACTGCTGCGCGACGCCCATGAGCTGGTCCCCGGGATCACCGAACTGCCGCTCACCGAGACCCGGGCAGGACTGCGCCCCGGGTCCCCCGACAACGCGCCGCTGCTCGGCCCGACCACCCTGCCGGGACTGCTGCTGGCCACCGGGCACTACCGCAACGGCGTACTCCTCACCCCGGTCACCGGCGATGCCCTGGCGCACGCGCTGAGCACCGGTGGACTGCCGGACGAGGCACGCCCGTTCAGCCCGAAGCGGTTCGCCCGCACGGAACTCCTGGAGCAGCCCGCATGAACATCTCCGTCAACGGCGAGCACCAGGAGATCGCGCCCGGCACGCCCCTGGACGTGCTCGTGCGGACCCTCACCCCGGCTCCCTCCGGAGTGGCCGCCGCCCTCAACGAAACCGTCGTCCCGCGCGCGGAGTGGCCGTCGACCTCCCTCTCCGAGGGTGACCGCGTCGAGGTCCTCACCGCCGTCCAAGGAGGCTGACCCATGGCCGACGACCCCTTCGTCCTCGGTGGTACGTCCTTCGCGTCCCGGCTGATCATGGGTACCGGGGGTGCCCCCAGCCTCGACGTCCTGGAGCGCGCGCTGGTGGCCTCCGGCACGGAGCTCACGACGGTCGCGATGCGGCGCGTCGACGCCTCCGTCCACGGCTCGGTGCTGTCCGTCCTGGAGCGGCTCGGCATCCGGGTGCTGCCGAACACCGCGGGCTGTTTCACCGCGGGCGAGGCCGTGCTGACGGCACGGCTGGCGCGGGAGGCGCTGGGGACCTCGCTGGTCAAACTCGAAGTGATCGCGGACGAGCGCACGTTGCTGCCCGATCCGGTCGAACTCCTCGACGCCGCCGAGACGCTGGTCGACGACGGGTTCACGGTGCTGCCGTACACGAACGACGATCCCGTGCTGGCGCGGAAGCTGGAGGACGTCGGGTGCGCGGCGGTCATGCCGCTCGGGTCGCCGATCGGGTCGGGGCTCGGGATCCGCAATCCGCACAACTTCCAGTTGATCACCGAGCACGCGCGTGTGCCGGTGATTCTGGACGCGGGAGCGGGGACGGCGTCCGACGTGGCGTTCGCGATGGAGCTGGGATGCGCGGGAGTGATGCTCGCGTCGGCGGTGACGCGAGCGCGGGAACCGGTGCTGATGGCGTCGGCGATGCGGAGCGCGGTGGAGGCGGGGCGGCTGGCGTCGCGGGCGGGGCGGATCCCCCGCCGACACTTCGCGTCGGCGTCCTCACCTGCGGAGGGCCTCGCCGCCCTGGACCCCGAACGGCCCGCTTTCTAGGCACCCGCGCCGCACCGCCGTTCCGTCCCCCACCCGTGCGGACGCCCCCGTCGCGGGTGGCCGCGGACACGTGCGATGCGTCACAGGTCCGCTTCAGTACGGCCCCTAAACCGGCCGAAAACGTCATGGTGTCAGCGTCGGCTCGTACACTCACCTGCGTGGATACGACCCTTCATGACCCTCTCGTCGGGCAGTTGCTCGACGGCCGCTATCGCGTCGACGCGCGGATCGCCGTCGGCGGGATGGCCACGGTCTACCGGGCCGTGGACACCCGCCTGGACCGGGTGCTCGCCCTCAAGGTGATGCACCCGACGCTGGCGGCCGACGGGCACTTCGTGGACCGGTTCATCCGTGAGGCGAAGTCCGTGGCGCGGCTGGCGCACCCGAACGTGGTGCAGGTCTTCGACCAGGGCGCCGACCGGACGTACGTCTATCTGGCGATGGAGTACGTCGCCGGCTGCACCCTGCGGGACGTGCTGCGCGAGCGCGGGGCGCTCCAGCCGCGGGCCGCCCTGGACATCCTGGAGCCGGTGCTCGCTGCGCTCGGCGCCGCGCACCGGGCCGGGTTCGTGCACCGGGACATGAAGCCGGAGAACGTGCTCATAGGGGACGACGGCCGGGTCAAGGTCGCCGACTTCGGGCTCGTCAGGTCCGTGGACACCGTCACCAGCACCACCGGGTCCGTGCTCGGCACGGTGTCGTATCTCGCGCCGGAGCAGATCGAGGGCGGCAACGCCGACCCCCGGGTCGACGTGTACGCGTGCGGTGTCGTGCTGTACGAGATGCTCACCGGCCGGAAGCCGCACGAGGGCGACTCGGCCGCGATCGTGCTCTACAAACACCTGCACGAGGACGTCCCGCCGCCCTCGGCCGTCGTGCCGGGCCTGGCGTACGAGCTGGACGAGCTGGTCGCCACCGCCACCGCGCGCACCCCCGACCTCCGGCCGTACGACGCGGTCGCGCTGTTCGGTCTCGTCCGCGAGGCACGCGCGCGGCTGAGCGACGGGCAGCTGGACGCGGTGCCGCCGCAGGCGCTGGCCTCGGAGCATCCGAACGCGGAGAACCGTACGAGCGTGATCCCCCGCTCGCTGACCTCCCCCCTGCCCGGCTCCGCTCGCGCGGGGGGACCCCCGTCGCGTCCGCTGCCGGTCGACGAGGACGGCGGGCCGGGCGACCCGGTCAACCGGACCAGCAGGTTCGAGAGCGGCCCCCCGCTGCCGCCCCGGCCGCGCGACGCGCGGCGGCCCCGGCGCGGTCTGCTGGCGATCGTCGCCGCGCTGCTGCTGGTCATGGGGGTCGGGGCGGGCGTCTGGTACATCAACTCGGGCCAGTTCACGAAGGTCCCGCCGCTGCTGTCGAAGTCCGAGGCGCAGGCGAGGGAGCGGCTCAAGGAGGCCGGTCTCGACGTCAAGAAGGTCGACCACGCCTACAGCGACACCGTCAAGCGCGGCACGGTCATCAGCACCGACCCGGAGTCCGGCGCCCGCATCCGGGACAACGACTCGGTGACCCTGACCATCTCGGACGGCCCGGAGACCGTGAAGGTCCCGGACCTGGCGGGCATCCGCCTGGACAAGGCGCAGAGCACGCTGAAGCGGGACGGACTCGCGGCCGGCATGGTCACCAGGGAGTTCAGCGACGACGTCCCCAAGGGCTCCGTCATCAGCACGAGCCCGGAGGCGGGCACGAAGCGCCGCGCGGGTTCCGCGATAGCCCTGACCGTCAGCAAGGGCAGCGCGGTCGACGTGCCGGACGTCACCGGCGAGGACCTGGACGACGCGAAGGCGGACCTCCAGGAAGCCGGTCTCACGGTGAAGGTGGCGGCCACCGAGGTCACCTCGGAGTACGACGCGGGCCAGGTCGCCCAGCAGACCCCGGCCGGCGACAGCCGGGCCGCCGAGGGCGACACGGTGACGCTGACGCTGTCCAAGGGCCCGGAGATGGTCGAGGTCCCGAGCGTGGTCGGCGCGAGCGTCGACGCCGCGACGAAGCTCCTCGAACAGTCCGGCTTCGAGGTCAAGGAGGACCGCGGTCTGCTCGGTCTGTTCGGGGACACCGTGAAGAAACAGTCCGTGGACGCGGGCCAGCAGGCTCCCAAGGGGTCGACGATCACGATCACCATCCGGTGACGGGGGCGGCCCGCGCGCGTGACACCCTGGCCGGGTGAGCAGCAAGCCCTCCCCCGCCTCCCGCAACCCCGTCGCCCCCGTCATCCGGAACCCCGTCGGCGGCCATGTCCCCGTGGCCGGCGGCCTGCACTCCGTGGGTCTGTCCTACGCGCGCGAGCTGGCCGCCGAGACCGTGCAGGTCTTCGTCGCCAACCCGCGCGGCTGGGCCACACCGGCCGGGAACCCGCGCCAGGACGAGGAGTTCCGCGCGGCCTGCGCGGCGGAGTCGATCCCGGCGTACGTGCACGCCCCGTACCTGATCAACTTCGGCTCGCACACCGAGGCCACCGTGGAGAAGTCGGTGGAGTCCCTGCGGCACTCGCTGCGGCGCGGCCGGGAGATCGGCGCGCTCGGTGTCGTGGTGCACACCGGGAGCGCGACGGGCGGGCGGGAGCGGGCGGTGGCGCTGGCCCAGGTGCGGGAGCGTCTGCTGCCCCTGCTGGACGAGTTGACGCATGACGACGACCCGTTCCTGCTCCTGGAGTCGACGGCCGGCCAGGGTTCCTCGCTCTGCTCCCGGACCTGGGACTTCGGCCCATACTTCGAGGCGCTGGACGCCCATCCGAAGCTGGGCGTCTGCCTGGACACGTGCCACATCTTCGCCGCCGGGCACGATCTGACCGGCCCGAGCGGTATGCACCAGACCCTCGACCTGCTGGTGGACACGGTCGGCGAGGGGCGGCTGAGACTGATCCACGCCAACGACTCCAAGGACGTCGTCGGCGCCCACAAGGACCGCCACGAGAACATCGGCTCCGGGCACATCGGCGAGGACCCCTTCCGGGCCCTGATGACCCACCCGGCGACCGAGGGCGTACCGCTGGTCATCGAGACGCCCGGGGGCAGGGAAGGGCATGCGGCGGACGTGGAGCGTCTGAAGAAGCTCAGGGACGCGTAGGGCTCACAGTTCGGGCCCCTCGCCGGGGCCCTCCTGGTAGGAGTACCGCTGCTCCTTCCACGGGTCGCCCACGTTGTGGTAGCCCCGCTCCTCCCAGAATCCGCGCCGGTCCGCCGTCATGTACTCGACGCCCCGGACCCACTTCGGGCCCTTCCAGGCGTACAGGTGGGGGACGACCAGGCGGAGGGGGAAGCCGTGTTCCGCGGTGAGGAGTTCGCCGTCCTTGTGGGTGGCGAAGATGGTGCCGGCGGCGGCGAAGTCCGTGAGGCGGAGGTTGGCGCTGAAGCCGTACTCCGCCCAGACCATGACATGGGTGACGGAGGGTCCCGGCGGGGCGGTGTCGAGGATCGTGCGGGCGGGGATGCCGCCCCATTCGGCGCCGAGCATGCTGAACTTGGTGACGCAGTGCAGGTCGGCGACCACGGAGTCGTAGGGCAGGGCCGTGAACTCGTCGTGGTTCCAGCAGTGCTTGTCGCCGTCGGCGGTGGAGCCGAAGACCCTGAACTCCCAGCGCTCGGGGCGGAACTTGGGCACCGGGCCGTAGTGGGTGACCGGCCAGCCGCGCTGGAGCCGCTGGCCCGGTGGCAGCTCGGACTGTTCGACCCCTCTCTGACCCATGACTCCATCCTGACAGACCGGGGGCGGTGCACATGACCGGCTCTGGGCGGATTCGGGCAACTCCTACTAAGCATGCACTTACTGGACGACCTCTTCGCGCCGGTGCAATCATGCGGCGCAACCCACCAGTTCCCCCCGTTTCTGGAAGGAGCCTCTGCGATGCAGGGCGACCCCGAGGTCCTCGAGTTCCTGAACGAGCAGCTCACCGGTGAGCTGACCGCGATCAACCAGTACTGGCTGCACTACCGCATCCAGGACAACAACGGCTGGACCAAGCTCGCCAAGTACACGCGTGAAGAGTCCATCGACGAGATGAAGCACGCGGACAAGATCACCGAGCGCATCCTGATGCTCGACGGTCTGCCGAACTACCAGCGGCTCTTCCACGTCCGGGTCGGCCAGACGGTCACCGAGATGTTCCAGGCGGACCGGCAGGTGGAGGTCGAGGCGATCGACCGCCTCAAGCGCGGGATCGAGGTGATGCGCACGAAGGGCGACATCACGTCGGCCAACATCTTCGAGGACATCCTGGAGGACGAGGAGCACCACATCGACTACCTCGACACCCAGCTCCAGCTGATCGAGCAGCTCGGCGAGGCGCTGTACATCGCGCAGCAGATCGAGCAGCCCAGCTAGGGTCTACGCGGCCTCGTCCAGTTCGGCCGCTTCGGGCAGGTCGGCGAAGACCGGCGCGCCCTCTGCCGCGAGATCGCGGCGCGGGCAGCTGCCGCGGCCGAGGATCGCCTGGATCCGGCGGACGCACGAACCGCAGTCGGTACCGGCCTTGCAGGCGGAGGCGATCTGGCGGGGCGTGCAGGCACCGCCACCCGCGTGCTGCTGGACCTGCGCCTCGGTCACCTGGAAGCAGCTGCAGACGTACACGCGGATTCACCTCCCGCCGGAACTCGATAAGGCCAACCTAACCTTACCCGGCCCGAAGGTGCCACAAAAGTGCCGTGGGGCGGGGATCGTATGTGATCCCCGCCCCACGGCACTCTGCTGCAACAGGTGAAACGGTTACTGGTCCCTGTACATCTCGGCGACGAGGAAGGCCAGGTCAAGCGACTGGCTGCGGTTGAGACGCGGGTCGCAGGCCGTCTCGTAGCGCTGGTGCAGATCGTCGACGAAGATCTCGTCGCCGCCGCCCACGCACTCGGTGACGTCGTCGCCCGTGAGCTCGACGTGGATGCCGCCCGGGTGGGTGCCGAGGCCCTTGTGGACCTCGAAGAAGCCCTTCACCTCGTCGAGCACGTCGTCGAAGCGCCGGGTCTTGTGGCCGGAGGCCGCCTCGTACGTGTTGCCGTGCATCGGGTCGGTGATCCAGGCGACGGTCGCGCCGGACGCGGTGACCTTCTCCACCAGCTCGGGCAGCTTGTCGCGGACCTTGTCCGCGCCCATCCGCACGATGAAGGTGAGCCGGCCGGGCTCGCGGTCCGGGTCGAGGCGCTCGATGTACTGCAGCGCGTCCTCGGCGGTCGTCGTCGGGCCGAGCTTGACGCCGATCGGGTTGCGGATCCGGGACGCGAACTCGATGTGCGCGCCGTCCAGTTGGCGGGTGCGCTCGCCGATCCACACCATGTGCCCGGAGACGTCGTAGAGCCGGCCGGTGCGGGAGTCGACACGGGTCAGGGCCGACTCGTAGTCCAGCAGGAGCGCCTCGTGCGAGGAGTAGAACTCGACGGTCTTGAACTCCTCCGGGTCCGTGCCGCACGCCCGCATGAAGTTCAGCGCGCTGTCGATCTCGCGCGCGAGCTGCTCGTAGCGCTGGCCGGACGGGGACGACTTCACGAAGTCCTGGTTCCAGGCGTGCACCTGGCGCAGGTCGGCGTAACCGCCAGTGGTGAAGGCGCGGACCAGGTTGAGCGTGGAGGCGGACGCGTTGTACATCCGCTTGAGGCGCTCGGGGTCCGGGACGCGGGACTTCTCGTCGAAGGCGAAGCCGTTGACCGAGTCGCCCCGGTACGTCGGCAGGGTCACGCCGTCACGGGTCTCGGTGCTCTTGGAGCGCGGCTTGGAGTACTGGCCGGCGATCCGGCCGACCTTCACGACCGGCACGGAGGCCGCGTACGTGAGGACGGCGCCCATCTGGAGCAGGGTCTTCAGCTTGTTGCGGATGTGGTCGGCGGACACCGCGTCGAAGGCCTCGGCACAGTCGCCGCCCTGGAGGAGGAACGCCTCTCCCTTGGCGACGGCCGCCAACCGGGCGCGCAGCTGGTCGCACTCGCCCGCGAAGACGAGCGGCGGATACGACTCGAGGTCCGCGATCACTGCGCGCAGAGCCTCGGTGTCGGGGTACTCGGGCTGCTGCGCCGCGGGCAGGTCTCGCCAGGTGTTGCCAGCGCTGGCGCTGGTCTTAGCGTTCACGGTCACGGCCACAACACTACGGGGTCGTGTCGAGCGGTTTTCGCGCGGCTCGACAGGTGAGACACCCACTCGCTCAGGTGCGCGTGGGGTAGGGTGCGTCGCATGTTCGCGCATTCGACCCGTAACTGGTGGTGGACCGCTCATCCGGCGGCCCACTGACTGCGCGTACTCCCAGTACTCCGCGAAGGCCGCCCGAGGGGCGGCCTTCGGTGTGTCCGGGGTCCGTTCCTCTCCACTCTTCCCACGAGAAGGAACCGAGGACCCATGCATCTGGACGACCTGCTCAGCGATCCCCGCCCGTTCGCCCTGCTGCGCCGTCGCACCCCGGGCCACGACCAGGACGTGATCGAGGTCATGCGCGGCCCGGTCGTCTCCTACGACCGTCTCGCCGACCTCCCGGCCGAGGGCCTGGCCCTGATCCCCTTCCGCCAGATCCGCGAACGCGGCTTCGACGTGCGCGACGACGGCACCCCGCTGGCCTTCCTCGCCCCCGAGGAGTCGTACGAGATCCCGCTCGCCGACGCCCTGGCCCAGCTGCCCGTGCGGGACGTCCGGGTCGAGGGCGGCGGCTTCGACGTCGACGACGAGGCCTACGGCGAGATCGTCGGCCGGGTGCTGCGGGACGAGATCGGGCGCGGCGAGGGCGCCAACTTCGTCATCCGGCGGACGTACGAGGGGGAGATCCCGGGGTACGGCAGGGCCGAGGCGCTGGCGCTGTTCCGGCGGCTGCTGGTCGGCGAGCGGGGCGCGTACTGGACGTTCGTCGTGCACACGGGAGACCGGACGCTGGTGGGCGCGAGCCCCGAGGTGCACGTCCGGATGTCGGGCGGGACCGTCGTCATGAACCCGATCAGCGGGACGTACCGCTACCCGGCCGAGGGCCCCACCCCCGAGCACCTGCTCTCCTTCCTCGCCGACGGGAAGGAGATCGAGGAGCTGTCGATGGTCGTCGACGAGGAGCTCAAGATGATGTGCACGGTCGGCGACATGGGCGGGGTCGTGATCGGGCCGCGGCTGAAGGAGATGGCCCATCTCGCGCACACCGAGTACGAGTTGCGCGGCCGTTCCTCGCTGGACGTGCGCGAGGTGCTGAAGGAGACGATGTTCGCGGCGACCGTCACCGGGTCGCCGGTGCAGAACGCCTGCCGGGTCATCGAGCGGTACGAGCCTCTCGGGCGGGACGGTGCCGGGCGCGGCTACTACGCCGGCGCCCTCGCGCTGCTCGGCCGTGACTCCGGCGGTGCCCAGACCCTGGACTCCCCCATCCTCATCCGCACCGCCGACATCGACCGGGCCGGCCGGCTGCGGGTCCCGGTCGGCGCCACCCTGGTCCGCGGCTCGGACCCGGCGAGCGAGGTCGCGGAGACCCACGCGAAGGCGGCGGGAGTCCTGGCGGCCCTCGGCGTACGACCGTCCCGGCCGCGTGCGGAGGGCGCGCGGCCCCGGCTGGCCGACGACCCGCGGGTGCGGACCGCGCTCGACGGGCGCCGGTCCTCGCTCGCCCCGTTCTGGCTGCGGATGCAGGAGCGGTCCGAGGAGCTGACCGGGCACGCGCTGGTCGTCGACGCGGAGGACACCTTCACGGCGATGCTCGCGCACGTGCTGCGGTCGAGCGGCCTGGAGGTGACCGTGCGGCGGTACGACGAGGAGGGGCTGCGGGAGGCGGTGCTCGCGCACGAGGGGCCGGTGGTGCTGGGTCCCGGGCCCGGCGACCCGTCCGACACGGCCGACCCGAGGATGCGGTTCCTGCGGGCGCTGGCCGCCGACGTCCTGCGGGCCAACCGGCACGGTGTCCTCGGCGTCTGCCTCGGCCACGAGCTGATCGCGGCGGAGCTGGGCCTGGAGATCGTACGGAAGGAGGTTCCGTACCAGGGGGCGCAGACGGTGATCGACCTGTTCGGGCGGGCGGAGACCGTCGGGTTCTACAACAGCTTCGTGGCCCGGTGCGACGACGAGACCGCCGTCGAGCTGGCCGCCCACGACGTGGCGGTCAGCCGGAGCGCGAGCGGTGAGGTGCACGCGCTGCGGGGGCCCGGGTTCGCCGGGGTGCAGTTCCATCCCGAGTCGGTGCTGACGCTCGACGGCGCCGCCGTCGTGCGGGAGCTGGTGGGTCAGCTGCGGGGGACGAGCACGTTCTCGGAGCGGCGGCCCTCCGTGTAGTCGAGGACGTTGCGGACGGTGGCCTCGATGATCTGGCCGACGGCGTCCTCGGTGTAGTACGCCTGGTGGGAGGTGACCAGGACGTTCGGGAAGGTGACCAGGCGGGCCAGGGTGTCGTCGTCGACCGCCTCCAGGGACTTGTCGAGGAAGAACAGGCCCGCCTCCGCCTCGTAGACGTCCAGGCCCACGCCCGTGAAGCGGCCCTCTCGGAGTTCGGCGACGAGGGCCGCGGTGTCGATCAGGCCGCCCCGGCTGGAGTTGACGAGGATCGCGTCGTCCTTCATCAGCTTCAGGGCGTCCGCGTCGATGAGCCGCTGGGTCGCCGGCATCAGCGGGACGTGCAGGGTGACGAGGTCGGACTCGGCGAGGAGCTGGTCCTTGGGGACGTAGGTCATGCCGAGTTCCACGCAGGCCGGGTTCTCGGTGACGTCCCAGCCGAGCAGGCGCGTGCCGAAGCCGTGGGCGATCCGGGTGAACGCCTCGCCGATCCTGCCGGTGCCGAGGACGCCGACGGTACGGCCGCGCAGATCGCGGCCCATCAGGCCGTCGAGCCGGAAGTCGAAGTCGCGGGTGCGGGTCGCGGCGCGGACGATCCGGCGGTTGACGGCCATCGCGAGGGTCCAGGCGAACTCGGCGACGGAGTACGGCGAGTAGGAGGAGACGCGGGCCACCGTGAGGCCGAGGCGTTCGGCGACGTCGAGGTCGATGTTGTTGAAGCCGGTGGAGCGCTGGGCGATGAGCCGGGTGCCGC
This sequence comes from Streptomyces sp. NPDC090083, assembly GCF_044747445.1. Classification (NCBI taxonomy): domain Bacteria; kingdom Bacillati; phylum Actinomycetota; class Actinomycetes; order Kitasatosporales; family Streptomycetaceae; genus Streptomyces; species Streptomyces sp. NPDC090083. The sequence goes on along the minus strand of NZ_JBIVED010000007.1, from coordinate 35,568 downwards.
CGGCCGCGAGGGTCTGCAGGACCCGGGGGTTCAGGTCGGCGTTGACGCTGGTGGAGATGGCCTCGTGTCCGGCGGCGATCGGCGCGGTGTCCTCGTCGAGGAAGACGCTCAGGCAGCGGACCTCGTGCCGGCCGGCGAACGCGCTCTCGATCAGCGGCTTCTCGTCGGCCTGGACGCCGAAGGCGAGGATCTCCACGAACGCTCCCGGTCTGGTGGGTTATGGGCCGAATACGCCGAATATACGGCCCACAACCCACCGGCGCCGGTTCAGCCGAAGAAGACGCCCACCTCGTCGTACAGCGTCGGATCGACCGTCTTCAGCCGGGCCGTGGCCTCCGCGATCGGGACCCGGACGATGTCCGTGCCGCGCAGGGCGACCATCTTGCCGAAGTCGCCGTCGCGGACGGCCTCGATGGCGTGCAGGCCGAAGCGGGTGGCGAGCCAGCGGTCGAAGGCGCTCGGGGTGCCGCCGCGCTGGATGTGCCCGAGGACGGTGGTGCGGGCCTCCTTGCCGGTCCGCTTCTCGATCTCCTTGGCCAGCCACTCGCCGACCCCGGAGAGCCGGACGTGCCCGAAGGAGTCCAGGGTCCCGTCCTTCAGCACGACGTCGCCGTCCTTGGGCATGGCCCCCTCCGCGACGACCACGATCGGGGCGTACGACGCCTTGAAGCGCGAGGTGATCCAGGCGCACACCTGGTCCACGTCGAAGCGCTGCTCGGGGATGAGGATGACGTTGGCGCCGCCCGCGAGGCCGGAGTGGATGGCGATCCAGCCGGCGTGCCGGCCCATGACCTCGCAGACCAGGACGCGCATGTGCGACTCGGCGGTGGTGTGCAGCCGGTCGATCGCCTCGGTGGCGATGCCGACGGCGGTGTCGAAGCCGAAGGTGTAGTCGGTGGCGGACAGGTCGTTGTCGATGGTCTTCGGTACGCCGACACAGGGCACGCCGCTCTCGTCCCAGAGCCGCCCGGCCACGCCGAGGGTGTCCTCGCCGCCGATCACGATGAGCGCGTCGACCTCCTGCGCGGCGAGGTTGTCCTTGATGCGCCGGATGCCGTTCTCCAGCTTGAGCGGGTTGGTGCGGGAGGAGCCGAGGATGGTGCCGCCGCGGGGCAGGATGCCGCGCACGGCGGGGATGTCGAGCCGGACGGTGTCACCTTCGAGCGGGCCTCGCCAGCCGTCCCGGTAGCCGACGAAACCGTAGCCGTACTCCTGCACGCCCTTGCGGACGATGCCCCGGATGACGGCGTTGAGTCCGGGGCAGTCGCCGCCTCCGGTCAGTACTCCGACGCGCATGGAAATATCCCTTCGCCGCGGTTTCCTGTGTGAGCCACGCTAATGGTGATCCAGGTCACAGCGGGATGGGCGGGAAGGTCAATTCGGCTGAATTATGCGGGAGTTGATCTCTCCGTCCCGGTCAGGCGTCGTCGAGGCCACGCTCTATGGCGTACCGGACCAGCTCCACGCGGTTGTGCAGCTGCAGCTTGCCCAGGGTGTTCTGCACATGGTTCTGGACCGTGCGGTGCGAGATGACCAGGCGTTCGGCGATCTGCTTGTAGCTCAGCCCCTTGGCCACCAGGCGCAGCACCTCGGTCTCGCGGTCGGTGAGCTGCGGCGCCTTGGGCTCGTCGCCGCCGGCGGCCGGCGCCGGGTCCGAGGCCAGCCGGCGGTACTCGCCGAGGACCAGACCGGCGAGCCCGGGGGTGAACACCGGATCGCCCACGGCCGTCCGGCGCACCGCGTCCAACAGCTCCTCCGTGGACGCCGACTTGAGGAGATAGCCGGTCGCCCCCGACTTCACCGCCTCCAGCACGTCGGCGTGCTCGCCGCTCGCCGAGAGGACCAGGACGCGCAACGCCGGGTTGGCGCCCACCAGTTCCTTGCAGACCTGGACGCCGGGCATCGCCGGCAGGTTCAGGTCCAGCACCAGGACGTCCGGCGCGGCGGCCCTCGCCCGCCGTACCGCCTGCTCGCCGTCACCGGCGGTCGCGACCACGTCGAAGCCGGACTCGGCCAGGTCGCGGGCGACCGCGTCGCGCCACATCGGGTGGTCGTCCACCACCATGACCCTGATCGGGCCCCGCTGCTCACTCATCGTGTCCCCGCCTTCCCCCGCGCCTTCGGTACCTTCAGCTCGACTTCCGTGCCCTGCCCGGGAATCGACACCAGCTCGGCGCTCCCGCCGAGATCCCGCAGCCGCCCCCGGATCGACAGGGCGACCCCGAGCCGCCCCTCCCCCTCGGCCTGCGCGAGCCGCCCCTCGGGAATCCCGGGTCCGTCGTCCCGCACGGTCACCACGACCTCCCGGGGCTCGTCCTCCACCAGGATCCACGCCCGCGCGTCCGCACCGGCATGCCTGCGCACATTGTCCAGGGCCGCCCCGACAGCCGCCGCCAGCTCCTTCGCCGCGGACGCGGGCAACGGCACCGGCGCCCCGGGCTCGGCGAAACTCACCTTCGCCGCCGCGTACGGCGCGAGCAGCGCCCGCAGATCGACCGGCCCGTCACCGTCCTCGTCCTCCGTGTCCGCCTCCTCCACGGCTCTCACGACCGCGCCCTCGGCCGCGTCCAGGGAGACCCGGGACACCGGCACCAGGCCGCCGGAGACCAGGGTGCGCAGCGCGATCTCCTGCTCGCCCGCCATCCGGCCCAGCTCGCCCGCCTCGCCGCCGAGGACGGCACCGCGCCGCTGGACCATCGCCAGCACCTGGAGCACGCCGTCGTGGATGTCACGGGCGAGGCGCTCCCGCTCCCGGGTGGCCGCCTCGATCTCCAGGGCGCGGGCGAGGGTGCGCTCGGAGGCACGGGCGACCTCGACGACGTAGCCGATGGCGATCGAGGCGACCCAGACGAGGACCACGTTGTGGACGGTGTCGCGGGCCGGGAAGCCGCGCTCGACCAGGTTGGCGACGGCGACCGGGGTGGAGGCGAAGGCGGCCCAGCGCCAGCCGCCCTTGATGGCGTAGGCGAGGACCGAGCCCGCCGTCCATATCGACGGGAGGGTGGGGCCGCCGCTCTGGATGTGGTGGTCGTCGGCCGCGATCGGGGTGAGGACGATGCCGGTCAGCGCGATCGCGAGGTCGACGGCGAGGAAACGCTTGGTGCAGGCGACCGCGCTCTGCACCCGGGGCAGGGTGGCGAGCGTCCAGACGACCAGGACGACGTAGAAGGCGATGGCGATGCCCGGGCGGTCGAACTCGTCGTAGTCGGAGGCGAACAGCCCGATCGCGTACAGCATGGTCAGCACGCGGTAACCGCTGAGCGCCCGCCAGAGCGGCTGCTCGACGGACATCCTGATGACGCGCACCCGCTTGGCCATCTCCCCCACCCCCGACACAGACTCCGGCCCGCCTAGGGGCTGGTCTGCTCCTTCTCCGTCTGCGTGAGCGCGGCCTTGGCCGCCTTCTCGGCCTTGTCAGCCTTGTCGGCCTTCTCGGCTTCCTTGTCGGCCTTCGCCGCGTCCGCGATCCGGCGCTTGGCCGCCGTCGCGTAGATGTCGACGTACTCCTGGCCGGAGAGCTTCATGATCTCGTACATGACCTCGTCGGTCACCGCGCGCAGGACGAAACGGTCGTGCTCCATGCCGTTGTACCGGCTGAAGTCGAGCGGCCTGCCGATCCGGATACCGGGCCTCATCAGCTTCGGCACGACCTTGCCGGGCGGCTGGATCTTCTCCGTGTCGATCATCGCGACCGGGATCACCGGAGCGCCCGTGGCGAGCGCCACGCGCGCGAGGCCACCGGGTTTGCCGCGGTAGAGGCGCCCGTCCGGGGAGCGCGTGCCCTCCGGATAGATACCGAACAGCTCACCGCGCTCCAGAACGTCGATCCCCGCCTTGACCGCGGCCTCGCCCGCCCCGCGCGCGCCGGACCGGTCCACCGGGAGCTGGCCCGCGCCCTTGAAGAACGCGGCCGTCAGCTTGCCCTTCACCCCGGGCGTCGTGAAGTACTCGGCCTTCGCGATGAAGGTGACCTTGCGGTCCAGCACCGCGGGCAGGAAGAACGAGTCCGAGAACGAGAGGTGATTGCTCGCCAGGATCGCGGCGCCCTCGTCCGGAATGTTCTCCAGGCCCTCCACCCAGGGCCGGAAGGCGACCTTCAGCGGTCCCCCGATGGCGACCTTCATCGTGCCGTACAACAACCGAGTGCCTCCCGTGTCTGTCGATCAGACCTTAACCCGGAGCACCGTCAAAGGACCCGACGACCCTGGTCGGTGTCAGTGCGGTCGCGTACGGTTAACCGCACCTGGACTTGTTCACACCCCTCGCAAGCACGTCTCTCCACATCTCTCCCCAGCACGTACCCCTCATGGACACGCGTCTCAAGAACACGCCCCTCTCATGAACAGGAGACCGAAGGTGCCGGTCCTCCCCGGAGCCGAGCCGTACCGCCACGAGGGCGGGGAGGTCGGAGTGCTCCTCTGCCACGGTTTCACCGGTTCCCCGCAGTCGCTGCGCCCCTGGGCGGAGCATCTGGCCGAGCGCGGCCTCACCGTGTCGCTGCCCCTGCTGCCCGGGCACGGCACCCGCTGGGAGGACATGCAGCTCACCGGCTGGCAGGACTGGTACGCGGAGGTGGACCGCGAGCTGCGCGCCCTGCGCGAGCGCTGCTCGCAGGTCTTCGTCGCGGGCCTGTCCATGGGCGGCGCGCTGGCCCTGCGGCTGGCCGCGAAGCACGGCGACGACATCAGCGGTGTCGTGGTCGTCAACCCGGGCATCAAGGTGCACGGCCTCGCGGCCCACTTCCTTCCGGTGGCCCGCCATCTGGCGCGGACGGCGCCGGGCATCGCCAGCGACATCGCGAAGGAGGGCAGCGAGGAGGTCGGGTACGACAAGGTGCCGCTGCACTCCGCGCACTCCCTGCGTATCTTCTTCCGGCTCGTCGACAGCGAGCTGCCGCAGGTCACCCAGCCGCTCCTGCTGCTGCACAGCCCCCAGGACCATGTGGTCCCGCCGGCCGACTCGGCCCGTGTCCTCAGCCGGGTCTCCTCCACCGACGTGACGGAGATCCTGCTGGAACAGAGCTACCACGTCGCGACGTTGGACCATGACGCGGACCGGATTTTCGAGGAGAGCTTCGCGTTCATCGGCCGGCTCGCACCCAGTGTCGGCAAGCAGGCGTCCGACACGGGCCGGGTGAGCGAGCAGGAAGGGACGGCCACAGGTGGCTGAGCACGACTCCGACCGCGAGGGCCTCGAACCGGACGAGCAGGGCGTCCCGTTCGACGAGGAGGCCGCGTGGGCCGCGATCGTCGCCGGGTACGGCGAGGAGCCCAAGGATCCGCCGGGCGCCAAGCCGTTCAAGTCGATCGAGGACCTCGCCCTGCTCGACCCCGAGAAGAACGACGAGCAGCCCACGGCCAAGAAGCAGGACGAGGACGGCACCGGGCCCGCGGCCGGAAGCAAGGACGCCGGTACGGAGGAGCCTCCGGCCGCGCCCGCCAAGCCGCTGGGCAGTTCGGTCTCCTTCGCGCCCGGGGTCGGCGGACCCCGCGACTACACCGCGCCGGCCGCCTCCGAGGACGACTTCGACGAGGACGACGAAGGCCACTTCGTACCGCCGGAGCCGCCGCCGCTGCCGGCCGCCGACACGACGGCCAAGTTCGCCTGGCTCGGGGTGATCGGCGGCCCGATCCTGCTGCTGCTCGCGGTGCTGCTCAGCTGGGACATGACCTGGTGGCTGGCGACCATCGGCATCGGCGGTTTCCTGGGCGGCTTCGGCACGCTGGTGATGCGGATGCGGACGGACGAGGAGGACGGGGACGACCCCGGACGCGGGGCCGTCGTCTGAGGCCCTAGCTCGCGGGCACCTTGTGCGCTGGCTCGCGGGCGACCTGAGCCCTAGCTCGCGGGCACCCTGAGGGCGGCCAGGACCGGGAAGTGGTCCGTGGCCGCCCTCACGTCTGCCTCCGTGACCCCGGGCAGGCCGAGCGGTACGCCGCAGCCGAGTACCTCGATGCCGTGCGAGGCGAAGATCGCGTCGATGCGCTGGAAGGGGTTGCCGGGGGTCCAGGTGTGCTCCTCGCCCCAGGGGGCGGTGGCCCAGCAGTCCTGCAGTTCCTTGGCCAGCCGTCCGAACGTCCGGCCGTCGGGGCGGTCGTTGAGGTCGCCGCCCGCGATCACGTGGTCCACGCCCAGGCCGGCCAGCCGGTCGAGCAGCATGCCGCCCTGCTCGTGGCGCTCGTCCTCGCGCAGGCTCAGATGACAGCTGAGGACGCCCAGCCGGGTGCCGCCGATCCGTACGACCGCGGTCGCGAAGCCGCGGCGGTGTTCGCCGGGGGTCAGCGGGAGGAGTACGTCATCCGCGCGCTCGACGGTCGCCCGGAGCGAGCACAGCAGGGCGGGGCCCGCGGCGGTGCCTCCGCCGCCGAGGACGACCAGGTCGGTCGCGGAGGCCAGGCGGGCCAGCTTCTTGCGCCAGCGGAAGAAACGGGGGGCTTCCTGGATGAGGACGAGGTCCGGGGCGCAGGCGCGGATGATCCGGGCCAGGGCGTCGGTGTCGTCGCGCAGTGAGCGGATGTTGTAGCTCAGGACGCGGATGATCGCTGAACCGTCGGGTTCGGTGCGGGAGTTGGGGAGCGGCGCCATGTGGATCAATCTACGCCTGACAGTGCGGGGGGTGTGGGTGGCGGCGGGTGGGTGTCGGTGGTGGCGGGGTTCCTTGCGCCCCTTGAAGACGACAGACCGGGGGCGTTACGTCCGTGAGCGGCCGACCGTTGGGGGTGGCTGGTCGCGCCGTTCCCCGCGCCCCTTAAAAGACAACCGCCGGGGGCGCCACGTCCGTGAGCGGCCGACCGTTGGGGGTGGCTGGTCGCGCCGTTCCCCGCGCCCCTTAAAAGACAACCGCCCGGAGCGCCACGTCCGTGAGCAGCCGACCGTTGGGGGTGGCTGGTCGCGCCGTTCCCCGCGCCCCTTAAAAGACAACCGCCGGGGGCGCTGCGTTCGTGAGCGGCTTACGGTCGTGTGTGGCCGGTCGCGCCGGTCCTCGCACCCCTTGAAAGACAACCGCCCGGAGCGCTGCGTCCGTGGGCGGCTGGTCGTGCCGGTCCCCGCGCGCCTTGAGTCGGGAACAGGGGCGCGGGGCTCGGCGGCGGTCGGGGTTTACATGATCGGGTCGGGTTCTCTTGCCAGGTCCGCTGCGCCCACCATGCCCGCCTTGTTGCCCAGTTGCGCTGCGATCACGTCGGCGACCGGGCGCCAGTTGCCGCCCACCAGCCAGCGCTTGTAGGACTTGCGGATCGGGTCGAGGACCAGTTCGCCCTCGTCCGAGAGGCCGCCGCCGACGATGAACGCGGAGGGGTCGAAGAGCGAGGCCAGGTCGGCGAGGCCGGCGCCGGCCCAGCGGGCGAGTTCGCGGTACGAGTCGACGGCGACCGGGTCGCCCTGCCGCGCGGCCATGGAGATGTGCTTGCCCTCGATGCCCTCGGGGCTGCCGTCGCCGAGCGAGAGAAGCACCTCCGCGGACTCGGGGGTGGCGTTCGCGCGCTGCTTGGCGTAGCGCACGAGGGCGCGGCCCGACGCGTACTGCTCCCAGCAGCCCTGTGAGCCGCAGCCGCAGAGCAGGCCGTCCGGCACCATGCGGATGTGGCCGAACTCGGCGGCCACGCCGAAGTGTCCGCGGCGCAGTTTGTTGCCGATGATGATGCCGCCGCCGAGGCCGGTGCCGAGCGTGATGCAGATGACGTTGCGGTGGCCCTTGCCGGCGCCGAACTTGTACTCGCCCCAGGCCGCCGCGTTCGCGTCGTTCTCCACGACGACGGGGAGGCCCACGCGGGCCTCGACCTTCTCCTTCAGCGGCTCCTGGCGCCAGTCGATGTTCGGCGCGAAGTAGACCGTGGAACGCTGGCGGTTGACGTATCCGGCGGCACCGATGCCCACGCCGACGATCTCGTGCCCGGCGCGCGCTCCGTCGACCGCGGCGGCGATGGCGTCCACGATGCCCTCGGCCGTGCCCGGGGTCGGCACCTGGTGGGTCGAGAGGATGTTGCCTTCCTCGTCGACCACCCCGGCCGCGATCTTGGTGCCGCCGATATCGACGCCGATGGTGAGTCCCATGAATCCCTCAGTTTCGGTCGAGCCCCGCTACGGCCCACCGTACCCGAGGGCCTGCCGCCGGAATCGCGTCGTTCGGACCGTGGTCACCGACGTCGGCACCGCGGGTCCGCGTGCCGGCCCTCGTCGGCCGGCCGCGAAGCAGATGGCAGGCGGTCGGGGCCCGCTAGTCCAGGTCGATGCGTTCCCCGGGGCCGGAGTCGTCTCCGCCGTCGCCGTGGTCGTTCTTGAGGTCCTTCAGTTCGCGGTCGCGGGACGTCCAGCGCTGTTCCTGGGCCTGGACGGCGGAGCGGTACGCGGCGAGGAGTTCGCCGCCCGCGGCCGCGAGGTGGTCGAAGACGTCCGGGTTGCGTTCGATGACGGGCTCGACGGCGGCCCTCGCCTGCTGGACGACCTGCTTGACCATCTGCTGGGCGGCCGGTCCCGCGACCTGGCCGAGCAGCGGTGACTGGAGGCCGGACAGCTTGTCCGCGACGGTGTCGACGAGCTTGCGCAGTTCCTCGGCGGCCGAGCCGGGCGGCGGGCCGTACTCGGTGCGGCGGCGGGCCTTCTCCGCGGCGAGGTCTTCGGCGGTCGCCGTCGCCCAGGCGTCGGCGTCGGACGCCCGCACCTCGTCGCGCGCCTCGTCCGCTCCGGCCTCGGACGGGTCCGCTCCGGCCTCGGACGGGGGGAGGTCTTCGCTCATGACCGACTCCTGACTACGGTTCGTCCCTACGACGTTACCCGAACGGGCGAACGTGCTTCACGGCTCCGCACCCACCAATCCTCGCCTCACGTCCTCGCCTCGTCTCCTCGCCTCCTCACCGTCCCTGCGGCCACAGGTCCGGGTCGGGGGCGAAGCGGATGCGCAGTTCGCCCTCGCGCAGGGCGGCGCCGGCGACCGTGCAGCGGCGCAGGGCCGACGGCAACGGCACGATCCGGCGGAACCGGCCGACCGTGACGACGAGTTCGTCACCGCGCCGGATCAGGTCGAGTTCGTCGCGTATCGCGCCGGGCAGCGGGATGTGCCAGACCAGCACGCCGTCCTCCGCCAGCCGGTCGGTGACGGGCCACTCGACCGCGGAAGGGGCCTCGTCGGTCCCGGGCACGGCGAGCGCGGCGAGGTCGTCGGTGCCGCGCGGATCGTGGCCGAGGTGGCGGACGGTCCGGACGTCGTACGTTCCCCGCCATTCGTCCAGCGTCTTGCGCTGCTGCGCGTCGAGGCCCGCGAGCCAGCTGTCCTCGGCCGGCTCGGGCAGCACCCGGTTGGCGACCAGCACGTCGGGGCGCAGACCGCGCAGGGCGAGCGCGAGTCCGGCGGCGCGGACGGCCTCGGCACCGGCCGGTCCGGGCTCGGCGACCAGTCGTACGGCCGTGTTCCGGTCGGCGAGGACCGCTTCCACGGCGGCCAGTTCGACGTCCCAGCGGGCGGCCGTGTCGTAGAGCCACTCGGAGGGCATCGGGACGCCGGCGAGGCGGCCGAGGACCGGGCGGAGGGCGCGGGCCGCCTGGCGCTCGGCGGGGAGGAGGCGGCGGAGGTAGCGGCGGAGTTCTTCGGGGAGGGCGAGGAGTGCGAGCGCGTGGGGGGTGGGTGGGAGGTCCACGACGAGGAGGTCGTACTTCTCGGACAGGGCCGCGTCCCTGAGGGCCCGGAGGAGGGCCAGTTCCTCGGCGCCGGGGAGGGGGGTCAGCTCCTCGGCGTCCAGGCGGGCGGCGCCGAGGAGTTCGAGGGCGGTGGAGGCCCGGTCCTGGAAGGCGGTGAGGTCGGCGCGGAAGGACTCCGTGGCGTCGGGGCGCCATGCCGTGAGGTTCTCGGCGGCCGGGGTGGGGGCCGCTCCCGTCACCACGCCCAGGGCGGCGCCCAGCGTGTCCGCGCGGTCGGCGCCCAGGACCAGGGTCCGGGTGCCGGTGCGGGCGGCGGCTTGTGCGGTGGCTGCGGCGAGGGTGCTGCGGCCGCTGCCGCCTGGGCCGGTGATCAGGAGGGTACGCATACGAGTGAACGGTAGTCGCTCGGTGGGGGTCGGGATGCGTCGGCGGGGCTCCGCCCCGGGCCCCCGCCGGCCCTGGAGGGGCCGCGTCCTCGGACGCCGGACGGGCCGCGGTCCGAGGCGCCGGACGGGCCGGCCGTGAGCGCCCGGCTACTTCTCCCCCGACTCCACGCGCTTCTTCAGCCCCGCCAGCGCCCGGTCGATGATGACCTTCTCGGCCTTGCGCTTGATCATGCCGAGCATCGGGATCTTGACGTCGACCGTGAGGAGGTAGGTGACCTCCGTCGCCCCGGCACCGGCGGACTTGAGGATGTAGGAGCCGTCCAGGGAGCGCAGCATCTGGGACTTGACGAGGGTCCAGGAGACCTCGTTGTCGCCGGTCCAGGTGTACGCGAGGGTCTGGTCGTCCTTGATCGCGCCGGCGTCCATGACGAGGCGGACCTCTTCGGCACGGCCCCGTGCGTCGGTCTTGAGGACGTCCGCCTCCTTCACCTCACCGGTCCAGTCCGGGTAGCGGGCGAAGTCGGCGATCACTTCCATCACATCGGCCGGTGCCGCCTCGATCGTGATGCTCGAACTGGTGTGTTCCGCCATCGCTGTGGCTCCTCCAGATGCGGACCGGCAGGGCGTCGTCGTGCGCGTGTGCGTGCAGCGTGAAGGCTACCTCCCCGCCAACCCCCTTACCGCACCCCCTACCTGCGGACATCAGGGGGCGGTCACCAGTCCAGCACCCAGGGCTTGCCGGTCCCCGCGAAGTGGCCGACGTTCACGCACTCGGTGGCCCCGATCCGCATCCGCCGCACGAGCGGCTGGTGGACGTGTCCGAACAGCGCGTAGCGGGGCCGGGTGCGGCGGATGGCGTCCAGGAGGGCGCGGCTGCCGCGTTCGAAGCGGCGCGCGACGGTGTCGTAGACCAGCTCGGGGACCTCGGGCGGGATGTGGGTGCACAGGACGTCGACCTCGCCCACCGCCTCGATCTTGGCCGCGTACTCCTCGTCGCTGATCTCGTAGGGGGTGCGCATGGGGGTGCGGAGGCCGCCGCCGATGAAGCCGAAGGTCCGGCCGCCGATCTCCACGCGTTCGCCGTCGAGGACGGTGGTTCCGGGGGCGGCGTACTCGGGCCAGAGGGCCGGCATGTCGACGTTGCCGTAGGTGGCGTACGTCGGGGTGGGGAAGGCGGCGAACATCTCGGCGTACTGTTTGCGGACCGCCTTCTCGATCAGGGTCGCGCGGTCGCCGCCGACCGAGTCCCAGAGGCGGGCGCCGAGTGCGCGGGCGTCCTCGAAGCGGCGGGCCGTGCGGAGCTCGACGAGACGGTCGGCGTTCTCCTCGCCGAACAGCTCGGGGAAGATCCCGCGCGTGTGGTCGGCGTAGTCGAGGAAGAGGACGAGGTCGCCCAGGCAGATCAGGGCGTCGGCACCCTCACCGGATCTGGCCAGGTCACGGGCGTTGCCGTGCACGTCGCTGACCACGTGGATACGCGTCCCGGAGTTTCCGGGTGGTGTGGGTGCCATGACGATCAAGCGTAGGCGTGTGCGGCAAAGGTGAACAGTGTCGGCCCCGCTTGCCGTTACTGGCCAGTCCAGAAAGGGGTGGACTACTGTGCGCGAGGAAACACCCATCTGTGTGACGCAGCGAACATCTCGCCGGACCCCCCTGTCGTAGGAGCCATACCGGCGGGTAACGTCCGGGCAGTCCAGTCGTGCTCAGGATTTCAACCACCGGGTCCTGACGCACCTGCCCGAGCCGTGGACCGGACCGTCGCATCACACAACGTCGTGGCGCCGGCGCCCTATGAGGAGCAGCAGTCTTGCGCGAGTTCAGCCTTCCGGCTTTGTACGAGGTCCCTGCGGACGGCAATCTGACCGACATCGTCCGCAGAAACGCCGCGCAGCACCCAGATGTGGCCGTGATCGCCCGCAAGGCGAACGGCGGCTGGCAGGACGTGACCGCCACGGCCTTCCTCGCCGAGGTGCACGCCGCCGCCAAGGGGCTCATCGCCTCCGGTGTCCAGCCCGGCGACCGGGTCGGCCTGATGTCCCGCACGCGCTACGAGTGGACACTGCTCGACTTCGCGATCTGGTGTGCGGGCGCCATCACCGTGCCGGTGTACGAGACCAGCTCGCCGGAGCAGGTCCAGTGGATCCTCTCCGACTCGGGCGCGACCGCCGTGATCGTCGAGCAGGACGGACACGCCGCCGCCGTCGAGTCGGTGCGGGCACACCTGCCCGCGCTCAAGAACGTCTGGCAGATCGACGCCGGCGCCGTCGACGAGCTGGACCGCGCGGGCAAGGACGTCACCGACGCGACCGTCGAGGAGCGCAGCTCGCTGGCGAAGGCCGACGACCCGGCGACCATCGTCTACACCTCCGGTACGACCGGCCGCCCCAAGGGCTGTGTGCTGACCCACCGCAGCTTCTTCGCGGAGTGCGGCAACATCGTGGAGCGGCTGCGCCCGCTGTTCCGCACCGGCGAGTGCTCGGTGCTGCTGTTCCTGCCGCTCGCGCACGTCTTCGGGCGGCTGGTGCAGATCGCGCCGATGATGGCGCCGATCAAGCTGGGCCTGGTCCCGGACATCAAGCACCTCACCGATGAACTCGCCTCGTTCCGGCCGACGTTGATCCTCGGTGTGCCGCGCGTCTTCGAGAAGGTCTACAACTCGGCGCGCGCCAAGGCGCAGGCGGACGGCAAGGGCAAGATCTTCGACAAGGCCGCGGACACCGCGATCGCCTACAGCCAGGCGCTGGACACCCCGTCGGGTCCGTCCCTGGGCCTGAAGATCAAGTACAGGACGTTCGACAAGCTCGTCTACAGCAAGCTGCGCGCGGTGCTCGGCGGCAGGGGCGAGTACGCGATCTCCGGCGGTGCCCCGCTGGGCGAGCGCCTGGGTCACTTCTTCCGCGGCATCGGCTTCACGGTCCTGGAGGGCTACGGCCTGACCGAGTCCTGCGCGGCCACCGCGTTCAACCCCTGGGACCGCACGAAGATCGGCACGGTCGGCCAGCCGCTGCCCGGCTCGGTCGTGCGCATCGCGGACGACGGCGAGGTGCTGCTGCACGGCGAGCACCTGTTCAAGGGCTACTGGAACAACGAGGCCGCCACGGCCGAGGCGCTGGCCGACGGCTGGTTCCACACCGGGGACATCGGCACCCTCGACGAGGACGGCTACCTCAGGATCACCGGCCGCAAGAAGGAGATCATCGTCACCGCGGGCGGCAAGAACGTCGCCCCGGCCGTGATCGAGGACCGGATCCGCGCGCACGCGCTGGTCGCGGAGTGCATGGTCGTCGGCGACGGGCGGCCCTTCGTGGGCGCGCTGGTCACGATCGACGACGAGTTCCTGGGCCGGTGGGCGGCCGAGCACGGCAAGCCGGTGGGTTCCACCGCGGCGTCGCTGCGTGACGACCCGGATCTGCTGAGCGCGATCCAGGACGCGGTCGACGACGGCAACGCCGCGGTGTCGAAGGCGGAATCGGTGCGGAAGTTCCGCATTCTTTCCTCCCAGTTCACGGAGGAGTCGGGCCACCTGACGCCGTCCCTGAAGCTCAAGCGCAATGTGGTGGCGAAGGACTACGCGGACGAGATCGAGGCCATCTACCAGAAGTAGACGGGCCGTTGGGACTTCACGAACGTCCCCGGGAGGTTCAGAAGTCCTCGGCGAGGACCCGTTCCAGCGTGCGCTCGGCGAGCGCGGTGATCGTGACGAACGGGTTCACGCCGATGTTGCCGGGCACCAGCGAACCGTCCGTGATGTAGAGCTTCGAATACCCCTTCACCCGGCCGTAGTTGTCGGTCGCGTTGCCCAGCACGCAGCCGCCGAGCGGGTGGTAGCAGAAGTCGTCGGCGAACACCTTGTTGGCCGTGCCGAACAGGTCGTAGCGGTAGATCGTCGCGTTGGCCGCGTTGATCCGGTCGAACAGCTTCTTCGCCATGGCGACCGAGACCGCGCTCTGGGCCGCGGTCCAGCCCAGTTTCACCGTGCCGCTCGCCGAGTCGTAGGTGAACGAGGCCCGTTGGGGGTTCTTGGTGATCGCCAGATAGAGGCTCACCCAGGTCTCGAAGCCGATGGGCAGCGGGGCGATCTCCGCGAAGACCGGGTTGGCGGTGTTGGCCCAGTCGTCGATGCCCATGACCGGCATCGTCGACTGGTTGGCCCCGGTGGTGTCCCAGATGTGGTTGGCGCGGCCCACCATGGTGTTGCCGTTGGGCCCCCAGCCCGCCCCGACCGTCGCGTCGAGCGCGGGCAGCGTGCCCGTGTCCCGGGCGCGGACGAGGAGTTCGGTGGTGCCGAGGCTGCCGCCGCCGAGGAACAGATAGGTGCAGCTGTACTGCTTGGTCTCGACGACCGCGCCGGTGTTGTCGATCCGGTCGACGGTCAGGACGTACGACCCGTCGCTCGCCCGGGTGATCGCCCGCACCTTCTCCAGGGTGTGGATGGTGACCTTGCCGGTGCCGAGCGCCGCGGCGAGGTAGGTCTTGTCGAGGCTCTTCTTGCCGTAGTTGTTGCCGTAGATGACCTCCTGGGCGAGCGCGGACCTGGTGGCGGTGCCGGCCGCCTCCTGCTGCATGTAGCCGAAGTCGTAGACGTTGGGCACGAAGGTGGTCTTCAGGCCCGCGTTGGTGGCGGCCTTCCGTGAGGTACGGGTGAACTGGTACCACTCCGTCGACTCGAACCAGGTGGGGTCGACCGTGTTGACGCCGAGCATGGTGCGGGCGCGCGGGAAGTACGTGCCGTACATCTGGGTGGCGTCGACGGTGGGGAACTGCTCGGTGAAGTACGACTGGAGCGGGGTGACGGCCATGCCGCCGTTGACCAGCGAGCCGCCGCCGACGCCGCGGCCCACGTAGACGGACATGTTGTCGTAGTGCACGCGGTCCAGGACGCCGGGGTACAGGCCGATGTCCTTGTTGACGACGTCCAGCCACAGGAAGGTGGCGAGCGGGGCCTCGGTGCGGGTCTTGAACCACATGGAGCGCTGGTCGGGGGCGGCGGTGGAACAGAAGACCTTGCCGTCCGCGCCCGGGGTGTTCCAGAGGCGGCCCATCTCCAGCACGAGGGTGGTGATCCCGGCCTGTCCGAGCCGGAGCGCGGCGACCGCGCCGCCGTAGCCGGAGCCGATGACGATCGCGGGGGCGGTCTGGACCGCCGCGGGTTCGACTGCGTCGGGCTGTGCGGCCTGGGCGGACTGGAGGCTGATACGGGTGAGACCGGCGGCTGCGGCGGTCTGGAGGGCGATCATGCCCAGTATGTGACGTCTCGTCAGCTGATGCTGCGTCAGTTTTGCTGTCATGCGCGCAGCATGTGCGGATTATTCGATTCCGCCAAGGGGCTGCGCCGGTTTTGTGGTGCGGTGGGTGAGTGGGTGCCGAGTGCGGGTGCGGGTCGGTAGGGGCTGGGTGCGCGGTTCCTCGCGCCCCTCAAAAGCGGGGGTGTGACGCCGGCGGCCCCGTCGAGCGGGCCTGTTCCAGGGGCGCGAGGAACCGCGCACCCAGCCCTCACGGACCCGCACCCATTCACCCACCCCTGCCTTTCAGGGGCGCGGGGAACTGCGCGACCAGCCCCCACCGGCCCGCACCCACCCACATACCCACACACCCCCGCCCCTCAGGGGCGCGAGGAACCGCGCAGCCGGCACCCACCAACCCGCACCCATCAACACACCCAGGCACTTCTGGGGCGCGGGGAACTGCGCGGCCAGCCCCCACCGGCCCGCAGCCGCAAGGTCACCGCATCCGGCGCCCCAGATGGCGCCCCGGTCACACCTCTGGTGGCGCCTGGAGCAGTGCCCGGAGTTTTTCCGCCAGGAGGTCCCAGCGCCAGCGTTCCTCCACCCATCGCCGCCCCCGCTCCCCCATGTTCCGCCGGAGTTCCGGATCGGCAAGCAGCGCGACGACGCGGTCGGCGGCCTCCTCCGGCGAGCCGCCCCGGACGACCCAGCCGGTCTCACCGTCGAGCACCGCGTCCGGCGCCCCGCCGGAGTCCCCGGCGACGACGGGCAGCCCGGTGGCGGACGCCTCCAGGTAGACGATGCCGAGCCCCTCCACGTCCAGCCCCCCGCGCCGCGTCCGGCAGGGCATCGCGAAGACGTCCCCGGCACCGTAGTGCGCGGGCAGTTCGGCCCAGGGCACGGCCCCCGTGAACCGCACGGAGTCGGTGACCCCGGTCTCCCGCGCGAGCCGGCGCAGCTCCTTCTCGTACGGCCCGCCGCCCACGACCAGCAGCACCGCGTCCGGCTGCCGGGCGAGGATCCGCGGCATCGCGAGGATCATCGTGTCCTGTCCCTTGCGCGGGACGAGCCGGGAGACGCAGACGACCACGGGCCGGTCGGTGAGGCCGAGCCGCGCCCGGACCTCCGCTCCGCCCGACCCGGGGTGGAAGACCTTCTCGTCGACGCCGGGCGGCAGTTGGACCATCCGCCCGGCCGCCTCGGGACTGAGCGCGGGGGCGATGCGCGAGCGCGTGTACTCACCGAGGTAGGTGATCGTGTCGGTGGACTCCCCGATGCGGCGCAGGAGTTGACGCGAGGCGGGCAGCTGCGCCCACCCCGCCTCGTGCCCGTGGGTCGTGGCGACCAGCCGTTCCGCGCCGGCCTTCCGCAACGCCGGCGCCATCAGTCCGAGCGGCGCCGCCGCCCCGAACCACACCGCCGTACAGCCGTGTTCACGCAGCAGCCCGACGGCCGTACGGGTCGCGGCGGGCGTCGGCAGCAGCATCGTCGTGGTGTCCCGTACGACGGTGAAGGGCTGCTCGGCGTCGAACGCGGCCGTCGCCTCGGCGCCCTCCCGCCCCCGCTTCCATGTCGAGGCGTACACGACGAGCCGTTCGGGCTCCAGTCGTAGCGCCATGTTGTGCAGAAAGGCCTGGATGCCGCCGGGCCGGGGCGGGAAGTCATTGGTCACGATCAGGGTCTTGCGCACGCGGCCGACCCTACCGGCCGCACCGGAGGACGACTCACAGGCCCGCACGGCCGCGCTTCATGGCCATCGCACAGCAGATCGGGAGAACATGTGGCCCACATCCGCAGGCACGGCACGGAACAGGGGCTCAGGTGGAGATCGCGGGCGCGGGACGGCGGCTGGCGCCGCTGCTGGGAACCTGGGCTCTGACCCGGGTCGTGCTCCTGCTGTTCGTCTTCAAGGTGCTCGTGTTCCCCGGCCCGGACGTCACCAGTGACGTGTCGGTGATCTACCACGGCTGGTACGGGACGCTCCGCCACGGCGGCTTCCCGCTGGACGACGTCACCTGGCAGTACCCGCCCGCCGCCGCCCTCCCGATCCTCTCCCCCGCCCTGCTGGGCTTCCTGGACTACGCGTCGGCGTTCTTCGTGCTCGCCCTCCTCGCCGACCTGACCGTCCTGGTGCTGCTCGGGTACACGGGCCTGCGCCCCGGCCGCACGCTGCGCGGCGCCTGGGTGTGGAGCGCGGGTGTCCCCCTCCTCGGCCCGACCGTGTACGCGCGCTACGACGTGATGGTGACCGCGGTGGCGGTGGCGGCCCTGCTCGCGGGCGCCCGCCACCCCCGCGTGATGGGCGCGCTGGCCGGCTTCGGCGCGCTGCTGAAGGTGTGGCCGGCGCTGCTCCTGCTGGGCGCGGTCAGGCGCCGCGCGTGGGGGGCGGCGGCGCTGACGGTGGTGGCGGTGGGGGGCCTCTTCGCAGTGTCGATGCCGGGCGCGTTCGCCTTCCTGGCCTTCCAGCGCAACCGGGGCACGGAGGTGGAGTCCCTCGGCTCGCTGGTCTTCCACGTGGCCCGCCACTTCGGCTGGCAGGGCCAGGTCCTCCTGAACTACGGCTCGGTGGAGTTCGTCGGGCCGTACGTCGACTGGGTCAGCACGGCCGCCCTGGGGCTGACCGCGATGGCCTTCGGCTGGCTCATGTTCTGGCGTCTGATGGCGGGCCGCTTCCTCCCGCACACCCTCGCGGACGCGGCCTTCGTCGCGGTCCTGATGTTCACGGTCACCAGCCGGGTCATCAGCCCCCAGTACGTCGTCTGGCTGATCGGGCTCGCCGCCGTCTGCTCCTGCTTCCGCGCCAGCCGCATGCGCCGTCCGGTCGCCCTGGTCCTGGCCGCCGCCTTCGTCACGGTGCTGGAGTTCCCGGTCTGGTTCGCCCATGTGGTCGCCAGCGACGCCCTGGGCGTGACGCTGCTGATCGTCCGGGACGGTCTGCTGGTGGCGGCGGCGCTCGTCGCCGCACGCGAGCTGTGGCGGGCGTCGGTCACCTGGGCGGACGTGCCGCCGCTGCCGACCCAGGCGACGCGCTCGAAGGCCACGTCGGCGTCTTCCTGAGGCATGTCCCGTCCGGGTCAGCCGAGTTGGCTCTCCAGGTACTCCCGCCACTCCGCCGTGAACTCCGCGGGCGTCAGCCCGAGCACGCTCTTCAACGCGTCCTCCACCGCTCCCGGCCGCTTCTTGTGGGTGCCGACCGCGCGGTAGAACGCGCCCAGTCGGTCGACCCCCCACCGGTCCTCGATCATCCGGCAGGCCATCCACCCGCCCTCGTACGCCTGGGCGAGCTTCGCCGGGTCGCTGCTGAAGCCGAAGTCCTTGTCGGCGGGGAGGGCGGCGGGGAGGTCGCCGTCCTGGACGGCGCTGTGGAGTTCGGGGGCGGCCTGGGCGGGGGTGCGGCCGGTGCCTCGGTAGCCGATCCAGTCGGCGTAGCCCTCCGAGAGCCAGAGGGGGGTGGCGGAGGTGGTGTGGGCGCGGGTCGCCACGTGGGTCGTCTCATGGGTCAGGACGACCTGCTTGCCCACCGCGCCGAGCATCGCGTACGCCTCCGGGTTGACGATGATCCGGTCGGCGGGCGCGCTGCCCGAGCCGCCCGCCTCGCCCGTCGTCACGGCGGCGATGCCCCGGTAGGAGGCGGCCGGTGAGGCCAGGAGGCCCGCCATGCCGTCCAGGGAGGCGGGGACGAGCACGACGACGTGCCGGGTCCAGTCGGTGCCCCAGGCGCCGGACACGGCCGGTACGGCGTGGTCGGCGAGGGCGCGGTAGTCGGCGAGGCCGTCGGCGGACTGGCCGACGCCCATCACCAGGCTGTGCGCGCCCTTGACGACGCTCACCCTCCCCTGGTCCCACAGCTGCTGGCCGGCCTTCTTCGCGGGCTTGTCGGAGTCGACGTACCACTTGCCGTCGGCGGTCAGGCCGAGGGTGAGGACGCGGCCGACGGTGACGGGCGCGGTGTCGTAGCCCCTGACCTCGTAGCTCAGGTCGGCGTCGGCGGTCGCGGTGGCGCCGGTGCGGTGGAGGGCGGTCAGGCGGTAGGACCAGGAGGCGAAGGGGACGGCGCGCAGGTTCTCGTACGCGGTGCGCGCACCGGTCCGGGTGTACGCCGTCTCGTCGTGGTGCAGGACCGCCGCCGACCGGCTGTCCAGCAGCCGCTGCACATCCGCCCGCGCGCTGTCCGTCGCCGGCTGTCCGCCGCACGCCACCAGCGGGACGAGGAGCAGACCCAGCGCGAACACTCCGGAGCGCGACGCCCGCCCACGACCAGTCACTTCCCGATCGTACGACCCTTTCGCGCCGGTTCAGACCCTCGTGACCGACGAGACGGGCATCATGCCGACCGGGTCGTAGCGCACCGGCGCGCCGGGGTAGGGCGCGTGGATGACCTGGCCGTTGCCGACGTACATGGCGACATGGCTGGCGTCGGAGCGGTAGACGACGAGGTCACCGGGCTGGGCCTGGGAGAGCGGGATCCGGTGGCCGGCGTAGCGCTGTTCCTGGGAGGTACGCGGGAGGTGGACGCCCGCGTGGGCGTACGACCACTGCATCAGGCCGGAGCAGTCGAAGCCGCCGGGGCCGTTGGCGCCCCAGATGTACGGCTTGCCGAGGGCGGTGCGGGCGGCGGCGACAGCGGCGGCGGCGCGGCCCGAGGACGGGACGCCGGCGCCGAGGTCCGGGATGTCCTCGCGGGAGGAGCGGGAGGCCCGGTCGAAGGAGGCGCGTTCGGCGAGCGGCATCCGGTTGAGCAGTTGCCTGGCCCTGGCGAGCTTGCGCTCGACGGTCCGCTTGTGGGTGGCGACGGCCTTGCGGCTGCGCTCCAGCTCGGCGAGGCGCCCGGCGGCCTCGGTGCGTTCCTGGGCGAGTTCGCGCATCGCCTCCTGGAGGTCCTTGAGCTGCTCGGCCTGCTGGGCGGTGATGCGGTCGAGGACGGAGGCCTTGTCGAGGTAGTCGGCCGGGTCGTCGGAGAACAGCAGCGCGACGGTGGGGTCGATGCCGCCGGAGCGGTACTGGGCGCCGGCGAGTGAACCGAGCGCGTCCCGCATGGTGTTGACGCGTTGCTGCTGCCGGGCGATCCGGTCCTGCGCGTCGCTCACCTGCCGGCGCAGCTGCCCGGCGGTCTCGTCGGCCTTGTCGTAGGCCTCGGTCGCCCGCTCCGCCTCGTGGTAGAGCCGGTCCACCTCCGCCTTGGAGTCGTCGTGCGGCGCGGCCACGGCGGAGGTGGCCGGCAGGGCGCCGAGCGCGGCGGCGGCTGCGCTGAGCACGCAGACCGCGGCGGCGGCGCCTCGGTCGAACCCGGACGGTGCAGGGCGGCGACGGGATCCCACGGGGAGTCGCACTCCTTCCGCTGGCGGACACGGACCGCTCCCCCGGAGCGGGGAAACGCGCCAGACAGTAGCTCTGTGAAGGGGTGCGGGCCAAAGACCGCCGCAGGCACACAACGTGACGCCCCGCCTCTGACGCAGGTCATCGGCGGGGCGCGGGGTCAGCCTGGTGTGTCGTGATTCGCCCGTTCGGGCGGTGCGCAGGGGCCGGAGAACGACCCGGGCGCGACCGGATGCGGACGGATCAGATCCGGACGCCGAACTCGAAGGTCATGTTGCCGATCGCCTCGTAGCGGACCACGGCGCCGGTGTGCGGGGCGTGCAGCACCTGGCCGTTGCCCGCGTAGAGGCCGACGTGGTGGAAGTCGCCGTAGAAGATGACCAGGTCGCCGACCTTGAGGTCGCTCTGGCTGTAGATGCGGGTGCCGGCGTTCGCCTGCGCCTCGGAGGTGCGGGGTATCGAGACGCCGGCCTGGGCGTAGGCCCAGGAGGTGAGGCCGGAGCAGTCGAAGGAGGAGGGGCCGGAGGCGCCGTAGACGTACGGGGAGCCGATCACGGACTGGGCGGCGGCGAAGGCGGAGGCCGCGCGGCCGGAGGCGGAACCGGTGTTGCCGAGGTTCACGCGCGAGGTGGAGCGGGAGGCCGCCTGGGCCTGCTCCTGGTCGAGGGCCGCCTTCTCGGCCGCCGTCAGGGTGTTGAGGAGCTTCTGGGCCGTGGCCAGCTTGGCCTTGACCTCGTCCTTCTTCTTCTTGAGCTCGGTGCGGGTGGCGGAGAGGTCCTTGAGCTTGCTGCTCGCCTCCGCGCGCTCCTGGGCGAGTTCGCGCTGCTTGCCCTGGATCTTCGTGAGCGCCTCGACCTGCTGGCTGCTCAACTGGTCCATCGTGGACGCCTTGTCGAGGTAGTCGTCCGGGTCCGAGGACAGGAACAGCTGGATCGACGGGTCGATGCCGCCGGTGCGGTACTGGGCGCTCGCCATGGTGCCGAGGCCGTCGCGGAGCTTGTTCAGCTCCTCCTGGCCGCGGGCGACGTTGTCCTGGATGGTGGAGATCTCCTTCTGGAGCTTCTCCTGCTTCTCCTGGGCGCCGTCGAGCTTCTCGGTGGCCTGCTCGGCCTGCTCGTAGAGGGCGTCGACCTTCGCCTTGACCTCGTCCTTGCTGGGCTTCTCGCTCGGCGCGGCATTCGCGGCCTGGGCACTGAAGGCAACGGCGGCTGCGGCTGCGGTGGTCAGCACAGTCACACGCGTGCGGCTCGGCTGCTTCGGTCGACGATGGGACGCCACGGAGTCGAGCTCCTTCTATTGAGTGATCACCCGTTCGGAGGTTCGAGGCCTGACCCTAGTGACACTCCTGTGATCAGTTCAAATCCTCACACGAAAAAATGCCGTCACTCACAGCATTCTTTGCACATAACCAACGTGCAGTGATGGCCGATTGACGCTACGTTGCGTGACAGTTCGGCCAATTCAGGCATTAAACCTGTACGTTGACGTTCACGACAGTCGCTTCAGGAGTACCGCAGAAGCGACGGGCCGCGCGCCCGCCTTCGCGATGCCGTCGGCCACCTCGCGGTCGGTCGACGCGACGATCACCGGCCGGCCCGGCGGCTCGGCACGCACCAGCTGACGGATCAACTCGTCGGCGGTGACGCCCGGTTTGGAGAACAGCACCCGCACCCCGCGCGGCGGCGCGAGCAGCACGGGCGCGGCCAGCTCGGCCCCGTCGAAGACACAGGTGACCTCGGCGCCGGTCTGCGCGGCGAGCTGCGAGAGCTGCCCCAGCAGCCTCAACCGCTGCTTCTCCAGGGGCATTTGGGGGTAGCCGGTCTTCGTGACGTTGTAGCCGTCGACGACCAGGTGGGCCTGCGGCAGCGCGAGCAACTGGTCGAGGATCGCGGGGTCGTTCTCCGACAGCGCCCGCGCCGCGATGTCCTTCGGGGTCATTCGTCCCGGTTCGACCGCGTCGACGGTCTCGGCGGGCCGCACGGACACCGGCGGCAGCGCCAGCTCGCGGCGCAGCCCCTGAGCCGCGTCCAGCACGGTGTCGAGCAGCAGCCGGACCCGCATGTCCTCGACGCTGCGGCCCTCGCGGGCGGCCTTGCGGGTGGCCTCCAGGGCCGCCTCGGCCTCACCGAGCCGGGCCTTCAGGCGGCGGCTCTCGCTCTCGGCGGCGGACACCTGGGTCTGGCTCTCGGCACGGCCGGCGTCCGTCTCGGCCCGCAGCTTGCGCAGGGCGGCCTCGCCGCGCTTGACGTCACTGTGGGCGGCACGCAGCTTGCGGTGAAGCGATTCCGCTTCCCTCTTCGCCGCGTCCAGCTCGGTGCGCAGCCGCTCGGTCTCGGCCCGGGTCGCGTCCCGCGCCTGCGTCAACTCCTCGCGCAGCCGCTCCAGTTCGGCCCGGCTCTCCTCGTCGGCGCGCTCGGCGTCGGCCCGCAGCGCCTCCTCGCCCGCGGCGGTGACGAGCTTCACCCAGCCGGTGGGGCGCAGAACATAGGCCGCGGCCGCCACATCGAGCGGGTCCGCGGCCGGGGGCGGCGAGCCGGAGTCGAGGGCTGCGGCCAGCTCCGGCTGGGCCTCTCTCAGCTTCTCCCCGATGCGCTGTCTGAACAGCGGATCGGTCTCCAGCGCGGCGGCCATCGCGTTCCCGGCGAACTTGGCGCGCCGGTTGGGGGCGAAGCGGGCGTACTGTCGCAGCTGCGCGGGCAGTTCGGCGACGGTGAGGCCGCCGAAGCCGTCGGAGACGATCTGCACGACCCGCTTGCGCACACCGTCGGGCAGCGGACGGTCGAGCACCTCGGCGGCGCCGTCGCCCGGCCCCCCGCCCGAGTTCTCCACCATCCCTCACACCCCAACCGTCCGTGCGGGGCCTCTCCCTCTCAGGAGCCGGCGCCCGGCCTGTCCACGAGTTCCACCTGATCCACGGCGTTGCACCAGCGGCAGCGCACCGACTCGATGGTCTCACTGACCACCTCGCGCTCCTCCACCTTCGGCTCACCGGCCAGGTCCAGGTGGAGGTACTCCACGACCTTCGACGAGCGCGTCACGTCGAAGCGCGTGAGGTTGCCGCAGAGGGTGCAGCGCCACCGCGTCGAGGCGGTCGGCAGGGGAACCGTCATCGTGGCTGTCCGCTTCCTTCGTTCCAGTTTCCGTGATCGCCGGTTTCCCCGGCGAGTGTGGCTCGTAACCCTACGGCCTGGCGGGTACTCACCGCTCGGCCGTCCACAGCGGCGATTCACCCTGTCCCGTTGCGTCCCGTTACGTCATGCTCTGTAGACATGATCAGCAACTGGGGCCCGGCCCTCGCCAGGACGTTCCGCGGCACATCGGCACCGATGACCTACGCCCTGATCGGCCTGTGCTGCCTGATCTTCGTCCTGGGCCCGGCCTCGGGCTTCGTCCCGTCCTACGGCACCGGGGACACGCTGCTCGCCGCGCAGCGGGCGTACTTCCGCCGCTGGGGCGTGGTCCCGGCCGACCTGTTCGCCCACCCCGCCCGCGAGGCCCTGACCCCCGTCACGGCCCTGTTCATCCACGGCAGCTGGATCCACCTCCTCGGCAACATGCTCTTCCTCTACGTCTTCGGAGCGATGACCGAGGAGCGGCTCGGCCGAGTCGAGTTCACCCTCTTCTACCTGGTCTGCGGGTACCTCGCGCTGCTCGGCTACGCGGTGGCCAACACCGGCTCCGACCAGTCGCTGGTCGGCGCGTCCGGGGCGATCTCGGCGGTTCTCGGGGCGTTCCTGTACCTGTTCCCCCGGGCCCGCGTGACGAGCCTGCTCCCCTTCCTCTTCTTCCTGCCGCTGCGCTTCCCCGCCTGGGTCGTGCTGCCGTTCTGGGCGGCCCTGCAGTGGCTGGCGGCGGGCCGGGCGGCGACGGGACCGGGGGTGGCGTACCTGGCCCACCTGGTGGGCTTCGGGCTGGGGTTCGGCTACGCCTGGGTGCGGTTCGGCCGTACGACTAGAGTTGGGGCCGCCCCAGCAACGGTCCCCGAGGGAGAGAACCAGCCGTGATCACCGCGATCGTCCTCATCAAGACCAGCGTGGACCGGATTCCGGAGATCGCCGAGTCGATCGCCGCGCTCGAATCCGTGAGCGAGGTCTTCTCCGTCACCGGTACGTACGACCTGATCGCGATGGTGCGGGTGCGGGAGCACGAAGACCTGGCCGATGTCATCCCCGGGCGGATCTCCAAGATTCCCGGGGTGGAGGGGACGGACACGCACGTGGCGTTCCGGACGTACTCGCAGCACGACCTCGAGGCGGCCTTCGCCATCGGGCTGGATTCGTGAGGCCTGGCCCCCAGGGGGTGTCCCTGAGGGGGCTTGTCCCTGAGGGGGCCTGACTCACGCCGCCGGGACGCAGCGGCCGTTCTCGGTGCGGTAGTTCCACTTGGCGCCGTCGGTCACCAGTTCCCGCACCGCCGTCACGAAACGCTCCACGTGCTCGTCCGGGGTGCCCGCGCCGAAGCTGACCCGGATCGCGTTGAGGGACTTCTCGCCGGGGGCCGCCTCCGGGGCACCGCATTCGCCCTGGGCCCCGGGGTCGGTGCCCAGCAGGGTGCGGAGCAGGGGGTGGGCGCAGAAGAGGCCGTCCCTCACTCCGATGCCGTACTCGGCGGAGAGGGCGGCGGCGAAGTGGGAGCTGTTCCAGCCGTCGACGACGAACGAGATGACGCCGACCCGCGGGGCGTCGTCGCCGAACAGCGACAGGACCCTGACCTCGGGGACCTCGGCCAGGCCCGCCCGCACCTGCGCGATCAGGTGCTGCTCGCGGGCGACCAGGGTGTCGAGACCGGCCTCGGTGAGCGCCTTGCAGGCCGACGCGATGGAGTAGGCGCCGATGACGTTCGGGGAGCCCGCCTCGTGCCGGGCGGCACTGTCGTGCCACTCCACGTCCACTCCCCCGTCCTCGCGCCGCGTGACCTTGCGGCTGGCGCCGCCGCCCGCGAGGTAGGGGTCGGCGGCCCGGAGCCAGTCGGCCCGGCCGGCGAGGACGCCCGAGCCGAAGGGGGCGTAGAGCTTGTGGCCGGAGAAGGCGATCCAGTCGACGTCGAGGTCCCGCACGGAGACCGGGTGGTGCGGGGCGAGCTGGGCCGCGTCCAGGACGATCCGGGCGCCGTGGGCGTGCGCGGCGGCGGCCAGCTCGCGGACCGGCCACAGCTCGCCGGTGACGTTCGAGGCGCCGGTGACACAGACCAGGGCCGGGCCGTGCGGGTCGCGGGCGGCGAGGGCCCGCTCCAGGGTCTCGACGGCCTGGCCCGGGGTGCGCGGGGCGTCGAGGTAGGTGACCCGGGCGTCCTTCCAGGGCAGCAGCGAGGCGTGGTGCTCGGTCTCGAAGACGAAGACCTGGCAGTCGGCGGGGAGCACCGCGGCCAGCAGGTTGAGGGAGTCCGTCGTGGAGCGGGTGAAGATCAGCTGGTCGTCGGGGCGGCAGTCCAGGAACTCCTCGACCGTCCTGCGGGCGTTCTCGA
The DNA here is from genome assembly GCF_044747445.1 of Streptomyces sp. NPDC090083. NCBI lineage: Bacteria > Bacillati > Actinomycetota > Actinomycetes > Kitasatosporales > Streptomycetaceae > Streptomyces > Streptomyces sp. NPDC090083. The sequence continues at coordinate 9,545 of NZ_JBIVED010000007.1, read as the reverse complement.
ACAGGTCGGTGGAGAGCTGCGAGAGGTAGCCGGCGCCGCGGTGCACGCTGCCGTAGTACGGGGCGTAGGCGGCGACGTCGTCCCAGACGCGCTGGAGGGCGGGGGCGCTGGCCGCGTAGTCGAGCGCCGCGTAGGTGACCTCGCCGCCCGTGACGAGCGGGACGGTGACATCCCGGCCGAGAACAGGCAGCGGGGCACAAAGGGTGCGGGCGGCGGCAACGGTGGTGACAGACATGGCGAACTCCCGTGAGAGGCAGGCGAATTCACTGCGCGAGCCGACACGGCTACGGCGCAGGAGAAGAAGAAGGGGGTATGCGGAGGCGGGGCTCGACGCCCTATCGCATTCGCTTGCTCACAGAGGGCTCCCTCGATGACCAGGACCCCTGGTGTCTTTCGAGGGGCCCGCGCTTGCCGCAGACCTCGCTGCCTACGGCCTGGTCTTCACCCGGGGCACCCCGCCACGGACGGAGGGTTGCCGGACAGTCGGCCGGGGCCTCATGACTGTCACTCATGACCTGATCGGAAAACCTACGCGAGGTGATCGTCGTCCCGCAACCCGTGTCCGGATCGCGGGACGACGACCCGCTAGGTCACGCGTTGCTCGCCGCCGCCCAGCGCTCCAGCGTGCGCTTCGCGGCCCCGGAGTCGATCGACTCCCGCGCCTTGTCCATCCCGGCCCGGATCCGGTCCGCCAGCGGCCCGTCCCCGGCCTCCAGCGCCACCAGGGCAGCCGCCGAGTTCAGCAGTACGGCGTCCCGCACCGGGCCCGTCTCGCCGTCCAGGAGGCGGCGGGCCACGTCCGCGTTGTACTCGGGGTCGGCACCGCGCAGGGCCTCCACCGGGACGAGTTCCAGGCCCACGTCCCGCGGATCGAAGGCCTCTTCGGTGACCTTGCCGTCGCGGACGTTCCAGACCCGGGAGGTGGCCGTGGTCGTCAGCTCGTCGAGGCCGTCGTCACCGCGGAACACCAGGGCGGAAGAGCCCCGTTCGGCCAGGACGCCCGCGATCAGCCCGGCCATGCGGGTGTCGAAGCAGCCGACCGCCGACGAGGTGACCTTCGCCGGATTGGTCAGCGGGCCGAGCAGGTTGAACGCGGTCGGCACCCCCAGGTCCCGCCGGACCGCGCCCGCGAAACGCATCGTGGGGTGGAACTTGGCCGCGAAGCAGAAGGTGATCCCGGCCTCCTCCACCACCTGCGCGACCCGCTCGGGCGACAGGTCGAGGTTGATGCCGAGCCGCTCCAGGACGTCCGAGGAGCCGCTCGCCGAGGAGGAGGCGCGGTTGCCGTGCTTGACGACCCGCGCACCGGCCCCGGCGATCACGATGGCGGACATCGTCGAGATGTTCACCGTCTTGGCCCGGTCGCCGCCGGTGCCGACGATGTCGACCGCCGGTCCCGGGATGTGCAGCGGCTTCGCGTGGGCGTACATCGTCTCGACGAGCCCGGTGATCTCCTCGACCGTCTCGCCCTTGGCCCGCAGCGCCACCAGGAAGCCCGCGATCTGCGCGTCGGCCGCCTCGCCGCTCATGATCCGGTCCATCGCCCACGCCGTGTCGGCGGTGCTCAGGTCCTGTCCGGCCAGCAGCGCGCTCAGCACGTCGGGCCAGGAACGGGCCGCCGCGGTGTCGCCTCCAGCGGGGGTCACAGCGCTCATACGGCCGCTCCTGAGTGTCGTAGAAACCTGCTCTGCATACGCGTCCCCACCCTATCCAGCGCGGGACACGGCGAAGGGCCCCGTCCGGTGTTCGGACGGGGCCCTTCGACCGTGGCGTGGCGACGCCTCAGCGATCAGTGGTGGCCGTGGCCGCTCGTGATCTCCTTGTACTCCTCGACGGTGGGCTTGGGGATCTGCGACTCCTCGCCGTAGTACGCCTCGCTCAGCTTGGCGCGCAGCTTCTCGGAGCCCTTGACCTTGCGCTCGACACCGTTCTCGTCGGTCGTCGCGCCGATCGCGGCCGGCGCGTACTGCTCGTGCGCGGTGAGCGTGTGCAGCGCGTCCTGGCTGAGCGGCTCGTGGATCTCGACGAACTCACCGTGCGGCAGGCGCTTGATGATGCCGGACTCGCGGCCGTGCAGCACCTTCTCCCGGTCGCGGCGCTGGAGGCCGAGGCAGACCCGCTTGGTGGCGATGAAGACCAGCACCGGCACCACGAAGAAGCCGACGCGCACGAACCAGGTGATCGAGTTGATCGACAGGTGGAAGTGCGTGGCCCAGATGTCGTTGCCGCCACCGACGAGCAGGACGAAGTACCACGAGATCCACGCGGCACCGAAGGCCGTACGGGTCGGGGCGTTGCGCGGGCGGTCCAGGATGTGGTGCTCGCGCCTGTCACCGGTGACCCAGGCCTCGATGAACGGGTAGACCGCGATCGACACCAGGACCAGCGGGAAGATCACCAGCGGGATGAACACGCCCAGGACGAGCGTGTGACCCCAGAAGTTGATCTCCCAGCCCGGCATGACACGGATCAGGCCCTCGGAGAAGCCCATGTACCAGTCGGGCTGGGCGCCCGTGGAGACCATGTCCGGCCGGTAGGGGCCCATCGACCAGATCGGGTTGATCGACGCGATCGCCGCGACGGCCGCGATGACACCGAAGACCAGGAAGAAGAAGCCTCCGGCCTTGGCCATGTAGACCGGCAGCAGCGGCATGCCGACGACGTTGTTGTTCGTCTTTCCGGGGCCCGCGAACTGCGTGTGCTTGTGGTAGAAGACCAGGATCAGGTGGCCGACCACCAGGCCGAGCATGATGCCCGGCAGCAGCAGGATGTGGATCGAGTAGAACCGCGCGACGAAGTCGCCGCCCGGGAACTCGCCGCCGAAGAGGAAGAACGACAGGTACGTGCCGACGATCGGCACGGACAGGACCGCGCCCTCCATGAAGCGGACACCGGTGCCGGAGAGCAGGTCGTCCGGGAGCGAGTAACCGGTGAAGCCGGTGAACATGCCCAGGACGAACAGCAGGAAGCCGAACAGCCAGTTGACCTCACGCGGCTTGCGGAACGCGCCCGTGAAGAACACACGCATCATGTGCACGAACATGCCGGCGAGGAAGATCAGCGCCGCCCAGTGGTGGATCTGCCGGATCAGCAGACCACCGCGCACATCGAAGGAGATGTGCATGGTCGAGTTGAACGCCTCCGACATCAGCTGCCCCTGGAGCGGGACATAGCTGCCGTGGTACGTCACCTCGTTCATCGACGGGTGGAAGAACAGCGTCAGGTACACACCCGTGAGGATGATGATGATGAAGCTGTAGAGGCAGACCTCACCCAGCATGAACGACCAGTGGTCGGGGAAGATCTTGCGCATGTTGGACTTGGCCAGGGAGTAGATCCCCAGGCGCCCGTCCGCCCAGTCGGCGATCTTCTCGCCGGCCGGTGCCTTCTCGCGCGAGCGCGAGTCGGTGTTCGTCGTAGTACTCATCCGCGCTCCCAGAATGCAGGACCGACGGGCTCATCGAAGTCGCCGAGCGCCTCGAGGTAGCCCTCGTCGCTCACGCCGATGCGCAGCTGCGGCAGGGCGTGACCGGCCGGGCCGAAGATCACTCGGGCACCGTCGGAGAGGTCGAAGGTGGACTGGTGGCACGGGCACAGCACGTGGTGCGTCTGCTGCTCGTACAGGGAGATCGGGCAGCCCACGTGGGTGCAGATCTTCGAGAAGGCGACGATGCCCTCGTGCGCCCACTCCAGCTCGCGCTTGTCCTTGATGTTGTCCGGCTGGAGCCGGACGATCATCAGCGCGGACTTCGCGATCTCCGTCTGGAACTCCTCGTCGGTCTCCTCCAGGCCCTCGGGCTTGGCGAAGGTGAGCGAGCCGACGGCCACGTCCGAGGGACGCAGCGGCAGGTTCGTGTTCATGTTGACGAGAAGCTTGCCCTTGGACCACAGCGTGTGGCGGAGCTTCGTCCCCGGCAGCGGACCCAGGTCGCGCAGCAGCATGACACCGGAGAGCGGGAACAGGGCCAGCGCGCCGAACATCGTGTTGCGGATCAGCTTGCGACGGCCGAGCGCCGACTCCCTGGCACCGTCCTTGAAGTCGGCCATGACCTTGGCCTTGACCTCGGGGGGCGCCTCGATCGCGTGCCGCTCGTCGGCGATCTCCACGTCGGACATCAGGGTGCGGGCCCAGTGGACCGCGCCCGCGCCGATGGTGAAGAGCGCTCCGCCGAGGGTCAGACCCAGCGCGAAGTTGAGCGCGCTGATGTGACCGATCGGGAAGACGAAGATCGACTTGTCGGCCGGGATCGCCACGTACGAGGCGATGAAGCCGACCGTGAGGAGCATCGACAGCGTGAACAGGAAGGCGACGACGCGCTCGGACCGCTTGGCGGCCCGCTCGTCGATGTCCTGGACACGGTGCTCGTGCGGGGGCAGTCCCGGGTCGGCGAACGGGTCGTGCTCGTCCGCCACCGACACCGCGCTGTGCGCGTCCTGCTCAGCGGGCAGGTTCTCTTCTGGAATGTCTTTGCTACTCATGACTTCTTGGCCTTTGCGGTCCGAGCGGCGACCCAGACGGCTACCGCGATCAGCGCGCCCAGACCGAAGATCCAGGCGAAGAGACCCTCACTGACCGGACCGAGACCGCCCAGCTCAAGACCGCCGGGGCTCTCGGTGTTGTCGCCGTTGACCGCGTTGAGGTACGCGATGATGTCCTTCTTGTTCTTCGACGACAGCGTGGTGTCGGGGAAGGAAGGCATGTTCTGCGGGCCGGTCTGCATGGCCTCGTAGATGTGCTTCGGAGCGACACCCTCAAGACTCGGCGCGAACTTGCCGTGCGTCAGCGCGCCACCCTTGCCGGTGAAGTTGTGGCACTGGGCGCAGTTGGTGCGGAACAGCTCGCCACCCTTGGCGATGTCCGAACCCTCCGGCCCGTACTCGTTCTTCGTCGGGATGACCGGACCGGCGCCCAGCGAGGCGATGTACGCCGCGAGCTGGTCGATCTCGGCCTGCGAGTAGATGACCTTCTTGGCCGGGATCTGAGCACCCGGCTGCTGCGCCGGCATACGGCCGGTGCCGACCTGGAAGTCGACCGCCGCGGCGCCGACGCCCACAAGGCTCGGACCGTCGGAGGTGCCCTGACCGCCGGTGCCGTGGCAGCTTGCGCAGCCGACGGCGAACAGCTTCTTGCCCTCGTCGATGGCGAGGGACTGGGCGGACTCGTCGGCCTGCGCCTTGCTCGCGGGAGCGAACGCGGCGTACAGCCCCCCAGTTGCCGCCAGCGCGAGGAGTAGGACGACGACCGCCGCCAGCGGATGGCGTCGTCGTGTGGAGAGCTTTTTCACGGATTACCCCGGTGTCAGGATCTTCTGCGTCGATGCTTCTGGAATGTGCGCTTCTTGGCTGCGCGCGGGATCGGGCCCGACTACTTGATCAAGTAGATCGTGGCGAACAGGCCGATCCAGACGACATCGACGAAGTGCCAGTAGTAGGACACGACGATGGCCGCGGTCGCCTGTTCGTGGGTGAACCTCTTTGCCGCGTAGGTACGTCCGAGGACGAACAGGAAGGCGATGAGGCCGCCCGTCACGTGCATGCCGTGGAAGCCGGTGGTCAGGTAGAACACCGAGCCGTACGGGTCGGAGGACAGCGACAGGCCGTCCTTCTTCACCAGCTCCGTGTACTCGAAGATCTGACCGCCGATGAAGATCGCACCCATCACGAACGTGATGATGAACCAGCCCCTGAGCTTCTTCACATCCCCGCGCTCGGCCGCGAACACGCCGAGCTGGCAGGTGAGGGAGGAGAGCACCAGGATCGTGGTGTTGGTCGCGGAGAACGGAAGGTTGAGATGGCTCGCCATCTCCTTCCAGTGATCCGGACCGGTCACCGATCGCAGGGTGAAGTACATCGCGAAGAGGGCCGCGAAGAACATCAGCTCGGAACTCAGCCAGATGATGGTTCCGACGCTGGTGAGGTTCGGCCGGTTGACCGACGGGTGCGCGTGCCCGGTTTCTACTGTCGTTGCTGTCGCCACGACCGACATTATGTCGGTCGCTTATCCCGCCCTCACTCCGGGGGGTGCCGTTCGGAGTGTCCGCAGCGTGTGTACTGCCCGTATGGCCCATCGCAGGGGTGTTCCAACAGGTGTTGACGGGGTGTTCAAAGGAGTAGCATCCGCCGCATCGGTACCCGGGGTTCCCGATCGACACGGTGCTTCTCAGATACGTGGAGGAACAATGCAGCCGACTGCCACGGTGCTCGTCTACAGCGACGACTCCAACACCCGCGAGCAAGTACGGCTGGCCACCGGGCGCAGGCCCGCTCCGGACGCCCCGCTGGTGGAGTTCCTGGAGTGCGCGACGCAGGCCGCGGTCGTGAAGGAGCTGGACCGGGGCGGGATCGACGTCTGTGTCTTCGACGGTGAGGCCGCGCCGATGGGCGGCATGGGGCTGTGCCGCCAGATCAAGGACGAGATCTTCAACTGCCCGCCGGTGCTGGTGCTCATCGGACGGCCCCAGGACGCCTGGCTGGCCACCTGGAGCCGTGCGGACGCGGCGGTGACGCTGCCGGTGGACCCGGTCGAGTTCGCGGCCTCGCTGGCTTCTCTGCTGCGCCACAAGCGGGCCTTGAGCGCCTAGGCCGTGTCCGCAAAGTCCTGTCTGCCGCGCGACGCCATGCACGCTCCCCCACTGCCTGAAGGGCGTGGGAGGTGCCCCCACTCGCCGCACCGGGCGAAAGCCCGAGTACGCCCAGTACGAGGGCTTCCGCCCGGCACGCCGAGAGCACGCACCTGACGCCGCGCGGCCCGCCCTCCGGGCGAACGACAGGACTTTACGGACACGACCTAGCCGGCCTTGAGCGCCCGGCGGGGCGGGGCGCGAGGTGAGCGGCGGCCGCGGGCCCGCTGCGGCCGGTCGCGCCCACGCGGCGGAGCCGCACAGGTCACGGCCCCGCGCCCCTGGGTGGGTCACGCCGACTCGGGACGGAGCCTCGCCGCGTCTTCCGGCCGGGGGCCGTCGGGTGTCCCGCCGACCAGCGCGCTGCCGCTCCGCCAGTTCTTCCAGCCGAGGTTCCAGTCGCCGAAGCCGTTGCCGAAGGGCTCCATGTCGTCGCCGTTCGAGTTGACGACCTTGACGACGTCACCCTCATGGATGGTGTCGAAGAACCACTCGGCGTTGCCGGTGCTCATGCCGGTGCAGCCGTGGCTGACGTTCTCCGAGCCCTGGGAGCCCACCGACCAGGGGGCGGCGTGGACGTACTCGCCGCTCCAGGTGACGCGGGTCGCGTAGTACACGGGGAGGTCGTACGAGTCCGAGGAACCCTCGGAGATGCCGACGGTGGTTCCGCGCATCCGTACGAAGTACTCCTTGCCGAGGACGACCTTGACGCCGTTCCGGGTCTCGAAGCCGGGCTTGCCAGTGGTGACGGGGATCTCGTTGATCTGCTCGCCGTTGCGGTAGACCGTCATCTCGTGGGACGCGGCGTCCGTCACGGCGACGATCTTGTCGCCCGTGGTGAGTTTGAGGTCCTTCGAGGCGCCGCCCCAGAGGCGGTCGCTGATCTTCACGCCGTCGAGGTTGCTGTGCACCTGGATCGTGGCGTGGGCGGGCCAGTAGTCCTTGGGGCGGTAGTGGAGTTCCTTGTCGTCCACCCAGTGCCAGGCGCCCTCCACGGCGGGCACCGAGTCCACTCTCAGGGCGCGTTCCACGATGGCCCGCTGCGCCTTGTCCTTGACGGGCTTGTTCAGTTCGGCGGTGACCGGCTGGCCGACGCCGTACGTGCCCGCGTCCGGGCCGAACGTGACGGTCAGGCTCTTCTTCGTGGTCGGCTTGGTGGTGTCGAAGGTGAGGACCCTGCGGCCGGGGGCGCCGTCCTCGTTCTCCGTGCTCACGCGGACCGTGTAGTGGGCGTTGGCGGCCAGCGGGGAGGTGCTGTGCCAGCGGGTGCCGTCGGCGGCGAGTTCGCCCGTGACGTAGCGTCCCGTGGCGTCCGTGGCCGTGACGTCCGTGATGCGCCCGTCGTCGCCGGAGGCGGTGACCTGGAGGGGCTTGTCGGGGTCGGCCTTCTTCCCGTTGCCGGACGGGCCGTTGAAGGAGATCTGCCCCGCCGCGTCGTACGGCTTGTCCGACAGCGGGTTGCCGCCGTCGGACCCGCAGGCGGTGGCGCCCACGCCGAGGGAGACCACCAGCAGGGTGCAGCCGACGACGGTGCGGGTGCGCGGAGAGTGGCTCATGAGCCGAGGTTATGAAGCTTCGTCAGCCGCGGCGCGGTGGGTCACTCGGACGAGGGACCGGCATTGCGGCATAAGCACGAGCCCGGACCCTCCTGACGGAGTGTCCGGGCTCGTGGGGGTTCAGCGCGTGCTACTGGGTGCGGTTCTCACCGCGGTAGTACTCGAAGACCCAGCCGTACAGGCCGACCATGATGATCGGGGCGGAGAAGTACAGCAGCCACCAGCCGATCGCGATCGCCAGGAAGGCCAGTGCGCCACCGACGCCGAGGGCGAGGGGCTGCCAGCTGTGCGGGCTGAAGAAGCCCACCTCGCCGGCCTCGTCCGCGACGTCGGCCTCCTTGTTGTCCTGCGCGAGGGTGTCGATCCGCCGGGCCGTGAAGCCCAGGTAGAAGCCGACCATGATGCACAGGCCGAAGGCCATGAAGAGGGCCGTGGTACCGGCCGCCTCCTTGGACCAGACGCCGTAGACGACGGCCATGACCAGCACGAAGACGGCCAGCCACATGAACATCCTGCCCTGGACCTTCACTTGCCCGCCTCCTTGCCGCCGGCGAGGGCCTTGTCACCGTGGTGCGCGTTCTCGAGCTGGTCGAGAGCGGCGATCTCCGGGTGGTGCAGGTCGAACGCCGGGGATTCGCTGCGGATCCGCGGCAGGGTGAGGAAGTTGTGCCGCGGCGGCGGGCAGGACGTCGCCCATTCGAGCGAACGGCCGTAGCCCCACGGGTCGTCGACCTCGACCTTCTTGCCGTACTTGGCCGTCTTCCACACGTTGTAGAGGAACGGCAGGATCGACAGGCCGAGCAGGAAGGAGCTGATCGTCGAGACCGTGTTCAGGGCGGTGAAGCCGTCGGCCGCGAGGTAGTCCGCGTAACGACGGGGCATGCCCTCGGCGCCCAGCCAGTGCTGGACCAGGAAGGTGCCGTGGAAGCCGATGAACAGCGTCCAGAAGGTGATCTTGCCGAGCCGCTCGTCGAGCATCTTGCCGGTCATCTTCGGCCACCAGAAGTGGAAGCCCGAGAACATCGCGAACACGACGGTGCCGAACACGACGTAGTGGAAGTGGGCGACGACGAAGTACGAGTCCGAGACGTGGAAGTCCATCGGCGGCGAGGCCAGGATGACACCGGTCAGACCACCGAAGGTGAAGGTGATCAGGAAGCCGGTGGCCCAGAGCATCGGGGTCTCGAAGGAGAGCGATCCCTTCCACATGGTGCCGATCCAGTTGAAGAACTTCACGCCGGTCGGTACGGCGATGAGGAACGTCATGAAGGAGAAGAACGGCAGCAGGACTCCGCCGGTGACGTACATGTGGTGGGCCCACACCGTCACGGACAGGCCGGCGATGGAGATGGTCGCGGCGACCAGGCCC
>NZ_JBIVED010000006.1:0-507364 GCF_044747445.1 Streptomyces sp. NPDC090083 | reverse complement strand
CATGGAGGGCGAGGAGAAAGCCACCGCCGAACAGCTCGCCGGCGTTCCCGCGGCGGCGCTGGCCGAGGCCGAACGTCCGCTGATCGGCACCGCCGAGGAGGGCGGGGTGATCGACCCGGACGTGCTGTGGTCGTGCACCACCTGCGGCGCCTGCGTGGAGCAGTGCCCGGTGGACATCGAGCACGTCGACCACATCGTCGACATGCGCCGCTACCAGGTGATGATCGAGTCCGCATTCCCCTCCGAGGCCGGCACGATGCTCAAGAACCTGGAGAAGAAGGGCAACCCCTGGGGCCTGGCGAAGAAGCAGCGCCTGGAATGGCTCAAGGAGGTCGGCTTCGAGGTCCCCGTCGTCGGCCGGGACATCGAGGACCTCACCGGGGTCGAGTACCTGTACTGGGTGGGCTGCGCCGGCTCCCTGGAGGACCGCGCCAAGAAGACCACCAAGGCCTTCGCCGAACTCCTGCACATCGCGGGCGTGACGTTCGCGATCATGGGCGGGGACGAGAAGTGCACCGGCGACTCCGCCCGCCGCCTGGGCAACGAGCCCCTGTTCCAGGAGCTCGGCATGGACAACGTCATGGCGCTGAACACGGCGTTCGGCGAGGAGCTGGACGACGACGGCAAGGTGACCGCCGAGTCCCGCAAACCGAAGGCCGCCAAGAAGATCGTCGCGACCTGCCCGCACTGCCTCAACACCATCGGCAACGAGTACCCGCAGCTGGGCGGCGACTACGAGGTCATCCACCACACCCAGCTCCTGCAGCACCTCGTCGACGAGGGCAAGCTGGTCCCGGTGACCCCGGTCGAGGGCATCATCACCTACCACGACCCCTGCTACCTGGGCCGCCACAACAAGATCTACACCCCGCCGCGCGAGATCATCGCGAGCGTGCCCGGCCTGCGCAACGAGGAGATGCACCGCCACAAGGAACGCGGCTTCTGCTGCGGAGCCGGCGGCGCCCGCATGTGGATGGAAGAACGCATCGGCAAACGCATCAACAACGAACGCGTCGACGAAGCCCTCTCCCTCAACCCCGACATCGTCTCCACCGCCTGCCCCTTCTGCCTCGTCATGCTCACCGACTCCGTCAACGGCAAGAAGAACGACGGCAAGGCCAAGGAATCCGTCCAGGTCGTCGACGTCGCCCAACTCCTCCTCGACTCGGTCAAGAAGCCGACCGAGGACGAGCCCCCGGCGGGCACCTCGGAACCGGAGAACGCCCCGGAGCCCGAGCCGGTCAAGTAACAACCCGCTCGTCCACGCCTACGACAGCGCCCCGCGCCCTCACGAGAGGGAGCGGGGCGCTGTCGTGCGCCGGGGGTGCAGGACGGTGCAGGGGGATGGGGGGAGGGCGTTCCAGGGGGATAGGAGCGGGGGGCGGTGCGGGTGCAGGAGACAGGAGGCTGAGGGAGGACAGCGGGCTGGGGGGTGCAGCGGGCTGGGGGTGTAGCGGGCTACACCAAGCATCCGGGAGAGCGGCCCCTCGTGACGGCGAGCGCGCGACGGAATCGTAGAGGGCAGAGAGACCAGCCCCTCCCTCCTCCGAAGGAAGTCCCCGTGAAGTCGCTGCTCACCACCGCGAAGTCGTTCGTCACCAACCTCCTCCTGTGGTCGTCGTTCATCGCAGGCCTCGCCGCGAGCACGGCCTCCGGGGCGGTACTGGACGGCACGGCGAAGACCGCCGCCACCTTCACCGGCATCGCCGTCTCCCTGCTGGCCGGTTCACGCATCGCGAAGAAGCCGAGGATCAAGGCGTTCCTGTCGAAGCCGTCGACGCTGTGGTTCCTGTTCCTCTTCAACGGCGGTGTGGCGGCCTTCTGCTACTTCTCCATGGACGGCGCCAAGGGCATCGCGACCGCCGCGGGCATGGGCCTGGTGTCCCTGGGCGCGGCAGGCGGCCTGGTGTCGGCCCGCCGAGCCACACCCGCGAAGACACCGGCGACGCAGGAGCCCTGGGCCTGACCTGCCGGGCCCGCCTGGCCCACGTCAGCCGCGTCGAAGCCGTCTCCCAGCCTCCTCCTCCGACTCCGACTCCGAAGGGCACGCCCATGGCCAGACTCCCCCGCCCCAACCGCCCCCTCCACGTCCGCCGGGTTCACCGGGTCCGCCGCACGGCCGCCCTCGTGACAGTGGCCGCAGCCGTGGCGCTGACCGCGGGACTCCTCACGGCCTGCGACCCCACCGACACCTCGGACGTGTCCGACGCCTCCAACTCGCTGAACTGCCTCAAGAACTGGAGCACGATCTCCGACAGCCTCAAGGCGATCCACGACGCGGGCGTGGACGCGGCGAAGGATCCGACCCGTACCGACGAATCCATGAACACGATCGACGAGAACCTCACCAAGATCGACGCGGAATCGGACGACAGCAAGGTCGGCAAGGCGGTCGACGACCTCGACAAGGCGATCTCCGACTACAACAGGTCCATCCTGAACGGCGACACGACCCCCGACTCCAGCAAGATCGACAAGGCGGCGGACAACCTCAAGGACGTCTGCACCAGTAACCGGTAGTTGGTAACCGGTAGTTGGTAACCGGTAGTTGGTCACCGCTGGTTGGTAACCGCTGGTTGGTAGTTGATGGCCGGGACGTAGTTCGTCCCCACCCCTGAGGCAGCGATCCTCCGCCCCTTAGGGGATGTCACAGCTCGGCAGCAAAGCCCCTCCCGAAACCCCGCCCCGACACGTGACTCAGCGGAACCAGGTACGTTCGATGACGTGGCTGGATTCAGGATCGGACGCGGCAACCGGGACTCCCGGTCCCCGCAAGCGCGCCCTCAAAACCCCCCATACGGTCAGCAGGTGCCCCCGGGGCCCCAGGGCCGGCCGTCGTACGGCTACCCCGCGGCCCCGCAGCCGTACCCGCAACAGCACCCCCAGCAACACCCCCCGTACAGAGGTGGCGCGGGCGGCGCCGACCGGCAGTGGCCCCAGGGCAGCGCCCGCAACAACGGAAACGGCGCCCACCGCGACGAGCCGGAGTACTTCGGCGACAACGGCGGCTACGGCCAGGGCGGGTACGGCCAGGGACCCCACGGGGGCCAGGGCGGTCAGGGCGGCTACGGAGGCCAGGGAGGCTACGGAGGCCAGGCCGGCCCGAACGGTCACCCCGGCACCCCGGACCCGTACGCCGCGAACAACCCGGGCCACACCCAGTCGTTCGCCGTGGGCGAGGACCCGTACACGCAGGGCGGTACCTATCGCGCAGGCTCGGCCCAGGCCCCCAGCGGCCCGATCGGCCCCCGTCTGCACTGGAAGGACCTCCTGAGGGGCATCGTCTTCGCCCCCCAGCAGACCTTCCTCCAGATGCGGGACTACACGATGTGGGGCCCCGCCCTGATCGTGACGTTCCTCTACGGCCTGCTCGCGGTCTTCGGCTTCGACGGCGCCCGCGCCGACGCCATAAACGCCACCCTGTCGAACGCGGTCCCGATCGTCCTGGTGACCGCCGTGGCGATGGTCCTGTCGTCCTTCATCCTCGGCGTGGTCACCCACACCCTGGCCCGCCAGCTGGGCGGCGACGGAGCCTGGCAGCCCACGGTCGGCCTCTCCATGCTGATCATGTCCATCACGGACGCCCCCCGCCTGGTCTTCGCCATGTTCTTCGGCGGCGACGCGACCTTCGTCCAGGCCCTCGGCTGGGCCACCTGGGTAGCGGCCGGCGCCCTCCTCACCATGATGGTCAGCCGCTCCCACGACCTCCCCTGGCCCAAGGCCCTGGGCGCGTCGGCGATCCAACTGGTCGCCCTGCTGTCGATCGTGAAGCTGGGCACGTTCTAGAGGTCCCGAAGACGTTCCGAAGACAGTCCCGTTACGACGGCGAGGGGCTCCCGGTACACACCGGGAGCCCCTCGCCGTCGTAGGTACAAGGACTAGAGCTAGAGCTAGAGCTAGGGAGCGAGCCCCAAAGACACCCGGCCCCGCCCGTGCTCAGGCGTCGATCGCTCAGGCGTCGATCGCTCAGGCGTCGAGCACCTGCCCGGTACGCCGAACGACCGGGGGCTCGACGGACCAGGGAAAGTTGATCCACTCGTCGGTGCGCTTCCACACGTATTCGCACTTCACCAGGGACTGCGACTTCTCGTAGACGACCGCGCTGCGGACCTCCGCGACGGTGTCGAGGCAGAAGTCGCGGACCAGCTTGAGGGTCTTGCCGGTGTCGGCGACGTCGTCGGTGATCAGGACCTTCTTGTCGGAGAAGTCGATCACGTTCGGGACGGGCGCGAGCATGACGGGCATGTCGAGGGTGGTGCCGACGCCCGTATAGAACTCGACGTTCACGAGACTGATGTTCTTGCAGTCGAGGGCGTAGGCGAGGCCCCCGGCGACGAAGACCCCGCCGCGGGCGATGCTGAGGATGACGTCGGGCTCGTAACCGTCGTCAGCGACGGTCTGCGCGAGCTCGCGCACGGCGACGCCGAACGCCTCGTAGGTCAGGTTCTCCCGTTTGGCACTCATGCAGCCGCCCTCACACTCGGGTGGGCTGGAGGCAGGAGAGGGAACGGCGGGCCATGGGTCCGCACTCGGGACGCACATCGGTGTCGGAGAGAAGCACGTCCCGAGGATACGCAGTACCTACCGCTGCTTCTCCAGAGCGACCGGGACCACGCTGCGAAGCCGGGCGCACCGCGGGCACCGGATGAGCCTGCCCGGACCGAGCCGCTCGGCTTGCTGCATCGGAAGCGAAGCGGTGGTGAACACATGCCCTTCGGCACAACGGACGACGGTACGTTCCATCAAGTCCTAGAGTCCCTTCCCCAAGAACCACGCCTGAACTGCTACTTACACCGTTACAAAAGCCACATTACGGCATCAGGGAGTCAAGCCCGCGGACGGCGCTCCAACCCGCCGGCCCCTCTCCCGCCTCGACACCGTACGCCCCGACTTCCGCGCTCCGCAGCCCCGGTGGCGGTAGGACGACGGAGCGGCCTGGGCGTTAGTCTGGGCCGCGAAAGCCACCTGGACGGCAGGACGGAATCGTAGCGATGGCCCTTCCCAACCCCCTGCCTCCGGTTGCCCTGGAACCGAACGCGCCGCATGCCGAGTCCGACCGGTGCCGATTCAACGCCTACTTGGCCTCCGCCCTGACCGGGCTCGACGACGAGCAGCGGAAGCAGCTGTTCGAGATCTCCGACGCCGTGGCCGCCACCTGCGCCGACAACGACGTGCGACTGTACGAGCCGAGGAAAGTGACCGACCCCGTCCACCACACCGCGGTGCCGGACGTGGAAGTGTTCCGGACGGACCGCCACCGGGTCATCAACTCCGACCTCCTGATCTATCTCGCGCACCACCCGAGTACGGGCGCGGGACAGGAACTCGTCTTCGCCCAAGAAGCCATCGTCCCGATTCTGGTGATCGCCCATATCAACACCCGGATCAGCCGCATGGTGACTGGAATCCCCGGCCCGCTGACTCTCGTGCGATACGACTCGATCACCCGACTCACGGACCGGCTCGCACAGGAGCTCGTCGACATGGAGCCGAAGCTGCTGCAGCGCCGTATCGCCTTGGCGGAACTTGAACAGCACCGCGTGGGTACGCGCATCAGGGAACTGCGCGAGTCTCTGAACATGACCCGTCGGCAGGTCGCGGAATCCACCAGGATTCCGAACGCGTTCACCCCTGAACAGCTCGAACAGTGGGAACAGAACAGCGACAAGGTCAGCAACCTCAGCCTGACCCATCTCCAGGAGATCGCGTCCGCGCTGAGCGTGAGCATCAAGGATCTCGTGTAGTCCTTCCCGGAGCAACCAACCACCGAAGCTGTGAAGGCATGAATCCGTGAAGTGACGAAGCAACAGGCTCCGAAAGAACAGGCTTTGTCACGACCGGCTTCGCAACAACGAGCAAGAATAGAGAATTTCGTGGAGTATGCCGCGTACGCGGACCGTGCACCAGATTCGCAATATCGGACGGTCCTCGCTGCGATCCTGGAACACGGTGACGCGACCCCCACGCGACAGGGTCCGGCCGCCCTGACCCTTATGCAGCAGACCATGAGCTTCGATCTGATCCATGGTTTCCCGGTCATCACCGAGAGAAGCATGGCCAGGTTCTGGCGCAAACCCATCGGGGAACTCTGCGCGTTCATCAACGGAGCGACCACCCTCGACGAACTGGCCCAGTTCGGCTGCGACTGGTGGGGCCCCTGGGCGAGCGAGGGAAAGACATCGCGCCGTGGCCTCCCGCCGGGCGGTCTCGGCCCGGGATCCTACGGAGGGGCGTTCCACGACTTCCCCACCGTGGAGGGAAACGGCTTCGACCAGTTCAAGCACCTGGTCGAGCAACTGAGCGAACTCCCTAACGACCGCACCCATTTCGTCAGCCCGTGGATTCCGCAGTACCAGGTCCGCGGAGCGGGAAAGGTCCCGAAGACCACCATTTCCCCCTGCCACGGCTGGGTGCACGTCAGGGTCATCGGCGGCCGTCTCCATCTGCACATGTTCCAGCGCTCGGGGGACGTACCCGTCGGGGTGCCGTCGAACATGATTCAGTACGCGGCCCTTCTGCTGATGCTCGAACACCTCACGGGCATTCCGGCCGCGCGCTACTACCACACCATTTCCGACGCCCACATCTATGAGGACCAGGTCGACAGCGTCAAGGTCATGCTGGACCGGGAACCGCGACGGTTGCCGACGGTCACCCTCAACGAGAGCGGACGCCGGGTGAAGGACATCCACGGGTTCCGCGGCGAACACTTCGACCTCTCGGACTACGAGCCGCACGCCGCCATCGGTTCGATCCCGGTCGCGACGTGACGGCGACGGCGGGGCCGATGAAGAGATCCTTGATCGTCGCGGCCTCGGAGAACGACATCATCGGGCGGGAGGGGGACCTACCGTGGTACCTGCCGGGAGATCTGCGGTATTTCAAGGACGTCACACGCGGACATGCAGTGGTGCTCGGCCGCCTCACCCACGAGTCGATCATCAGCCGCCTCGGACGCCCGCTCCCCGGCCGCACCAGCGTGGTGGTCAGCACGTCTCCCCGCCCCGACGAGGAGAACGTACGGTGGCGGCCGTCCGTCCCGGCCGCTCTGGCCGAGGCTGAAGCGGTGGAACGGTCGTCCGGACAGGATGAGATCTTCGTGATCGGCGGGGCCACCGTCTATCAGCAGACCCTCCCTTCCGTGGACCGGATCTACCTGACACGGGTGCACGCACAAGTGGACGGCGATTCCCGGATGCCCGCCGACTGGCTGGAGAGCTTCACGTTGACGTCACGCGTCGATGTAGAGGCGGACGAGGACACGGGCGGTTCGTCGTTGGCCCACTCTTTCCTGCGCTACGAAAGGATGCCCGCGTGAGCCTCTACTACTTCGGCAACTGCCGTACGGAGGAACAGCGCGCGGAGATGGAGCGCCTGGACGACGCGGGAGTCTGCCTCTTCTGTCCCGCCGTCCTGCGCGAGCACGAGAAGCAGCAGATCCTCTGGGAGACCGCGCACTGGATGGTCACGCCCAACGAGTTCCCGTACGCAGGGACACGGGTGCATCTGCTGCTCATCCCCAAGGAGCACGCCACCGATCTGCTCGACCTCTCCGCCGAGGCCCGCGCGGACTTCTGGGAGGTCCTGGCCTCCGCGAAGGAACGGTACGGCCTGGAGCACTACGGGCTGGGGGCCCGCAACGGCGACTGCCGTTACACGGGCGGGACCATACGACACCTGCACGTGCACGTACTCACGGGCCACGGAGAGATCGCGGAGGACGAAGAGTTCACCCCGGTCAGGATGAGATTCACGTCGGCGCCGGGCCGCTAGCTGTTTTTTCGCCGGCGGCACGCAGGGCGGACCAGCGGCGGTTCCATAGACCGCAGCGCCGGGCGTTCAGCTCGTCGGGGCGCCGGACGCGTCCTCCGGCTCCGGGTTCATGTCGACCCAGACCAGCTCGACGCCTCCCGCGCGGAGGATCTCCTCCCCGTCCAGCATCGAGTAGGGGCCGGCGAAGAAACACGTCCGAAACCCGGTCTCGACGACCAGCCGGGCACAGGCGGGACAGGGGAACGTACTGACGTACAGCTCCGCACCAGAGAGACCGACTCCTTCCCGGGCAGCGTCGGCCACCAGGGACGCCTCGGCATGGATGGCGGTGGACAGATCCGGCCGCAGCCCGCGGCTGAAGTCGTTGCGTGGATCCCCGTCGATATAGGGCGCGTACTCGGTCGGATGGTGATGGTTGTGGGCGACCTTGAGGATCTCACCGTCCCGTACGGCGACCGCGCCGACCTGCCGCCACCAGTCCGAACTGCGCCGCGCTTCACTCACCGTCCGCGCCATGAGCCGCCGGTCCAGACCCGCCCGCGAGACACGGTGATCAAATCGCACGGGCTTGGTCGCGCGGCTCCATTCCCGATCCCAGCGCAGGAACGTCGTCTCGAATCGAAGCCGGGCCTCGGCGGGGAAGTCCGGCAACTCGACGAACTTGTGCATGATGTCCTCGTCCGGCAGAACGACGACGTCGGCGCGTACGGCGTCGGCCAAGTCCTCCGGCTCGAGTAGCAGGACCCGTGTGTCCGGAACGATCAAACGGGCGTGCTCCACCGCACGCTCCGGGCTCAGGGCCCTGATTTCCTTGGCGAGTTTAGGGAAGACGCCGCTGAACCGTCGGCCCAGGATCAGGATCTCGTCGGAGTCGGCATGCCGTTGAAGAAAAGCCTCGTAACCGGCGTGCACCACCGGCAGGTACAGGATCGTCTGCTTCACAGCAGCCCGTTCCTCTCTTTCCGTCTCTGTCCTCTGACGGGCCCGGACCGCTCCTTCACCCGCCATTGTCTTCAGTGAGCCCGAGTTGGAGGCGGCGCAGACGGGCGGAGGTGCTGACGGTGGCCATGCGGTCCAGCACCTCGACGCGGACGCAGTACTTCGCCTCCAGTTCGCGGATCTCCTCGGCCGTGTAGGTGTCGGCCGTGGCAACCAGTACGTCGGGGCGGACGGCGTCGATGAGACTCCAGCGAGGGTGGTCGACCTGCTTCAAAGTGACGAGGCCGACACCACGCTGATGGGTGACCATCCGCAGCCGTTCCATCTCCGGAACAGCAGGACGGTTGGGGCCCTTACGCTGCCTGATCTTCTCATCACTGTCGAGGCCGACGATAAGGAATTCGCCGTACTTTCGAGCAGCCTCAAGATACATCGAATGACCTTCGTGGATGATATCGAAGGAGCCACTCGTCAAAACGACTCGCATATGCAGCACACGGAGCGCCTGAACAATTTCTGTGATTTTTTCATAATTTTCCACGAAGCGCAACTCGAAATGCGATTCATCTGCGAATAGATCTTTGCCGAACATAGGATCCTCGCGAATCAAGTCATTGGCCCATGGGGCATTTTTTGACCTGCTCGTCATTTTCCTCTTGGCCTCATCGGGTCTGTCTGCGGGGGCTGCACGTCTGACTCCCCCACCACCGTCGGGTCACTGTCGAGGCAGGGGTAACACCCCGATCGTAGCCGCGCACCTG
Organism: Streptomyces sp. NPDC090083; assembly: GCF_044747445.1. NCBI lineage: Bacteria > Bacillati > Actinomycetota > Actinomycetes > Kitasatosporales > Streptomycetaceae > Streptomyces > Streptomyces sp. NPDC090083. The sequence continues at coordinate 497,891 of NZ_JBIVED010000006.1, read as the reverse complement.
ACCCGGCCGCTCCTCTCCGGCGCAGCCACCCCTCGGCACACTCTGGTCCCGCAGCTCATCTCGACCCGCCCCGTCGCACAGGGCCCTCCAAAATCCTTCCACAGTAGGCCAGTTCACCGTAAGGTGGGCACGGTTGGTCCGCCGCAGACCGCAAAGGAAGGCCAGGCAATGGTTGCTGAAAACGGTCGGCGCCCACAGCGCCCCGGTTGCCTCTTCTCCCAACAGGAACTGCTCGCCGAGCTACAGGGATCCGAACGCATCTTCCGATCAGCCTCCTGGAATCCCGAACAACTGCTCGGCACGGGCTATTCGGTCCGGCTCGGCGACGACCTGCTGGTGATTCCCGACAATCCCGGGGATTCCAAGTACACGGCCATCAAGCGCGACCACGTGATGCCCGAGTTCACACTGGCCCCAGGCGACACCGCACTGATATCCACGATCGAGAAATTCTCACTCGATTTCGACGTGACCGCGACGATCGGCGACCGATTCGGCCTTGCGGCCAAAGGACTCCTCATCCTGCACGGATCCACCGTCCATCCCGGATACGGCCGAGAGGTCGACCCGGAGAACGGCGGCTGGCGCCCCAAGTCCGATGAGCGGCTCTACTTCATCGTGGCGAATGTGGGCCCGAAGAACATTACGATGCGGAAAGGCGACTCCATTGCTTACCTTCAGTTCTTCGACATAGAGCGGGTGCCAGAAAAACTTGTGGCCAACGTGGGGTTCGACTATCTCAGCACCCTCTTCGGCGCGGGCGAGCACACGGAGGACGGCGGGCTGTCCTACTTCCGCAACGTGAAGGACCTTCGCACCGAAGTCGAGAACGAGCGCCGGAGAACCGACAGCGCGCTGGCGGACATGGAACGCACGATCAGGGCCAACCACACGGAGATGCGGAGGCGCGCGACGGACGCCCAAACGGCCGTCGATCGTGTCACCAACACGAGCAACATGATCGTCGTGTTCGGGGTGTTCCTGATCGCGACGACTCTGCTGGGGATCGCGGTGGTCATGCTGGGCGACCTGATCGACAAGCTGTCCGACATGGACACGTGGAAAGTCACCCTGATCGCCGTGCTGGGAGCGCTGTACGCCGGAGCGACGGTCACGGGAACGGTACTGGTGGCGAAGGCGGCAGGACAGGCTATCCGGCCCGGCGGAACGGCAAGCGGGAACGGCGACGGCGGCTGAGGTCTGCTCGCTCACGGCTGAATCCGGTGCAGGGCATCACGGAGCTCCGTCCCGCGCGGACGCCCCCCCTACCGGGCCGGGAGGCCCCGAATCGGTGCTGCGGATGAGGTACAGTGGGCGGGCAGTTAGGCGCTGACATCGTGATCGTCGTGCGCAAAATGCGGGTGTAGTTTAGTGGTAGAACATCAGCTTCCCAAGCTGAGAGTGCGAGTTCGATTCTCGTCACCCGCTCCAACACGAACCCCCAGGTCGATGACCCGGGGGTTGTTTGTTGTCTAGACCTGTGGGCGGGGTGCGCACCATAACCGCACCATAGGGGCCTGGTCAGCTGCCGGTGGGCTTCTCCTTGTGGTGCGCGCTGCTGTCGTTGTGGTTCTTCGCACGTTCGGCGCGGACCATGTCGTCGAGTCCCCCACGACGATCGACCTGGGCATGCGGCGCGACGGCACGGGCGACAGCACGATCGGCCGGCTGCCGGACAGCGTGAAGTCCGTACGTGCCTGGTACACCACCGACAGCGGCTCCACCTGGCACGCCGTCACCGCGAAGCTGTCCCACGGCACGTGGACCACCGCCGTCCACAACCCGGCCTCCGGCCGCGTCGGCCTGCGCTCGACCGTCACCGACACCCACGGCGACAGTTCGACGACCACGGTGTACAACGCGTACGCCGTGAGCTGAAGGCCGTCAGAGCCGCCACCGCCGACACCACCGCACCACCGCACCACCGCACCACCGCACCAGAAGCACGCCGGACAGAGCACTCGGGCGCCCCCACGGCACCACCCGGGTGTGACTCAGCTCACCCCTACAGGAAAACCCCCGCCCGCCGCCCCGCGTCTAGCCGGTGTGAGACGAGGCAGGAAAGTGCCGGGTGAGGTGGACGAGGAGCGGCTCGTCCGGCTGGTGGCCAGGGGCGACCGCGCGGCGTTCGACGAGCTGTACCGGCGTACCGCGCCATGGCTGGCCGTGCGGCTGCGGCGGCGGTGTGCCGACGAGCAGATCGTCGCCGAGGTGATGCAGGAGACGTATCTCGCGGTGTGGCGGGCGGCGGGGGCGTTCGCGGGGGCCTCGGTGGGCGGCACGGCCGTCGGCTGGCTGTGGACGATCGCCGCACGACGGCTCGTCGACGCCTTCCGGCGGCGGGCCCATCACGCCGAGCCACCGCCCGCCGCCGCTCCCGCCGGCGTTGCGCCCGCCGCCGAGGAGGAGGTTCTCGCGGCCACCGTCGGCGGGGACGTCGGTGACGCGCTGCGGTGTCTCGCGCCCGAACTCCGCCAGGTTCTGCAGGCGTTGGTGCTCGACGGGCTGTCCGTGCGCGAGACCTCCGTCCTGCTCGGACTGCCCGAGGGCACGGTCAAGACGCGTGCCCGCCGGGCCCGGATCGCGATGCGGAGGGCCCTGACATGAAAGCGGACGGCCCTGACATGGAGGCCGAGATGACAGCCGACGCGAAAGGCGACGTGCAAGGTGAACCGAGAGCCGACATGAAGGCCGACCCAACCGCCGACGCGCACGCCGACACGACCCCACCCCCCACCAGCTCCCCGCACAGCCCCACCAGCTCACCCCACAGCCCCACCACCTCCCCGCACATCCCCGCCCGTCTCCTCGACGGATACGCCCAAGGCCTCGTCGAGCCCGGTCTCGGGGCGGACGAGGTGTGGGCCGTGGAGGCGCATCTGGAGGGGTGCCGCGGGTGCCGGGAGCGGCTGGCGGGGGCTGTCGACGGGCGGGTGGTCGGGCTGGTCGAAGAAGTGTGGGCGGGGCTTGAGCCCCGGCTCGGCGCCCCGGTGGTCCGGCGGCGGTATCGGCCGGGGTGGGTGTCCGCGTGGGTGACGCCGGTGATGGTGCCCTGGCTGGGGATGGTCGTGAGTGTCGCCCTGGTGGCCCTGCTGCTTGATCTGGTCGGGGGTGGGTTCGGGTTCGGCGGTACCGGCGGGGGCGTGTCGCTCGTCCTGCTGTGCGCGCCCGTGCTGCCGGTGCTCGGGGTCGCGGTCTCGTGGGCCCAAGGGTGCGATCCCGCCTACGAGTTGACGGCCTCCGTGCCTCGGGCCGGGCTGTATCTGGTGTTGCGGCGTACGGCGTCCGTGCTCGTCGTGGTCGTGCCCGCGCTGGCCGTGGGCGGCTGGGCCACGGGGGTGCCGGGGGTGACTGCGGCGCAGTGGCTGCTGCCCTGTCTGGCCTTCACCTCCACGACGCTGGCGCTCGGCGGGGTCGTCGGGGTGACCCGGGCCGCCGTCGCGGTGGTCGTCGTATGGGCCGGGGTGGTGGTGACGCCGACCGTGGCCGCCCATCGCGCGACCTTCGCGCTGGAGGCGGGCGGGCTGCCGGTGTGGGGGGCCGTCCTCGCGCTCGGTGTCGGGGTCGTGGTCGTGACGGCCCGTAGGGGTGCGTATTCCGTGCTGGGGGTTCATCGATGAGCGAGCGGACCCCTGTCACGCCATCTACCGAGAGGGAGACTCACATGATGTCCGCGATGAGCGGGGTGGGCGGGGTGAACGCGGTGAACGCCGCCGATCTCGCGCCGACCGCCTACGCCTGGGAGATCCGGGCGAGTGGGCTGAAGGTCAGGGCCGGCCGGAAGCGGATGGCCGTGGACGGGCTGGATCTGTCGCTGGGTACGGGGGTGCACGGTGTCCTCGGTCCGAACGGGGCCGGGAAGACCACCCTGATCCGGGCGCTGGCGACCGTACTGCGGCCCGCCGGGGGGACGTTGGAGCTGCTCGGCGAGTCCGCGGGCGGGGTGGGCGAGCATCGGGCGCTGCGGCGGCGGATCGGCTATCTGCCGCAGGAGTTCGGCTACTACAAGCGGTTCACCGTGCGTGAATTCGTCGAGTACATGGCCTGGTTGAAGGAGGTGCCGAAGGCGGACATCCCCGGGGCGGTCCAACGGGCGGTGGAGCGGGTGGGGTTGGCCGACCGTGCCGACGACCGGATGAAGTCGCTCTCCGGGGGCATGGTGCGACGGGTCGGCATCGCCCAGGCCATCGTCAACGACCCGGCGATCCTGCTGCTCGACGAGCCGACGGCGGGGCTCGATCCGGCCCAACGGCTGCGGTTCCGGGAGCTGTTGCAGGAGGTGGGGGCGGACACGTGCGTGGTCGTGTCGACCCATCTGGTCGAGGACGTCGCCGCCGCGTGCAGCGACGTGGTGCTGTTCGCCGAGGGACGGCTGGTCTTCCAGGGCAGTCCCGGCGAACTGGCCGCGGCCGGCGGCCCCGAGCACGCGGGGGACAGTCCGCTGGAACGCGGGTACTCGGCGCTGCTGCTGGACCCCGAGCGGGAGAGGGGTTCCTGGTGAACGCCCGTACGCTGAGCGCCGGCGCGCCCTTCCGCGTCCCGCGCCCCGACATCAACCTCCGTGTCCTGCGTACCGAGTTGAGACGTTCCGTCGCCCCCTGGGCGGGCGGGGTGATCCTGGTCGGCGCGCTGGCGTTCCTGTATCTGCTGAACGCGGGCTGGTGGCGCGGCACCACCGCGTGGACGGCGCAGTGGACGTCCCTCGCGCTGTGGACCCGCGGTCTGCTGTTCTATCTCTGGCCGCTCGCCGTGGGGTTCGGGACGCTGCAGGGGCTGCGGGACCGCCGCTCGAAGATGGTCGAGCTGCTGACCAGCACACCCCGGCCCGCCCGGCACCGCGCGGCCGTGCCGGCGGGCGCGACCGCGCTCACGGTGGCCTCGGCGTTCGCGCTCGTCGTCGCCGTCGGCGGGGTGCAGGTGATGGCCAACACCGGCTACACGCACCTCCGTTGGCTGCCGATCACGCTGGTCGCGGTGCTCTTCCTCGTGGCCGGGGCCGTGCTGGGCATGGGCGTCGGGCGGGCGCTGCCGTCGGTGCTCACCCCGCCGCTGATGGCCATGAGCGCCTTCGCGTTCACCGCGCTCATGCACTCGACGCTCGGCCGTACGACGAAGCTCGACCCGGCGATCGGGATCCCGACCACCGAACCGAACCAACTCTCCCTGCTGTCGCCCGAGGTGGACGAGGTGCGCAGCACGCTCGTCACGCTCTCCTCCGCCGTGCACATCGGGCAGACGGTCTGGGTCCTCGGCATGGCCGCGACCGGCTTCGCCCTGCTGGTCGCCGCGAACCGGCGCGCCCGGCTGATCGCCCTGACCCCGGTCATGGCGGGCGCGGCACTCGCCCTGCTGATCCTGCCGTCCGCCCCGGACCGGATGTACGTCGTCGACACGGCCGCCGCCGCGCCGGTGTGCGACGGCCCGGTGTGCGTGGCCAAGGTCCACGAGGACCGGCTCGCCGCCGTGGCAGGCCCCGGCAAGGAGGCGCTACGGCTGCTGCACCGCGCCCTCGGTGACCGGGCGCCGGTCTCGGTCCGGGAGAACACCACCGTCGCGCCGTGGGGCTCCACGCCCAAGTGGTCCGCCACGACTGTGCTGTTCACCTTCGACGACGACCTCATCGCCGGCGCCGCGACCCGCAAGGAACTGACCTCGGCGCTGCTCGCCGAAGGCATGGTGCCGGGGTGCGATCCCGTCGGCTGGAGCGGTTTCGGGAGCGACCAGTACGCACAGTCCGTCGCGGTGGGCTGGATCCTCGGCGACCTTCGGCCGCTGCCCGGCACGCCGGAGACGGTAGGCGGCGAGGTGGAGACCAGGTCACGTCCTGTGTGGGAGAAGCTGAAGGCGCTCCCCTGGTCGGGACAGCTCGCGCGGATCAACGCGATGCGGGACGCCGCGCTGGCCTGCGAGGGGGATCCGTTCGAGGTGGTCTCCGGGCGGGGGACGCGGTGAGGTCGGCCCGCGGGGCGGTCGACCCGTCCCGGTTGCCGCTGAGATGGCTGACGCTCTACGCCCGTTCCCGCCAGGTGCCCGCCGCCTTCGCCGCCCTGGTGATCGGGGCCGTGACCGTGTGGGCCCTCGCGCCGAGCCGTGGTGTGGGGGTCGGTGGCGGGGTCCGGGTCGGGGCCGGCGGTGATCCGCGGTTGGCGGTGCTGGGGATGGCCGTGGGGGTGGTGGCCGTCTCGGTGGGGTTCGGGGGGCAGGATGTCGCGCTGGACCGGACGGCGGCGGTCCGGTGGGTGCCGCGCAGGGCGGCACACGTGGTGCTGGCCGGTGCGGTCGTCGCCGGGGTGTCGTGGGGATTGTGGGCGCCCGCGACGGAATTGGGCGGGGCCGGGGTCCTCGTGCGGGCCAGTGCCGGGCTGACGGGGCTGGCCGCGCTGGGGGCCGCCCTCTCGGGTGGGCAGTACGCGTGGACGTTGCCCTTCGGCTGGCTCTCGTTCTCGTTCTTCGCGCCGCCCGCCACCGGTACGGCGACCCGGGTGGCGAGCTGGATGCTGCTGCCGCCCGGCGCTCCGGCGGGGACCTGGACGGCCCTGGTCCTCCTGGTCACCGGCACATCGGCGTACGCCCTGGCGGGGCCGAGGCGGTAGCGGGCGAGGGCCGGGGGTCCGGGGTCAGGGCCGGGTTCCGGTCACCGCCAGGGACGTGCCCGTCTTCACCGACGCGTAGAACCACTTCGCGTCGGTCGCGCTCACGTCGATCCAGCCGCCGCTGACCCCGGGCCGGCCGGTGCTCTGCTTGTCGAAGCCGAGGGCCGCGCCGACGTAGACCGGTGTGTTGTCGGCGTCGCGCAGTTCGACGGCGTACGCGATCTCGGCGTGGTAGCGGGAGCCGTCGGCGGGGCTGGCGACGGTGGCGAGCTTGAGGTCGGGCCGCCGGTCGTACACCGTCAACGGGCCGGTGACATGGGGGGTGTTGGTGACACCGCTCGACAACGGGATGATCCGCTTCCCGACGATCATGACGCGTTTGTCCAGGTTGACGGTGCCGACCACGGGGGTGGCCCGGGCGGAGGCCGACGGTTCGCCCACGGGGGTGGCGGCCGAGGGGGTGGGCGTCGGTGCCGTGGCCGCCGGGAGGCCGTTCCCGTACCCCGGGGCCGCGGGCGGTGTGGAGTGGCGGGGGTTCGACGGGCCGGTCGGGTCCAGGGTCGAGGCGTAGGCGACCAGGGCCACGGCCGCGGTGGCCGCGACGAGGATGCCCGTCCTGCGGCGACGGGCCCGGCGCGCGGCCCTGACCCGTACCTGAGCGCCGGTGAGGGGCGAGTAGGTCTCGTTGCGGGCGGCGAACCGGCGCAGCGCGAGGGAGAGTTCGGCGTCGGAGCCGGTGGGGTCGGTGTCGGTGCCGGACAGTTCCTCAGACACGTCCGCTCTCCTTCCGGACCGGGGCGACCGCGGGAACCGGGGTGTCCGGCTCCTCGACCGCGAGGTGTTTCGCCAGGGCCGCCCGGCCCCGGAACAGCCTGGCCTTGACCGTCCCGACCGGCGCCCCCGTCTCGGACGCTATCCGCTCGACGCTCAGGTCGCACAGATGGTGCAGGACGATCACCCTCCGCTGTGCCGTGGGCAGTTGGCGCAGCGCGGCGACCAGGGCGGTGTGGTCGGGGTCGGGTCCCGGCACCGACTCGGGCGGTGGCGTACGGCGCACCAGTTCCAGCCAGCGCCGCGCCCGGCGCCAGCGGCTGACCGCCAGCCGCATGGCGACCGTACGGATCCACGCCTCCGGCGCCTCGTCGGCGAGGAAGTCCCCGCGCCGGTCCCAGGCCCGTACGAACGCCTCCTGGACCACGTCCTGCGCCTCCTCCCGGTCTCCGGTGAACGCCGTGAGCTGGCCGGTCAGACGGGGAAACGTGGCCGCGTAGAAAGCGTCGAACTCGTCCTCGGTCATGACCTCACCGGCGTCTTGGAATTCCCGTGCAACCTGACGGCCCTCGCGGTGCGTACAGGTCCCGAACGCCGCGTTCCTCACCACACGGCCCACAGGAAAGACGAAGAACACGCGTCTCTGGATCCACTTCCCCCACCGCAGCACCGGAGGACCACCGAAGTGCCCCACCCCCACGACGACTTCGCCGGGTACGCCCACGCGGGCCTGCCCCGCCTGGCCACCACCGCCCACCTGCTCTCCGGCGCCCCGGCCGACCCGGCGGAGGCGACCGAGCTGGTGCGCAGAACGCTGGTGCGGGTGTGCGCGCGATGGCGGCGCATACCGCGCGCCGACGTGGACTTCTACGTACGACGGTCCCTGGTGAAGGAGTTCCTACGGCGCTCCCGTCGCCGACCCGCGCCGTCCGAGGGGGTGTTGAAGGGGCTGTCGGCGGGGCAGCGGGCGGTGCTCGTGCTGCTGCACTGGGAGGGGCTGCGGGAGCCGGAGGTCGCCCAGCTGCTCGGCTGCTCCACGGGCGCGGTCAGGAGTCGGGCCCGGCGGGCGCTTGCCGCGTACGGGGGTGCCGCGGAGGGGCTGCGGGAGCGCCTCCGCGAAGCCGCCGGGGTCGCTCAAGTCGCCGCTGGGGAAGGGGCGTTCGAGGTTCCGCTCGATGTCGTCAGGCGGCGGGGGCGGGCGCTGCGGCGGCGGCGCAGAGGCGTGGCAGTGGGGGTGTGTGCGGCGGTGCTGGTGCCGGCGGTGGTGGTCGGGGCGGGTCGGTTCATGGGCTCGGGGTCCGGTGGCGGGGCGGGGAGCGGGTCGGCCGGGGTGGCGTCGAGTCCGATCCGGGTCGTCGCGCCCGGGGAGCGGGTGGACGCGGTGCCGGGGGTGCGGGTCTGGCTGACGGCCGACGGGGAGCACTGGTCGACTCCGCAGGGGTCGAGCCGGTTCCGGGGGCTCGACGACGGCAACCACGCGGACAGTTACTGGGAGAAGGTGCGGGGCGAGGACGGGGGCGTCGCCGCGAGTGCCGCCGCGGCCGATGACGGGCGCGGCGCCGGAGTCGGTGGCGGAAGCGGTGCCGCGGACGGCGACGGGAGCCGGAGCGGCACGGCGGGCGTGTCCGTGCGGCTCGATCCGGTGGGCAGCTCGTACTTCCTGTCCGGTCTGTACCGGGGGCTGTCCGGTGATCCGGCGCGGGTCGAGGTGAGCGTCGCCGACCGCAGGATCACCGGCACCGTCCTCACGCTGGCGGGCAGTCCGGGCTGGGGCGTCTGGTACGCGCGGTCACCGCTGTCGGCGACGGAGGCGAAGTCGAGCCTGTCCGGGGACGGTCCGACCGTCACGGTGTACGACACGGCCGGCAAGGTCGTCGCCCGGGGCGGGGTGGGCGAGTGAAGCGCCGTGAGCGGGACAGGCCGGCGGAGTCCGACGGGCGTTCCCCGTCGCCCACGCCCTCCGCCGGTGCGCCCGTACCGCCCGAGCCGCTCGGGCCTTCCGGCTCCCCGGAGCCGCCCGGCTCCCGTACGTCCCGGGCGCCTTCCGGCTCCTCCACCCGCCGTGTCCCCTTCCGCCTCCGTCTCCGTCGCAACCGGGGCCGTCACCTGCGCCGTGCGCTCGCCGCGCTCCTCGTCCTGGTCGTGGCCCTGTGCACCGCCGCGGTCGTCGCCTACCGGATGACGGACATCCCCGACCCGCACCCGGAGACCGTCACGCAGAGCACGGTGTTCGTCGACGACAAGGGGTCCTATCTGGGCCGGCGGGGGCCCGTGGACCGGCAGGAGGTGCCGTTGTCGCAGGTCCCGCGGTATGTGCAGGACGCGGTGATCGCGGCGGAGAACCGCACGTTCCGTACGGACGACGGGGTGTCGCCGCGTGCCATCGCCCGCGCGGTGCTGGCCTCGCTGACCGGTGGGGAACGGCAGGGCGGTTCCACCATCACCCAGCAGTACGTGAAGAACGCGCTGCTGAGCCCGGAGCAGTCGCTGTCGCGCAAGGCACGTGAGGCGCTGATCGCGATCAAGCTGGACCGGACGCGCTCCAAGGACGCCATCCTGGAGGGGTATCTCAACACCGTCTACTTCGGGCGGGGTTCGGCCGGTATCGAGGCGGCCTCGCGCAACTACTTCGGTGTGGACACCCGCCGGCTCACCGTCTCGCAGGGCGCCGCGCTCGCGTCGATCGTCAACATCCCCTCGTACTACGAGAAGGCGGGCTCCGATCCCGAGGTGACCGCGACGCTCCGGGCCCGCTGGGTGTGGGTGCTGGACGCGATGGCGGCGAGCGGCAGCATCACGGCGAAGCAGCGCGCCGACGCCTCCTTCCCGGCGTTCCGTTTCTATCCGCCCGGGACGACCGAGGGGCAGCGGCAGTACATGATCGACGTGGCGGCCCAGGAGGCGGCCGACCGACTGGGCATCACCGAGGACCAGTTGGCGCGCGGCGGCTACACCGTGCACACCACCTTCGACCTGTCCCTCCAGGACGCCACCACCGAGGCGGTGCGGGACCTCAAGGATTCCGGGGACTCCAAGGACGGCCGGAGCGACAAGAACAGCAAGAACAGCAAGCGCGGCGAGGAGAGCGAGGGAGTCACCCTGCACGCCGCCGTCGTGGCCATCGCGCCCGGCGACGGAGCCGTACGGCTGCTGTACGGAGGGTCGGACTACGCCCGGCAGCCGTTCAACGACGCGGTGGGCGGCGCGGTGGAGGCGGGTACGGCGCTGGACCCCTTCGGCCAGGTCCGGCCGAGCGGCCCGCTGAGCACGCTGCGGAAGACCGCCGCGCCCACCCCGCTGAAGCTGGCCTCGGCGTACGCGGCCGTCGCGGCGGGCGGAATGTACGCGGCCCCGTACACGGTCACGAAGATCACCCGGGACGGCCGGCAGGTGTACACCGCGCACCCGGACACCCGGCGCGTGCTGAACGAGAAGGAGGCGTTCACGGTCGACGAGCGGATGTACACGGCGTACAAGCCGACGGTCCCCGCGGCCCCCTCGGTCCGGGCGGTCCCCTCGCCCACCGCGGACGGCGACGTCCCGCCGGCCTTCTTCACGGCCGGAGCGGGCGGCGGGATCACCCGGCGGACCGTCTGGTCCACGGGCATGAACTCCCGACTCGCCCTCACAGTCGCCCTCTTCGCCGACCGCCCCGGCAAGAAGAAGAACACGACCGTGCCCGCGCAACTCCCGAACGATCCCCCGCCGACCTACTCCGCGGCGGCGACGGCGGCCCGGATCTGGCAGCTGGCCACCACGGGGGCGAAGAAGGGATGAGCCGTCCGGGACGACCTTCTTCGGGCTCGCGGGCATCGACCAAAGTCGTAGGACGCGCAGACCTTGCGCCGATGTGCGGTGCGGGGGTGTCGTCGCAGGCTGGGGGTATGGACATGGACGAGGAGCGGACAGAAGCGGCGCCGCGGGCCCGGGGCGACTACGTGGGGGCCACGGCGGAGGAGTTGCGTGCGAAGACCGGGGCGGACCGGGTGTCGGCCGGGGTCAGCCAGAAGGTGCTCTTCCAGCGGCGCGGGACCATCACCCTCGACGGCGACCGGCTGGTGCTCGGCCGGTGGGACGGAAGCACGGACCTGACCCTGCGCCGCGCCGAGATCACGGCCGTGGGAACCCGTTTCACCGAGTTGTACGGCCGTTTCCTGGGCGGTCTGCTGAACGCGGGCAAGCCGCTGATCCTGGACACGACCACGGCCGGGCAGGTCTATCTGCTGATCGACCGCAAGGAGTTCATGGAGACGACCCGGGACCGCGCGTGGGAGCGGCGCATCAAGGCGTGGCTGGCGGCCGGGCCGGGCCGCTGAACCCCGCGAGGACGTACGCCGAAAGTATGGCCCGCCGGCCGGAATGCCCGAAGTGTCTCCGTCTTGAGGCGGGTCCCCGGCTCCTCCCTCCCACCGACGACTCAACCTCCACGCCTTGGAAGGCTGTTGTGCATGGACATCTCGTCGCTCACCGTCGTGCTCAGCGGGATCGCCGTCCTGGCCGCCTCGGTGCTCATCGCGTTCAACGAACCTCCGCTGTGGGTCTACCTGTCGGGCTGCGCGGGTTCGCTGCCGCTGAGCGGCGCGCTGCTCGACGGGGTCGACGTCACCTCCGCCGTGGGGGTCGACTCCGGCGGGGTGTGGGCGCTGCGGGTGGTCGGCGCGGCCACCGTCACGGTCGTGCTGAGCTTCTTCTTCGGCAAGGACGGCCGCGTACGGGCGATGTGACGGTGGGTCAGGCGGTCGGCCCGGCAAGGGGGTTCGGGTGACCGGACAAGGGGGTTCGGGTGACCGGTCCGGCGGTGAGCCGAGTTCTTACGGGCCCGGGACATCCCTCCGGAGCGCACCTTTTGCCCGTTATCTCACCCTGGACTCGTTCTAGCATGGCGGCACCTGGTTCCCCTCAGGTTCCCTTCTCGCACGTTCCGCAGAGGAGTACGCCCGCATGTCCCTCGCCCAGACCCCCTCCGCCCGTCCCGCCGGGATCACCCGCACCCTCGCCGCCGTCGCCGCCGGTGCCGCCCTCACCGCCGCCGCGCTCGTCGCCGCGCCCGCCGCCGGGGCCGCGGACGCGCAGCACGGCCGTGGCTCCGTGGTCTTCGCGCAGAGCGACAACACGGACGCGAACACCGTCGTCGCCTACGAGCGCGCCGCCGACGGCACCCTCACCCGGAAGGGCGTCCACCCCACCGGCGGCAAGGGCGGCATGCTCGCCGGCACCGTCGCCGACCACCTGGCGTCCCAGGGGTCGCTCGCCTACGACCGGCACAGCCGGCTGCTGTACGCGGTGAACGCGGGCAGTGACACCGTGACCGTCTTCACCGTCCGCGGCACCCGGCTCCAGCGGGTCCAGGAGATCTCCAGCGGCGGGAGCTTCCCCGTCAGCGTGACGTTCCACGGTGACCGGGTCTACGTCGCGAACACGCTCGGCGGCGGTTCCGTGCAGGGCTACGCGCGCGTCGGCGAGCGGCTGGTGAAGGTCCCGGGATGGCACCGCGACCTGGGTCTGGACAAGGGGACCTCGGCGGTCGGGCAGATCTCCTTCACCCCGGACGGTTCGCAGCTCGTGGTCACCACCAAGGCGTCCGGGCAGAGCATCGACGTCTTCCCGGTCGACCGGCTCAGCGGCCCGTCCGCCCACCCCGTGGTGACCTCGACCCCGGGAGCCGTGCCGTTCGGTTTCGCCTTCGACTCCGCCGGGCGGATCCGGGTCACGGAGGCCGGTACCGACTCGGTCGGCACCTTCGTCGTGGGCCGCGACGGCAGGCTGACGCCGAAGGGGACCGTCCCGACCGGCCAGACCGCCACCTGCTGGGCGGTGACCGCCGGTGACCACCTCTACGTGTCCAACGCGGGCAGCGGCACCCTGTCCGGCTACCGGACCGGCCGCGGCGGCGGGCTCACCGCGCTCGGCGACACGGCCACCCACCCCGGCACGGTGGACGCGGCGGCCTCCTCCGACGGCCGGTACCTCTACGTCCAGACGGGCGTGCGGGGCACGGTCGACGCGTTCCGGGTCGGCCCGAAGGGGTCGCTCACCGCGATCGGCTCGGTCGACGTGCCGGGCGCGGTCGGCGGCGAGGGCATCGCGGCGGGCTGACGCCACCGGCAGGAACGGAGAAGAACGGAGAAGGGGCCCGCCGCGCCGCCGCGGCGGGCCCCGGACGTATGCTCGGGGCCGTACCCGTGCCCCTTCGCGCCGCCGTTTCGTTGGCACCGCATCCAATCCGGGGTCCCGGCTGGAACGGATTACGCCCGGACATGTCCCGACCGCGGAGGCCCTCGGTGAAAGAAGCAGTGCACATCGGCAGCAATCCAGCCGCAGGGCCCGACCTGGAGGAACTCCTCGGCCGGGTGGCCCTGGGCGACGAGGACGCCTTCGCCGGTGTCTACGACGCCGTGGCGGGGCCGGTGCTGGGGGTCGTACGGGCCGTGCTGCGCGACCAGGCGCAGTCCGAGGAGGTCACGCAGGAAGTGCTGGTGGAGGTGTGGCGGACGGCCCCCCGCTACCGGCGCGACCGGGGCACCGCCGTCAACTGGATCCTCACCCTCGCGCACCGCCGTGCGGTGGACCGGGTGCGCTCGGCGGACGCGGCGGCGGCCCGTGACCACAAGGCCGCCCTGCTGGACCGGCTGCCCGAGTACGACGAGGTGGCCGAGCGCGTCGAGGCCCGCCTGGAACGCGAACAGGTGCGCCGCTGCCTGCGCACCCTGACCGACCTCCAGCGCCAGGCCGTCACCCTGGCGTACTACCGGGGCCTGACCTACCGCGAGGTCGCCGAAGCCCTGGCACTCCCGCTGGGCACCGTGAAGACCCGCCTGCGCGACGGCCTCATCCGGCTGCGCGACTGCCTGGGGGTGACGGCGTGACGACCGCCGACCCGCACCTGCTGACCGGCGCCTACGCCCTGCACGCGCTCCCCGACGAGGAGAACGGCGCCTTCGAGCGGCACCTCTCCGGGTGCGAGGCCTGTGCGCGGGAGACCGCCGAGCTGTCCGCGACCGCCGCCCGGCTGGGTCTCGCCGTCTCCTCGACGCCCCCGCCGGAACTGCGCGCGCGGGTGCTGCGCACGATCACCACCGTCCGCCAGGAGACCCCGGGCAGGCGACCCCAGAACCGCACCGCCCCGGCCGGACCGCGGACCCGCGCGCTCTCCCGCTGGGCGCTGGCCGCCTGTCTCGCGGCGGCGACCGCGCTCGGCGGCACGGCCGTCTGGCAGCACCAGCGGGCCGAGGACGCCCGGGACAGGGCGCGGCAGGCCGTGCAGGCGTCGGACGAGATCGCCGCCGTACTGGCCGCGCCGGACGCGCGGACCCGGGCCGCCGGGCTGGCCGGGGGCGCCACCGGCACGGTGATCGTCTCGCGCGGCCGGGACCGGGCCGTGTTCGTGGTCTCCGGGATGGCCCGGCCGCCGGGCGGCAAGGTCTACCAGCTGTGGTTCGACGACGCCGGGACCATGCGCTCGGCCGGGCTGATGAACCCCGCCCGCAGCGACCAGACCGTCCTGCTGCGGGGCACGGTCGACGACTCGTCCGGCATGGGCATCACCGTCGAACCGGCCGGAGGCTCCCCGCACCCCACCTCGGCGCCGCTCGCCCTGCTGACCTTCCCGGCCTGAGGCGGCCGGCCGCGTCAGACAAGACCCGTGACGGTCACCGTGACGCGTGGCGCGGGCAGGGCCGGGGCCAGGGCGTCCAGCCGCCGTTCGACCGTGTCCCGCACCCCGCGGGCCACGTCGACGGTCCTGGCCCGCCGCACCGCGACGACATGGATCTCGACCTGCCAGGGACCGTCACCGTCCGCCTGGCTCATCCGCACCCCGGCGGGCGCCCCCGCGGCGCCCCGCGCCAGCACCGACCGCAGCCGGTCGGTCAGTCCGGGGCGGAGGAAGGCGACCCCCGAGACCGCCTCGACGGCGGCGGCGACCTCCACGGCGAGCGTCGCGTGGGCGGGGTTCTCGTGCAGAGCGGATGCGTCGCCGGGCTGCGCGGTCATGCCGTGCCGCCTTCCTGATCGTCGTCGTCGGACGGAGAGGTGGACACGAGGTCCGTCACGCGGATGTCGACCGCCGTGACGCCTATGCCCAGTTCACGGTCCGCCGCCTCCCACACGCGTTCGCGGACCTGGGCGGCGAGGTCGGGCAGCGGCGCGTCGGCCGGGGCGTGGATGTCGAGGCGGACCTCGACCGTGCCGGAGCCGGCGCCCACCCGGAGCCGGCAGGACCCGGCCCGGACCCCCCGCACCGACTCGGCCGCCGCGCGCAGCGCACGGGCCGCGACCGCCTCCATGATCCAGAGGTCCTCGTCGGGTTCGCCGAGCGGGAGCGGGCGGCCGGGGCGCAGTTCGAGGCGTACGACGTCCATGATCCGCCGGGTGAGCGGCTCGGTGTCGTAGGCGGAGGCGGTGGTGTCCGTCTCCGCCTGGAGGCCGCGCACGACGGACTCCAGGTCGTCGAGTCCGCGCACGGCCTGGCCGCAGTACGGGCAGGTGTGCAGGTGCGGGTCGTCCGCCCCCCGCTCCCAGTCGTCCCAGGTCCGGGACAACAGCCGTCCGCAGGGCAGGAGTTCATCGTCGTCGTCGGCCTGGGTCGGCGCGGTGTTCGGCTGGTCGGTGCGTTCGGTCATCGCCAGGCCCCCATTGCTTGGGTCAGAGATCGGCGGGCGCGGAACACCCGGGCGCGGACGGCCTCCTGACTGATCCCGACCGTACCCGCGATGAACTCGTAGGAACGGCCGTCCAGTTCGCGCAGCACCCAGCACGCGCGCTGTTCGGCGGAGAGCAGGTCGAGGGCCTCGCGCAGTTCGCGGACCGCGTCCCGCCCCTCGGCGATCCGGGCCGGGGAGGTCGTGTACTCGGCCGCGGCCAGGTCACCGGCGGCCTCCAGCGAGTCCACGGGTCTGCGGGCGCGCAGCACGTTCAGACAGCGGTTGGTCACGATCCGGTAGATCCAGGTGCCGAAGGCGCTGCGCCCCTGGAACTCCGGCAGCCGCCGCCACGCGCTGAGAAAGGCGTCCTGCACCGCGTCCTCGGCCTCCGCCGCGGTGCCGAGCAGACTCGTGGCGAGCCGGATCAGCGCCGGTGCGTGCCGTTGCACGAGCACGGCGAAGGCGTCCTCGTCCCCCTCCGCGGCCCGGACCGCCAGCAGGGCGTCGCCGGGGTCGGCCGCACTGCCCGCACCGCCCGCACCGCCCGTGCTCTCCGTGGCATCCATGGCATCCATGTCATTCACGCCGTCCATGTCGTCCGCGTCGGCCCGGCTGTCCGGTGGTGCGTTCTGCGTGCGGGGCCCCGCCACTGGGCGGCTCCTCTCGTCCGGTCTGTCCGGTCATTGGACACGGCGGCGCCGTCCCCGTTACGGAGAACTTCCGGGAAGGCGCTCGTACGGATGCGCCGGGGCGGCGAAGTCCGGCCCTCCACCACCACCCCCCGCGGGCCTCCGGACGGCCGATCGGAATCTCCGCGTCACAGACGCGGCCGGCCCGGGTCTGAAGAAGTGAGAGCACATCGGCCACGAGACAGAGCAGAGAGGGCACACCATGACCACTCAGACCGCACCCGTCGCCACCAAGGACCGGACCGGCGCCGACCGGACCGGCAAGGACCAGGCCACCACCGCCGTGTCCGGCGGAACCACCGGCGCCGACCAGCCCGCCGCCGACCGCGGCCGTACGTCGATCGCCGATGTCGTCGTCGTGAAGGTGGCCGGCATCGCCGCCCGCGAGATCCCCGGCGTGCACGCCATGGGCGGTGGCCTCTCGCGCAGCATCGGCGCCGTCCGCGACCGCGTACCGGGCGGCCGGCCCAACGTCGGACGCGGCGTGAAGGTCGAGGTCGGCGAGCGGCAGACGGCCATCGACCTGGACCTGGTCGTCGAGTACGGCGTGTCCGTGATGGACGTCGCCCAGGACGTGCGGGAGAACGTCATCAGCGCCGTGGAGCGCATCACCGGCCTTGAGGTCGTCGAGGTCAACGTCACCGTCAACGACGTCCACCTGCCCGACGACGACGAGTCCTCGAACTCCGGTGAGGCCCGCGTGGAGTAGGGCGGCCGGTCAGGGGCACGGGCAGGAGTGAAGTGGTGGATCCGGTGACAGGTGGAGGTGGACGGTCGTGCGCACACCGTTCGTGGGGATGATCGCGGGCATGGCCCTGGCGTTCGCCGGCTGGTTCGGCGGCTTCGGCGCCTTCCTGCTCGTGGCAGCGCTCGGCGGCCTGGGCTGGGCGGCGGGGCGCTGGTTCGAAGGCGGCGGCACCGTCCAGGACGTACGGGACGCGTTCGAGCGGAGCCGTCGATGACCACGGCCGCACAGCGGGAGACGGCCCCCCTCCCGGTCGAACAGGGCACTCCCGCACCGCAGTCGGCACCCCCGGCCGCCTCCTTCCGCGGCACGACCACCGTCTCCGAGCGGGCCGTGCGCAGGATCGCCGAGCGGGCGACGACGGAGGCGCTGCCCGGCCGCAAGGCCAGGGCGACCGCGGCCGTACGGGGCGGACGGGCGGAGGTGTCGCTCGGGGTGACCCTTCCCTACCCGGCCCCGCTGGCCGACGGCGCGCGCGACGTCCAGCGCCATGTGGTGGACCGTACGCGGGAGTTGACGGGCCTGGACGTGCCGATCGCGCACGTCGACGTCACCGCGCTCACCGCGCCCGCGTACTCCCGCACCCCGGTGTCCCCGGCCGAGGGCACCGGCTCCTCCACCACGGCCAGGCGGTGGTGGTCCGGCCGCCGGACACCCGTCACCCTGCTGACCCTGCTCGCCACGGTGGCCTGCGGAGCCCTCGCCTTCGACCTGATCCAGGTGCACACCGCGCACCGGACGGCGGCGGCCTGGCGCGTGTCGGCGGTCCACTGGCTCGCGGACCACGGCCCCGGCGACCCGGTGGTGGTGATCGCGGGCGCGGCCGTGGCCCTGATCGGCGTGTGGATGGTCGTCCTCGCCCTCACCCCCGGACTCCGCCACCGGTCCACCGTCGTCGCGGCGGCCGAACGGGTCGACGCGGCCGTGGACCGCTCCGCGGTGGAGTCCCTGGTCCGCGACACCGTCGGGGACGTACCCGGCATCGCGTCGGTACGGGTCCGGGCCCGCCGCCGGCGGGTCACCGTCCGCACCCGCCTGGCCTTCGGCGACCGCGCCCTCGCCCACACCGCCGCCACGGCCGCCGCCCGCGCCGCCGTGACATCCTGCCGACTACGACGGGAACCCCGACTGCGGGTCACGGTCACCCCGGACCCGGTGTGGCAGCCACCCGCGCCCTCCCCCACCCCTCGCGCCGCCAAGGAAGTCGACCAGTGATGCGTACCACCCACACGGCCGTCAACCGAACCGTCCTCGGCGCCACCGGCCTCACCCTCCTCCTCGCCGGAACCTGGCTGGCCACCACGGACCGCGCCCTCGCACCCCACCTGCCGTCCTGGTGGCCCACCGCGGCCCCGGGCACGGTCCTGCTGGACCCGGACCGGCTCGTCCGGCTGCGCGGCGAGGGCTGGTGGACACCGACCGTGCTGGCCGGGTCGATCGGCCTGACCGTGCTCCTGGCGCTCTGGACGCTGGGCCAACTGCGCACGGGCCCGGTCCGCCGGCTGGCCCTCCCCTCCCCCGGCTGCACGGTGCGCCCGCAGGCGCTGGCCGAGGCACTGGCGGCACGCGCCGCGGCCGTCCCCGGAGTGGCCCGCGGACACGCCCGGATCCTGCCCCGGCGCGGCCGGCGGCTGGAGGTGGAGCTACGGGTCTGGCTGGCACCGGACACCTCCCCCGACGCCGTGCTCCCCGCCCTGCGCGCGGTGACCGCGGAGGCGGACGCGGCGGCGGCCCCGTACACCGCGCACACCAGGCTGCGGCTGAGCGCCACCCCGCACCGCGCGCCCCATGTCCGCTGAGTCCGCCCTGGGCCGGGTCCGCCGCATCGCGGGGGCCCGGCCTCCGGCCGCCTGGTGGCCCGCGCTGCGCCGCACCCCGGTGTCCCTGTGGAACGACGACATCTCGGACTACGCGGCGGCCCTCACGTACTACGCCATCCTCGCGGTGCTCCCGGCGATGCTGGCCACGGTCATCGCGTTCGGCATGATCAGCCCGGAGACGGCCGAGGAGTTCGTCACCCATGTCACGGCGTACGCGCCCGCGGACTCCGGCACGGAACTGCACGCGGCCCTGACCCACGTCCTGCGCACGGACCGGACGGCCTGGCCGCTCCTGGTCGCGGGCAGCGTCAGCGCCCTCTGGTCCTCCACGAGCTATCTGGCCGTGTTCCGCCGCGCCCTGCACCGCATGCACCGCACCCAGGACCGCCGCTCCCCCTGGCGCAAGGCCCCCCGCATCGTCCTCACCGCGCTCGCGCTGCTGGGCCTGCTCCTGGTCGGCTCCCTGACCCTCCTGCTGACCGGCCCGCTGGCCCAGGCCGTGGGCCGCATGGCAGGCGTCGACGAGACGGCGGCCTGGGCCTGGGACCTGCTGCGCTGGCCGGTCCTGCTGTGCCTGGTGGCCCTCCTCGTGGTGGTCGTCTTCCACACCGGCCCCACCGGAGCCCGCCGCCGCAGCCACAGCCTCCCCGGCGGCATCCTCGCCGCCGCCCTCTGGCTCATCGTCTCCGCGGGCTTCTCCACCTACGCCACCACCCTCGGCGCGTACAGCAGGCTCTACGGCTCCCTCTCCGGAAGCGTGGTCTTCCTGATCTGGCTGTGGCTGTCGAACCTGGCCCTGCTGAGCGGCGCCCAGTTCGCGGCGGAACTGGACAAGGGCAGGGCGGCACCCGAATAACTCCCCGCCCAGGCCGGCCCCTTGAGCCGGCCCACCCCCCTCACAGCACCGGAATCTCCCCGCCCCCGTAACACCCCTCGGGCAACGGGTCCGGGACGACCCCGGGATCCAGCACATGGGAAACCACCGCGGCGGCGGTGTCGTGCCACAGGCCATAGCGCCGCAGCATCCCGTGGTCACCCTCACCGACAACCGCCATACCGGCCCGCACCGCACCCCCCTCCCGGACCCTCCGCACGCAGTCCGCCGTCTCCCCGGGGGACGTGACACGGTCCCGCTCCCCGTGCAGCGCGACGACATGCCTCCCCGCGGCCTGCGAGACCGGCTCCCCCGGCGGCCACCACGGCGCGAGGGCCACCACGCCCCGCACCAGCGGGTGCCCCGCGGCGCGCAGCGCGGCCCGGCCTCCCATCGAGTGCCCGAGCAGCACCGTCGGTACGGGACCGGCGAGTTCGGCCAGGGCGTCCAGCGCGCGCAGGGCGTCCCGCGCCGCGTCGGCACGGTCGCCGTTCCAGCCACGGACGCGGTAGCCGACCCGGGCCACCAGCACCTCGGGGAACGGCAGCCGGGCCACCACCGCGCGCTCCACGGAGTTCATCCGCAGCGCGGCCAACTGCCAGGGCCTCGCGGGTCGTTCGCTCTCCGACTGCCCGCCGTGCAGGACGAGAACGGCGGCCCGGGGGTGCGGCACCCGCCGCCGTACCCTCAACGCCGCCTGCTGGTCGCCCTGTTGGGTGATGCCGTGCTCTGCCTCGATGACGTACCCCTTCCTCACGTGCGCCTCGGCGGGAGCGGGAAGAAACCGCTGGTGCGGGCACGGTACTCGGCATACCCCGGCCGGTCGGCCATGTGCCGCTCCAGGAGGCGCTTTCCGCTGCCCTGGGTCAGCAACAGGCTCATCACCAGCGGCGATACGACGGACACACAGGCCGCCGCCCAGGAGTCGCAGGTGAGGATGAACAGCCCCCACCACACGCAGAAGTCACCGAAGTAGTTCGGGTGCCGGGTCCAGGACCACAAACCGCGGTCCATGAGCTTGCCCCGGTTCGCGGGATCGGCGCGGAACCGGGCCAGTTGGGCATCCCCGACCGCCTCGAACGCGATCCCGACCGCCCACACCGCCGTACCGGCGACGTAGGTGAGGAGCGGCGGACGGCCCGGCACGTACTGCGCCGCCTGCACCGGCAGGGACACCAGCCAGACCAGCGCGCCCTGGAGGAGGTAGACCATGCGCAGGGCGTACGCGTTGCGGCTGCCGGGCGCCTTGGCCAGCATCTTCTCGTAGCGCGGGTCCTCGCCGTGGCCTCGGCCCCGGCGCCCGATGTGGATCGCCAGCCGCAGCCCCCAGACCGCGGTCAGCACCGTCACCAGCAGCCGTCGTACGACATCGCCCTCGTCGGCGGAGGCGGCGAAGGTCACCACGGCCACCGCCGCGAAGGCGGCACCCCAGGCGACGTCGACGATCCGGTGCACGCCGATGCGGACCGCCACGGCGAAGGTCACGAGCATCACCGCGAGGGAGGCCGCCGCAGCCCAGGCGAGGTTGAGCGCGAAGGCGCTCCAGGGGAAGCCGCTCATCGCGGGTCCCGCGCCTCGGGGTGCGGCTTGGTGAACAGGTACTGCTGGACGTCCAGGTAGCCGGCGCGGAATCCGGCCTCGGAGTAGGCGAGGTAGAAGGTCCACAGCCGGTGGAAGACCTCGTCGAAGCCGAGCGCGGCGACCTCGTCGGACCGCTCGGTGAACCGTTCGCGCCACAGGCGCAGCGTCTCGGCGTAGTGGGCGCCGAAGGCGTCGCGGCGGGCGAGGCGCAGGCCGGTGTGGTCGCGGACGGTCTCCTCGATCGCGTCGGTGGAGGGGATGAGGCCGCCGGGGAAGACGTACTTGTGGATCCAGGTGAAGGTGTCCCGGGAGGCGAGCATCCGGTCGTGCGGCATGGTGATGGCCTGGAGCGCCAACCGGCCGCCGGGCGCGAGCCGTTGGTCCAGCGCGCCGAAGTACACGGGCCAGAACTCGGCGCCGACCGCCTCGATCATCTCGACGCTGACGACCGCGTCGTACGTCCCCGACGCCTCGCGGTAGTCGCACAGTTCGATGGAGACCCGCTCGCCGAGGCCCGCCGCGCGCACCCGTTCCACGGCCAGGTCGCGCTGTTCGCGGGAGAGGGTGAGCGAGGTGACGTGGGCGCCCCGGGCCGCGGCCCGCAGGGCGAGTTCGCCCCAGCCGGTGCCGATCTCCAGGAGCCGGGTGCCCTCGCCGACGTCCGCGAGGTCCAACAGGCGGTCGATCTTGCGGTGCTGGGCCGCCGGGAGGAGATCGTGGCTCGCGGGGAAGCCCCGGAAGACGGCGGAGGAGTAGCTGAGGGTGTCGTCGAGGAAGAGGGCGAAGAGGTCGTTCGACAGGTCGTAGTGGCGGCTGATGTTGGCGCGCGAACCGTCGGGGGTGTTGCGCTCTCCGTGCGGGTGGCGGGGCGCCCACACGGTGCGCAGCCGCTGCAGCGGGGCCGGGATCAGCTCGGCGGCGTGACCGGCCAGGACGGTCAGCGCGGCGACCAGGTCGGGGGCGTCCCACTCGCCGGCCATGTAGGACTCGCCGAAGCCGATGAGTCCCTCGGTGCCGATGCGGGCGTGGAACGCGGCCGGGTCGCGGACGTCGATCAGCGGGCCGCCCTTGCCGATGTCCGGGGCGCCCGCGAACCGTGCCCGCAGCGGGAGCCGGGCCAGGGCCCGGCGGACGAGGGCCTTGGTGACGGCGGTGCGGAGGCGGGAGGCGGGGGGTATGGCGGCGAGGTCGGGCCAGGGGGCGGGGGCGGCGGGGCGCGGGTGGCTGGCGGACACCGCACCGGCGTTGGCGATGGGCGTGCCGGTGGTGGCCCGGCGCTCTGCTGTCGTCATGTCGCTGTCTCCGAAGTGCGGTGCTCTGGGCGGTCGTCGGGCGGGAGTCCGGTGCGGTCTCCCGCTGGGGGGCGGGGCTGGACGGGCAGGCCCCGCAGGTAGAGGCGGATGCCGTGGAACCGGATCGCGGCCGAGACCGCGAGCGTGGACAAGGGGTGGCGCACCGCGAGCCGCAGCAGGCGCGCGGTGTTCGCCTCGCGCCGGGTACCCCGTACCGTCGCGGTGAAGGCACGGCCGCCCTCGCGGTCCAGGTGCACGGTCAGGGAGAGCTGCGGTCCGGGCACCGGCAGCCGCATGCGGTAGTGGCCGTCGACCGGGAAGAACGGCGAGACGTACAGCGCCTTCTCCGTGTCCGCGGTTCCGGTCGCGTCCGGCCGGAGGAGGTAGCAGTGCCGTCCGCCGTAGGTGTTGTGCACCTCGGCGACCACACACCGCAGCCGCTCGTCGGGCCCGTGGCACCAGTACAGCGTCAGCGGGTTGAACACGTACCCGAACACCCGCGCGTGGGCCAGCATCACCACCCGGCCGCCGTCCAGGTCCACCCCGTGTCCGGCGAGGAAGGCGTCGAGCCCGGCCCGGATCGAGGGCGCGCTCCCGTCACCGGTGAAGTGGTCCCGCGGGTCGAAGCGGGCCAGGGGGCGCAGCAGGCGGGGGAGCCGGGGCGGCCGGTCGGGGTCGACGAGCCACATGTACGTGCGGTGGCGCAGCGCGTAACGGCTCGGGGCGGTGCGGACGTGGGCGATCGTGCAGGAGTACAGCGCCGGTACGGCGCTCCGCGGTGACACGGCCTCCCCCGGTGCGGAACTCACCGACGCCGCCTGCCTGTTCACCAGCGCACCCCCAGCGCCGCCGCGGCCTCCACACCCGACCGGCACCCGTCCTCGTGGAAACCCCAGCCGTGATAGGCGCCCGCGAACACGCAGACGTCACCGGCGAGTTCGGGCAGCCGCTGCTGCGCGGCCACCGACTCCGGGGTGTAGACGGGGTGTTCGTAGACCATGCGGGCCAGCACCCGGTCCGGGTCGACGCGGTCCTCGCCGCCGAGGGTGACCACGAACGTCTCGGCGGCGTCGAGGCGTTGGAGGCGGTTCATGTCGTAGCTGACCCGGACCCGTTCGGCGCCGACCTCGCAGGACGGCATCAGATGGTTCCAGGACGCGCGGGCGCCCGGCGCGCGGGGCAGCAGCCGGGTGTCGGTGTGCAGGAGCGTGGTGTTGCGGGAGTACGGGAACGCGCCGAGCAACTCCCGCTCCAGCTCGGTCGGTTCGGCGAGGAGCCGGAGCGCCTGGTCCGGGTGGACGGCGATCACGACGGCGTCGTAGGACTCGGTGGTGCCGTCCTCGGCGGTGACCTCGGCGCGGTCGGGATACCGTCGTACGGACCGCACGGGGGTGTTGGTCCGGATCTCGCCGATGTGCTTGGCGACGCGGTCGACGTAGGTGCGCGAGCCGCCGGTGACCGTGCGCCACACGGGCGAGCCGCCGATCGACAGCATGCCGTGGTGCGCCAGGAAGCGGAACAGATAGGCGGCCGGGTAGCGCTGGGCGGTGACGGCGTCGCAGGACCAGACGGCCGACACCATCGGCGTGACGAAGTGCGAGCGGAAGTAGGCGGAGTAGCCCTCCCGGTCCAGGAACTCCCCCAGGGTGAGCGACTCCTGGCCGCCCCGGGCCAGCAGGCGGCGGGCCGCGCGGTGGAAGCGGGGCACCTCGGCGAGCAGCCGCAGATAGCGGGAGCGCAGGAGGTTGCGGGGCTGGGCGAAGAGCCCGACGGGACCGCGCGCACCGGCGTACTCCAGTCCGCAGCCCTCGCAGCGGACCGACATGCTCATCTCCGACTCCTGGGTGGGGACGCCGAGTTCATCGAAGAGCCGCAGCAGGCGTGGGTACGTGCGCCGGTTGTGCACGATGAAGCCGGAGTCGACGCGGTGCACCCGGCCGTCGTACGGCGAGGTCAGTTCATGGGTGTGCGCGTGTCCGCCGAGCCGGTCGTCCGCCTCGTAGAGGGTGACGTGACCGGCCCGGCCCAGGAGGTACGCGGCGGTCAGCCCCGCCACCCCGGAACCGATCACCGCGGTCCGGCGCCCGTACCGCGCCGTCCGCTCCGTCTCCGTCTCCATCTCCGTCACGTCTCCTTCCGCAGGTCAGGAATCCACGCGTAATCCGGATCAGGTCGGAAGTCGGATTGGCCGAATGTCGAAACGGGTGCCGAGGCCGCCATGATCGACAGGAAACCCCCAGGTCAACGACCTGGGGGTGGGTGCCGAGCGGGCTCTAGCGCGTGGGGGTGGAGCCGTCGTAGACGTGGCCGGGGGTGGCGATCTGCGTGACCGCGCGGGCGACCAGGGTGGACGGCTCCTGGCCGCCGGTGGTGATGTCGGTGTTGAGCAGCACGACCAGGGTCGCCTTGAGGGCGGGGAGGTAGACCGTCACGGACTCGTAGCCCGGGATGGACCCGTTGTGCCCGATCCAGCCGCCGGTCTCGAAGATCCCGAGGCCGTAGTCGAGGCCGGGGAAGCCGGTCGGCAGCACCTTCAGGCGCTGCTTCTGGGTCTCCGGGCTGAGCAGGGTGCCGGTGGCGACGGTCTTCGCCCAGCTGCGCAGATCGTGCAGGTCCGAGATCATCGCGCCGGCCGACCAGGCCCAGCTCGGGTTCCAGTCGGTGGAGTCGGTGACCGCGCCGGTCAGCGTCTGGTTGGTGTAGCCGTGCGCGTGCGGCTCGGGGAACTCGCGGACGGTCGGGCCGTCGGGGAACAGCGTGTGCTCCAGGTGGGCCGGGCGCAGCACCCGCCGCTCGATGACGTCGGCGACATGGTGGCCGGTGACCTTCTCGATGACCAGGCCGAGCAGCACGAGGTTGCTGTTGTTGTAGACGAACACCTTGCCGGGCGCGCCGGTGTTGCGGTGCTTGTAGCCGTACGCGAGCAGCTCACGCGGGGTGAACGTGCGGTACGGGTCGCTCAGCAGGTCGTGCGCGAAGTCGGCGTCGGCGCTGTACGGGAACAGTCCGCTGCGCATCTCGGCCAGGTGGCGCAGGGTGATGCGGCGGCCGTTCGGTACGCCCCGGACGTAGCGGTCGACCGGGTCGTCGAGGCGGACGCGTCCCTCGTCGACGAGCTGGAGCAGCGCGGTGACGGTGAAGGTCTTGGTCTCGCTGCCGATCCGCGAGGAGAAGCCGGTGCTCATCGGGCGCCCCGTGGCCTTGTCGGCGACGCCGGTCGCGCGGACGTAGCAGCCCTTGCCCGGCATCCACAGTCCGACGGCGACACCAGGGATTTTGGCGTCCCGCCGGACCCCGGCGATGGCCTTGTCCAGCCGGGCCGCCATCCCCCGGCCGAGCCCGGCGCCCGTGGAGCACGCGTCGTGGTCACCGCCGTGGGCACGGGCCGCGCCGACGGCGGTCGCGGCCGGCGCGGCCGTCATCGGGGCGACCAGCACGGACGCCGCCAGCAGCGCGGCCGCGAGGAGTCGTCGGGGAGGAGTACGTCGCATGTGGGGGCGCTTCTTCCGGATCGGGGGGCGGGTGCGTCAGGGTGGGAGTTCCACGGCACCATCCGCGCGCCGCCGCACGACCGTCCTGCGGCACGCGTCCCCCGGAGACCACTCGATCGGACCGATGTTCGCCTGCGGCACGCGTGTCCTCCGGGGCGGTGGACGGGGGCGGCCGGTCAGGGGGCGGCCGGTCACTGCGCCCGGATCGCGTCCGCCGGCGGGGTCCGCAGTGCCTGGCGGGTGGGCAGTTCGATGGTGAGGAAGGCGGTGAGCGTCACCGTGAGGGTGAGGCCGGGCAGGAGCCAGACCGGGCCCGCCGGCCAGGGGTGACCGAGGAAGCCCTGGCCCAGCAGGGCCAGCGGGACCGCGGAGAGCAGCAGGGCCGCGGTGAGCGCGGTCGCCGCCGTCATCGCGGCCTCGCGGCGCATCATCGCCCGGATCTGCCGGGGGGTGGTGCCGTTGAGGCGGAGGGCGCCCAGTTCGACCCGGCGCTGGGCGGTGGCCGCGACGAGCTTGTTGGCGATGCTCAGCAGGAGGTAGACGAGCAGGACCACGATCGTGGCGAGGTTGATCCACACCTCGGGCGGTGCGTCCTTCAGGCCGCCGGTGGACGGGGAGTGGGCGGGTCCGAGGGTCAGGCCGGGGTGGGACGCGGCGAACGCCGTGACGTTCCGGCGGGCCTGCTCCGTGCCGTCCGTGCGGATCAGGAGGGACTGGTCGAGGGCCGTCGTGGTGTGTCCGGCGGCGAGGTCGTGGGCCAGCACGACCGTGCCGAAGCCGAGGCCGCGGCCGTAGACCGCGACCACCTCGGGATGGACCTCCGTGCCGTCCCCGAGGACCAGGTCCACCGTGTGCCCGACCGTCGCGGACCGGGTCCGGGCGACATCGCTGCTGACGGCGACGGTCGCGCCGGTGAGCCGGCCGAGGCTGCCGTCCCGTACGTCGAGGTCGAGGACGCCCGCCGCGTCCGGGGTGAGGATCGTCGCGGGACCCGCATCGGACACCGGGTCGCCGAGCTGCCGGTACGTCCACACCACGGTGGTCGAACCGACGGGCGCGGCGGCCCGTACGCCCGGCGTCTTCCGTACGGCGGCGGGCGTGCCGTCGGGCAGTCCGCCCAACGCGGGCGCGCTCAGCCGGAGTTGGGCCAGGGTGCCGTCCGTCGTGTCCTGCGCGGTGGCGGCCAGGACGGTCGTCTGGGTGAAGGTGTACGTCAGCACGAACACGACCGCCATGGCCAGCGTGGAGACGATGCCCGCGTTGCGCAGGGCGTAGGCGCGCAGGTTGGCCGTCGCCAGCCAGGTCGGCGCGGAGCCGCCGTGCCGGGTCGCACGGGCCGCCGCCCCGCCGATGCCCCGCACCAGCGCCGGGCCCGCCAGGGCCAGCCCGATCGCGCCGACGATCCCGGCGATCGAGGTCGCCGTGGCGCCGATGACCGTACGGGAGAACAGCGGCAGCACCGACATCACGGTCGCCACGGCGATGACGGCCACGCCGGTCCGGGTCCGGGCCCGCGAGGGATCACGCGGCTCGCTGCGGGACTCGGCGACCGCCTCGGTGGCCGGCATCCGCGAGGTCCGCCAGGCCGAGCCCCGGGCCGACACCTGGACGGCGAGCAGCATCAGCACGACCGCCGCGAGCGCGGGCAACGGGCTGAAGGTGAGCGGCAGTTGGTCCGGTATCACCCCTCGGTCCGCGAGCAGTCCCCTGAACTGTCCGGCCAGCAGATACCCGAGCGCCACCCCGGGTGCCACGGCGACGGCCGCGACGACGGTCGACTGCGCGGCGGCCAGCCGCCGGATCTGCCTCGGCGTCGCGCCCACCGCCCGCATCAGCGCCAGGTCCCGCCGCTGCCCGCCGATCGCCACGGCCAGCGCGCTCGCCATCACGAACCCGGTGATCAGCAGCACGATCCCGGACAGCGAACCGGCCAGCAGCACCAGCAGCGACCGCGAGGCTCCGGCCCCGGGCGCCGCCGTGTCGCCCCGCCCGGCTCCGGTGACGGCCAGGAGTCCGGTGCCCCGCAGCTTCGTACGGACGTCGGCGGCGACCCGTGACTCGGCGCCGGGCGCGGTGCGCAGACCGACCAGGTCGACACGGTCGGACAGGCCGGACAGTCCTGCGGCCGTCCGGTCCGCGAAGTAGACACCGGCGACCGGGGCGGTGACGACCGCCGACACGCGATAGCCGGTCGCGGGGCGGGAGCCGACGACGACCTCGACGCGGTCGCCCGGCTCGATCCCGGCCGCCGCGGCGGTCCTGTCGTCCACCGCGACCTCGTCGGCGCCGGCCGGCGCGCTGCCCCGGACGCGTGCGTCGGCCAGCAGCTTCGTGGACGACCAGCCGTGCCCCGTCACCTGCGGGTCCCCGGACGGCACCGTCACGACCCGGCCGTGCGCGTCGACGAGAGCGGCGGGGAAGCCGATGTCGCCGACGGCGGCGGTCACGCCCGGCAGTCCGCCGAGTTCGCCGACGAGCCGGGCCGGGACGCGGTGGCGTTCGGGGAGGGCGAGCGGGAGGTCGCCGGGCGGGTGGAACTCCTGGTCGGCGGCGATCACGACGGAGGCTCCGGCGAGGCGGCCCGCGGGCAGGTGGGAGCGGAGGCCGGACTCGGCGAGGACGCCGGTGGCGGTGATCAGGGCCGCGCCGCCGAGGACCGCGCAGGCCACGGCGATCAGGGCGGTGACGCGGTGGCCGACCATCTGCAGGGCGAGACGGAACATGGCTCAGGCCCTCCCCAACTCGACCAGGCGGCCCGCCAGTTCGGCGGCGGTGGGCGCCTTGAGGGCGTCGACGACCCGGCCGTCGGCCATCACCAGCACATGGTGGGCGCGGGCGGCGGCGGCCGGGTCGTGGGTGACCATCACGACCGTCTGCTGCAGGTCGTCGACGAGGTCGCGGAGCAGGCCGAGGACGTCGTGGGCGCTGCGCAGATCGAGCGCGCCGGTCGGCTCGTCGGCGAACACGACAGCGGGGCGGGCGACCAACGCCCGTACGACGGCGGCCCGTTGCTGCTGGCCGCCGGACAGTTCGGCCGGGCGGTGGGACAGCCGGTCGGCCAGCCCGACCCGCTCGACCAGCGTGCGCAGCCAGTCGCGGTCGGCGGTGCGGCCCGCCAGCCTGAGCGGCAGGGTGATGTTGTCCTCGATGGAGAGGGACGGGATCAGGTTGTACGCCTGGAACACGAACCCCACGCGCTCGCGCCGGAGTTCGGTCCGTCTGGTCTCGTCGAGCCCGGCGATCTCCCGGCCGTCGATGCGGACGCTGCCCGACGTCGGGGAGTCGAGCCCGGCGGCACAGTGCATCAGCGTGCTCTTGCCGGACCCGGACGGCCCCATCACGGCGAGGAAGGTGCCGCGCTCCACGGTCAACGACACGTCGTCCAGGGCCCGTACGCCCCCGGGGTAGGCCTTGCTGACGCCTTCCAGGGCGATGGCGGCGGCGGTCACGGCGGGATGCGCGGCGGTGTTCCGGATGTGCTTCATCGCCGGCCCCGCAGGGCGCGTACGGCGAGGGTGCCCGCGCACAGCACGGTGACCGCGCCGCACACCAGGTGCACCCAGGTGTCGGCGCCGCCGAAGGACGCCGCCATGTTGGCGACCGCGCTGGTCACCACCGCGGTCCACAGCAGGGTGCGGGCGATGTCCCCGGGGCTGAGCCGCTCGGGATCGGTGGTCGTCGGGTCCGGCATGGGTGCTTCTCCCGTGGTCGTGTGCCGTACGTCCTGTCGTCACCGACGCTATGGACCGGCACCCCCCGCGGCCGATCCCGCAGCCCGCCCGGTTCGGGGTACAGCAGGCTGTACTCCCCGCTTCCCACGCCCCCGGGGAACCCCCGTTCGGCATAGGGTCCCTCGCATGACAGCGAGCACGCGCGAGGCCGGTGACGAGGCGGTCGCGGCCGTCCCCCGCGAGAGCGCCGGGGACATCGCGCTGCGGACCCTGCGCGCCGCCGCCCGTGCCGTCGCGCAGCTCGCCTCCGGCCTCAACACGGCACTGCGGGCGGGGCTGTTGATGCTGTGGCTGGCCCTCACCGCCGTGACGAGCCTGGTCGGGGTGGGCCTGCTGACGGCGCCCGCGGCGCTGCGCGCCCTGCACTCCCTGGCCGGACGGGAGCGGGACCGGCTCGCCCGCTGGGGCCCCGAGGTCGCCGCCCCGGAGCCACCGCCCACCCGGCTGCGGGCGGCCCTCGTCGACCCCGCCACCCGCCGTGAACTGCGCTGGCTGGTACGGCACTCCACCGCCGGGGCGCTGCTCGGCACGGCCGGTGTGCTGCTGCCGGTCCTCGCGGTGCGGGACACCGCGTTCCCGCTGTACTGGACGTTCATGCCCGCAGACACGACGGCCACCTCACTCGGCGTCGGCAACGCGCACACCTGGCCGGACGCCCTCGCCGTGGCACTGCTCGGCATCGGCTGGATCGCCATCATCCTGGGGCTGACGCCCGGCATGGCCCGGCTCCAGTCGGCCCCGGGACGGCTGCTGCTGGCGGCCGGGCCCGATGTGGACCTCTCCCTGCGGGTCGCCGAGCTGACCGCCACCCGGGCCGCCGCGCTCGACGCCCATGCCACCGAACTCCGGCGGATCGAGCGGTCGTTGCACGACGGCGCGCAGAACAGGCTCGTCTCGGTGGCCGTGCTGCTGGGCGCGGCCCGCCGCATGGTGGCCCGCGACCCGGACGGCGCCGACGAACTCCTCGAACGCGCCCAGTCCGCCGCCGAACAGGCGCTGGCCGAACTGCGCACGGTCGCGCGCGGCAT
Source organism: Streptomyces sp. NPDC090083 (assembly GCF_044747445.1). NCBI lineage: Bacteria > Bacillati > Actinomycetota > Actinomycetes > Kitasatosporales > Streptomycetaceae > Streptomyces > Streptomyces sp. NPDC090083. Next base: position 466,634 of record NZ_JBIVED010000006.1, on the reverse strand, counting down.
CCTCCCGCCGGTGCTCGCCGACCGGGGTCTCGCGGGCGCGCTCTCCGGTCTCGCCGCGGACTGCGCGGTGCCGTGCCGGACCGACGTGGACGTGCCCGTGCGCTGCGCGGCCTCCGTCGAGGCCACCGCCTACTTCGTCGTCGCCGAGGCCCTGACCAACATCGCCAAGCACAGCGGGGCGCGGCACGCGACGGTCACGGCACGCGGCAGCGGCGACCGGCTGCTGCTGCGCGTGGAGGACGACGGCCGGGGCGGCGCGGACGCGGAGGGCGGCTCGGGTCTCACCGGCATCCGGCGCCGTGTCGCCGCGCACGACGGCGCCCTCACCCTGAGCAGCCCGGCGGGCGGGCCGACCGTCCTGGCCGTGGATCTCCCGCGCGGTACGTGAGGCGGGAACCGGGACGAGCGTTGAGAGCCTGCGATGCGGTACTCGAACCAGGAGGACGGACGGACATGCGGATCGTGATCGCCGAGGACGACGCGCTGCTGCGGGAGGGGCTCGCCCTGCTGCTGCGCGCGGAGGGCCTGGACGTGGTGGCCACCGCCGGCACCCCGGACGAGGCCCTGGACGCCATCGACGTCCACAAGCCGGACGTGGCCATCCTCGATGTGCGGATGCCGCCGACCCACACCGACGAGGGGATCGTCGCCGCCGTCGAGGCCCGGCGGCGGCGCCCCGACCTCGCGGTGCTCGTGCTGTCCGCCTACGTCGAGCAGAGCTTCGCCACCGAGCTGCTCGGCGGCGGGGTCGGCGGGCTGGGGTATCTGCTGAAGGAACGGGTGGGCCGGGTCGAGGAGTTCCTCGACGCGCTGCACCGGGTGGCGGCGGGCGGCACCGCCATCGACCCCGAGGTCGTCGCCCAGCTCTTCACCCGCTCCCGCCAGGACACCCGGCTCGACCGGCTCAGCCCGCGCGAACGCGACGTACTCGCCCTGATGGCCGAGGGGTTGGGCAACTCCGCCATCGCCGGAAAGCTCGTCGTCACCGACGGCGCCGTCCACAAACACATCCGCAGCATCTTCGCCAAGCTCGACCTGTCCCCCACGGACCAGGTCGACCGCCGGGTCGCGGCGGTCCTGCGCTATCTGGAGGACCTGCGGCGCCAGGCGTGACCGGCCGCCGGGTCACCTTCCTCGGTACGGCAGGCGGTACGGCGGACTCCTGCTGATGTCCCGGCACCGGAGCACGCTCCAGGAGGGCGTGGACGCCGTCCAGCAGGCCGGGACGGTCGCCGTCGTCGCCCGGGGCGGCGTCCCGCGCCCGCGGTCAACCGCCCTGCGCCGCCGGCTCGATGACGTCCTTGCGGGTCACCGCCAGGTGGACGACCAGGCCGAGGATGACGGCCAGGAACAGCGCGCTGGTGACGACGGTGCCCAGGCCGATGCCGCCGTCGCCGGTGGGCTGGGAGAGGTAGTCGCCGATCGAGGCGCCGAGCGGGCGGGTGAGGACGTAGGCGATCCAGAAGCTCCACACCGCGTCCAGGCCCAGCGCGCGGTGGGCGACCGCGACCGCGCCGATGGCGAGGGCGAAGAGGGCCGCGGCGAGCCAGTAGCCGAGGTTCAGGCGCTCGGAGACCAGGTCGCCGGCCGCGGTGCCGAGGGCGAAGGTGAACAGGACGGCCAGCCAGTAGTAGGCCTCGCGGCCCGTCGTGTCGATGCTGTGGATCGACAGGGTCCGCTCGCGCCGGTACCAGACGACGAAGACGGCCGCGAGGGCGAGCGCGAACACCGTGGTGGTGGTCTCCAGCGGGACGCCCATGTTGTCGGTGAGGTTGTCGCTGATCAGGGTGCCGACCACGCTGATGAGGGCGACGGCGAGCCAGTAGACGCCCGCGCGGTAGGCGGCCGTACGGAACTGGACGGCCAGGACGACCGCGAGCAGGGCGCTCATCAGCAGCGACACCCCGGTCAGGCCCAGGCCCGCCTTCTCGTTGAGCAGGTCGGCCGCGGTCTCGCCGACCGTCGTGCACAGCACCTTGATGATCCAGAAGTACGCGGTGACTTCGGGGACCTTGTTGCGGCGCGGGCGGCGGGGACGGGGCAGGCCGGGTGGCGGCGGGGCGGCGGTGTCGCGGCCGCGGGGGATCTCGTGGGTCATGGGGTGCGACGGTGCCAGCGGGTGCCTGAACGCATCCTGACTGCCGCGGGGCGCCGCGGTCGTCTACAGTTCGGTAGACCGTCTACATGACTGTAGTCACCACAGTCGCGGCAGTCAGCACAGGGAGGACCATGCGCCCGGCCATCCTGGTCGTCGAGGACGACCACACCCTGCGGGACGTGCTGATGCGCGGGCTGCGCGACGAGGAGTTCGACACCGTGCCCGCGCCGGACGGGGCGACCGCGCTGCGGCTGGCCGGTGCAGACATCGCCGCCGTCGTGCTCGACATCGGGCTGCCCGACGCCGACGGACGGGACGTGTGCCAGGCGCTGCGGGCGAACGGCTTCCGCTCCCCGGTCGTCTTCCTCACCGCCCAGCACCGGCTGCCCGACCGGCTGTCCGGATTCTCGGCGGGCGGCGACGACTATCTGACCAAGCCGTTCCATCTCGTCGAGCTCGCGGCCCGGCTGCGGGCGGCACTCCAGCGGACCGCGCGCCCGCCCGCCGCCCCGGAGCCCGAGCCGCCGGAAGGGGACCTGATCCTGGACGCCGTACGGCACGCGGTCGGCGTCCGGGACACCCGGGTCGGGCTGACCCCGACCGAGTTCCGTCTGCTGGCCGCGCTCATGGCGGCCTCGGGCGGGCTCGTGGGCCGCCGCGAACTGGTCCGCGCGGCCTGGCCCGAGGGCGCCCGCGTCCACGACAACACCCTCGACCAGTACCTGACCCGCCTCCGCCGCAAACTCCGCGCGGCGGGCAGCACCCGCACGATCGGCACCGCCCGCGGGGTCGGACACCGCCTGTCATGAACGGCACCCGGGGCGGGCCGCTCGGCACGGTGACCGCGCTCCCGCTCGCGCCCCGCACCCTCCGGGGCCGGCTCTCCCTCGTCGCGCTCACCACCGCCGCCCTGCTGATGCTCGTCCTCACCGTCGCCTTCAACACCGTGGCCGGGCACCGGCTTCAGCACCAGGCGGACGACGAGCTGCGCACCCGGGCCGCCGCCGTCGCCACGACCGTGGACACCGGCGGGCCGGACGTCCGCGTCCTGGAGACCCCGCACGACGACCTCCTCGACGCCGACGTGTGGATCTACGACGGACACCGGCTGCTGGAGGGGCCGCCGGGCGACGGCCCCCTGAACCGGGCCGCCGGCGCGCTCGCGGCGCGGAGCGGACCGTCCTGCGTCACCGCCGAGCCGCGCGGCACCCTGCGGCTGTGCTCCCGGCCGGTGCGCGGCGGGCGGAGCGCGGCCACCGTGGTCACCGCGCTCGACCTCGCCCCGTACCGGAGTTCGGCCCACACCCTCCTCATGGGCTCGCTCGCCCTGGACGCGGTCATGCTCGCCTGCACCTACGGGCTGACCCGGCTGGCGGTCGGCCGTGCGCTGCGGCCCGTGCGGACGATGACCGAGCAGGCCGCGCAGTGGAGCGCCGTGGCGTCCGGGGAACGGTTCGGCGGTCTCCGGCAACCCGCCGAACTCGCCGCGCTCGGGGCGTCGTTGGACTCCATCCTCGACCGCATCCGGTCCCTCCTGCGCCACGAACGCCAGCTCACCGGGGAGCTGTCGCACGAACTTCGCACCCCGCTGAGCCGGATCGTCGCCGAACTCGACTGGTGGCGGACGCGACCGCGCACCGCCGGGCAGACCCGCGCCACCCACCAGGTCATCGGGGACGCCGCCGAGTCCATGCGCACCATCTGCGACACGCTCCTGGCCGACGCCCGCGAGGACGCCCCGACCGCTCCGGGTGTCGCCGAGGTGCTGCCCACGCTGCACCGGCTCGTCGAACTCCTCGGTGTGCCGGGCCACTTGACGGTGGCCGTCGACGGCCCGCCGCTGACGGCGGGCGTCCCGCCCGCCCGCCTCGAACGCATCGTCAGCCCCCTCCTCGCCAACGCCTGCCGCTACGCCCGCACCACCGTCGCCGTCCGCGTGCACCGCGCGCCCGACGGCGTACGCCTGGACGTCGTCGACGACGGGCCCGGCGTACCGCCCGGGTTCGCGGCGCACCTCTTCGAACCCGGCCGCCGCGCGGACCCCGGCGACGGCCACGGCGGCGCGGGCCTGGGCCTGCCGCTGGCCCGCCGGCTGGCCCGCTCCTCGGGCGGCGAGGTCTCCTACGACCCCGGGCCCGCACCCGGAGCCCGGTTCGTGATCGCCCTTCCGGCGGGGTGACGGCGGCGCCGGGTCACACCGCGGTGTCCCGGCGGACGTCCTTGCCCGTGGACGCGAGGTAGCCGACGAAGGCGAGGATCGCCAGCGTCCAGGCCGCCGTGACCGGGCCGAGTCCCAGCGCGAGGCCGCCCCGGCCGTGGCCGACGGCCATCCAGTCGGCGACGGAGGCGCCGAGCGGGCGGGTGATGACGTAGGCGGACCAGAAGGCGAGGACCGCGCCCATCCGGCCGGCGCGGTGGGCGACGGCGGGGACGGCGATGGCCACCGCGTACAGGACGGCGGAGCCGAGGTAGCCGAGGCCGATGGTGGCGGTGAGGTCGCCCGCGGCGGTGCCGAGGGCGAAGGTGGCGAGGACGGCGGCCCAGTAGAAGGTCTCGCGGCGGCGGGTGGTGATGCCGTGGATCGACAGGGTGCGCTCGCTCGCGTACCAGAGCGCGAAGACGGCGGCCAGCGCGAGCAGGAAGAACGGGGTCGAGAGGGCGTAGGGCACGCCGAGCCCGACGTGCAGCACGTCCGCGGCCATCGTGCCGAAGACGCTGACCATGACGATCGCCGTCCAGTAGATCCAGGCGACGTACCGGCGGGCGGTGAACTGGACCGCCAGCGCCGCCACGAGGGCGAGCCCGCCGAGGCCGACCGCCGGGACCGGGCCGAACAGATGGGCGAGGAAGTCGGAGGCCGTCTCGCCCATGCCGGTGGTCAGCACCTTGATGATCCAGAAGTAGACGGTCACCTCCGGCACTTTGCTCGCCGCGTGCGGAATGTGGCGCGGAGGCCGGTCGTGGGTGAGGTGATCTGTCGTCATGGCGGCACCCTGACACGGGGTCCGGCCCGCGCCCCAGCCCCCTTTGCCAGAGCTTTTGCGCTTGCGGTGCATGAGTTGCCCAAGGCCCGCGCGGACCTGAAAGCAACCTGAACGCGAGCACGGAACCGCTGGTCAGCGGCGTGCGCGAGGTGCTATCGGGGCCCGCGAACCACCCTTGCCATTCAAGTTAGGTAACCCTTACCATTGCTCTTCGCACCATCCAGGGCCCGACCGTCCCCCGGTCCGCCCGCGGCGAGCGCTCCACCGACGCAGCCTGGCCGTCCTCCCCTCGTCCCCCAAGGGCCCGGGAGGTACCCCCAGCCGCACCAGCCGCGTACAGGACGGGCCCGTGACTCACTCCACCTCCGCCGGTCTCCACGACCCTGCCCTCGACCACAGTGACTGCGGCGTCGGCTTCCTCACCCGCCTCGACGGGGTGCCGAGCCACGACGTCATCCTCAAGGGGGACGAGGCGCTGCGCGCCATCCCCCACCGGGGCGGCACGTCCGCCGAGGGCGTCGGCGACGGCGCGGGCGTGAGCGTCGACCTGTCGGTGGAGTTCTTCACCGCGCTCACCGGGGAGCCGCTGCGCGCCGGGCACTTCGGCGTCGCCAACTGCTTCGTCCCGGGCGGCGGTTCAGGCCGTGCCGCGGCCGTCGGCCTGGTCGGCCGCAGCATCGCCGACCAGGGCTTCGACGTGCTGCTCGTGCGGGACGTGCCCGTCGATCACAGCGTCGCCCGCCCGGCCGCCGAACCGCACCAACTCCCCATCGTGCAATGGGTGTTCAAGGCCCCGGCGGACTGGACGCGCCCCGCCGTCGACGCCGCCGCGCACCGCGCCCTGCTCGCGGTCGAGGCCGTCGCCTACGCCGACGACACCTACGCCGGGCTGTACCCGCTGTCGCTGAGCGCCCGCACCCAGGTCCTCAAGGGACGGCTCAACTCCGGTGAGGTCATCGGGTACTTCCGCGACCTGGGCGACCCGCGGCACTCCGTCCGCTCGCTCTACTTCCACACCCGGTTCTCCACCAACACCGAGCCGCATCCCACCATGGCGCAGCCGTTCCGGCTCATGGCGCACAACGGCGAGCTGAACACCGACCGCAAGAACCGGCTCAGCGACGAGGCCCTCGCCCGCGCCCGGACCCGCAGCATCGTGCGCCCGCCCGGCCAGTCCGACTCCAGCCGGCTCGACCAGACCCTGCAGAGCCGGGTGTTCGACGACGGACTCGACCTGGTCGAGGCCGTCGTGACGCTCATGCCGCCCGCCTGGGAGAACGACCGCGCCCTGCCCGCCGCCGTCCGCGACATGCTGGAGTACTTCTCCCTCTACGAGGAGAAGAACGACGGCCCCGCCGCCGTCATCTTCAGCGACGGCGACGTCATCGGCGCCCGCCTCGACCGGCTCGGGCTGCGACCGCTGCGTACCGTCGAGACCGCCGAGTACCTGATGGTGGCCTCCGAGGCCGGTCAAGTCGCCTTCCCCGACAGCGACGTCGTGCACCGCGGCCGGATCGAGGCGGGCGGCATGCTCGTCGTCGACCACCGCACCGGACGCCGCCTGCGCACCCGCGAGGTCCTCGAGGCGCTCGCCGCCCGCCGCCCCTACTCCCGGCTGCTCGACGCGGCCCGGGTGAACCTCGACGACCTGCCCGCCCCCGACTACTACCGCGGCACGACCACGCTCGGCTACGACGGCGACCTCACCCTCGCCGGACGGTACGTGGCGTACTCCCTGAACCAGGAGAGCTTCCGCTTCCTGCTCGACCCGATGCTCGCCAACGGCTCGGAGCGCATCTCCGCGATGGGCTACGGCAACGCCATCAACGCGCTCAGCGACACCGAGGGCGGCATGGCGAAGTACTTCTCGCAGCGCTTCGCCCAGGTCACCAACCCGCCCCTGGACAGCATCCGCGAGGCCGACGGCATGAGCATGCGCGTCGCCCTCGGCCCCAAGCCGGACGGCACGGGCAGCACCGCGGGACGCCAACTGGTCCTCTCCTCGCCCGTGCTGGGCCACCTGGACATGGTCCGCCTGCGCGACCAGCGCATCGTCCCGCTGGAACGCTTCGACATGCTCTACGACCCGGTCACCGGCGACGAGCGGGCCAACGCCGACGCGTTGCGCGCCGCCCTGGACCGACTCTGCGACGGAGTCGAGCAGTTCGCGTCCCGGCAGGGCGGCATCGCCGTCCTCACCGACCGCGCGATCTCCTCCGCCCGCGCCCCGCTCCCCGTCGTCCTCGCCGTCGCCGCCGTGAACCAGCGCCTCATCGAGACCGGGCTGCGGCTGCGCGTCTCGCTCGTCGCGGAGAGCGGACAGCTGCCCTCCTCGCACCACGTGGCGACCGCCCTCGGCTTCGGCGCCTCCGCCGTCTACAGCCTCAGCGCCCGGCTGCGCGCCGAGGAGAAGCACCCCAGCGCGCCCGCGCCCGCGGGTGAGGTCACCGAGACGGACCGGGCGCTGGCCCGCTTCCGCAAGGCGGCCGAGAAGGCGCTCGCCAAGACGATGGGCCGGGTCGGACTGTGCACGGCCGAGAGCTACATCGGCGGCGCGTTCTTCGAACCGAACTACCTCGACACCCGCGACGACGTCTTCGCCCGCGTCTTCCCGCACATGGACGCGCCGGTCGGCGGGGTCGGTTTCGCACGCATCGCGCAGGCCGCGACCGAGTGGCACGAGCGCGCCCGCGCCGTCGAGACCGAGCAACAGGTGCCGCTGCTGGGCCTGTTCAAGGAACGGTCGGACGGCGCCGGGCACTCCTTCGGCGTCTCCGCCGTGCGCGGCTTCGGCGACATGACCGAGGAACGCCCGGAGTTCGGCCGCGACACCGACTCCGAGGCCCTGCGCCTGCTCACCCTCGGCCAGTTGGACGACGCCTTCGGCATCACCGACGCGGCCTACCGCGACACCGGCTACGACCAGCTCAGCGACGACGAGATCGACGCGTTCCGGATCACCCCCGGCTACCGCGCCTTCCTCCGCACCACCCACGAGGAACGCTCCCGCCGCCCGTCCGCCCTGCGCGACGTGCTGGCCCTCCCGGCCGACGTCACCGGCCTGCGCACGGCCGAGGACTTCGCCCGCGAACTGGGCCGCTTCTCCACGGACGGCAACGCGAGCGTGACGGTGCGAGGCGTGACCGCCACGGTCACCGAGCGGTCGGCACACCCGGACACCGTGACCGTCCGCCTCCGGCTCGCCTCCCCCGGAACCGAGGTGCACACCGCCCTCGCCGACGGCCTCGCCCGGGCGCATCCCGGCGAGGTCGAGACGACACTCCCCGCGGACGCCGACGGAGTCACGGTCACCGCCACCGGCACCGCCGCCCGCCTCCTCACCCTCCTCCGCCCCGCCCCGGACAGCCTTCGGCTCCCGGACGTCCAGCCGGCGCACGAGATCACCCGCGCCCTCGCCTCCGGCGCGATGAGCCACGGCGCGCTGGTGGCCACCGCGCACGAGGCCGTGGCGCACGGCACCAACATGGTCGGCGCGATGTCCAACAGCGGTGAGGGCGGCGAACACCGTTCCCGCTACGGCACCATCAGGGGTTCGCGGATCAAGCAGTTCGCGTCCGGCCGCTTCGGGATCTGGGCGGGATATCTCGCCGACCCGATGCTCCAGGAACTGGAGATCAAGATCGGGCAGGGCGCGAAGCCCGGCGAGGGCGGCCAGCTGCCCGCGCCGAAGGTCACCGTCGACATCGCGGCGGCCCGCGGCGGCACCCCCGGCATCGAGCTGATCTCCCCGCCGCCGCACCACGACACCTACTCCATCGAGGACTTGGCCCAGCTCATCCACGACTGCAAGGCCGCACGCGTCCGGGTCGTCGTCAAGCTCGTCTCCTCGGAGGGCATCGGCACGATCGCGGTCGGCGTCGCGAAGGCGGGCGCCGATGTCATCAACGTGGCCGGGAACACCGGCGGAACGGGCGCCGCCGCCGTCACCAGCCTGAAGTACGCGGGCCGTTCGGCGGAGATCGGCGTCGCCGAGGTCCACCAGGCCCTGGTGGCCAACGGGCTGCGGCAGAAGGTCGTGCTGCGCTGCTCCGGCGCCCACCAGACCGGCGGCGACGTGGTCACGTCGGCACTCCTCGGCGGTGACAGCTTCGAGTTCGGCACGACCGCGCTGATGATGCTCGGCTGCGTCATGGCGAAGAACTGCAACGTGAAGTGCCCGGCCGGACTCACCACCAACTCCGAGGCGTTCGAAGGCGATCCGCGCGCACTGGCCCAGTACCTGCTCAACATCGCACACGACGTCCGGCAGATCCTCGCCCGCCTCGGCCTGCGCTCCCTGCGCGAGGCCCGGGGCCGCACGGACCTGCTCCAGCTCCTCGACCACCCGGCGAGCGTCGGCCGCCTCGACGTGCGGCGCCTGCTCGCCCGCGTGCCGGAGAAGGCCGTCGCCGAACCGGAGTACCTGGAGAAGGACTTCACCACCGACGACGCCCTCATCGAACGCGTCCGCACGGCACTCGTCGACCGCGGTGAACCGTCCCTGCTCGTCGAGGGCATCCACCTCCGCAACAGCGACAAGTCGGTCGGCGGACAGCTGTCGATCGACGTGGAGCGCCTGCTGAACCACGCGTCGGAGCCGACCCGGCCGGCGATCACGACCGACGACCGGGGCCGCCGCCGCCTCGTCGACGACGCCGTCCGCATCCGCACCACCGGCTCCGCCGGCCAGTCCTACGGCGTCTTCTGCAACGACGGCATCACCCTCGAACACACCGGCACCGCCAACGACGGCGTCGGCAAGAGCCAGAGCGGCGGCCGGATCGTGGTCCGCGCCCCGGGCGGCGGCAGCGCCGAACGCGGCGGCAACGTCCTCGTCGGGAACTTCGCGCTGTTCGGCGCGACCGGCGGCCGGACCTTCGTCCAGGGCGAGGCCGGTGACCGCTTCGCGGTGCGCAACTCCGGTGCCACGGCGGTGGTCGAGGGCCTCGGCGACTTCGGCTGCGAGTACATGACGGGCGGCACGGTCCTCAACCTCGGCGGTTTCGGCAAGGGCCTCGGCAACGGCATGAGCGGCGGCTTCCTCTACCAGTACGACCCCACGGGCGAGTTGAGCCGCCGGGTGAGCGCCGACTCCCTCCTCGTCTTCTCCGTCACCGACACCGCGCACGGCGCCTTCCACGAGGAGGCCGTACGGCTGCTGCTGGCCTGGCACGCGGAGGCGACCGGCTCCCCGCTCGCGGCCCGGCTGCTGGCGGACTGGGAGGCCGAACGGCGGTACGTGTACTGCGGGATGCCCCGCGCGCTCCTCCTCTACCAGGACGCGGGCGAGATCCTGGCCGCGGCGACCCGCAACGAACTGCTGGACGAACTGGCGACGTCGATCGCGACCGACAAGCTGCGTGCGTTCAAGGTCGACTACCGCGACCGGCGGACCGTTCTCGGCGGCCGGGCACCGGCGTTCGGCGACCAGGGCGGCGACGACATGTTCTCGCTGCTGTCCTCGTACACGGTGCTCGGCGTCGCCCAGGACCTCGCGCTGCAGCGGGTGCCGGGCGCGAGCGGCCCGGACGACCCGCGGGTCACCGAGGCCGTCCGCAACCTCGTCCTCACCGAGGACTTCTTCGTCAAGCAGCGCGTCGTGAAGTACCTGCGCGGCACCCTGGAGCGGTTCGACGACGGGGAGTTGGCGACCCTCATCGCGAGCAAGCGCCTCGACGACTACAAGCGCGCCCTCCGGCAGCGCAACAACCTGAGCGTGGACGCCCCCGGCACCTACGGCTGGATCCTCCACCAGACCACGAAGAACGCCGACCGGGTCCGCGCCGCCCGCTTCGACGAGCTGCTCGCGACGGCCGCGCTCGACGACATCGCCGCGCGCCACACCCAGATCCCGCAGGCCCCGACCGAGACGGTGACCGCGTGACCCTCATGCCCCCGACCGGTGCCCTCATCCCGGCCGACGCACCGTTCTCCGCCCAACAGGAGTCCTGGCTCGCCGGGTTCATCGCCGGTGTCGCCGCCGCCGGACGCCGTGCGCACACGGCCGCCGACGCGCCCACGGCCACGGTCGACGTCCTGTTCGGCACCCAGACCGGCAACGCGGAGTTCCTCGCCGACGAGCTGGTGGCGGCGGCCCGGACCCACGGCCTGACCGGCAGGGCGAGCGCGCTCGACGCCGTGACCCCCGACCGGCTCGCCACGATGACCCACGTGCTGGTGGTCACCTCCACCTACGGCGAAGGCGAACTCCCCGACAACGCGGGCCTGTTCTGGGAAGCCCTCCAGTCCGACACCGCACCCCGGCTCGACGGCGTGCGCTACGCCGTCCTCGGCCTCGGCGACCGCGGCTACGACGACTTCTGCCAGGCCGCGAAACTCATCGACACCCGCCTCGAACAACTCGGCGCGGCCCGCCTCCACGAACGCGTGGACTGCGACGTCGACTTCGAGGACCCGGCGGCGGAATGGACGCAGGCGGTACTGGGCCGGCTGGCGGCGGAGACAGGCGCGACCGGAGACCGGGCCGCACCCGCCCCGAGCCCGACACCGGCACCGGCCCGCTCCCCCTGGAACAGGCGCACCCCCTACCGTTCCCGCCTCGCGGTGAACCGGCTGCTGTCCGCCCCGCACAGCGCGAAGGAGATCCGCCACTACGAGTTCGACCTCGGCGACAGCGGCATCACCTACCGGGCGGGGGACGCGCTGGCCGTCGTACCGAGGAACGACGACGGCCTGGTGGCCGCCCTGCTGGACCACTTCGGCGCGGCCGGAGACGAGGAGACGGCCGAACTCCTGCGCACGGAGCGCGAGATACGCACCCCGTCGAAGGAGCTGATCGCCGACCTGGTGGAGCGCGCGCCGTCCGGCGAACTGGCGACGGTCATGGCGCAGGGCGACCGCTCGGACCTGGACTCCTGGCTCCGGGGCCGGGACATCCTGGACCTCCTCCGGGCCACCGACCGCTCCGCGGCCCCCTCGCTGCCCGAACTCCTGCCCCTGCTGCGGCCGTTGCAGGCCCGCCAGTACTCGATCTCGTCGAGCCCGCTGGCCCACCCGGACCGCGTCCACCTCACGGTCGCGTCGGTGCGGTACGGCAGGCACCTGGGCGTGGCGTCGACGTACCTCGCGGACCGGACGGGCGCCGAGGGGACGACCGTCGGCATCTACGTCCAGCCCAACGCCTCCTTCGGCGTCCCGGCGGACGACGACGCCCCGATGGTCATGATCGGCCCCGGCACCGGCATCGCGCCGTTCCGCGGCTTCCTCCACGAGCGCGCCGCACGAGGCGCCTCCGGCCGCAACTGGCTCTTCTTCGGCGACCGCCACCGCGCGACCGACTTCGTCTACGAGGACGAGCTGACCGAGCTGCGCCGGCGCGGCGTCCTGACCGAACTCGACCTCGCCTTCTCCCGCGACCAGGCCGAGAAGGTCTACGTGCAGACCCGGATGCGGGAGCGCGCACGGGAGTTGTACGGCTGGCTGGAGGACGGCGCGCACGTCTACGTCTGCGGTGACGCCTCCCGGATGGCGAAGGACGTGGAGGCGGCACTGCTGGGTGTCGTGGCGGAACAACGCGGACGCGGTGACGACGACGCGGCGGAGTACCTGGCCGGTCTGCGCCGCTCCAAGCGCTACGTACGGGACGTGTACTGACGATGACGGAGCACGACGACCCGTACCGGCCCTGCGCGTTCGAGGGGTGCTGCGGACGACGGGGCGGCGGAGGCGGCAGCGTGCGGCTGATCGACGCGCGGATGCCGGGGCTGGCGCGCTGCCTCACCCTCTTCCAGTACGTGCAGGCCGTGACGGGCGGCCCGGTCGCGCGCATCGACCAGGCGGGCAGCTACGCCGAACCGACCCTGCTCGGCGGGGCGTTCGCCGTCCGTCCGGGTGCCATCGCGCTGCGGATCGACGCCGCGGGCATCGACACGGCGGTGGTCGCCCGGGACGACGACACGGGCTCGGTCGCGCTGCGGCTGCTCGACGCGGGCGGCCGTACCGTGCACCAGGGCCGGCTGCTGTCCGAGGGCGACCGGCTGCTGGCGGGCCTGGCGCCCACGGTCCACGCGGGAGCGCGGCCCGCCGCACAGGCGCCACCGCCACCGCCGTCCCCCGAGGTCCCGCCGTGGCAGGACGGCGACCAACTCGCCCAACTGGACGCCGTGTTGGCGGACGGAGGCGTGTCCCGCAGATCGTCGTTCCACCGCTACGGCGGTGTGCACCGCCCGGTCGAGGTCGACGTGATCGCGTCCGTCCTCGACCACGTCTGTTCGATCGGACTGCCCATCGGCGTGGGGGTGTTCGCCCCGGCGACCCTCCAGTCGTGCGCGGGCCGCGTCCATGTGACCGACCGGACCGTGGGCGGCCGGGTGTTCGCGGCGCTGGCGGACAGCTCGGTGGAGATCGACCTTGCCGCCGTCCGCGCCTGCCACCTGGTCCGCTCCACGGCGGCCCACGGGCCGACCTCGGCACTTGAACTGGACGACGGGGACGGGCGGTGCGTGGCGGTGATCACGCAGTTCGGGATGGTCGGGGAGGACGTGCACGAGGCCTGGGAGGACCTGGCGGCCTCGTTGCCGGACGCGTAGCGGGTCGGCGGCCGACCGCACCGGCGCGGAACGCACTGCCGTAGCGGCCCTCCCATGGGACGGACGGCTCTCATCGTGAGAGTGAACTTGCATAAAGAGATCCGACCCCCTACCTTCGTGAGAGTCAGCTCTCAGTACGCGAGAACACGAGTACAAGCGACAAGGACCTCACCATGACCACGCCCGCCCCCGCCGCCTCCGCCGCCGCCTCGAATCCGGCCCCCACCCGCACCGTCACCCTCCCCGGCGGACTCCCGGTCACCGTCCAGGAGTTCGGCGAGAACACCGAGGGCACCGGCGTCCTGGTGCTGCACGGCGGCGCCGGCCCGCGCACGGTGGCCGGCCTCTCCGCGGCCCTGTCCGAGCACGTCCACGTCGTGACGCCGACCCACCCCGGATTCGACGGCACGCCCCGCCCGGGCCACTTCGACTCGGTCGCCGACCTGGCCGTCGCCTACCTGGACCTCCTCGACGCGCTGGACATCAAGGACGTCATGGTGATCGGCAACTCGGTCGGCGGCTGGATCGCGGCGGAGATGGCCCTCCGCGACAACAAGGGCCGCATCGGCGCCCTGACCCTCCTGAACGCGGTCGGCATCCACGCCCACATGGTCGAGAACCGCGTCGTCGACCCGCGCACCATGGCCCCGGCCGACATCAGCCAACTCTCCTTCGCCAAGCCGGAGTTCCGCCCCGACTTCGCCTCCTTCACGGACGCCCAGCGCGCCGCGGGCGCCGCCAACCAGCAGACCCTCTCGGTCTACGGCGGCGAGCACTTCACCTTCGACCCGAAGCTCCGCGGTCGGCTCCACCGCGTGACCGTCCCCGTCCTGGTCGTCTGGGGCGAGGAAGACGGCATAGCCCCCCTCAAGTACGGCCGCGGCTACGCCGACGCCTTCCCCGACGGCCACTTCGTCCCCGTCCCGGACGCGGCCCACTTCCCCCAGATCGAGGCGCTGGGCGCGACACTGGGAGCGATCGCCGACTTCGTGGACACGGTGGTGAAGCCGGGGTCGGAGGACTGACCCCGCTGCCGCCCGCGGACAGGGCCCGGACGGGCGACCGTCTCACCGGAACGCCTCGACATGGCGCTCGGCCCACTCCGCGAAGGTGCGCGGCGCCCGCCCCAGGACCCGTTCCACGTCCGGGCTGACGCGGAGTTCGGCCGGGGTCGGGGCGCCGAGGATGGCGAGGGTGTCCTCGGCCAGTTCGGGGGGCATGGCCTGGGACATGGCCGACTTGGCCTCGGCCCGGGTGAGGTCGTGGAAGTGGACCGGGGCACCGAGGGCGGTGGCGATGGCCTCGGTCTGGGCGCGGGGGGTGATGACCTCCGGGCCGGTCAACTCGTAGGTCCTGCCGGTGTGCTGGTCGGTCATGAGGCCGGCCGCCGCCACCTCGGCTATGTCCGTGGGGTCGATGACCGGTACGCCCACGTCGCCGAAGGGTGCCGCCACGACCCGTCGGGCGCGGACGGACTCGGACCACCACAGGGCGTTGGAGGCGAAGCCGCCGGGGCGGAGGACGGTCCACTCCAGGCCGGAGTCCCGCAGCACGTCCTCCAGGCCTCGCATGGCCACGCGGGTCGCGCCGAAGGGCCTGGTCGAGACGCCCTGGGTGGAGAGGAGGACGACACGGCGGACTCCGGCCGCGTCGGCGGCGCGGATGATGTCGGCGGGGCGGGACCCGGGAGCGTGCAGATCGCCGGAGAGCAGGAGGAACAGCGCCTTCGCTCCGGCCAACGCGGGTGCGAGGCCGGCCGGTCGGGCCAGGTCGGCGACCACATGGCGGGCGCCGTCCGGCACCGTCGCCGGATGCCTGGACACCGCCGTCACCTCCTGGCCCGCCGCCACCAACGCCCTTGTCAACGGCCTGCCGATGTTGCCGGTGGCCCCGGTCACCACGATCATGTTCAGCTCCTCGTCGTCCGTACGTCCGTGGACCTCACGCTAGGAGCTGGACTAACTTTCGGTAAGGACATACCCCGAGGTAAGCTCCTCACATGACGGAAGGCTTGCAGCGCAGGCGGGTCGAGCCCGGGGCGCGCTATGAGGTGTTTCACACCGACTGCCTCGCGCGGGACGTGGTCGACCACGTCACCAGCCGGTGGGGGATCTGGGTCCTGATCTCCCTGCGCCGCACCAGCCTCCGGTTCTTCGAACTGCGCGAGAGCATCCAGGGGATCAGCGAGAAGATGCTCGCCCAGACCCTGCGCGCGCTGCTCGAAGACGGACTGGTCTGGCGCGAGGTCGAGCCGACCACCCCGCCCCAAGTCACCTACGGGCTGACCGAGTTCGGGCGCGATGTCGGCGAGCCGCTGTCGGAGCTGTTCGACCGGATCACGCAACGGCTGTCGGAGCGGGACGCGGAGCGGTGACCCGGGGGGCCGGGGGGCCGGGGGGCCGGCCACATTACCGAAACGTAACCTACCGACGGGTATCACGAGTAACTTACCGGTAGGTAAGTTCGAGACGAACCACTTCCCCAGCGGCGCCGGCGCATCCGTGGGACGCGGATGCGCCGGCGTGCCGCCGCTTCCTGCCGGCCGCTTCACAGGAGGTTCGTCATGCCCACCCCACCTGTCATGACCACTACAGCCACACCACCTGCCGGATCCGCACGCCAACGGCGCCTGCTCAGCGCCTCGTTGACCATCGCCGTCTGCCTCACCGCCCAGGCCGTCGCTCTCACGACCGCCACCGCGGCCACCGCCTCGGCCGAGGTCGTGTCCCGGGGCGTCACCATCCCCGAGTTCTACAACCCGCCCGCGACCCTCCCCGCCGCCGACGGCGCCCTCGTCCGCAGCGAGCCGCTCCCCCTCGCACTGAGCCTGCCGGGACTCGACGGCTCCACCCTCCCCGGCACCGCGACCCGCCTGATGTACAAGTCCACGGACTCGAACGGGCAGCCCGTCGCCGTCACCGGCGCCTACATCGAGCCGTCCGCCGACTGGTCCGGCAGCGGCCCGCGCCCCCTCGTCGCGGTCGCCCCGGGCACCCTGGGACAGGGCGACCAGTGCTCCGCGTCGATGGGACTCGAACACCCGCTGTCCCTCACCAGCCAGACCGTGACCGTGGGGTACGAGGATCTGGCGATCTACCGGCTCCTCGCCAAGGGCGTCGCCGTCGTCGTCACCGACTACGTCGGCCTGGGCGCCACCGACCGGCTGCACACGTACGTCAACCGGATCGACGAGGCGCACGCGGTGCTGGACGCGGTGCGTGCCGCGCGTGCGGTCGGCGGGGCCTCGGTCACCGCCCATTCCCCGGTCGGGCTCTACGGCTACAGCCAGGGCGGCGGGGCGACCGCCGCCGCCGCCGAAGTCCAGTCGTCCTACGCCCCCGACGTCACCCTCTCCGGGACCTACGCCGGTGCCCCGCCCGCCGATCTGACCTCCGTCACCCGGGCCATCGACGGCAGCGAGCTCTCGGGCGCGCTCGGCTGGTCGCTCAACGGGTTCCTCCAGTCGGACCCGGCCCTGAAGCCGCTCGCCGAGGCGCATCTCAACGACGCGGGCAAGGCCGCGCTCAGCGATCTGTCGACCATGTGCGTCGGTGACGCGCTGTTCGGCTACGCCTACAAGAAGAGCACCAGTTGGACCACCGACGGGGAGTCCCTCAGCGAGATCATCGCCTCGACTCCCGCCCTCCAGAGCTTCCTTGACAGTCAGCGCATCGGCACGATGAAACCGTCGGGGCCGGTCCGCCTCGCCACCGGCGTCAGCGACAACCTCGTCCCGCACGCCCAGGCCCGCCAACTCGCCCTCGACTGGTGCGCGAAGGGCGCCGACGTCACGTACAAGCCCATCGTCCTGCCCAGTGTCGGCAGCGCGCTCCTCAATCACTTCGCGCCGCTGCTCACCGACCAGGGCGACGCCATCTCCTGGCTCGCCGACCGCCTCGCCGGCAAGCCCACCACGTCCAACTGCTGGACCATGCCGGTCCAGCCCTGACCGCTCGGCCACCCGAGGATCGTCCTCGGCACACCGGTGTCTTCCGCTAGGTCCAGGTGACCGGGAGTTCCCGCAGTCCGTAGACGATGGCGTCCTGGTTGTGGGCGATCCGGTCGGCGGGGACGGCCAGGCGCAGGGCGGGCAGGCGGCGGAGCAGCGTGGTCAGGATGATCTGGAGTTCCACCCGGGCGAGGGTCTGGCCCAGGCACTGGTGGACGCCGTAGCCGAACGCGACATGGCGGCGGGCGTCCCGGGTGAGGTCGAAGCCGGCCTCGCGCGGGAAGAGTCGCTCGTCGCGGTTGGCCGTGGACAGCATGCAGATCACGCCTTCGCCGGCCGGGATCGTCACTTCGCCCACCCGTACGGTCTCGGTCGCGGCCCGGCCGAGACCGAGGTGGATGATCGTGAGGTGGCGCAGGAGTTCCTCCACCGCTCCGGGCATCAACTCCGGCTCGCTGCGCAGGAGTTCCGCCTGGTCGGGACGGCTGAGCAGGGCCAGCACGCTGACGGCGGTCATGTTCGCGGTCGACTCGTGCCCGGTGACCAGGAGCAGGAAGCCGAGCGACGCGGTCTCCTGGTCGGTGAGGTCGTCGCGGGCGGCGAGCCGGCTGAGGATGTCGTCACCGGGCTCGCGCCGCTTGCGCCCGGCCAACTCGGCCAGGTAGCCCATGAGTTCGGCGTGGGCCCGCTCCGCCTCCGGGCGGCCGGTGCGGTTGTCGAGAAGCGTGCGGCTGAGCGACTGGAACAGGTCGTGGTCCTCGTACGGCACCCCGAGCATCAGGCAGATGACCAGCGACGGGACCGGCAGGGCGAAGTCGGCCACCAGGTCGGCCGAGCGGCGCCCCTCGGTCATGCGGTCCACGGCCCGGTCGACGATGTCCTGGATGCCGGGGCGCAGTTCCTCGATCCGTCTGACCAGGAAGTCCTTCGTGACCATGCGGCGCAGCCGGGCGTGCTCGGGGTCGTCCATCCGGATGAAACTCGGCTTGGCGGTGGCCAGTTCGCGCTGTCCGGCGGAGAGGAACGGGAAGCCCGGGGTGCGCGCGTCCGCGCTGAAGCGGGCGTCGGCCAGTACGGCGCGGACCTCGTCGTAGCCGGTGACCAGCCAGCACGCGCTGCCGTCCGGGAGCGTGGCGCGGGAGACGGCGGCCCCGCGGGCGGCGGCGGTGTAGGCGGGTGGCGGGTCGAAGGGACAACTGCCGTACGGGGATGGGAGGTTGAGGGCGGCCAGGCTGGTGGCGGTCATGAGTGGGCGGTCTCCTCGTGGTCGACGAGTGTGAGGGCGCCGCTGGGGCACAGGTCGGCGGCGAAGCGCACCTCGTCGGCGTATCGCGCGTCCGGGTCCTGGACGCGCAGGGTGACCCGGCCGTCCGACTCGTCCTGCTCGAACACCTCGGGCGCCACGCTGACGCACTGGCCCGCGCCGCAGCAGCGGTCCCGGTCCAGCAGCACGGTGAGCGAGGGCTGCCGGTCGGCGGGCGTGCGGAGGGTGTTGAGCGTCGTGCACATGGTGGCGGTCTGGCCGGCCAGGACCAGGAGTTCGACGAGTTGCCCGGGGGTGAGGGAGCGGGCCAGGCGATCCCAGAGACCGCCGGGGACCGGGGAGTTGGCGGCCAGCAGGTCGGCCGCCTCCAGCAGGGCGCGGTCCTCCGGCTGCCAGGGATGGACGGCCAGGTCGGCGGCCGTCGCGTCGATCTCCGCGCCCGTCAGCCCGGCGTCCCCGGCCGGGACGCGGTGCCTCCCGTGGACGTAGGGAGCGTCGAGCCGGTGCGCGACCCGCAGCACGATCAGCTCGCGTCTTCGGTGGCCGAGGGTGCCCTCGTGGGTGAGGACCCTGGCGAGGGAGAGCCAGGCGTGGGCGAGGACGGGGTGGTGGGCGAGCGTGCCGAAGAGGTTCTCCCTGCCGGGGCCGTCCTGGCGCGACTCGGCGAGCAACGACCGCAGGACCGGGGGCCATTGGGCGGGCGGGAGGGGCGGGATGCGCGGGGTGCCGGTCGTGGTCATGGGGGTCTCGCCTTCTTGCGGTGCCGGAGTCCGGGGAGCGGTGGTCGTGGTGGCCGGACAGCCTCACCAGCGGCACACGACCACTCCGGCGCTCGCCCCGCTCGCGAAGCCGAACATGCCCACCAGGTCACCGGGTCGCAGGCGTCCGCTGTCGAGGGCGGCGGCGAGCTGGAGCGGGATGGTGTTGGTCGCCACGTTGCCGTGTGTGGGGAAGGTGGCCAGGACGCGGCCCGGGTCCACGCCGACCCAGTCGCAGACGACCTTGGTGAACGGCACCGACGGCTGGTGCACGCAGACGAGGTCGAGGTCGTCGCCCTGGACGCCCAACTCCCGCAGCGCGTCCCGTACTTTGCCGGGCAGCCCGTCGAAGGAGTCGCGCAGCCGGGCGGAGTCGATACGGAGATGGCCGAGGGTGCGGTGCTGCGCGTACGGGTTGGGGAGGGTCGCCGCGCGCCAGCCCCAGGAGTTGGCGAAGAACCGGGAGCCGAGGATGCCGGGCCGGTCACCCGCCTCCACCAGCAGCGCCGAGCCCATGTCGCCGGTGCTGAGGCTGGGCAGCGCGGTCGGCAGCTCGGCGGGGTCGTCCAGTTGCCAGCGGCTCTGCCGGGTGCTGACCTCGGCGGTGGTCACCAGCACCCGCCGGTACCGGCCGCCGCGGATGAGCGCGTCGGCGACCTCCAGCGCGTTGAGGACGCCGTTGCACGCGTTCTTCAGGTCGAACACCGGGCAGCCCAGGCCGAGTTTGTCGGCGACGACATGGGCGGTGGCCGGCTCCTCCATGTCGGCGAGGATCCCGGCGTAGAGCAGCAGGTCGACGGCGCCCGGTTCGGTGCCGGTGTCCGCGAGCAGGCGGCGGGCCGCGTGCGCGGCCAGGTCGGAGGGCTGCTCCAGGTCGTCGGCCACGGTGCGCTCCTCCAGCCCGTACATGCGCTGGAGGACGCCCCGGGAGAGCGGTACGCCGGGGCTGGCCGCGCTGAATCGGTCCTCCACCGCGGCCACGGTCTGGCGCCCCTCGGGGATGTGGACGGTGGCGTGGACGATCCTGCCGTGAACGGTCATGGGTCCCTCCTCGATGGTGGTCGTCGGTCCTGCTGTCGGCCCCCGGCGATCAGGTCTCGTCGATCGGTCCTCGTCGATCGGTCCTCGTCGATCGGTCCTCGGTGATCAGTCCTCGGCGGTGAAGACGAGCACCACGTTGTGTCCGCCGAAGCCGAAGGAGTGGCTGGCGGCGGCCCGGACGCGCTGGGCCCGGGGGCGGCCCGTGACGCAGTCCAGGTCGAAGGGGAGGGTGTCCGGGGTGAGGTTGGCGATCGGCGGGACCGTGGCGCGGTGCACGGTCAGGGCGGTCAGCGCCGCCTCGATCGCGCCCGCCGCGCCGAGGCTGTGTCCCAGAACTCCCTTGGCCGCGGTGACACTTGGCCGGTGCGGCAGCACCCGCTCGATCAACTCCGCCTCGGTCAGGTCGTTGAGCGGTGTCGAGGTCCCGTGCGCGTTGACGTGATCGACGTCCCCGGGCCCGAGCCCCGCCTCGGCGAGCGCCGCGCGCAGCGCCGCCTCGGCGTGAACTCCGCCCGGTGCGGGGGCCGTCGGGTGATGGGCGTCGGACGTCTGACCGGCGCCGGCGAGACGGGCGTAGCGCCGCTGTCCACGGGCGCGGGCGTCCGCCTCGCGCTCCAGGACGAGGATCGCGGCGCCCTCGGAGACGACGAACCCGTCCCGGTCCGCCGCGAAGGGCCGTGAGGCGGTCTCGGGGTCGTCCACGCGGGACGACAGCGCCCCCATCCGCTGGAAGCCGGAGGTGATCACGGGCGTGACGGCCGCCTCCGTACCGCCCGCCACCGCGATGTCGCACAGCCCGGCCAGCAGCAGCCCCCGCGCCACGGCCAGGGCGCTCGCGCCGGAGGCACACGCGCTCTCGGTCGCGAGGGACGGACCACGGGCGCCGAGGTCCAACAGCACTTCCCCGGCTGCCATGTTGGAGATCAGCATGGGCACCAGGGCGGGCGACACCAGCTCGGGTCCGCCCTGGTGGTGGCGGAGGGTCTGGTCCTCCAGGTGCGCGGCTCCGGCGAGCCCCGAACCGATCACCACGGCGACCCGCGCGCCGTCCCACCCGGCCGGGTCGAGCCCGGCGTCGGCGACGGCCTCGCGCGCCGCGAGCACGGCGAGCTGGCTGAACCGGCCCATGCGCCACGCCTTGCCGCCGCCGATCCGTGCCTGCTCCGGGGTCATCAGCGGGATACGGCACGACAAGTCGACGGCGCAGCCCTTGAGTTCGGGGTCCGTGGCGGCGGTCGACCGGCCGCTCAGGACCCCCTGCCAGGTCTCCTCGCGGCCGACCCCGGCCGGGGTGATGAGCCCCAGGCCGGTGACGGAGACGGCGGTGCGGGAGGTCCGCATCACGCGCGCTTGGCGTTCAGCGTGGCGACCAGCTCGCCCACGGTGCTGTGCCGGGCGGCCTCGTCCTCCGCGACCGGGACCCCCAGCGTCTCCTGGAGCGCCAGGGCGAGTTCGGCGAGCGCGAGCGAGTCCAGGTGGAGGCTCTCCAGCGTGGCCTCGGGACGGATGTGCTCGGGGCTGACCTCGAACTTCTCGGTGAGTACGGCGGTCACGGCGGTCTGGACGGGGGACATGGGGTTCCTTTCGGCGAGTGGGACCGGCGGGCGGACGGGTGAACGGTCGGACGAACGGGCGGAGGAGTGGACGGGTGAACGGGCGGACGAACGGACAGCGGAACAAGGTCGTCCGACCTGTTTCGCGCGTAGCCGGCACCGGGTACCGGGGAGCGGCGGCACGCCCCGGTACCGGCAGGGCTTCGAGCGGTGTCTCAGGCGGTCGAGGCCGTCGACGCGGCGGGCTGATCGAGATCGTCGATCCGGGGCACCGCCGGCAGCTCCGGCCAGACCAGGGCCGCCGAGCCCCAGGTGAGTCCGGCACCGAAGGCGGTGAGCAACACCCGCTCGCCGGGCCGGAGTTCACCTCGCGACCGGGCGTCGGCGAGGGCCAGCGGGATGGAGGCGGCGCCGGTGTTGCCGACCCGCTCGATGTTGGTGACATGCCGTTCGCCGGGGACCGGGATGCGGTCGCCGACGGCGGACAGGATCCGGGCGTTCGCCTGATGGGCGCAGAACCGGTCCACGTCACCGGCCGCCCAGCCCGCGCGCTTGAGCACGGCCTGGGCGGACTGGGTCATACGCGTCACCGCGTGCTGGAACACCTCGCGTCCCCGCATGCGGAAGTGGCGGTCGTCCGGGCCGTAGTCACCCGGGCGGGAGCGTTCCAGCGCGCCGCCGCCGGGCACCTGGATCAGGTCGTCGCCCGAACCGTCGCCGCCGAGGTCGAGGGCGAGGACGGCGCCGGGTTCGTCCCGCTCGCCGCGCCGCAGGACGACCGCCCCGGCGCCGTCCCCGAAGAGGATTCCGGTGGAACGGTCCCGCGGGTCGAGCAGCGTCGAGTACACCTCGGCCGAGACCAGCAGCACACGGTCGGCGCATCCCGAGGTCAGGGCGCCGACGGCGGCGGCGAGGCCGTAGACGAAACCGCTGCACGCGGCGGACACGTCCCAGGCGGCGATCTCGCCGAGGCCGAGGCGGGTGGCGAGGCGGGGGGCCATGGCGGGCATCGGGCGGTCGGGGGTGGAGGTGGTGACGATCACGGCGTCGACCAGCGGGCCGCCGGCGACGGCGAGGGCGCGCGCGGCGGCCGTCAGGGCGAGGTCGCCGGTGGTGACGCCGGGGGCGGCGCGGCGGCGTTCGCCGATGCCCGTGCGCCTGCGGACCCAGGCGTCGTCCACGTCCCACGCGGCGGGCAGGGCGTCGTTCGACACCGTGTCCGGCGGGACGAAACCGGCGAGGCCCTCAAGGACGGCCGTCTGTGGCGTCCTCAAGAGCGGGGCTGCGCTGGGCAGTCGGAAGGTCACACACGCCTCGATGGGAAGTGATCTTGGACGAGCGGGACGACTGTAATTCGGATCACGAGGGGGGCGTGGGCGTGACGCGACGCGAATACGTGCGCAGTTTCGCTCGCTCGTCCGTAAAACCCCAGCTCAGCGACCGGAGTGAGGAAACGTTACGTCTGTTATGTCGTCCCGATATCACCCGAAAGAGGACGGTGTGGGCGTCCGTTCGGCACACAACCGCCCACCGGGTCACGCCAGTTCGCGGCGCCGGGCGTTCGGCGGACCGGCGTCGGCGCGGCGCGGTGCGGAGGCCACCTGCGTCCCCTGGGTCGGCTCCGGGCTCAACAGAGTTGCCACGTGCGGGAGTTGCCCCGGATCGGGCACGGGACCGGCCGGGGCACGGACCGGGTTGCCGCCTGAGGCGTACGGCGGAGGCGTACCGGCGGACGTTCCGGGAGGGTCCGCGGTCCTGGAGACGTGCCTGTTGAAGAATGGGGCCATGAGCATCGTCAAGATCAACGTACTGACCGTCCCCGAGGAGCAGCGCGAGACGCTGGAGAAGCGGTTCGCGAACCGGGCCGGGACGGTGGACGGCTCGGACGGCTTCGAGTGGTTCGAACTTCTCCGCCCCGTCGAGGGCACCGACACCTACCTCGTCTACACGCGCTGGCGCGCCGAGGAGGACTTCCAGAACTGGATGTCCGGCATGGGCCGCGCCGCCCACCGGGGCGCGGCCCAGGAAGGCGGCACCCCGGGTTCGGATCAGGGTTCCGCTGAGGGTTCCCCGGGTTCTCCGCAGGGTGAGCGGCCCCGGCCCGCCGCGACGGACGCGACGCTGTGGACGTTCGAGGTGGTGCAGCAGGCGGGGCCCAGGGAGAGCTGAGAACGGCGGGCGGCCCGGCTCCCGCCGCTCCGGCGCCCTCGCGCGAAGCCCCGCTACGACGGCTCGCGCGCGGCCGGTCCCAGCTCCCGCAGGACGCGCGCCAGGTCGTCCGGTGCAGCGGCGAGCCGCACCGGCCGCCCCCCGTCGTCGAGTTCGGCGATGTGCCAGTCGCCGGGGACGGTGTCGCCGTCGCCGCCGCGGACGCGTCGTACCGTGCGGACGGTGAGGCGTTCCAGGGGGATGCGGCGGGCCGCGAAACGGCCGGGGCCCGGGGTCACCGCGGGCGGGCCGTCGCCGAGGGCGATGTGGGTGCCGAAGCCGTGCGGGTTGTAGTCGGTGTGGTCCAGGAAGCGGGCGCGGAGGAAGACCTCGCCGGACGGGTCCGGCAAGTCCGTTTCCGCGCCCGGGACTTCGGGCTGCCGGGGCGGCCGGACCGTCGTCGCCCGCCAGGCCCGGGCGAGGAGTGCCAGGGTCCCGAGGGTGCCCGCCGTCGCCCATCCGATCGTCGCCGCCGAGGCGAACGGGGTCGTCGGGTGGAGGTAGCACAGCGGGACCAGCCACGCGGCCGTGCCGGCGAGGGCGAACGCGAACGGCAGGGCGGACGGGAGGACTTCGTCGTCGGGGAGGCGGCGGTTGCGCAGGGCGAGCAGGAGCAGGGCGGCGGGGTGGCCGGCGGCGAGAGCGGCGAGGGACGCGACCGCGGCCACGTCTCCGGCAGTCCCGACGTGGTCGTGCCACACGCAGCGGGTGCCGCTGATCGTTCTCACCTCGCCGCGCCAGAAGGTGAGGCGGACCCTGTCACCGGCTCGGAAGCCGTCGGCGGCCTCGACCGGGACCGCGAGGCGCTCGAAGGGCCGGCTGCCGGCGAAGTACACCCAGCTGGTCTTCCTGGGCGTGTTGGGGTCGGTGCGGGCGATCACGGCCGTGGTGCCGGTCAGGCATGCGCGGCGCTCCGCGGCGGGTGTCGCGGCGGTGCACGGCCCGGCCGTCTCCCAGGCCCGCTGGTTCGCCGCCGCGGCGGGCACGAACGCCGCCGCCACGCCCGCGCACACCAGGAGCGCCACGCACCACGCGAGCGCCCCCAGGGGGAAGCGCCCCGCGCTGTGGTCCGTGATGACGGGCACGCGGGACGACTCCGGGACGTCGGTTCCGTAGCGCTGGTGAAGGGCTCGCAGGGCCGTCAACTCGTCGTCGAAACGGGCGAGTCCGGGGACGTGGCCGACCGGGCGGGGCAGGGTCCGGCGGCGGCCGTCGCACAGCAGCACGCTGATGTGACGGCTCTGGCCACCGCGCGAACCGTGCGCGTGACGCAGCCGGATCCGGAACTCGGCGATCTCGCCCCACGGCGCGCTCCAGCGCCGTAGCGGTGTGCGGGAGCGCAGACCGTGGGCGTCGGCGTCCACCCGGGTGCCGAGGACGTGGAGCGTGATGACGGCGAGGAGCGCGAAGGCCGCGCCGCAGGACAGGGGCAGCGGGTCCGGGCCGCGGTACGCCGTCCACACCCCGGCGGCGCCCGCGCCCGCCGCGCCGATCGCGACGCAGGACCACAGGGCGCGGCGCGCCCCGGAACGGCAGGTCACCTCTCGGGGTTCGGTCATACCGGCGACTGTGTCAGCGGGCGGGCGGCGGGCGCTTGTGCGGACCCCGGCAGTGTTCCGGCAGGCCAGGCTGCCTGCACGTGGCGTGGCGGAGCCGGGTGGGGGCGGCCCGGCTGGTCGACGACCGGGTGGATTCCTAGCCTTGCTGCCATGACCGCCCCGACCCCCGCCGCCCCTGCCGCCCCCGCCACCTCTGGCTCGCCTGCTCCCGAGTCCGGCCGTACCGTGACCGTCGCCGTCGTCCAGGCCGCCGCCCCCTTGTTCGACACGCGGGCCGCGCTGACCCGGGCCGAGGAACTCATCCGGGAGGCCGTCACCGAGCGCGGTGCGGAAGTCGTCGTCCTGCCCGAGGCCTTCCTCGGCGGCTATCCCAAGGGACTGGACTTCGGCATCACCGTCGGCAGCCGCACCCCGGCCGGCCGCGAGCTGTTCCGCCGCTACCACGCCGCCGCCGTCGACGTCCCGGGACCCGAGGTCGACACCCTGGCCGCCCTCACCCGGGAACTGGGCTGCCACGCCGTCGTCGGCGCGGTCGAACGGCAGGGCGGCACCCTGTACTGCGTGGCGCTCTTCCTCGGCCCCGACGGCTACCTGGGCCTGCACCGCAAGCTCGTGCCGACCGCCGCCGAACGCTACCTGTGGGGCCAGGGCGACGGCTCCACCCTCCCGGTCGTCGACACCGGCACCGCCCGGCTCGGCGCGGCCATCTGCTGGGAGAACTACATGCCGCTGTTGCGCACCGCCATGTACGCCAAGGGCGTCGACCTGTGGTGCGCTCCGACCGTGGACGACCGCGACGCCTGGCAGGCCACCCTGCGGCACATCGCCCTGGAGGGCCGCTGCTTCGTGCTCGGCGCGAGCCAGTACCTGCGCCGCGACGCCCTGCCCGCCGATCTCCGTCCCGTGCAGGGTGACGAACCCGACACCGTCCTGATCGGCGGCGGCTCCGTCATCGTCTCCCCGCTCGGCGAGATCCTCGCGGGCCCGCTGCGCGACGGCGAGGGCATCCTGACCGCCGTACTCGACCTCGACGACCTCGCACGCGCCCGCTTCGACTTCGACCCCGTCGGCCACTACGCACGCCCCGACGTCTTCACCCTCCATGTCGACGAGTCCGCCCGCGCCACGGTCAACACCGTCTGATGCACGACCGCTTAGTGACGGTTTGTGGCATTTGAGGGCGCCCGCCGCCGACGAGAAAAAGGGCGCGCCGGATGTTTGGATCGGCGAGAAGCGGTCAGGCGAGCCGAATGCCTGCTTCTCCCACCGCCTCCACAGGGGGCTCCGCCTCCGCCGAGACCCTCGGCTCCACCCGGCCGTCCGGCGCACCCGCCGCCGCCCCCTCGGTGGAGCGCGCTCCGGGAAAGCAACGCGACCCGTTCTTCGACAACGCCAAGTACCTGGCGATCGTGCTGGTGGCGATCGGCCACTCCTGGGAGCCGCTGCGGTCGGGCAGCCGTAGCGTCACCGCGTTGTACACGCTGGTGTACGCGGTGCACATGCCGACGTTCATCGTGATCTCCGGGTACTTCTCGCGGAGCTTCCGGGCGACACCGCCGCAGATCCGGCGGCTGCTGGGGGGAGTCGTGGTGCCGTACGTCGTCTTCGAGACGGCGTACACGCTGTACACGCGGTGGACGGACCACCAACCCGACCGCGCCATCAGCCTGTTGGACCCGCTGTATCTGACGTGGTTCCTCGCGGCGCTGTTCGTCTGGCGGCTGACCACGCCGATCTGGAAGCACGTGCGGCAGCCGCTGCCGGTGGCCCTGGTCATCGCGATGCTGGCGACGCTCTCGCCCTCCATCGGCAACGACCTCGATCTGCAGCGGGTGTTGCAGTTCCTGCCGTACTTCGTGCTCGGGCTCTGTCTGAAGCCGGAGCACTTCCAGCTCGTACGGCGGCCCGAGGTACGGCAGTTGGCGGTGCCCGTGGTCCTCGTCGCGCTCGCGGTGGCGTACTGGTCGGTGCCGCGCTTCGACTACTCCTGGTTCTTCCACAACGCGAGCGCCGAGCAACTCGGCGCGCCCGCCTGGGAAGGGCCGCTGATGACGCTGGCCCTGTTCGCCTGCTCGATGCTCCTCGTCGCCTGCTTCCTGGCCTGGGTGCCGCGCCGCCGCACCTGGTTCACCGCGCTGGGCGCGGGCACGCTCTACGGCTATCTCCTGCACGGGTTCCTCGCCCAGGGCGCCAAGTCCTGGGGCTGGTACGACCCTTCGTGGATGCGCGGCCCGCTCGGCGAGATCACCGTGACCGTGGTCGCCGCGGTCGTCGTGACCGCGCTGTGCACCGCGCCGGTGCGGCGGGTGTTCCGGGGCGTGATGGAACCGGAGTTGCGGTGGGCGTTCCGCCGTGACGCGGCCGAACTGGCCCGCACCCCTTAGCGAGGGACACCGGGCCCGCGCCACGCTGACCTGCGCGGACAATCGGAGCCCGCCCGGGGATGCCCCGGGATGCCTCCGCAACAACTCCTTTCCCCACTGTCACAGGCATGTCATACGCTGCTCACAGCAGCCGCGCCCCGCGCGTCACCGCGTCTCTCATCCGCGGTCACGTCCGGGTGCTGCGCGGCGCTCTCAACTCCCGGTCCCCGGACCGGTTTTCCTTGTGGGGGGAACAGCACGTGCGGATGCGCAGCATCTCGACCGCGACAGCGCTCGCGGTCCTTCTCGGTTCGGCGGCGCTCAGCGTCGTGGCGACGGGTACGGCCTCGGCGACGACCGCAGGCGTCACCACTCCCGGCGGGCTCGTCGTGGACGGCGCCCTCAAGCGGGTGTTCGTCGGCGACAGTGCGAGCGGCTGGGTCCTGGGCACCGACTACACGGGCAACGTCGTCGCCTCGGTGAGCGGCATCAGCGGGGTCAGCGCCCTGACCGTGTCCGACGACGGGACCACCGTGTACGCGGCGGCCCAGGGCACGCACGAGATCGTGGCGCTCGACGCGACCACCCTGAACGTGAAGGCCCGCTACCCGGTCACCACCACCAAGGGCCCGCGCCATCTCGCCTTCTCCGCGGGCAAGGTGTGGTTCACCTACGGCGACCAGTGGGGCGGCAACCTCGGTTCGGTCGACCCGGCGACGGACCCGGCGAGCGGCACCGACCCGGTCACGCTCGGACTGCTGCCGGAGGGCGTCTCGATCTACGACCCGGGCTTCCTCGACACCGCCGCGTCCCGGCCGGGCGTGCTGGCCGTCGGCGAGACCGGCATCTCCACCGACTCGATGGCCGTCCTGGACGTCTCGGGCGCCACCCCGCAGAAGATCGCCTACTACAACGGCGACTACACGCTCAACAGCGGCATCTGGGACATCGACCTGGTGCCCGGCGCCGACGAGGTGCTGGTCAACGGCTCGGTGCGGGACGCCTACGCGGGCGGCACGTTCACGCAGGCCGGCACCTACCCGGGCGGGACGCCCGCCGACATCGCCCCGGACGGGACGGTCGCGACGGCGAGCGGCACCTCGATCACGACGTACAGGCCGAACGCCACGAAGCCGATCCGCACGTACGGCGTCGGCTCGTACGGCACGGCCGCCCTGGCCTGGGCCCCGGACAACTCGCGGATCTTCGCGCTCGTCGGGAAGTCCGGCGGCGGCTACACGCTCAAGGCGCTGACCGACCCGGAGAAGAACGTGCCGACCCTCACGGTCAGCGCCCCCTCCTCCGCCGCCCGCGCCAAGAAGCTCACCGTCACCGGCAAGCTCTCGGCGACGGTGGCGCTGCCCGCCGGAGTGAAGCTCCAGGTCACGCGCACCGACCTGGAGTCCACGAAGGGCAAGGCGCTGCCCACCGTCACGGTGAAGGCGAACGGCACCTACTCCTTCACGGACACCCCGCCGGTCGGCGGCACCGTCACGTACAAGGTGAGCTACGCGGGCGACGCCGGGCACGCGGCGGTCAGCGCCTCCGACAAGGTCGCCGTCTCCCGCGCGGCCACGACCCTGAGCCTGAACAACAACGGCAAGGTGTACGGCTACGGCACCGACGTGAAGTTCACCGCGCACCTCGGCACGACCTACAAGAACCGCACGGTCGCGATCTACGCGGACCCCTTCGGCGCCGACAAGCCGAAGAAGCTGGTCAAGACCGGCAAGGTCAACTCCAGCGGCAACCTCACGGTGACCGTGGACATGGCCCGCGACACCGCCGTCTCCGCGGTCTTCGCCGGTGACGCCCGCTACGCGTCCAAGACCGTGAAGGTCACGGCGTACGCCAAGGTCAAGGTGTCGAACGCGATCAGCAGGCACTACAAGACGGCGAAGATCGGCTCGACGTCGTACTACTGGTTCCACAAGAACTCGGCGCCGGTCGTCACGACGACGATGACGTACTACAAGAACCGCGAGGAGCGGCTCGACCTGCAGGTCTACTACAACGGCAGGTGGTACGACTCCGACTCGGAGTACTTCGCCCTGGGCACCAACGGCAAGGTCGCCGTGGACCTCGGCGCCCCCGGCCAGTCCGGCATCAAGGCACGCGTCCGGTCCGCGTACATCAACGGTTCGTCCGGGGACACGGTCAACTCGACGACGTACACCGGGTGGAAGTACCTGTACTTCTCCAACTGACCGTCAGGTCCTGCTCCGACTGGCCGTCCGTTACTGCTTCAGCCGGGCGTCGGGCATTTCTCCCGGCGGGCGTCAGGCGTAGGGCAGCCCGGTCATGAGCTGCCCGTACGCCCGCTCCGCGGCCGTCACGGCATCGGCGTACGCCTCGTCGGCGGTACGCCCTGCCGTGATCGTCCGCCAGTTCTCCTGCCCCAACTCCTGCTGTACGGCGATCAGATGGGTCGCGGCCAGGTGTCTCACGACGGGCGGGGTGCCGCCGGGGTCGTGCGGATCGGCCGGGAGGGCGTCGGCGAGCGCGTCGACGTCCTCGCTGGTGTAGCGCAGACGCATGCCGATGCGGAGGCTGGGCGTGCGGTAGATGAGGTCCTGGAAGGAGAGGATCTCGGGGTGGTCGTTCAGACCCGTGATCGGGTCGCGGGCGGCGAGGCCGGCCAGGAAGTGGTCGCGCAGGGCGGCCGTCGGGGTCACACCGGCGGGGCGCGCCCGCACCACCCGGGCCGCTTCCCCGAGATGGTCGGCGAAGCGGTGCAGGACCAGGTCCTCCTTGGTCGGGAAGTACCGGAACAGCGTGGCCTTGGAGACCTCCGCCGCGGCCGCGACCTCGACCACGGACACCTCGTCGAAGCCCTGCGCACGGAAGAGGCGCAGGGCTTCCTGTGCGATGAGGCTCCGCGTGCGTTCCTTCTTCCGCTCGCGCAGGCCTGCGGGTTCGTCCATGCCGGGCAGTCTACACGAGCGATGAGGCTCGGACTCGAATGATACCGGAGAACTTTTGATACAGGAAAACTTTTAAGACCGAGAAACTTCTGAGACCTGGTTGCATTTTCTCGTCGGTCGATGTTCCATGGAGAACACGACGACGAGAGGGGGCCGCCATGACCGACGGCGTTGCACGGGACGAGGGTGTGCTGATCGTGGGCGCCGGGCCGACCGGGCTCACGCTCGCCATCGAGCTGGCCCGGCGCGGTGCGGGGGTGCGGATCGTGGACGCGGCGCCGGTCCCGCACCGGGAGTCCCGGAGCAAGGGGCTGCAGCCGCGCACGCTGGAGGTCCTGGAGGACATCGGCATCACCGAGCGCGTCCTCGCCGCCGGGACGACCCGGCTGCCGTTCCGCAAGTACTTCGACGGCGCGCATGTGAACGACACGGACCCCTTCGCCGAAGCCCGCCCCACACCGGACGCGCCGTACGAGCGGGGGGTCCTCATCGGGCAGTGGCAGGTGGAGCGGCTCCTGCGCGAGCGGCTCGCGGAGTTCGGGATCGCCGTCGAGTCCGACACGGAGGTCACCGGGTTCGAGCAGGACGAGGACGGAGTCACCGCGTTCCTCGCCGACGGCGGGCACATCAGGGCCGGTCACCTCGTCGGCTGTGACGGCGGGCGCAGCCGGGTGCGCAAGGCGCTCGGGGTGCGCTTCGACGGGACGACGGACGAGACGCAGTCGATGGTCGTCGGCGACGTCGAGGCCGAGGGGATCAGCCGGGACGTCTGGCACCAGTGGTTCGCGTCGGACGGGGCGGGCGTGATGCTCTGCCCGATGCCCGGCACGAACTCCTTCCAGTTCCAGTCGGGACCCGAACTCGACGCGGACGGCGAGCCGTTGCCGCCCTCGTTGGAGAGCTTCCAGCGGATCTTCGAGCGGTACGCGGGCGTGCCCGGTGTCACACTCACCGACCCGACCTGGCTCTCCGTCTGGCGGGTCAACGTCCGCATGGCCGACCGGCTGCGCGTCGGCCGGGTCCTCCTCGCCGGGGACGCGGCCCACATCCACCCGATCGCCGGCGGCCTCGGCATGAACACGGGCATCCAGGACGCCTACAACCTGGGCTGGAAACTCGCCCTCACGACCGCCGGCCGGGCCGATGCCGGACTCCTGGACACCTACGAGGAGGAGCGCCTCCCGGTGGCCGCCTGGACCCTGGGAATCAGCACCGAACTGTACGCCCGGGTGCGGGAGGCGGTCAGAGAACCCGGCACGGGCGTCGAGGCCGCGGCCCCGCCGCCGATGGGCACGGGGTACCGCTGGAGCTCCCTCGCGCGGAGTTCCCTCGCCCACGCGTCGACCTCCGACGCGTCTACCTCCGACGCATCGGCCTCCGACGCCACGACGGTCGGCGACGCCACGACGGTCAGCGCCCCGGCCGTCGGTGACCCGGCCGTCCTGCGCCCCGGCGACCGCGCCCCGGACGCCCCGTGTCTGGACATGGCGGGCGACCCGGTCCGGCTGTTCCAGGTGTACGCGGACCCGCGGTTCACACTGCTCGGTTTCGGTGCCGAAGTCGCGGGCGCGGTGGGCAAGTTGGGGGTCGAGCACGAGGGGCTGGTCCAGGCGTTCGCGATCGACGGCGGCGACCTGCGGGACCACGAGGGACACGCGCGTCGGGCGTACGGCGTGACCGGCCCGGCGCTCGTCCTGGTCCGGCCCGACAACCACATAGCCCTGCTGACCCGGGACCCGGACGAGGTGACGGACTACCTCTCTCGAATCGTGCTAATTACGCCCAAAGAGTGATACTCGGAGTATGAGCATGGCAACGTACGTAGTACTGGCCGCCTCCCACAACACGCTCGACGTGGGCGCCGCTTTTCTCGGTGGCCTGCTGATCGCAGGCGCTCTGGTCTGGGCCATCCATTTCGGCATGAAGGTCCGGGACCAGGAATCACCCCGGCCGCTCCCCGAGGAGCAGCCCCACCTCCCCGCCGGCGGGGCCGTCCGTGAGATGCGCGAGATGCGCGAACCCGACGAGATGCCCGTCGCCACGAAGGAGGGCGAGCGGCTGATGCCGTACCAGCTCCACCCCTCCGGGAGCAGAACGGGAAAGGACCAGAGCCGGTTGCGCTGGCTGCCCGGACGGAGCGGTTCCTTCGGGGGCGGCGGCATAGGCCACGTGTGACGGACCGGCTCACGGTGTGACGCACGGGCACGCGGTGTGAGGCGTCGGCTCACCGGTCGGCCGGTGGGCTCACGCCTCCGCCGCCGGGAGGGTGACCTCGAAGCGGCAGCCGCCCGAGACGTTCCGTACGGCGGCCCGGCCCTGGTGGGCCTCCACGATGCCGCGCACGATCGCGAGGCCCAGACCGGCTCCGGCCGGTGGGGTCCTGGCGTGGGTGCCGCGCCAGCCGGTGTCGAAGACGCGGGGCAGATCGTCCTCGGGGATGCCTCCGCAGCCGTCCGTGACGGAGAGCACGACCCCGTCGGCGGAGCGTTCGGCGGCGATGGCGACGGTGCCGTCGGCCGGGGTCCGGCGGATCGCGTTGACCAGCAGGTTTCCCAGGACGCGGCTCATCTCCTTGCCGTCCACCTCGACGGGCACCGGTGCGATGCGGTCGCCGACCAGCCGGACGCCCAGTTCGCGGGCGAGGGGGTCCGCGCCGGCGAGGGCGTCGCCGATCAGGTCGTAGAGGGACATGCGGGAGCGGGTGAGGGCGAGGGATCCCGCGTGGATGCGGGAGAGTTCGAAGAGGTCGCCGACCATGTCGTTGAGGCGTTCGACCTCGGTGCGGATCTGGCGGAGATAGCGGTCGGGGTCGGCGGCGACACCGTCCTCCAGGGCCTCGGACATCGCGCGCAGGCCGGCCAGCGGGGTGCGCAGGTCGTGGGAGATCCAGGCGACGAGTTCACGGCGGGACGACTCCAACGCCCTTTCGCGGTCGCGGGATTCGGTGAGCTTGGCGCTGGTGGCGGCCAGTTCGCGGCTGAGGTCGGCGAGTTCGGCGGTGGCGGGGCCGGCCGGGGCGGAGAAGTCGCCGCCGTCGCCGAAGTCACGGGCGGCGAGGGCGAGTTCACGGCTGCGGGCGACGACCCAGCGGCCGAGGAGAAGGGCGGTGAGGAGGGAGACGACGGCGGCCATCGCGACCACGGTCGTGACGACGGACAGATCGTGCGAGGAGAGGAACATGGCCTGGGCCACCGCCAGGGTCCCGGCGAGCATCGCGGTCACGGCGACGGCGGCGACCACGGCGACGGACGCGGTCAGCGAGCGCCTGCGCAGCAGCCACAGGGCACCGGCCCCGAGCACTCCGGCGGCGGCGGCCCCGAGGAAGGCGAACAGGGCGATGAGGAGGGCGTCGTACATCGGTCAGCCCTCGCCGGTCTGCTGGGGTTCGAAGCGGTAGCCGACGCCCCACACGGTCTGGATGTGGCGCGGGCGGCCGGGGTCGTCCTCGACCTTGCCGCGCAGCCGCCGTACGTGCACGGTGACGGTCGACAGGTCGCCGAAGTCCCAGCCCCACACCTCGCGCATCAGGTCCTCGCGTCCGTAGACCCGCCCCGGGTGCCGGAGGAAGAAGGTGAGGAGGTCGAACTCACGCTGGGTGAGCGAGAGTTGGACGCCGTCCTTGGTGGCGCGGCGGGCGCCGGGGTCGACCGCCAGGCCGCCGGCGCTCAGCGGGGCGGGCGAGCCGACCGGGGTGCGGGAGCGGCGCAGTACGGAGTCGACGCGCAGGACGAGTTCCCGGGGGCTGAAGGGCTTGGTGACGTAGTCGTCGGCGCCGACCTCCAGGCCCAGGATGCGGTCGTCCTCGTCGCCCCGGGCGGTGAGCATGATGACCGGGACGGGCCCGCGGACCCGCATCCGGCGGCAGACCTCCAGGCCGTCCATGCCCGGCAGCATCAGGTCGAGCACCACCAGGTCGGGCCAGTGGGCGTCGGCGCGGGCCAGGGCCTGGGGGCCGTCCTCGGCCCGTTCGACGGTGTATCCGGCGCGGTCGAGGTATCCGGAGACGACTTCGCCGACGGTCGGGTCGTCGTCGACGACCAGCACACGGGCCCCGCCGGGTCCGCCGGGCTCACCGGTGTCCTCGGCCCGCCCGGCCTTCCCGGGCCTCTCGTACGGCTGCTGCATGCTGCCAGCCTCGCACCCCGCCCGCCACCGGTGCCGCCCCGCACCGGCTCAGGACGCCGGACGTCCGCAATTCGTAAGAACCCCCGGCGCCCCGCACCGGCCTGCCCGGCCGACCGTCTGCCCGGCCGGCTACTGGCGTGCGCCCGTCCGCTCCGGGTTGTACGTCGCCAGGGCCCAGATCACGAACACGTCGACCGCGATCATGATCACCGACCAGATCGGGGCGTACGGGAGGAACATGAACTGGAGGATGCCGCTGAGGCTGGCGAGGACGATGCCGCAGACGCGGGCCCAGCTCATACCGCGGAGGATGCCCCAGCCGGTGACCGCGCCGACGGCGCCGAGGCAGACGAGGATGACGCCCCAGCCGGTGAGGTTGATGCTGTAGACGTACGAGCCGACGCGGGTGTAGACGTCGTCCTTCGCGAGGGCGGATATGCCCTGGAGGATGGCGATGACGCCGTTCATCAGCATCAGGACGCCGGCGAAGACCGCGCCGCCCATCGCGAGGCCGCCGCCGGGCGGGGGCGGGACGTGGCCCCGGGTGCCGGGGGCCTGGCCCGCGTCGTTCCAGACCGGGGGCGTCTCCTGGCCGGGGGACGTCGAGTGCGGCTGCTGCGTCGAATGCGGCTGCTGGGTCATGGCCGTGCCCCACCTCTCTGTGGTGTGTGGTGCTTCGACCATCCGGCCGTGCCACCCCCTCCACCAGGGGGGTTACGCCATTCGGGTGACACCCGGAGCGGTCCCCGCCCCAGGCCCCGTCGCCCCCGGCCCTGGCCCCGGCCCGCCCTCCGGTTCCGCCGCGAGGAACTCCAGCACCGCGAGCGCGAACAGCAGCGCCAGCGCGAGACCGACCACCACCCACCCCGTCGGGTGCGACCACAGCAGATACGCCAGCAGGGCCCCGCCCACCAGCACCCAGCCGATCCACACCCGGTGGCGGCGCGCGAACGGCCCGACCGGTCCCGTGCGCAGCCCCGCCCCGTCGGCCACCGACCGCACCGCGCCGATCCCGGACGTCCACAGGCGTCGTACGAGACCGGCCCGGCGGCCGGGGCCCGTGAGCCAGGCGGCGAGGGCGATCACCAGGCCCAGGGCGACGACGTCGCGGACGGTCGTGTGCAGGAAGCGGGTCAGCGCGTCGTACACCGCGCCGGCCGCGGGCGGGGAGACGCCCGTCGGGAGGGCGTCGAGGTAGACGGTGCGGAAGATCCGCAGCGCCAGGCCGAGCAGGGCGGTCGCGGCGGCCACGCCCAGGGCGCCGGTCACCAGGGCGCGGCGTCGGCGGCCCGCCAGCAGGACGCCCGCGGCGACCAGTGCCAGGGCGATCAACGGGAGCCAGGTACCGGCGAGCTGGAGGAGGCGGAAGTACGTCTTGTACGTGTCGAGGTCGTCGCTCTTGAGGAGGGTGATCGACGTGTGGAGTTCGGGGATCTTCCCGGCGACGGTCATGCCGTCGTCGACCAGCCGCTGTTTCACCTGGTCGACGACCGGGCCCACGTCGAGCGTGACCGCGCCGTCGTCGAGCTTCACCGCCCCGCCGCCGCTGCCGGTCAGGGCCTTGTCGACCGTGCGGTGGATACGGCGGTTGGCCTCCTTCCAGAGGGTGGCGAAGGTGCCGGACGCGGCGACGGACTGGGCCTTGTCATGGACGAAGGCGCGGACCGCGTCCTCCAGCGAGCCGCCCAGCGCGCCCAACGCCTTCTCCAGCAGCGGGCGTTGGTCGGGGGCCGCGCCGGAGAGGAGGGCGGTGAGGTCGAGGTGGTCCATGACGGCGGAGGTGACCCGGTCGGCGACGGCGTGCTGGATGTCGCGGTCGGCGGCGAGCGGCGCGACCGTGGCGACATAGCGGTCCGTGTCGCCCACGGTGTCCGCCGTCCACGCGGCCACCGCCGCGAGCGGGGCGAGCACGCACCCCAGGACCACGAGCACCACGGCGAGCAGGGAGCGTGCCCGGTGCCGCGGGCGCCGTTCCGCCTCCAGTACGGCGACCCGCGCCCGCAGCCGTTCCAGTTCCCCGGCGTCGCTGTCCGTCACCCGCGCCTCCTCTGCCCACGCCGACGCCGGCGCCGACATCGCCACAAGCTCCCGCTCGACCTGGCCGTTCCAGTGGCTTCGGCCGGTCAGCCCGGGGCACGCACCTTCGCGAACTCCTTCAGGAACAGCGCCTCCACGTGCGCCATGTGCTCGATCTCCGTCGGGTCGACGCTCTCGTTCGGGGCGTGGATGAGGCAGCGGGGCTCCTCGACGCCCATGAGGATGATCTCGGCGCGGGGGTAGGTCTCGGCGAGGACGTTGCACAGCGGGATGGAGCCGCCCTGGCCGAGGTAGGCGAGGGGTGTGCCGTAGACCTCCTCCATCGCGGTGCCGAGCGCGGCGTACGCCGGGCCGTCGGTGGCGGCGCGGAAGGGGGAGCCGGTGCCCTCCGTCTCGACGGTCACCCTCGCGCCCCAGGGCGCCGCGGCCGTCAGGTGTGCGGTCAGGGCCTCGCGGGCCGTGTCCGGATTCGTGCCGGGCGGGACGCGCAGGCTGACGCGGGCGCGGGCGGTCGCCGGTACGGCCGCCGCCGAGCCGACCACCGGCGGGCAGTCGATGCCGAGGACGGTGACGGCGGGTCGGGCCCAGAGCCGGTCGGCGACGGTTCCGGTGCCGGTCAGGTGGACGCCGTCCAGGACGCCCGCGTCCGTGCGGAACTGCTGCTCGTCGTAGCCGACGCCGTCCCAAGTGCCCTCGCAGTCCAGGCCGTTGATCACGGTGGCGCCGGTCTCCGGGTCGCGGAGCGAGGCGAGGAGCTGGATCAGGGCGGCCAGCGCGTCGGGGGCCGGGCCGCCGAACATGCCCGAATGGATCTCGCCCGCGAGGGTGTCGACGGTGACGACGACGTTGGCCAGGCCGCGCAGGGTGGTGGTCGCGGTGCCGACGCCGACCGCCGCGTTGCCGGTGTCGCAGACCAGCAGGGCGTCCGCGAGGAACTTCTCCGGGTGCTGGGCGACGTACTGCTCAAGGCCGCCCGTGCCCTGTTCCTCTGAGCCCTCGGCGACGAACTTCAGCCCGACCGGGAGGTCTTCGCCGAGCGCGCGCAGGGCGGTGAGGTGCATGACGATGTTGCCCTTGCAGTCGGCGGTGCCGCGTCCGTACCAGCGGCCGTCGCGCTCGGTGAGCGTGAAGGGCGGGGTCGTCCAGGCCTTGTCGTCGAGCGGGGGCTGGACGTCGTAGTGGCAGTAGAGCAGGACGGTGGGGGCGCCGGGCGGGGGCGGGCGGTGGCCGATCACGGCGTGGCTGCCGTCCGGGGTCTCCGCGAGGTGCACATCGCGCAGGCCCGCCTCGGTGAAGGCGTCGGCGACCCACCGGGCGGCCTTGTGGCACTCCTCGGGCGGGTACTGGCGGGGGTCGGCGACGGACGGGATCGCGACGAGTTCGGTCAGGTCGGCCTGGGCGCGGGGCATCAACGCGGCGATACGGGAAGCGAGTTCGGTCATCGTGGTCACTGCCTCACCGTGGTGTCGGTCTTCAGGTCGTCGATCTTGTCCTGGATCTTGTGCAGCTTGTCGGGGCAGTAGATCTCCAGGATCTTGATCTCGGCCCGCAGCGCGGCCGTGTCGCCGATGACCGGGCGCTGGCCGACGAACGCGGCGCCGTTCGAGACGTTGATCTTCCACAGGGCCGACTTCAGGGCGCTGCCGGGGCTCTTGCAGACGATGCCGCCGTCGGTGCCGAGCGCGCGGGCGATCGTCTTGGTCTCGGGCCGGGGATAGCCGGCCGCCACCGCCGCGTCGGCGAGCTGGTTCGCCTTGTCCGTGGCCTTGTTGGTGGTCTTCACGCTGTCGTACTGGATGACACCGACGACGGCGAGCACGACCAGCAGGACGATGGCACCGACGTAGATCCACCGGTGTTCGGAGGCGAACTTCGTGGGGCTCATGCGGCACCACCGGCCGTCGCGTCCTCCGTGGACGCCTCCGTGCGCCAGCCCGGTTTGCGGAACTTCAGGAACGCCCCGGGGATCAGCAGGCCGAGGATGACGAGCCCGCCGCCGATGATCCCGACGTACGACCAGACGCTGCCGCCGCCGAACTGCGAGGGCGGGACGAAACCGATCGCGAGCGCGGCGATCGACGCCAACAGGCCCACGGTGCAGAGGAGATGGAGGGCGGGGACGCGGTAGCCGCGCGGATGGTCGGGCTGGGTCTTCCGCAGCCGCATGGCCGCGACGAACATCAGCAGGTAGACGATGAGGTACACCTGCGTGGTGATGGTCGAGAAGATCCAGTACACGTTGGAGACGTTGGGGAGCAACGCGTAGCCGAGGGCGATGACCGTGGTCACCACGCCCTGGGTGACGAGGATGTTCTGCTGCACCCCGAACCTGTTCAGCTTCTGCAGGAACGGCGGGAGGTAGCCCTCGCCGCGGGAGATCTCCAGCAGGCCCTTGGACGGTCCGGCGAGCCAGGTGAGCATGCCGCCCAGTGAGGCGGAGACCAGCATCACGGCGGCGATCGGGGTCATCCAGCCGATGTGGAAGTACGAGAAGAACGCGTTGAACGCCTGCATCACACCGGCGGTGAGGCTCGTCTGGTCCGACGGCACCACCCAGCTGATCGCCAGGGCGGGGAGGATGAAGATGAGCAGCACCAGGCCCATCGCCAGGAACATCGACTTGGGGTACTCCTTCGCCGGGTCCTTCAGCGACGAGACGTGGACGGCGTTCATCTCCATGCCGGAGTAGGAGAGGAAGTTGTTGACGATGAGGACGAGGCTGGCGAGGCCCGTCCACTCGGGCAGCAGGTGGCTCGACGTCATCGGGGCGGCCGACGGGTTGCCCTGGGCGAGGAAGACCATGCCGAGGACGACAAGGATGGTGCCCGGTACCAGCGTTCCGATGATCAGGCCCCAACTGGACAGTCCGGCAAGGGCCTTGGTGCCGCGCGAGGACACCCACACCCCGGTCCAGTACAGGACCATGATGACGATCGCGGTGTAGAGGCCGTTCGAGGCGAGGGCCGGGTCGATGACGTACGAGATGGTGCTCGCGACGAAGGCGAGCAGGCTCGGGTAGTAGAAGATCGTCATCGCGAACTGGCACCACACGGCGAGGAACCCGAGCGGTTTCGACAGCCCCTCGCTGACCCAGCGGTAGACGCCGCCGCTCCAGCCCGAGGCGAGTTCCGCGGAGACCAGCGCGGTCGGCAGCAGGAACACGATCGCCGGGACGAGGTAGAGGAACACGCAGGCCAGGCCGTACACGGCCATCGTCGGGGCGGCCCGCAGGCTGGCCACCGACGAGGTCGTCATCAGGGCGAGGGTGACCCAGGTCAGCGTGGGCGCGGGCCGGGTTCTCGCGGCCGTGCGTGCCGACGGCACCGGTTTCGGCAGGTCGGCGGGGACGTCCATCGAGGCCACAGGCCCTCCCTGGGGATGACTTCCGGGTGGTGTGGCCAGGCTCGGCGCAGGCCGCTGCGGGCGCAGTCCGGGTGGGCCGTCCGGGTGAGGTGCGGGTGCCCGGGGTGCCGGTGCGGCGGGAAGCGTCCAGGCTGATCGTGACCGCGGTCTCGGTATCCGCGGGACACCCGAGGGAGGCGGTCGTGGAGCAGCGGCGCACAGCGGCCTCGCTCGACGAACTCACCGTGTTCCTGGCCCGGTTGACCGGGTTGCTGCTGCGGTCGAGCGGTGAGGGCGCCGAGTTGATCGAGGACTCGGTGCGGTCGGCGGCCCGGTCGCTGGGCGGCGGGGCGTCCCTGCTGCTGGTGCCGGACGCGGCGGCGCTGACGGTCACCGCCGGGGGCGGGACGCGGACGGTGACGGTGCGCGGGTTCCCCGAGGTGTTCCGTCTCGACCAGGTCACCGCGCTGAAACCGCTGCTCACGGACGTACGGGAGGGCCGCCTCGGTGTCCTGGAGGCCGACCGGCGGCTGGCCGGGATCGAGAACGCGCCCGCCCCCTACCCCTGGCCGGTGAAGCTGCTCGGCATCGTGCTGTTCGCGCTCGGCTTCGCACCGCTGATGCAGCCCACCTGGTACGAGGTCGGGTCGACGGCCGTACTGGCCACCGTCGCGGCCGTGTTGGCCGTCGCGGCCGACCGGCTCCCGCGTCTGGAGAAGGTGTTGCCGCTCGTCGTCTCGACGGTCGTGTCGGTGGTGGCACTTGAGGTGTTCGCCCGCGAACCCTCGCACGGCGGACCGGTGCTGCTGATGCTGCCCGCCCTCTTCTTCTTCGTCCCCGGCGACTATCTGAGCGCCGCCACCGCCGAGTTGGCCGCGGGACTCATCACCACCGGCGCGATCCGGCTCGTCTACGCCGTGTTCCTGCTGGTGCAGCTGTACCTGGGCGTGATGCTGGGCGTGTTCGCCACCGGCACCTCCACGCACGCGCTCTGGGACATCGCGGCCGACTCCGACATGGCGCGCTGGGCCCTGTTCCTCGGCTGGATCGTGTTCACCTTCGGCACGGTCCTGGCGTTCGCGGTCCCGCGCCGCCTGTTCTGGCCGCTGCTCCTGCTGGTCTACGTCACCGTCGGCGTGCAGTCACTGTTCACGAAGCTGGTGGGGGAGGTCGGCGGCACGTTCGTCGCGGCGGCGGTGCTGGCGGGGGCGGCCACCCTGCTGGCCCGCGCCGAGCACCGCCCGCCCCGCCTGGTCCTGCTGCTGCCCGGCTTCTTCACCCTCACCGTCGGCTCCCTGGGCATGCGCGGGCTGACGACGCTGGCGGGCGGCCATGTCATCGAGGGCTTCCGTGACCTGCTGAAGCTGGTCACGATCGTCACGGCCATCGCGGTGGGGATGGTGTTCGGAGCGGCGCTGACGGAGCGCCGGGGCCGGCGGGTGACGTAGGGATGCGCTGGTCGGTGTCCTCCGGGACGCGGTCAGGCCATCCAGAAGAAGACCGCTGTCATGCGCTTCTCCTCCAGCGTGCTGCCGTGGTAGCCGGTCGCGCTGTGCACGAGGTTGGCGTGGTAGAGCAGCAGGCTGTTGTAGCGGTGCGGCACGCGGACGTCCTCCTCGAAGGCGTCCGGGGCGACGAAGCGGGTGCCCAGGGCCTCGACGAGGTTGTTGTGCGGGGCCTGGACGACGTTGCCGCCGAGGCGTCCGCCGGGCAGGTGCTGGCGGTAGAAGCTGGTGCCGCAGTCCTTGGGCACGGACGGGTTGAGGTACAGGACGGCGGCGTACCGGCACAGGGAGCGGGAGTCGGTGTGCGGGCGGGGCTCGCTCTCGCCCTTCCCGACGACCTGGACGCAGTTGTGGTTGAGGGTGCCGCCGCCGGGCGCCTGCTGCACCCAGAGTTCCTTCGCCCCGGTGGCCTGCTTGACCAGGCGCTCGATCTGCCCCAGCTCGGACGGTTCGAGGCCGGGCATCGTCCGCAGCCCCGGCCAGGTCTCCGACGTGTACGGATACCCCTTGACCCAGTCGTCCTTCGCGAGACACCGCTCCCGTACGGCGTCCACGTCCGGGAGCACGTCGTTCAGCACCCAGTAGTCACGGCCCTTGGTGGGCTTGCGGTACGGGAGGACGGGCAGGGGGGCCTGCTGCCGGGCCCGCTGGGGGTGTGGGGGGAGTGGTGGCATGGGGCCGAACGTATCGCCGGGGTTCGCCAATGCTGTGCCATACACGGGTCAACATTCCGTCAACGAAGGGCAGTTGACCACGGGGTCCGACGGGGCCGCGCGGCGAGAGCCAGGTCACAAATCGGCGCTGTCACATTCGTAGGGGGTCGTTCCGTCAGAGCTGTGTAGGCACGATCACGAAACAACAGAGGAGCCCACCATGAGTGCTCGTTTGAACGCCTTCGCCAGCCCCCTCGCCGGGAAGGCCCTGAAGCACTTCGTCGCGGCGGGCAAGGTCGTCGAGGACTCGCCGCTGCCCGCCGCCACCCAGGAACTGGTGAAGATCCGGGCGAGCCAGATCAACGGCTGCGGATTCTGCACCGACATGCACACCAAGGACGCCGCCGCGGCCGGTGAGACCTCGCTGCGCATCAACCTGGTCGCCGTCTGGCGCGAGGCCACCGTCTTCACCGACGCGGAGCGGGCCGCCCTGGAGCTGACCGAGGAGGGCACCCGGATCGCCGACGCGGCGGGCGGCGTGCCGGATGACGTGTGGGCGAACGCGGCGAAGCACTACGACGAGGAGCAGCTCATGGCGCTCGTCATGCTGATCGCCCTCATCA
This sequence comes from Streptomyces sp. NPDC090083, assembly GCF_044747445.1. Taxonomy (NCBI): domain Bacteria; kingdom Bacillati; phylum Actinomycetota; class Actinomycetes; order Kitasatosporales; family Streptomycetaceae; genus Streptomyces; species Streptomyces sp. NPDC090083. The sequence goes on along the minus strand of NZ_JBIVED010000006.1, from coordinate 423,099 downwards.
ACAGCTTCAACCGCATGAACGTCATGCTGACGATGCCGGCCGGCGGCTACGAGCCCGGCCAGCACATGTGACCCGGCCCGGCGGTCCCGGCGCCGGTTCCGGCTGAGGGGAGGGTGGCGCCCGGGATGCCCCGTTCCGTCACCCTCGAACCCCCGCAGGAACCGGAGGACCCACCCGTCACTTGTGACGCGCCCCACTCCGGCTTTACCAAAACCAAAGACTTCGCGTGCTTCCCCGATCCGTATCCCTGACTGTCCGTACCGCCGACGGGCGGCCCACGACACAGGAGGCACGGTGCGCTTTTCGCGGAACGCGACAGGAACCATGGTGGTGGGCGGTGCCCTCAGCCTGACCCTCGTCGCACTCGCCTATCCGGCAATGCTCGGCGTCAACACGGTCTCCAGCAACACCTCGCGCGTCATCGCCAACACGCAGTGGGGGCCGCTGACCGAGGCCGACCGCGACTTCGTGGTCAAGGTGCGCGCGGCCGGGCTGTGGGAGTACCCCGTCGGCCAGATGGGCCTGAAGAAGGGCTCCAGCCCCGCCGTGATCACCGCGAGCAAGCACCTGATCGACGGACACGCCGCGCTGGACGCCAGCTGCCGCAAGATCGCTCCCATGCTCAACATCACGATCCCCAACCTGCCCAGCCCGCAGCAGCAGGGATTCATCAACACCCTGAACTCGGACAGCGGCAAGCAGTTCGACACCGACTTCGCCAACATCCTGCGCGTGACGCACGGCTCGATCTTCAACACCATCGCGAAGATCCGCTCCACGACGGAGAACACCCTCGTACGGATCCTCGCCAACCAGGCCAACGCGACGGTCCTGGACCACATCACGGTGATGGAGGAGACCGGCCTGGTCAACTTCAGCCAGGTCCTCTTCCAGGAGACGACCCCGCCGAAGCTGCCCGCCACGGACCTGACCCCGCCGCCCCCGGCCGCCGGACAGCCGGAGGTCGTGCTCACCCCGCCGGTGAACAGCACCACCCAGCCGCCGGTCCTGCCGGGTGAGTCCCCCACGGCCAGTGCCGGCAACCCGAGCCAGACACCGACCGTGGGGTGACCGGCCTACGCCCCGAGCCACACCGTCACGTCAGGTGCCAACTGCCGCTCCCCCGCCGCCGGTTCACTGCTCAGCAGCAGCTCCCCCGGCGGCAGGGCGACCGGCGCGTCCGACAGGTTGGTGACACAGCGCCAGCCGTCGGAGCGGGCGAAGTGCAGCACGCCGGGCGGACTGTCGGCCCAGGTCAGCGCCTCCCCGTCGAGCAGCTTGCGGCGCAGTCGCAGCGCGGTGCGGTACAGCTGAAGGGTCGAGCCCTCGGTCCCGTCCTGCGCCTCGACGGCGTACGCCGCGAAACCCGCCGGCTGCGGCAGCCACGCGGGCCCCGCCCCGAAGCCGTACGACGGCCCGGTCGTCGTCCACGGCAGGGGGACCCGGCAGCCGTCGCGGCCCTTGTGGGTGTGGCCCTGTTGTTCCCAGATGGGGTCCTGGAGGGCCTCGACGGGCAGGTCGGCGACCTCGGGAAGGCCGAGTTCCTCGCCCTGGTAGACGTACGACGAACCGGGCAGTGCCAGCATGAGCAGGGTCGCGGCGCGGGCGCGGCGCAGGCCGGCCGCCGTGTCGACCGGCGGCGTGCGGCCGTTGGACAGCAGCCAGGTGTTCGGGTCGGTGCCGGGCGGCAGCATCAGCCGGGAGGCGTGCCGTACGACGTCGTGGTTGGAGAGCACCCAGGTGGCCGAGGCACCCGCCGCGCGGGCCGTGGCGAGCGAGCCCGTGATCACCTCGCGGAGCTGCTCCGCGTCCCAACCGGCTTCCAGGTACTCGAAGTTGAAGGCCTGGCCGAGTTCGTCCGGGCGGGCGTACAGCGCACGGCGGGCGGCCGGTACCCAGGCCTCGGCGACCGCCATGCGGGGCGGGGTGTAGGTGTCGAGGACGGTACGCCGCCAGTCGCGGTAGATCGCGTGGACCTCGTCCCGGTCGTAGTACGGGTGGCTGCCGGGCGGGATCGAGTCGAGGACGTCCTCGGAGTTCGCCGCGAGGGGGCCCACGTCGCGGAGCGGCTCGGTGAGGTCCTTGGCGAGGGCGTGGGCGACGTCCACGCGGAAGCCGTCGACGCCGCGGTCGGACCAGAAGCGCAGGGTGGTGCGGAAGTCCTCCCGGACCTCCTCTTCGTCCCAGTCGAGGTCGGGCTGTTCGGGGGTGAAGAGGTGCAGGTACCACTGTCCGTCCGGGACTCGGCGCCACGCGCTGCCGCCGAACACCGACGGCCAGTCGGTGGGCGGGAGTTCGCCGTGCTCGCCGCGGCCGTCCCGGAAGACGTAGCGACGGCGGGCGGCGGAACCGGGCGGGGCGGCCAGCGCCTCCTGGAACCACCTGTGCTGCCGCGAGGTGTGGTTGGGCACGATGTCGACCATGACTTTCAGGCCGAGCCGGTGGGCTTCGGCGACCATCGCGTCGAAGTCGTCCAGCGTGCCGAGGCGCGGGTCGACGTCGCGGTAGTCGGCCACGTCGTAGCCGCCGTCGGCGAGTTCGGACGGGTAGAACGGGCTCAGCCAGAGCGCGTCGACGCCGAGCGCGGCGAGATGACCGAGGCGCTGGGTGATGCCCTTGAGGTCCCCGAGTCCGTCGCCGTCGGCGTCGGCGAAACTGCGCGGATAGACCTGGTAGACGACGGCTTGGCGCCACCAGTCCGGGTCACGGGAGGACAGGTCGGTCACGTGGTCTCCTTATGAATTCCCGCTGCGCTTGCGGAAGTTGACAGTCAACTTCCGGTAGACCCACGATGTGCACACGCTGTGGCGCATGTGACCGATGAGCCCGGTGTCGCTGAGCTACCTCACTTCCCCCGCTTCCTCCGTCTCTCCGCCTGCGTGCTCCACCGCCCTCCACTCCTAGCACCGCCAGATGGGATCAGTATGTCCATAGCCAGTCGTGTCACCGTGCGCCGTCTGTTGGGGACGGGCGCCGCCTCCCTCGCCCTCGCCGCCGCCTCCGTCGGCGCCGCGTCCGGCGCCTGGGCCCACGGCGACGGCGGTGACGGCTGGGGCTCCGGCCACTACCGGCCCGGTTCCGGCGCCGGCACGGTCACCGAGACGGAGGGCTGCCAGTTCTCGCTGAACGGAACCGACTTCTTCCCCTCGGTGAAGGTCGACGACCAGAACCTGAAGCCCACCGACGACGGCAAGATCCACATCAAGGTCCGCACCGCCGGCGACGCCTCCACCTGCACCGCCTCGCTCGCCTCGTACACCGCGCACGGCCCGACCTTCGCCACCTCCGGGCAGCAGGTCTTCGTCGACTTCGACACGGCGACCGTGAAGAAGGGCCAGACGGACTCGCTGGACATCGCGGTGCCGGACGAGGGCTGCTTCGCGCAGATCGACCTCTACCGCGGCGCGGTGAAGTTCGACGGCAACCCGGCCGCCGGTGACGGTCTCGTCCACGGCGACCTGCCCAAGGGCCCCGACCACCCGGTCATCAAGGACAAGCTGATCGCGGCCTGGAACGGCGGCACGAAGGACTGCACGACCAAGGAGTCGCCGTCCCCCTCGGCCCCCGCGTCGGTCCCCCCGTCGTCCGCGGAGTCCACCCCGCCCGCCTCCGAGTCCTCGACCCCGACGCCGACCCCGAGCGCGTCCGAGTCGACCCCGGAGTCCACCCCGACCCCGTCCGCCTCGGGTTCGAGCACTGCCCCGGCCGCCGCACCCTCCCCCAACGGCGGCGGCGGTGACCTCGCGGAGACCGGCGGCGGCGGCAACACCGGTGTGCTGGTCGGCGGAGCGGCGGTGCTGCTCGCGGGCGGCGCGGCGATCGTGGTCGCGACGCGGCGCCGGCGGGCCTCGCAGTCGTAACGTGATCTGAACACGCGGGACGCCGGGCCGGGAGACGATCCCGGCCCGGCGTCCGTCCGCCGCCCGGCGTCCGCCGGGCAGGCCCTAGCCCTCGACCGTCTCCAGCCACAGCTTCACGTACCGCTCCACGTCCACGTCCAACCCCACGTCCACCAGGGCCTGTTCGCGCAGGCCGTCGTGGATCTCGGACTCGCCGTGACGGGCGCGCCGGTCGACGATCGTCTGGCCGCGGGACGGCCCCGGGGCGAGGGAGACCTCGACCGGGAGGAGACGGGTGGTGAGGCCGCCCGGGTCGGCGACCGCGCAGACCGCGCCCGCGTCGCCGAGGCCGCCGGTGGGAGTGGGGTCGGCGGTGACGGCCGGGTCGCGGTGGGCGAGGAGGTCACCGGCGAGCCTCAGCCGGGGTTCCGCGCTCTCCCGCAGCCGCCGGATGTCGGCGGCCTGGACCTGCACCCGCTCGAAGACGTCCAGGCCGTACATCGTGATCGGGACCCCGGCGGTGAGCAGGATCGCGGCGGCCTCCGGGTCGTGCCACACGTTGAACTCCGCGACCGGCGTGGCGTTCCCGACCGCGACCGCGCCGCCCATGAACACGATCCGCTCGATGTTGCGGGTGACCTCGGGGAACGTGCGCAGGAGCAGCGCGATGTTCGTCAGGGGTGCCGTCGGGACGAGCGTCACCGGGCTCGGCGAGGCCAGGATCTCGCGGCGCAGCAGCGTCACCGCGTCCACGTCGGCGGGCGTGCGCGCGGAGTCCGGCAGCCCCAGGTCGCCCATGCCGTCCCGGCCGTGGACATGGGCGGCCGAGCGCGCCGGTTCGATCAGCGGCCGGGCCGCGCCGCGCGCGACCGGGATGTCACCGGCGCCCGCGTGGTCGAGGACGACCAGCGTGTTCCGTACGACCTGGTCGACGTCCGTGTTGCCGGCGACGCAGGTGACCGCGCGCAGGTCGAGGCCCGGGTGCCGGACGGCGAACAGCAGTGCCAGGGCGTCGTCGACCCCCGTGTCGCAGTCGATGATCACGGGGATGGGCTGACCGGTCACGGCAGGCTCCTCTCGGTGGCGGTTCGGCGGTTCGGCGGATCAAGGCGGCTCAGAACACTTCAGAGGACTTCAGGGCAGCTCCGGGACGCTCTGGGCACCTCAAAGGGTGACCTTACGCATCCGCCCACAGCGCGGTGCCGCGCGCCTCGACCCGGGCGCCGATCTGGCGCAGCAGCTCGGCGGGCGCCAGCGGCCCGATCCGCCGCCCGTCCCGCAGCCGTACGGCGACCAGACCGTCGGCGGCCTCCCGTTCGCCGATCACCGCCTGGTACGGGGCGAGGCGCGCGGCCCGGACCCGGGCGCCGAGGCTGCCGTCGCCGGGAGCGGCCGACTCCGCGCGGAGCCCGCCCTGTCGAGCCCGCCGGAGCAGCTCGTGGGCCGGCCCCGCCTGCGCCTCCGACACCGGCAGGACGACCAGCTGCACGGGGGCGAGCCAGGCCGGGAACGCCCCGCCGTGTTCTTCCACGAGGTGCGCCACGGCCCGTTCCACGCTCCCGATGACGCTGCGGTGCACCATGACCGGCCGGTGTTTCGCTCCGTCGGCGCCGATGTAGTGCAGGTCGAAGCGTTCGGGCTGGTGGAAGTCGATCTGGACGGTGGAGAGGGTGGCCTCGCGGCCGGCCGCGTCGGTGATCTGGACGTCGATCTTCGGACCGTAGAAGGCGGCCTCGCCCTCGGCGCACTCGTACGGGATGCCGGAGTCGTCGAGGACCTCACGCAGCAACGCGGTGGCCCGCCGCCACAGGGCCGGATCGGCGACGTACTTGCCGCCCTCGCCCGGCAGGGACAGGCGGTGGCGGGAGGCGCGGATGCCGAGGTCGGCGTAGGCGCGGGTGATGAGCGCGAGGGCTTCGCGGGCCTCGTCGACGGCCTGGTCCAGGGTGCAGAAGATGTGGGCGTCGTTGAGCTGGATGGCCCGGACGCGGGTGAGGCCGCCGAGCACGCCGGAGAGTTCGGAGCGGTACATGGCTCCCAACTCGGCCATCCGGAGGGGAAGTTCACGGTAGCTGTGGGAGCGGGAGCGGTAGATGAGGGCGTGGTGGGGACAGAGGCTGGGCCGCAGCACGACCTCTTCCGCGCCCAGTTCCATCGGCGGGAACATGTCGTCGCTGTAGTGGGACCAGTGGCCGGAGATCTCGTACAGCTCGCGCTTGCCGAGGACCGGCGAGTACACGTGCCGGTACCCGGCGGCCCGCTCCAACTCCCTTACGTACTCCTCCAGTTCGTGCCGGACGACGGCACCGTCCGGGAGCCAGTACGGCAGGCCCGCGCCCATCAGGGGGTCGGTGTCGAAGAGGTCGAGTTCACGGCCGAGGCGGCGGTGGTCGTACATGGCGGGGTTCCTCGCTTCGCGACGGGCGGGGCGAGGAGTCCGGCGACGACGAAGCCCCGGGGCACTCGCCCCGGGGCTTCGACATGAGTCAGTGGTCAGCGCGCCGGGACAGGGTCCGGCGTCGTCGTCCAGACGGACGGGAACGGCTTGGCGCGCTTCATGCGGGGACCGTAGCAGGGGGGTGACGGGGTCGGCGACGGATTTTCGGGCGCGGCCGGTGGGGCCGGGCGCGCAGTTCCCCGCGCCCCTAGGGGGTTGCCCTTCTGGTCGGCCTCAGTAGGAACCCCCTGTTTTTGGGGGCGCGGGGAACTGCGCGGCAAGCCCCCACCGGGCCGCACCCGAAACCACTACGGCACGGAACCGGCGCTGTGATCGCGGGCGCCCACCGCCTCGGTGAGGGCGGTTCGGGCCAGGGTGCGCAGCCAGATGTGCGCGGGGTCGGTGTCGTAGCGCTGATGCCATGACAGGTAGACCGGGGCGGGCGGCAGGTCGAGGGGCAGCGGGAGCAGGACCATGCCCAGGTCCGCGGCGGCCGAACGGGCCGTCGCCTCGGGCGCGGTGACGACGAGGTCGGAGCCCCGCACGAACTCGTACGCGGCGCTCTCCGTGGGCGCGGTGACCACCACGCGCCGCGTGAGGTCGAGGCGCGCGAGAGCCTCGTCGAGGACGTTACCGAGCCGGCCGCGCCGCGAGACGTTGATGTGATCGGCCGCGGCGTACCGCGCGGCGGTGACGCTCCTGACGCGGGTGAGCGGATGCCCCTGCCGTACGACGACGACCTGCTGTGTCTCGGCCACCCGGTCGGCGTGTATCTCGGGCGCGGTCGGGCGGCCCGCGTCCGAGGCGAGATCGACCTCGCCCCGGCGCAACTCCGGTGTGTCGACGCTCGATTCGGCGATGAAGCGCAGCCGCACACCGGGAGCCTGCGCGCGCACCGCGGCCAGCAGCGCGGGCCCGCCGAGCGAGACCAGCGCGTCGTGCCAGCGGAGCGTGAACGTGCGGTCCAGCGTCGCGAGGTCGAGTTCCCGGCTCGGCGCCAGCACGCCCCGGACCTGCTGGAGCAGATCGTGCACCTGCTCCCGCACGGCGATGGCGTACGGCGTCGGGGTCATCGTGCGGCCGGTGCGCACCAGGATCTGGTCCCCCGTCGTACGCCGGATCCGGCCGAGGCTGCGGCTCATCGCGGGGGAGGTGACGTGCAGGCGGTCGGCGGCGCCGGCCACGCTGCCCTCCTCCAGCAGCGCGTCGAGCGCGGCGAGCAGATTCAGGTCCAGTTGCATGGGAGTCATCCTAGGCGTGCTTTACATGCACTTGATGTTAACGATGGCCTCTCCTACCGTCGAAGTGCGGGCGCGAACGAACGAGGTTCTCGCCCGGTCGACCTCGATCCCCGCAGTTCAGACAGGAGTACCGCCATGCCCGCAGCGCCCCGGAACCCCGCCGTCACCTCCGACGCCGACCTGCTCGCACAGACCGAGACCGCCGTACGCACGGCGGGCGCGGCGCTGCGGGACCGCTTCGGGGACGTGGTCCCCTACGGGTCCTTCGACGAGCTGATGCGGGCGCTCGCCGCCAACGACGACGCGGTCCTCGACGTCCTCCGCCCGCGCCTCACGGATCTGCGCCCGGACGCCCGCTGGGTGGAGGAGGAGTTGGACGGCGGCGCGCTCCCGGACGGCGAGTGGTGGGTGGTGGACCCGGCCGAGGGCAACGTCAACCATCTGCACGGCCTGTCGGACTGGGCGGTGACCGCGACCCTCGTACGCGACAACCAGCCGGTGCTGACCGTGGTCCACCTGCCGCTGACCGGCGAGACGTACACCGCGCTCGTGGGCGCAGGCGCCCACCTCGACGGCCGGCCACTGCACGTGTCCCGGACCCCGGAACTCGGTCTGGGCATCGTGGCCACGAGCCAGGCCAGGCCGGACGAGGACGAGAAGGTCGTGCGGCGGGTCGGGGCCTCGATCACCGAGATGCTCGTCGACGCCTTGGTGGTGCGGACGTCCGTGCCCGCCACCCTGCACCTGGTGAACGTGGCCGCCGGCCGGATCGAGGCCTTCTGGCAGTTCGCCGGAGCCCGCGCGGACCTGCTTCCCGGGGTCCTGCTCGTCACCGAGGCAGGCGGACGGATCTCCGACGTCGAGGGCCGCCCCTGGACTCCGCAGAGCGAGAGCTTCCTCGCCGCCGCGCCTGCCGTGCACGCCGCCGCGGTCGCCACGCTGTCCCGTTGAACCCGTTGAACCCGTTCACCACCCGAATCGCAGAAGGACCCTGATCGAGATGACTGACATCACCATTCTCGGCGGCGGCCGGGTCGGCGGCGGCCTGGCGACCGCCCTCACCCGGGCCGGACACCAGGTGACCGTGGCACCCCGCTCGCCGGAGGCCACCGCGGACGCCGTACGGACCGCGCGCGTCGTCATAAACGCGACCCCCGGCGCGGGCTCGCTGGAACGGCTCGCCGCGCTGCGCACGGAGCTGCGGGGCAAGATCCTCGTGGATGTCTCCAACGCCACCGTCGACGGACCCGACGGACTGCCCGCCGGCCTGCTCTACCCCGGTTCGAGTCTCGCGGAGCGGCTCCAGGAGGCGCTGCCCGAGACACTCGTCGTCAAGACCCTCAACACGATGCTCCACACGGTGATGACCGAGCCCTCCTCGCTCACCCAGCCGCCCACCGCCTTCCTCTCCGGCGCGGACGCGAAGGCCAAGCAGGTCGTCCGCGGGCTTCTCGTGGACCTCGGCTGGCGGCAGGAGTGGATCACCGACCTCGGCGGGATCGAGACGGCCCGGGCCACCGAGAGCGCCATCCTGTTCGTACCGCATGTCATCCGGTCCAGCGGATTCGCGCCCTTCGCGCTCTCGATCGCCCGCTGATCAGGCGTTCTCGCGCTCGGCGCGCCGCTTCACCAACTCCTCCACCGCGCTGGGCAGGGTCGTCTCGAAGTCGATCAGCTTCACCCAGGTCGGCGTCACCACGATGCGGACCATCCCGTCGTAGAGCGAGCGGACCTCCGCCTCCCACTCGACGCGCTGCTCGGGCGTCATCTCGTACGAGCCGTTCATCTGGAGGTACTCCTCCGGGATGCCGTCCACGGCGTCCAGCTCCGCCCGGCCCCGGATCAGCAGGATCTTGGGCGGATGCACCTCGGTGTCGATCGTCAGCGCGACCGTCGGGTTCTCCCGCAGAGCCGGGAGCTTCGGGGCGTTCTCCGTCGTGCACATGACGATCTCCGTGCCGTTCCAGGTGAACGCGATCGGGACGTTCCGGGGCGTGCCGTCCTTGGCCACGTAGGCCAGCCGGAGCACGTCCCGGGCCAGCAGCTCCCGGCTGATCGGCCGGTCCAGGATCTCGGTGATCTCACTCGCTCGCATGATCGTCCTCCAGGGAAGTCGTCGCCATCCACCCCGAGGACGGAGCCGTCACCGCGATCTCGACACGGGCGGCCCGATCCCTTGAGACGAATATCCCGGCGAACCGGGGTAGCCGCCAGACACACGGCGGTTGGACGCCCCCTCCCGAGGAGAGCCATGTTCGCACTCACGGCCCGTCGACTGCGCACCACCGCCCGCCGGGTCTTCGGCTGGCAGCGGCTGCGTCCGGCCCAGCTGAGCGCGATGAAGGCCGTGATGAAGGGGCGTGACGTCCTCGCCGTCATGCCGACCGGCGCGGGCAAGTCCGCCGTGTACCAGGTGCCGGCGGTCCTGCTCGGCGGTCCGGTCGTGGTCGTCTCCCCGCTGATCGCGCTGCAGCGGGACCAGATGCAGAGCCTGCTCGGATCCGGGGCGCTGCGCACCGCCGCCATCAACTCCGCGCAGCGCCGGAGCGACAACGAGACAGCCTGGGCCCGCATCAGCGCCTCCTCCGTCGACGTGGTCTTCCTCGCCCCCGAGCAGCTCGCCAAGCCGGACGTCACGGACCGGCTCGCCGCCGTCCGTCCCCGGCTCCTGGTGGTGGACGAGGCGCACTGCGTGTCGTCCTGGGGGCACGACTTCCGGCCGGACTACCTGCGGCTGCGGCACGCGCGCGAACGGCTCGGCAACCCGCCGGTGCTCGCCCTGACCGCGAACGCGGCGGCCCCGGTACGCCGGGACATCTCCGAACGGCTCGGCATGCGCGACCCGGTGGAGATAGTGGCCGGCTTCGACCGCCCCAACATCAGCCTGGAGGTGACGACCTTCCAGGACGTGGCCGCCAAGGAACGGTTCGTCGTGGAGCGGGCGGCCGTCGAGGAGAAGCCGGGAATCCTGTACGCGGGGACGCGCAAGGCGGCGGACGGCTACGCCCAGCAGCTGAGCGACCTCGGACTGGCCGCCGCGAGCTACCACGCGGGCCTGTCCGCCGCCGAACGCCGGGCGGCCCAGGACCGGTTCAGCTCCGGTGACCTCGACGTGGTCGTGGCCACCTCGGCGTTCGGCATGGGCATCGACAAGGCGGACGTACGGTTCGTGCTGCACGCGTCCGTCCCCGGCTCGCTCGACGCCTACTACCAGGAGATCGGCCGGGCCGGCCGCGACGGGGCACCGGCCAGGGCGATCCTCGCCTACCGCCCGCAGGATCTGGGCCTGCAACGCTTCTTCGCCACCGGCGCCCCCGACGCCGACGCGCTGCGCCGCATCGCCGAGTTCCTCCGCGGCGAGCCGGCCGCCGTGCGCGCGACCCGGCTCCGGGCCGAGTGCGGGCTCGGGGCGACGGCACTGTCCGCCGCGCTGAACCTGCTGGAGGAGACGGGGGCGGTGCGGACCGGACGGGAGGGCAGCCGGTTCGTCGGCACGACCGGCTCCGACGGCTCCGACGGCTCCGACGGCTCCGACGAGGCTTCCGCGGACGACGACATCGACGCCGTGGTGCGAAGCGCCCTCGCCGTGCACGCGACCCACGTCAAGCTCGAACGCTCCCGGGTCGACATGATGCGCGGGTACGCCGAGACGACCGACTGCCGACGCCGGTTCCTCCTCGGCTACTTCGGCGACTCCGGCCCCGTGCCGTGCGGGGGATGCGACACCTGCACGGGTCCGGCGAGCGAGCCGCGGCGCGAACGGTCCGGCAAGGCGACCGCACGGCAACGCCGGTGGCCCCGGCCCGGCACGCGCCCGGACACCGCGGCGGAGACCGGCGCGGGCGACCACGCCTACCTGCCGGGTGTCCGCGTCAGCCACGACCAGTGGGGCGAGGGCGAGGTCATGAGCGAGGGCGACGGCAAGATCACCGTCCTGTTCGAGTCGGTCGGCTACCGCACCCTGTCCCTGGCCGTGGTGACGGACAAACAACTGCTCGTCGCCCTGCCGTAGTCCTTCCGGGTACGGGCCCGTCGCGGCCGGTCGCGCAGATCCCCGCGTCCCTGGGGGCCCGCAGCCGATCCACACCCGAGGTACCCGCACTCACCCGGACGGCCCGGCGCGCTGGTGGACGGCCCGAGGCGATGGTGCCGTTGAGGCAACGCACCCCGCCCCAGGAGGGACCCCCGATGACCCGCACCCCGGCCCGTGTCCTCCTCACCGCGATACTCGCCACGGGCACCCTCACCACCGCCGGCTGTGCGAACGAGGCCATCCTGCACAAGGTGACGACCGCCCCCTCCCCCTCCGCCGTCCGCACCACCCCCGCGGCCCACGCGTCCCCCGCCGCCGCCCCCGTCCTCACCCCCGCCCAGGCCCAGTCCGCCCTCATCACCGACGCGGACCTCGGCGCCCCCTGGACCCCGACACAGGGCACGGCGACCTGGCGGGACACCTTGCTGAAGGCGAAGACGGACATCCCGGACTGCCAACGCCTCCTGGACGCCCTCTACGCCGACGAACTCCTCGGCACCCCGGCCACCACCCAGGCGGTGACCACCCTGGACGACCCGGACGACGACGCCCAACTCCGTTACCAGGTGGCCGCGTTCCCCCAGGCGGACGTGAACCGCACCCTGAACTGGCTCCGCACCCTCCCCCAGAAGTGCGCCACCTTCACGGCGACGACGACCCGTTCCGGCGTCCAGACGATCCAGGTCACCGAAGCCACCCTCCCCGAGGTGGGCGACGCCCGCGAGGCACTCCGCCTCACCCTCACCGGCACCACCCCCGAGGGCGACCGGTCCACACTCACCCTCGACACGGCCGCCGTCCGCATCGGCGACGACACCATCACCCTGACGAACGGCGGCCTGGGCACCGTCCCCACGGACGCGACCCAACTGGCGATCCAGACCGGCACCCAGCGCCTGACGGATGTGCAGAAGCAGGGACGGGTGCAGGTCTAGGCGCAGGTCGGCGACAAGCGAGCCACCTGAACCGGCGCCTGACCCGCGTCGGCGTCAACGCTTGTCATACGGGTCAGCCGGTTCCTTTACCTGGGTGACCGTCGTCGCCTTCAGTACCGGCGGCCATGCCCCGTCCGTTCCCAGCTTGCCCTTGGGGAGCCAGGTGCCTGTGACCGTGACCCAGGTGTCCGTCTGCGGGGCGCCGTCGGCCTCGTCGCCGCGGATCTCGACCTTGCTGATCGTCGCGTCGGCGGCGCAGCAGGTGACGAGGAGCCGGGTGAGGTACCAGGTGCCGTGGGAGCCGTGGGTGACGAAGCCGGTCATGCGGAGGGTGCGGCCCCTGAGGGAGTGGCCGGTGTCGTAGATCGCGCGGGAGCTGTACTGGGCCACCGAGATGTCCAGCGGGTTCCCGGCGGGCAGCGCCGGGAAGGTGCCGACGCCCTGTGCCGCCCGTTGGGCCTCCTCGCGGGATGCGCTGTACGACCCGAGGGCCGGCGGCGGGAAGAGCAACAGCGCCAGGGCGGGAAGCGTCAGCAGCCAGGCGACGCGCGGGCCGCCGTGCGCGTGGGTGTGGGTGTGGGTGTGGGTGTCGGAGTATGCGTGCGCGTGGCCGTGCTCGACTTCCTCTTGCTCCAACTCCTCACCGCCCTCCTCCCCGTGGGGTCCCTGCCTTGCTCCCCGTACCGCCGCCGCCAGCCCCAGCAGCATCAGCAGCACGCCGGAGATCACCAGGTACGGCCTCAACGCCGGCTGCACGTAGCGCAGGTACAGCTCGCTGAAGAGGGAGATCCGGAGTACCGCGCCGCCGACGAGGAGCAGCAGGACCGCCGAGCCGTAGCGCCTCACAGCAACCACCAGCCCACCAGCGTGCTGCTGACCACCGCCGCCAGCCAGGTCGCCGAGGAGAAGCGGAGGGCGAAGGCGCGGCCGAAGGTGCCTGCCTGGAGGGCGATCAGTTTGAGGTCGACCATCGGGCCCACGACCATGAACGCCAGTTTCGCCGCCGGGGAGAAGCCGCTCAGGGAGGCCGCGACGAACGCGTCCGCCTCGCTGCACACGCACAGCACCACGGCCAGCAGGGCCAGGAGGAGGAGCGACAGCCAGGACGACCCCGTGAAGACGGCCAGGACCGAACGCGGTACGGCGATGTTGAAGGTCGCCGCCGCTGCCGCGCCCAGCACCAGGAATCCGCCCGCGTGCAGGAAGTCGTGCTGCAACCCGGCCACGAAGGCCTTCATGCCCACCGTCGTCCGCGCGGTCCGCGTGCGTTTCGGCAGGCGCAGCCACTCCTCCCTGCCGAATCTCGCCCAGAGCCAGCCCATCACCACCGCCGTCGCCAGCGACGCGACCAGGCGGGCCAGCACCATCGTCGGCTGGTGGGGGAACGCGATCGAGGTCGCGACCAGGACGACCGGGTTGATCGCGGGGGCGGAGAGCAGGAAGGCCAGGGCCGCGGCCGGGGCCACGCCCCGTCTCATCAGGCTGCTCGCCACCGGTACCGACGCGCATTCGCAGCCGGGGAGGACGGCCCCCGCCGCGCCCGCGATCGGGACCGCGAGGGCCTGGTTGCGGGGGAGCAGCCTGGTGAACACCCGCTCCGGTACGAACGCGCCGATCGCCGCCGACACCACCGTGCCGAGGAGCAGGAAGGGTACGCCCTGCACCACGACCGCCGTGAAGACCGTCCACCAGGCCGCCACGGGCGCGGTGTAGAGGTCGAGCGCCAGCATCGGGCCGAGGACCGACACGACGGTCGCGACAGCGAGCAGCGCCGCGCCGCCGAGGACCGCGTAGACCGTGGCGCGTACGGCCAGGCGCAGCCCGTCGGCCACGCTCCGTCCCATCGGGCCGTCGGCCGTGGCCGGGTCAGGCGGGCCGTCGGCCGCGGTCCGGTCATGCGGGACGTCGGCCACGGTCCGTTCGTTCTGCACGCGCACGCGCCTGTCTCATCCCGTTTCACACGACTACGGCTACGACTCGTCCGTCGCACGGTAACCGTCCGGGCTGTGTGGTATCCCCGATTTGTCAAAGAGGAGGCTGTGCGGGGGCCGGACCCAGGGTCGTGGTGCCGGGGGCGGTGCGGTGGCCGAGGCCGGTGCGGTACGCGTCGAGGGCGGCCTCCACCCGGCCGGTGCGGCGGAGCAGGTCGCCGAGCATGCGGCACAGGTCGGCCAGGTCGCCGGCGGCGCCCGCGCGTTCCAGCAGACTGAGGGCGCGGACGTAGTGCTCCTCGGCCGCGTCCGTGTCGCGGGAGTCCTCGGCGATGATGCCGAGGAGGCGGTGCGCGGCGGCGGAGTGCAGGGCGCCGCGTTCGGAACTGAGGTCGTTCAGGACGTCGCGCAGGAGGGCGGCGGCCTCGTCGGACTTGCCGCGCCGGTGGAGTACGTCGGCCAGCTCGACGGCGACCTGGCTGCTGTAGAGCGCCGCGCGCTTCGCCGTCAGCATCGTCAGCGCCTGCCTCAACTCGACCTCGGCACGCTCCAGTTCACCGTCCTGGGCGTAGACGTAGCCGCGCATCCAGTGGCAGTTGGCGAGTTCGGTGCGGAACTGGAGCTGGCGGTACAGGTCGGCGGCCTTGGCCAGGGAGGCGTCCGCCTCCGCCACCTTGCCCTCCGCTATCAGCGTCCGCGCCACCGAGCGGTGCATGCGGGCCAGCAGCGCCGGGTCCGCCACCTGCGGCGCGAGCGCGAGCGCCAACTCCGCCGCCTGGGCCGCCCGCGCGTGCGCACCCATGTCCATGTACGGCCCTATCGCGCTCGCGTAGAGCAGCAGCAGGGCGTCGGGGTCGTGCAGGCCGGCCCGGTTCAGCTCGTCGAGGGTGGACTCCAGCAGGTAGACGGCGTAACGGAGTTCACCGGTGAGGTAGTGCGCCACCGCACGGCCCCGGATGGCCGGGACGCGGGCCGGGAGCGGTTCGTCGGCCAGGCGTCGTTCGGCGCGCTCGAAGTACCGGTGGGCGGCGGCGAGATCACCGGTGTCGAGGCCGCACTCGCCGAGCCCGAGCAGTGCCACGGCCTCCTCGTCGGCCAGTCCGAGCGACTCCGCCTCCTCCAGGAGATCGGCGTACTGCTCGGTGGCCTCCTCCGACTCCCCGGTGGCCAGGGTGCGTTGGGCTTCGGTGAGGCGCAGGCGGAGTTCGGTGGCGAGGTGGGCGGGACGGCCGGTCGCCAGCTCCTCGTAGGCGACGCCGAGTCGCTCCGCGAGGTGGCGCAGCGCGTCGTCGGAGGGGCGGACCCGGCCGGCCTCAAGCGTGGAGATGTACGCGGGTGTGTAGGCGGGCTCGGCCAACTGGCGCTGGGTGAGCCCGCGTTCGTGCCGCAACTGCTGGACCCTGCGCCCGATGACTTCCGGGTCGTCCCGTCTCACCATGCGTTAATCATGCCAGTAAGCCGACTTACGGACTGGCCAGTAACTCAGTTACATGGACAGCGAGTTGATGAAGTCCTCGCAGCGGGTCCGGTTGGCGGCCCAAACGGCACCGTGGGCGTTCCCGGAGTCACGGACCGCGACACGGAGCACCTCGGCGGCGGCCTCGGCGCGCCCACCGGTCGGCGGTCACCTCCGAACGGTTACAGCCTGTCGCCGACAGTAACCGGCCGGACCGCCCCGGGTGACGAGAATCACGAACTCCCCGCGGCGCACCTACCGTACGGTGGAGAAATGTCCCCTTTGGCCAAGATCAGCAGCGCGTACGGACCGCGCTTCGCGGAGTTCGCGTTCGAGCCCGCCTTCGTCGCCGAGGTGGACCAGCACGTGGCTGAACTGCGCGAACGGCTGTCGGCCGGCGGACCCGAGCTGACACTCCCGGCCCCGGACCACGCGGACCTCACGGACTACGCGCTCGGGTTCCTCGACGCGCTCGCGGAGCTGGACTGGCGGGAGCCGGTCGGGCACGACTACGCGGTGTGCAGACTGACCGCCATCAGCTGGCTCGTCCACCGGCACGGACTGCTGCCCGAGCAGCGCCAGGGTGACTGAAAACGGGTTTCCACTGGCTCAACTCCCCCTGGGCCTCTTCCCGTTGCGTACTCCGACCCCCTAAGTTAGGCACGCATTAAGCGTGTTTAATTCGCTACTGTCGCTGCTGTTGCCGTCGCTGTCACTGTCGTTGCGAGGTAGGTATGTCCGCGCGTTACGTCAGAGGATTCTGCGCCGCCGTCATCGCTGTCGCCGCCCTGATCGGAGCGGCGAACGCGAGCCCGGCCAAAGCGGCCGAGCCCGGTCCGGCCCACGAGGCCACGCGGGTTCTGCATCTCCACGAGGCCCCGTAGGGCTGCCCCGACTCACATGCCCGACGACCCGGGCATGTCCCGTCGACCGTCCGTCCCCAGGTCCCTGCCCCTGTCCGTCCCCAGGTCCGTGCGCTCGCGCACCGGCTGGTTGGTCATCGCGTCCTCACGGCCCGACTGGTAGGCCGTGAGGCTGCCCTTCGCGTTCGTCGTCTCGCGCTCCGCCGCCGTCAGCATGCGCTCCATGCGCTGGCGCATCGGGGCGATCATGCCGCCGCCGACGCCGACGATCAGGATGCCTGCGGCGGTCGCGAGGGCGGCGTAGAGGACGGGCTGCGTGACCGTCGTCGCGATGCCCGCCTGGCCCAGTGCGGCGATCACGCCGAGGGCGACGATGCAGGCCCAGACGATGGTGGCGAGCATCCTGCCGTACGACATCGACGAGAGGGCGCTGCCGACGATGCCGCGCACCGCGTTCGCGATGGCCATCGCCACCACGACCAGGACGACCGCGACGATGCCGCGCGGGAGCCAGGCGACGATGCCGTTGATCATCGTGCTGACCGGGTTGGTGCCGAAGACACCGAGCGCGAGCTGGAGGGTGATCAGCATCAGCGCGTAGTACACGATCTTGCAGACGATGCCGGTCATGTCGTACTTGGAGTCCCGCAGCATCCGCGCGGTACCGGCCCGTTCGGAGAGGTTCTCCGAGCCGACCTTGCGGAGCACCCGGTCCAGGACACGGGCGATCATCTTCGACACGAACCAGCCGATGACCAGGATGACCAGGAAGCCGACGAGTTTGGGCACGAACTGGGCGACCTTGGACCAGGCGTCGTTCAGACCCTGGGTGAAGTTGACGGCGAGGGTGGTGGCCATGAGCGGCACTTCCTTCGGTCGGTGCGGGTCGGTACCGGTCGGTGGTGGTCGGTGGTGGTGGGCGCTGGCCGGTGCACGTGGGTACCGGTCGGCGCGAGACCGGTCGGTGCGCGTGGGTGCCGCCGGCCCCTTGTTTCCTTGTCATCAGTGGAGCAGCGCCGCACGGACCCGGCCGGGTGGGCTGAGCCGTACGGGTGAGCCGCGGGGGTGAGGCCTCCAGGGGCCCGTTCCTGCGAGCGTCGTCACGAGTGCTCCTGGGCCCGTTCCTGTGAGCGCGTGCGCCCGCGTTCGGCGAAATGCCTCCCTCCGTTTGATGGAAAGCCCTTTCCCGTCGCGCTTTTTCTGGCAGTCTCGGCCCGCGCCCCCGGCTGTCATGTCCGGGGCGAGCGTGGACCTGGATCTGGATCGTCGACTGGAGCCCCGATGTCCCGTGTCACCCACCGCCGCCTCGGCCGCGCCGCAGCGGTCGTCGGCAGTGCGGTCGCCCTCACCGTCGCGCTGCCGTTCACCGCGTCCGCCGGTGTGCTGCAGAACCTGCCGGAGAACGCGACCGCGTACGAGAAGAACTTCGAGCCGCTGTACGACTACGACACGGACTCCTGCTACCCGGCCGCCGCCATCGACCCCGACGGCAACCTCAACGGCGGGCTGAAGCCGACCGGTTCCGTCACCGGCAGCTGCCGCACCGGCCACCTCGACCACGCCAACACCTACTCGCGCACCAAGTGCGACAACGGCTGGTGCGGCACGATCTACGCCAGCTACTTCGAGAAGGACGAGGCCTCACCGGGCATCGGCCACCGGCACGACTGGGAGTGCATCGTCGTCTGGGTCAAGCAGGGCGACTCCACCCCGTCGTACCTGTCCGCCTCCCAGCACGGCGACTTCGAGACCGAGGCCGTCGCCGACGTGCCGATGAGCAGCCAGCGCGTCCAGGTCGTCTACCACAAGGACGGTCTGAGCACCCACGACTTCCGGTTCGCCAAGTGGGGCGAGACCCCGGAGAACGACGACGGCGCCTGGCACCAGGAGAACCTGCTCACCTGGGAGAACATGGCGTCCAACCTGCGCGACACGCTGAACGCCTCCGACTGGGGCGACGCCAACTTCCCGCTCCAGGACGCGAAGTTCGACGACCACCTCGACAAGGCGAAGCCGAGCGCGATCACCTTCGACGCGTACGCCTGAACCCACCCACCGCGCGAAGGGTCATGTGATCACCCGCGCGACCGCCCTACGCTGGCCGTATGACGTCTGCTGCCGCTCGTACCGCCCTGGACCTCACCGCCGATCTCCCCGTGTCCGGGCTGGAGGACTTCTACCGGGATCTGCATCGGCACCCCGAGCTGTCGGGGGAGGAGCGGCGCACGGCCGGGAAGCTCGTCGAGCGGTTCGCCGAGGCGGGCTTCGAGACCCTGGAGGGGGTCGGCGGGACCGGGGTCACCGGGGTGCTGCGGAACGGGGACGGGCCGACCGTGCTGCTGCGGGCCGACATGGACGCGCTCCCGGTGCCGGAGGAGACCGGGCTGTCGTACGCCTCCTCCGTGGACGGGGTGATGCATGCCTGCGGACATGACATGCATGTGACCTGGCTGGCCGGGGCCGCCGGGGCGCTGGCCGCGGGACGGGACGCCTGGTCGGGGACGCTGGTGCTGGTGGGGCAGCCCGCGGAGGAGACGGGGCGGGGCGCGGCGGCGATGGTGGCCGACGGGCTGTACGAGCGCGTCCCGCGTCCGGACGTGGTGCTGGGCCAGCACGTGGCGCCCGGGCCCGCCGGGTTCTATCCGCACTCGCCCGGCCTGATCATGTCGGCCTCCACGGACCTCGACATCGTCGTGCACGGGCTCGGCGGCCACGGCTCCCGCCCCGAGACGACGGTCGACCCGGTCGTCACGGCCGCCTACCTGGTCACCCGGCTGCAGACGGTCGTCTCCCGCGAGATCGCCGCCCGCGACTCCGCCGTCCTGACCGTGGGCCGGATCGAGGCGGGCACCCGGCACAACATCATCCCGACCAGCGCCCGGATCTCCCTCAACCTGCGCACGCAGTCCGCCGACGTGCGGGAGCGGATGATCGCCGCGATCCGCCGTATCGCGTCCGGCGAGTGCCTCGCCGCGGGCTGCCCGCGCGAGCCCGAGGTCACCGTCGGCACCAGCCTGCCCACGATGGTCAACGACGCCGACACCGACCACCGCGTCGCCGCCGTCCACACCGAGGTCCTCGGCGCGGGCACGGTCTTCGACCCCGGCCCGGCGACGGGCAGCGAGGACTTCCCCCACCTCGTCCCGGACGGGGTGCCGTACTCCTACTGGTTCGTGACGAGCACACCGGCGGCCACCTGGGACGCGGCACCCGGCACCGATCTGATGGAGAAGTTCCACGCGGTCCCCAGCAACCACAGCCCGACCTTCGCGCCGGACCTGGTGACGGTCGCGCCGGGCGTGCGCACCCTGGTGTCGGGCGCCCTGGCGTTCCTCGCCGGCTGAAGGCCGTCCGCGACGGTCCGGATCAGTCGGGGAGTGCCTTCCTCAGCGCGGCGTCCAGGCTCTTCGCCAGCGTCGCGTCGCTCGGCGGGTCGTCCCGGAACAGGGGGCCCAGCTGTGCGGTGAAGGTCTGGGTGAACGCGCCGTAGAGCGGGGTGCGCGGGCGCTGAACCGCCTTGCGCAGTGCGGGAAGCAGGGTGGTGCGGGCGTACGCGGGACGGCCGGCCGGGTCGCGGGGCATGCGGTCGGTGCTCTCGCCGGTGGGGGAGGCGGACGGCGTCGGCGCGCTGCCGACCCCGCAGGTCACGTTGTTGTCCTGGTAGGCGGAGGTGCGGGTGGCAGCGAACCCCGCGTCCAGCAGGCAGCGTTCGCTCTGCTTGCCGGTGAGGTACCTGATCAGCTCGGCCGCCTTGGCCGCCCGCCCGGACGACTCGGTCACCGCGAGGTTCTGCCCGCCGAGCACCGCGCGGCCCGGCAGCGGGGCGACCCCGAGCTGGGTCGGGGCCAGCGACTGGTGGAGGGTGCGGTAGGCGTACGGCCACTGCCGCAGGAACTCCGTCCGGCCGTCCGCGAAGTCGCCCAGCGAGTCGGCCTCGTCGGACTGGAAGGCGGCAGGGAGGGTGTACGACGGGTCGGTGCGGCTGCGGAGTTCGGCGAGCGCGGTCGTCAACTTCCCTACGGAGGAGTCGTAGTGGCCGTGGCTGTCGGTCAACTCGAAGTCCGGGTCCGCCGACGCGAACGCCTCGATCGCGTTGACCGTACGGCCCTCGTAGGCGCCCAGCTGGGTGGTCCAGCCGGCGACGTCGGGGAGCGCCTGTCTGACCGCGCGGCTCAGTTCCTGGAGCCGGGCCCAGCTGATGCCCTGGTTCAGGTCGGGCTGCGAGACCTGGGCGCGCTTCAGGAGATCGGTGCGGTAGTAGAGCAGTCCGACATCGCTGTTGAAGGGCGCCGCGTACACCTTGCCGTCCCAACGGGCCGTGTCCGCCACGGACTTGATGACATCGGCGTCGACCGTGCCGGCGGGCAGCGGCCGGACGAGGTGCGCGGCGGCGAACTCCGGTACCCAGGTCACATCGAGGTTGACCACGTCGTAGTCGGCGCTTCCGGACTGGAGGGCGCCGAGCAGCTGGCTGCGCTGTTCGTCGGCGTTGCCGGGGAGTTCGACCAGCCGGGCCCGGTATCCCGAACCCGCCTTCCGCTGACGTGTGTTCCAGGCGGCGATGAGCTGCTCACGGATGCCGCCCTTGCCGGTGACGTCCCGGCCGCTGGCCACCACGATCTCGCCCGGCCCCTCGTCGGCGGCCGGTCCGGCCGAGGTGTGGCCGCCGGTGCATCCGGCGAGCAGCAGCAGGGCCAGCAGGAGCGGGTAGCGGCGCCGGGCCATCAGTCCTCCCCCGTTCCGGCGCGCGCGACCTCGTCGTGCAGGCCCGCGCCGAGGTCCGTGTCCGCGTCCAGGCAACGGCCGCCGCCGGCAGCGGAGATCCGCTCGTCCGGCTTGCCCCGGTCGCAGCCGCCGCTCACCAGGGACACCATCGTCACCGGCACCTTCACCGACCGCGCCTTCGTCAGTACGGCGTCCAGGTTCCCGCCGGTGAGCCGGTTGTCGTCCTCGTCGTCGGTGACGTACACGATCAGCCGGGGCCCTTCGTCGTCGGCGCCGCGCCCGGCCATGTAGCCGAGGGCGGCGAGCAGCGCGGCATGCGGGTCCGCCTGGGCGTCCTGGACCTTGATGCCGGTGATGGCCTTTTCGGCGACGGAGCGGTCCTGCGGGCCGAAGGGCAGCACCTCCTTGTACGGGGCGTGGCCGTCCAGCCCGGAGACGCCCCACACGCCGTAGGCGTCCTCGGCGCCGAGTCCGCCGAGGGACTGCCTCACCAGGCCGGGGCCGCCGCTCGGCCCGTCCCAGAGGGCGCCCATCGAACCGGAGTCGTCGATGAGGAAGAGCACCCGGCCGGGCCCGTCGGCGTTCCGATAGCCCTTGAGCGCGGTGTCCATGGCCTGCGGCCCGGCGTCACCGGACGGCAGGTTCGCCGGGGTGGGATCGACGCCCGGGCCGGGCGAGCGGGCGTCGAGCAGGCCGCGGTCGCCGCCGGCCGAGCGGAAACCGTCCGCCGCGAACACGGCCCGGCCGCCGCTCCCGGCCAGCCACCGGTGGAAGGCGTCGGCCGCCGCGTCCCGCGCCTCCCGGTCACGGTCGGCGTCCTGCCAGCGGACGCGGACGAAGGCCGGTTGGACACCGGCGGTGTCGTCCGGGTACTCGGCGACCCGGGCCACCCGGGTCGCGCGGTCGCAGCCGACCCCGCTCTTCAGCAGGAACTCGGGGACCAGGGCGGCGGTCCTGCGGTCCACGGCCGGATCGTCGGGCAGCGTGCACAGCAGGTCGGCGGCCGTGGGCGCGGGCGGCCCCGGCGAGCGCACCAGGCCTTCCGCGCTGCCCGGGTCCGAGCGGTGCTGGAGTCCCATGGTCGCGAGCAGGGCCGCGTCGGTGAACTCCGGGTCGGGGCGGCTCACTTCGGCGTCCGGGGTCCGCCCGCGCAACACGGTGATGAGTTCGTTCAGCCGCAGCCCGGTCCCCGAACTCCCCTCGGCCGCACGATCCTTGGGCACGGCGAGCACCAACGGCGAATAGGCGAGCGGAGTGGCGTCCGAGGTCAGCGCGACGACGGAGTCGAGGTCCTGGTGGGCGGTCACCCGTTCGGCGTCGGCGACCGCGGCCGGGATCCAGATGTCCGGCTGCGGGCCGATGTCGCGCTGCGGGTCGGGGCCGTCGGCGCCGGGCTCCTGCCAGGCGTCCGACTGGCGCTGGAGCGCGGTGACGACATCGGCGGAGCCGGCGCTGTAGACGGTGATCCCGCTGCGCCGGCAGCCGTCGCCGGTGGTGTTGGCGGCGGAGGTGAGATACGCGTCGGCGACCGAACGGACGGTGGACTCCAGATCGGGGTCGGCCAGCACCCGCAGTTCGAGCGGCGGACCGCACGAGGGCGTACCGGCGGCGAGGGTGTAGATGCCGTACGAGCCGAGGCCCAGGGCGGCGAGGGCCAGCACCAGGGTGATCCGGGTCGCGGTCCGCGACAGCGCCCCCCACCGCCCCAGCCACCCGGCGACGACACCGCCGCACCTCCGCACCGCGCCGAGCAGGGCCTCTCCCGCGCGCCGCGGCGCGGACGGCCCGCGCTCGGGTCCCGCGGCCCCCAGCACCGGAGGATCGGGCCGCTCCCCCCGCGCCGGCCGGGCCGACAGCAGCACGTCCTCCTCGGGCTCCCACCGCCCGCGCGGCTCCCAGAGGTCACCGCGCAGGGTCCTGAACCCGTCCTGGCGCATCACCTCCCGTAACTGCCGCGAGAGTTCGGCGAACCGCACCTCGCCGTCCCGGTCGAGGAGCCGGACCAGCCGCTCGGTGAACGGCGTCGGTCCGGTGCCGTCGCCCGCGTCGATCCGGTGGTTGGCCTGCACGCTCAGCTGGAGCAGCACGCGCCGTCTGTCGCGGAAGTTCTCCCAGATCCAGCCCGCGTTCCCGGCGAAGCAGCAGTCGAGGACCACCACGATCCGCTCGGCGCGGCCGGCCGCGAGCATGGTCAGCATCGTGGTGACCATCTCCGCGCCGGGGAACACCGCCCGGCCGCCCGCGACCACGGTCGCGTTGCGCATCTGGAGGAAGAGTTCGTCGCCCGCCGCGGTACTCGCGCCGTGCCCGGTGAAGTACACCAGGAGCAGCCCCTCGGCCTCCTGCGCGGCGGTGCGCAGGGCCCGGTCGAAGTCGTCCAGCGTCGGCGACCGCAGCACCCGCACCTCGTGGTCGCCGAACACCCGGCCCCTGGGCAGCACGTCCCGCAGCAGGTTCAGGTTGTGCTTGACGGCCGGGAGATCACCGGGCACACCGAACGGCGGCACGGTGGTGTCGTACTCCGAGACACCCACCAGCAGCGCCCGGTTGACCTTCCCCCGCGGGTCGAAGTCGGACACCGGGCTATCCGTTGCCGTCGGATGACACCACGTCCACGTCCACCTGCGGCGGTTCTCCGTGCTCGACGTCCCGGCGGTTGTCCCGCCAGGCCACGACGGCCCGTCTGATCTCCTGCACCAGCTGGTTGAAGACCGGCGCGGCGGCCGAGGTGACGAGCGCCACCACGATCTCCGAGCCGACGCCCATCGGCGCCCCGGGCTCGATCTCGCTCGACCGCGCCTCGCTGATCCGCAGCCCGCCCGCGCGCACCCGCTCTTCCAGCGGTTCCTCGCGTGCCAGCCACGCCATCAGCGCGCCGACGTCACGCGCGTCCGCGGTCCCGTCCAGCCGTAAGCGAATTCTCTGGTCGGCCACTCCGTCCCCCTCAGCCCTGACGCACCATCATGGCATCGCGGCCGATCCCAGGGGAGGGAGATGCGGGGAGCTCCACGAGTCTTCACGAGGTGAGCGGCTGCGACTCCAACTGCCCCAACTGCTCCAGCTGCTGCCGGACATGGTCCAGGGCGCCCTTCCGCCGCCCCGGCACGCGCCCCCTCAACTCGGCGAGCGCGAGCCCGAGTTCACGGGCGGGAACAGGATCGTGGATCTGCCCCCACTGATGGTGCGCCCGGTCCACGGCGGCCTCGACGGCAACCGCCCCGGGCGCCTGCCCCGCCGCGAGCCGCGCCCCCGCCACCGCGAGCCACGCCTGACAGCTCCGCACCGGGTCCCCCGCCAACATCGCGAGATCCGCCCGCACTTCGGTCCAGTGCAGGGCCTCCTCGGACCCCCGGCCGTGCGCGCGCACGGCGGCCCGCTCGTGCTCGGCGGCGAGCCCGTCGGCGTCGGCGTGACGGCCGGCCTGGACGGCGGCGGTGAGGGCGACGTGCGGGTCGACCGCGTCGCCGGGCCCCCGGCCGCCCTCCCGGCGCCCCGCGCTCTCCGGCCCGGCGCCACCCGCCACCGACCCCGGCGAGGCGAGGAGCACGTCCGCGTACCCCTCCGCCCCCAACCGCTCCACCGCCTGCCGGTGCAACTGCTCGACCGGCGGCCGCCATCCGCTGCGCAGAATCGTCGCCACCGCCTTCATGTACGACGGGACAGCCACCACCCGGCGGGCGGGCGGCGGCGCGACCCGGCCGTAGACGGCGTTCGTCCTGCCCGAGTCGAGCGGATGCTCCCGCAACCACTGCCAGGTCTCCGCGTCGGTGTGCAGGTCGAGGAGCAGGCTCGTCGTGCCCGGCGCCCGCAGCCGCAGCTCCTCCCGCACCCACGCCCACGGAAACGCGGTGTAGCGAACCGTCGCCGGAGTGGTCCGGGCCAGCGCCAGATGCGGAAGGCGCTGTTTCCGGTCGAGTTGAAGCTGCCCGGCGACGAACACGGTCAACGGCCCCGGAGCCGTCGCCGCCGCCCGCAACCGCGTCAGCACGGCCTGCGGCTCCAGCGGATCGGCCAGTTCGACAACGTTGGCGGTGTCGGCACCGGACAGCACCGAGGGCTCGACCGCCGCCAGCACCGGCAGGACGGAGGCCGCGTCCACCAGCCGGCCCTTGCCGACCGGCGCGGCCGCGAGCAGCAACACCGTTCCTGGCATGGCGCCCTCCCCCGAACCATCCGTCGCTCACTTCGTACCGAAGCACCGTAACCTCTGCTCACCCTCTGCTGCCGCAAAGGGCGATGTCAGGACCGCCGTACCGCGAAGATCGTGGTGTCGTCGGCGAGATGTCCGCCGCCGTGCCGCAGCGTGCCGTCCCGGACGAAGGCGACGAGACGCTCCGGTCCCGCGAGCTGCGGATCGGCCCGTACACCGTCCCTGACAAGGGACTTGAGCGGATAGAAGACACCGTCCCCGTTCCGCGCCTCCGTCACCCCGTCCGTCACGACGAGGAGCGTCTCGCCGGGCGCGAGCCTGATCCGGAGCGTCGGCGGCGGCCCGTCCATGTGGGCCAACTCGCCCAGCCCGAGCGGGAGTCCGTGCCCGGGCGGCAGGGACCGTACCCCCTGCGGGCCGACCACCAGCGGGGGTTCGTGACCGAAGTTGACGACCTCGACGAGGTCCGGTTCGCCGGCCGGGAAGCCGAGGAGCACGGCGGTGGCGAACCGGTCGACGTCCTCGCCGGCGCCCAGCGCGGCGAGGTGCAGCCCGTGCCGGTGGATGCGGGTCTCCAGCCGCGCGGCGACGGTCGCCAGCTCCGGCTCGTAAAAGCCCGCCTCCCGGAACGTGCCGAGCAGCGCCGCCGCGGCCTCCACCGCGCCGAGGCCCTTGCCCTGGACGTCACCGACGAGGGCGCGGGTCCCGTGCGGGCCGGGCTGGATGTCGTAGAAGTCGCCGCCGACGCGGGCGAAGGCGTCCGCCGCGAGGTAGACGGCCGCGTGGTCGAGGCCGCCCCAGCCCGGCGGCAGCGGGCGCAGCAGGGTGCGGCGGGTGGTCTCGGCGACATCGCGCATGTGCAGCATCCGGCGCTCGCCGCGGACCCGGACCGCGCAGGCCAGCACGGCGAGGACACCGCCGACGCCGACGAGGATGAAGTCCGGCAGGCCGGTCTGGTACTGGCGCGGCCAGGCGTGGTCGGCGAGCGCGTAGGTGGCCACGCCGAGCGCGGCGAACACGGCCGTGCCCCACACCCCGCAGATCGCGGCGGCGATGCCGGGCACCAGCACGATCCAGGAGACGGTCCGGAACTCGCCGCCGGTGTACCAGTCGACCTGGAGGATGGTGACGAGCACCAGCAGCGGCGGCAGCCAGGCGACGCTGCGCCCGCCCACCCGCAGCGGGTGCTGGCGCCGCAGCGCGTCGGGGTCACCGGCGCGGGGCAGCCGGTCGAGCGGGGAGCGCCCGGAGTCGCCGTGGCGCCAGGGTCCGGTCCCGCGGCGCACCCGTCCGGGCCCGCTGCCCCCTCGGCCGCTCACGGCGTCAGTACGCGACCGACATCCGGGCGCGCGGGTGGGCGTGCTCCTCGAGCTCGTCGACGAAGGCGACCGCGTAGTCCTCGGCGCTGATGGAGCTGCGGCCCTGTTCGTCGGTCATGAGCCGGTCCCCGCCGACCCGGAAGCGGCCGGTGCGGGTGCCCGGGGCGATCTCGGCGGCGGGGGAGACGTACGTCCAGTCGAGGTCGTCGTCGAGGGCACGGTAGTAGGCGAGGACGGCCCGGTGGGCGTGCGCCTCCGGGAGGTAGGCCTCGGGAAAGCCGGGCTGGTCGCTGATCGCCCGGCCGGGGGCGACCTCCAGGCCGCCGGCCCCGCCGACCACCATGAGCCGTCCGGCACCGGCCGCGCGCACGCCCGCCACTAGGTCGTGTCCGCAAAGTCCTGTCTGCCGCGCGACGCCATGCACGTACTCTCGCCGCACCGGGCGAAAGCCCGAGTACGCCCAGTACGAGGGCTTCCGCCCGGCACGCCGAGAGCACGCACCTGACGCCGCGCGGCCCGCCCTCCGGGCGAACGACAGGACTTTACGGACACGACCTAGGGCCTCGTTCAGGGCGAGGAACGGATCACGCGGATCGCTCCCGTCGCGGGGCGGCACGCACGCGGAGGCGACCGCGTCGGCGCCGCGCGCCACCTCGGCCACCCGGTCCGGGTCGGCCGCGTCGGCCGCGGTGGCGGTGACCCCGGGGACCGGCGACTGGCCGGAGCGGCTCACCGCCAGCACCTGGTGACCGCGGGCCGAGGCCTCGGTGGCGATCCGGCTGCCGACCATGCCGGTGGCGCCGAACAGTACGAGCTTCATGCGCCCCAGCGAAACACGGGCCGACCGAGGCCGCACGCCGACTTGCCACCGTCTCCGCCGGGGTGTGCATTGGTAAGTATGGGGGAGAGAGAGGAGTGCTCTCATGGCCCAAGCGGCACCCACGCCCGGCGGAATGAGCGGCCCGAACCGGATGGCCGGCCCGCGCACCACCACCGGCCCACGTGGCTTCACGAGCAATCTGCCCGACATCTTCGACGCCCGCGTCCACCGCGTCGCGAAGATCGCGATCCCGGTCGCCCTCGGCCTCGTCTACGGCTACTGGGCGGCGGCGAACCGGCGCAGCGGCGGCCCCATCACCGGCTGGAACATCCTGTTCGGCTTCGTCACGGCACTCGCGTTCATCGTGCTGTGCCTGGCGGTCGCGCGGTTCGCCCCGCTGCTGAAGCGCGAACTGCACTCGCTGGTGAAGTCCGGCTTCGCGGGCGCCGCGGTCGGCTTCCTGTACAGCCAGACCGGCGAGAGCGTGCTGCGCTCCGCGGCCATCGGGGTCGCGACCACGGCGGGCGTGTTCCTGGTGTTCTTCTACCGCTACTACACGCGTGAGGACGGAGTGGGCAACCGGGTCCGCTGACCCGGCGCGGACAGCAAGCAGGACGTGGGCCCCGGCACCGAGTTGGTGCCGGGGCCCACGTCCCGCTCACGATCCCTTCGCTACGGCCGCCTCAGGGCGCCCAGCTCCAGATGCCGCCGCCGGTCGACGAACCGGAGGCGCTCCAGCTCCATGTGCCCGCGGCGCTCGACCCGGAGGCCGAAGTGCTCCACGAGGACGAGCTGTTGTTGTTGTTCCAGTCGGAACTGTTGCTGTTCCAGCCGGAGTTGCCGCCGCCGTCCTTCCAGCCCGGACAGGGGTCCGAGCAGGAGGGCACGCCCTGGCCGCCGGTGTCGACGAACGCGGCGCTGGCCCAGGCCTGGGCGCCGACGAGCCAGTACCAGTCGGGATTGCCGTTCACGCTCTGTCCGCGGACCACGCACTGGACGCGGTCCTGGCTGCCGGGTGAGAGCGAGTCGACGACGGGTGAGTGGGTGGTGGGCGATTCCCGCACGTTCAGGTCCGTGCGGGAGACGATGGTGCCCCAGATCGGACTGCCGCCACCGCCACCACCGCCATGTCCTTCGGCGTACGTGGTCGGTGCTGCCGACGCCGTGGTGCCCGCCGCCGCGACGGCGAGGGTGCCACCGGTGAGCAGGGCCGCGGCCAGAGTCCGCAGGGCCGGAGTGGTGCGCATGTTCGGCCTCCTTCTCCCCGGTTCCAGGAAACACCCGTTCGGGTGAAGCCTCCACCGGAGAGCGGACCGCCCAGTTCCGCCAAGGGTTCCGAGGGGTTCCGCGACTGGGCCCACCCATTCGGTTTGACATGTGACCCGTATGCAGTCAAAAACGGCCGACCCGCTCGCGTACGGCGCCTCGCGGGCCTGTCCTGGGGAGGTGCCCCCACGTCTCCGGAGCGCCCTGTCGGCCGTCCTCGTCGCCCTCTCCTGCCTCCTCACGCCCTTCGGCGCGCTGGCGGCCTGGGCGGCGTACGGCCTGACCGACTCCGGGCGTTACGTCACGACGCTGGCACCGCTCGCCGCCGACCCCGCCGTCCGGGACGTGATCGCGGACACCGTGGGCGCGGGCATCCTGCGCGAGGTGCGGGTCGGCCGCGCCCGGATCGGCGGGACCAGGGTCGACGGGGTCCGGATGAGCGCGACCCAGGGCGTGATGGCGCCCTTCGTCCACGACGCCATGCACTCCTTCACCAAGACCCGGGCCTTCCGCGTGGCCTGGGACGAGGGCAACCGCGTCACCCACGACGCCGTCCTGCGTGCCCTGGAGGACGAGCGGCAGGACGGCACCGTCACCGTCGACCTGGCCCCCGTCACCGCCAGCGTCAAGAACCAGCTCGCCCACGAGAACCCGCCGTTGGCGAACACCATCCCCGTCCGGCACACCGAGGTCGCGGTCCTGCCCGCCGGTGAACTGGGCCCGCTCCGGAAGGAGTTCCACGTGCTCCAGGTCGCCGGTTTCTGGCTTCCCGTGGCCGCCGCCGTCTTCGCCGTCACCGGCATCGCCGTCGCCGTGCGCCGCCGTCGCGCGATCACCGCGACCGCGCTCGGCACGGCCCTCGGCGGCGCCCTGCTCGGCCTCGCGCTCGTCATCGGCCGCCACTTCACCGTCGCCGACCTGCCGGCGGAGGTCACCGAGGCGGCCGGCGGCGCGATCTACGACGCCCTGACCTCGACCCTGCGCACGGTCGCCTGGCTGCTCCTGGGCGTGGGCCTCACGGTCGCCGCCCTGGCCTGGCTCACCCGCTACGCCCACCAGGCACGGGAGTTCGTCCTCCTGCGTCTCCTGCGCGAACGGCAGGCGTCCGCAGCGCCCGGCGCGGACCAGGCACAACAGCCGACGCAAGCCCAGATCTGACCGGTCACCCGGACCGCCCGGCTCACCCCTTACGCCCACCAGGCACCGGAGTTCACCCTCCCGCGAGCGCGGCGAGCGTCCGCAGCGCCCGGCGCAGATCGGGCACGGCGGCCGACGCGAGCCCGAGTCTGACCGCGTCCGGGGTCCGCTTCGGGTCGACGCCGAACGCGGTCCCCGGCGTGACCGCGATCCCGTGCTCCGCGGCGGCGGCGGTGAAGGTGTCGGCCCGCCACGGCGCGGGCAGCTCCCACCACGCGTAGTAGGTGAGCGGATCGGCCCGTACGGCGAACTCCGCCAACTCCTCGGCGACCAGCCGCTGCCGGGCCGCCGCGTCGACCCGCTTGGCCTCGACCAGCCGTGCCACGGTCCCGTCCGCCGTCCACCGCACCCCGGCCTCCAGCGCGAACCGCCCCGCACTCCACCCGCCCGACCGGATCGCGGCGGCCACCTCGTCGACCCGCTCCTCCGGCACGACGAGGAACCCGACGGTGAGCCCCGGCGCGACCCGCTTCGACAGCCCGTCCACGACATGCGCGAGACCGGGCGCGTGGGCGGCGAGCGGCGCGGGGGAGTCCGGATGGAGGAAGGACCAGATGCGGTCCTCGACGACGGGCAGCCCCGACTCCCGCACCACATCGGCGATGTCCCGCTTCCGGGCCTCACCGGTCGTCACGGAGGTCGGATTGTGGAGGGTCGGCTGCAGATAGAGCGCGGAGAGGGGAGCGGCGCGATGCAGGGCGCGGACCGACTCCGGACGGAGCCCGCCCTCGTCCGCCTCCAGCGCGACCAGGGTGATCCCGAGCCGCCCGGCGATCTCCCTGACCAGCGGATACGTCAGCGGCTCGACCCCGACCCGGCCGCCCGGCCGGACCAGGGAGGCGAGGGCGGCGGCGATAGCCTGGCGGGCGTTGCCGGTGAAGAGGACGCGGTCGGGGGCCGGGCGCCAGGCGGGGGTCGCGAGCAGGTCGGCCACCGCCTCGCGGGCCGCGGCCGTGCCGGTCGCCGGGGCCGGACGCAGCGCCTCGGTGAGGACGTCCGGGCGCAGGAGGGGCGCGAGGGCGGGGGCCAGCAGCTCCGACTGGCCGGGCGCGGAAGGGTAGTTGAGCTCCAGGTTGACCGGGGCCGCCGTGGACGGCTCGATGAGCGCCCGCCCGTACGACCCGGCCGTCGCCGCCGCCCGGACGAACGTGCCGCGCCCGACCTCCCCCACCACCAGTCCCCGGCGCACGAGTTCGGCGTACACCCGCCCCGCCGTGGAGCCCGCGATCCCGCGCCGACGCGCGAACACCCGTTGCGGGGGCAGCTGTTGGCCCGGACGGAGGCGGCCGGAGTTGATGTCGGCGGTGATCCGGTCGGCGATGCGCCGGTAGTCGTCCACCACGTCACCTCTTTCACTCATTGCACCGAGGGCAAAGATTTTATTGCACCGAGCAGTTGAGCGGACCTAGGGTCGGCCGCATGCCACCCCATACTTCCCGACACCTCCCCTTTGCTCCCCTTACTCCCCCTGCCCCTCTCATCCCTCTCGTCCTTCTGCACGGCCACCCCTTCGACCACACCATGTGGACCCCGCAGATCGAGACGTTCTCCCCCGCCCGCCAGGTCGTCGCCCCCGACCTGCGCGGCTACGGCAGGACCCCCGCGACCCCCGCCGTCACCCGGTTCTCCGACTTCGCGGCCGACATCGAGACGCTGCTCGACGAGTCGGGCATCGAGGCGTTCGTCCTGGCCGGGCTGTCGATGGGCGGCCAGATCGCGATGGACTGCTACGGCCGGTTCGGCGAGCGCGTCCGGGGCCTCGTCCTCGCCGACACCTTCCCGTCGGCGGACACCCCGGAGGCCGCCCGCGTCCGCGGCACGACCGCCGACCGGCTCCTCCGCGAGGGCATGCGCGGGTACGCCGACGAGGTGCTGGAGCGGATGGTCGCGCCGTACGCAGACCCGCGGGTCAAGGCGCACGTCCACCGCATGATGACGGGCACCGACCCCGGATCCGCGGCCGCCGCCCTGCGCGCCCGCGCCCAACGCCCCGACTACAGCGACCTGTTGACGAAGGTGACCGTCCCGGCCCTGGTCGTCGTGGGCGCCGACGACACCTACACGCCGGTCGCCGACGCGGAGGCGATGCACGCGGCGCTCCCCGACTCCACGCTCCGGGTGATCGAGGGCGCGGCACATCTGCCGAATCTCGAACGCCCGGCGGAGTTCAACGAGATGCTGGGGGAGTTCCTGACGCAGGTGGGATGATCCGGACATCTGCTCCCCGGACCGGAGGTCATCACGTGGGCACCGCGACGACCGAGTGGCTCGCCTCCGACTTCGTGCCCGAACGCCACCGCGCGCGCCGCTTCCGACGCTGGTGCGCCGGGCTGCTGTTCACCGTCGTGAGCGTGGTCGTCGGCTGCCGTGCGGCGGACACCGACGGCATCACCCCGGTCCCCCAACTCCTGGCGTTCCTGCCCTGGTTGCTCGTGCCGACCGGCCTCGGGATGTTCCTCGCGCTGTTCTCCCGATGGCGGCTCGGCCTGGTGTGGGGAGTCGCGCTGCTGGGGCTGCTGGCCTGGTTCATCGAGCCGTACGGGAAGAGCGGTGACCCGGGCGGGCCCGCGATCGCGGAGTTCCGGGTGCTGACGTCGAACGTCGAGTTCGGGCGGGGGACCGGGTCACTGGTGCCGGTGATCCGGCGGGAGCGGCCCGACGTGGTGTTCGTGGAGGAGTGCGAGTACACCTGCCAGGCCACGCTGCGCCGGGACTTCACCGCCGGGTTCCCCTACCGGCAGGCGGTGGCGGCGGCCGGGTCGCACGGATCGGTCATCCTCAGCCGCTTCCCACTCAAGGGCACCAGGGGCGTCACCGGCACGATGGGCATGCCCGGCGCGGTCGCGGACGTGAGCGGCCACCGCGTCCGGCTCCAACTCGCGCACCCCATGCCGCCGTTGCCGCGCCAGGTCGCCCTGTGGCAGCGCGAACTCGGCAGGCTCCGCGCCTTCGCCGCCGCCGACCCCACCACGCCCACCGTCCTCGCCGGTGACTTCAACTCCTCCCAGGACCACGCGGCCTTCCGCCGCATCCTGGACACCGGTCTGCGCGACGCCGCCCGCATGGCCGGCCACGACCGCACCCCGAGCTGGCCCGAGCGCTGGGCCCCCGCCTTCGGCACCCAGATCGACCACGTCCTGCTGTCCCCGGACTTCTCCACGAACAGCGCCCGCTTCCTCGACCTCGCCCACACCGACCACCGGGCGCTGGTCGTCGACATCACCCTTCACCAGCACGAATAAGCGGAGAGGCCGCCCATAATGGGCGCATGTCCCGCGAGTTCCCCATCGGCCTCACACCCCCCGACTGGCTGGTGAGGAACCTCCAACCCCAGCAGGCCCCCCTCAACCGCCCGGCCGTCGCCCGCGCCGCCGTCGCGATGGCCCTCCCCCTCGCCGTCGGCCTCGCCGTGGGACAGCCCGCCTACGGCGCCCTCGCCTCCATGGGCGCCCTCTCCGGCGTCATCGGCGACACCGCCGACGCGTACCGCATGCGCATCCTCAACATCGCGGTCCCCCAGCTGTTCGGCGCGATCGGCGTCACCCTCGGCTCGGCCGTCTACGGCCACGGCTGGTGGGCGGTCGCCGCGCTCACCGGCATCGCGCTGGTCTCCGGGATGATCTCGACGATCGGCGCGGTGGCCTCCGTATCGGGACTGCTGCTGCTCCTCAACTCGGTGATCGGCGCGGGCCTCCCGCTCCCCGGCGCCTGGTGGGTGGCCCCCGTCCTGCTGTCCGGCGGCGGCCTCCTCGTCCTCCTCCTCGCCCTGCTGGCCTGGCCGTTGCGCTCCGGAGTCCCGGAACGGGCGGCGGTCGCGGACACCTACCGCACGGTCGCCGACCTCCTCGCGACCTGCGGCGACGACCCCACCGCCGGTTACGACGCGGCCCGCCAGGCCGTCACCCGGTCCCTCAACCAGTCCTACGACCTCGTCCTCGCCCGGCGCGCCCGCCACCACGGCCGCAGCCCCGAACTCACCCGCCTGCTGGCCCAGTTGAACGCCATCACCCCGGTGGTCGAAGCCGCCCCAGCCGTCCACCAGTCCGGCCTCCCCCTCCCCCCGCAGATCCGCGACACGGTCCGCCACCTCGCCCACGCCGTGGAGACCGGCTACACCGGACCGATAGGCCTCGACCTCCCCACCCCCACCGGCGAGACGGCCCGCGCGGTCGACCACGCCCTGCGCCACGCGGCCGAGGTGGTGACGGCCCCGGACGTGGACCCGAGAGGCATCGACGACCGCCTCGGCCGCCCCGCCGCCCTCCGCGTCCGCGCCACCCGGGCCGCCCGCAACGTCCTGCTGTCCTCCGGCTCCTGGCGCTACGGCCTCCGCCTCGCCGTCTGCGTAGGCCTCGCCCAGATCCTGGTCTCGACGGTCCCCGTGGCCCGCTCGTACTGGATCGCCCTGACCATCACCTTCGTCATGAAGCCCGACTTCGGCTCGGTCTTCTCCCGCGCCCTGCTGCGCGCCCTCGGCACGGTGGCAGGCCTGGTCATCGCGGCGGCGGTCCTGTCGGCGGTCCCCCGCGGCTGGTGGGACGTCCTGGTCCTGTTCCTCCTGGCCCCGCTGATCCCCGCCCTGACACCCCGGGGCTACGGCTACCAGACGGCCGCGATCACCCCGGTGATCCTCATCCTCTCCGACGTCCTCAACCACCAGGGCACGGCCCTGCTCCTCCCCCGCCTGGTGGACTCCCTGATCGGCTGCGGGATCGCGCTGGTCGCGGGCTATCTGCTCTGGCCGGAGAGCTGGCACACCCGGGTGGGGGACAAGCTGGCGGAGGCGGTGACGGACACGGCGAGATACGTGGAGTCGGCGTTCGGGGACCCGGGGAATCCCGCACCGGAGGATCTCGGGGCGGAGGCGGGGGCCGACCCGGCGGACCGTGCGCGGATGCGGCGCCGCCTCTACCGCGATCTGTCCGTCATCCGCACCGAGTTCCAGCGCGCCCTGACCGAACCCCCGCCCACCGGCCGCCTCGCCGCGGGCTGGCTGCCGCTGGTCGTCGCCGTGGAGCGGATCGTCGACGCGACGACGGCGGCGAGGGTGCGGGTGAAACACGGGGCGCCACCGCCGTCATCGGCCGAGGTGACACAAGTGGCCCGCCAGTTGCGGGAGTTGGCGGAGGGCGTGCGGGAGTCGGAGGTACTGGTGGAGGTCCGTACGGACCTGACGGGTCCGGCGGAGAGCGTGCTGGAGCCGCTGCGGCAGGAGGTGGCGGCGGCCCGGGCGATCGCGTCGCCGCAGGCACCGTGGAGAGGCCGCCCCTGACAGTCCCCCAGAGGTGAGGTGAAGCGCGGGCAAGGGGCCGGAGGCAGGCCGGTGAACGGGTGAGCGAAGTGGCCCTCGGAACAGGCGGTGTTGACGAGACGCGTCTCACGCACCCCGACCCTGCCTAAGATCGCCGTCTGAGGCCGCTAACCTTACGTGTCCGTCCTGGCCAGGGATTGACGGGCTTCAACTCACGCGAAGGGTTGCGCACATGGGCATTCTCACTCTCCTGCGGAACGCATTCGGCAGGTCACGCAAGGAGCGTGCCGCCGAAGCAGAGGGTGCGGAACGCACTCCTTCGCACGAGCCGCCGACCACCACGGAACCGGACGCCAAGGTCCCGTCCCCGTCCCCCGAACCCGACCTCACGTCGACGCCGACGCCCTCACCTGCGGCGACGGTCCCGGAACCCCGGCCGTCCTCCGCGCTGGAGGACGACGACGAACACGACCTCGTGGCAGCGGCCTTCGACAACGTCACCGTCCCGAAGCCGGCGACGTCCGTCGAGGGGGCGGAGGGTAGCGGGGCCGCGGACCCGGTCACTGAGGTCGCCGAGCCGGAGCCGGTGACTGAGGCTGCCGCTGAGCCGGTTGCCGAGCCGGAGGCCGCGGCTGTCGCTGAGCCAGTTGTCGAGCCGGTGACTGAGGCTGCCGCTGAGCCGGCTGCCGAGCCGGAGCCTGCCGCTGAGGCTGTCGCTGAGCCGGTTGCCGAGCCCGCGGCTGAGGTGACGCCGGAAACTGAGGCGGAGCCGGTCGCCGAGGTTGAGGCGGAGCCGGTGACTGAGGCTGCCGAGCCGGAAGGTGCGGCTGAGTCTGCCGCTGAGCCTACGGCTGAGGTGACGCCCGAGGTTGAGGCGGAGCCGGTCGCCGAAGCTGCCGAGCCGGAGCCCGAGGTGGAGCCGGTCGCCGAGGTCGTGGCGGAGCCTGTTGTCGAGGCTGAGGTGACGCCGGAGGTTGAGGCCGCGCCGGTCGCCGAGGCGGAGCCCGAGGTGGAGCCGGTCGTCGAGCCCGTCGTGGAACCCGCTGCTGAATCCGTCGCCGAACCTGTCGCGGAGCCCGTCGTCGAGCCCGTCGCGGAGACCGTCGAGGAGACCGCCCCCGTGCTCGCGCCCGTCGCGGCAGCCGGTGGCGCGGACGCCGACGGCGAGGTCGCCCCACAGGGGCCACCCGCACCCGACGACGAGACCGTCACGGGCGGTGCGGGTGGGGGAACTGTCGAGGCCGAGGGCGTAGCCGAGGCCGTGGGGCGGGATTCCGCCGCCACCGCACTCGCCAAGGCGAACCTCACCGGTACCCAGGCAAAGCTCTACCTCGTCCTCGACCGCTCCGCGAGCATGCGCGCGTACTACAAGGACGGTTCCGCCCAAGCCCTCGCCGACCAGACCCTCGCCCTGGCGACCCACCTGGACCCGGCCCCGACCCCCGAGGTCCACGTCGTGTTCTTCTCCACGGAAGTGGACGGCACCACGGACCTCACCCCCGCCTCCCCCGAGAACGCGATCGACGAGGCCCACGCCGGCCTCGGCCGCATGGGCCGCACCAGCTACCACGCCGCCGTGGAAGCCGTACTCGCGCACTACGACAAGAACGCCACCCCCGGCACCCCCGCCCTCGTCGTCTTCCAGACGGACGGCGCCCCGGACGCGAAGACCCCGGCCACCCAGTCCCTCACGGACGCGGCCAAGTCCCACGCCTCCGTCTTCTTCTCGTTCGTCGCGTTCGGTGATCACGACAACAAGGCCTTCGACTACCTCCGCAAGCTGAAGACCGCGAACACGGCCTTCTTCCACGCGGGCCCGACTCCTCTGGAGCTGACGGACGCGGAGCTCTACGACGGCGTACTGATCGACTGGCGCCCGTAAGCACGACGCGGTACCCCCGCACCATCCCGCAGCACCCCGCCTCGCAGCCGCAGGCCCCCGTGCCGCCCGCTTCCCACCCCGTAAAACGGGAGGCGGGCGGCACACCCATGTCGGCTACGATTTCAAGGTTCGCAAGCACGACCAGAAGCCACACCACAGACCGACCTGGGAGCAGCCCCCGATGGCTCGACACCTCATCACCAGCGCCCTTCCGTACATCAACGGAATCAAGCACCTGGGCAACATGGTGGGGTCCATGCTCCCGGCGGACGTGTACTCCCGCTACCTCCGCCAGCGCGGCCACGAGGTCCTGTACATCTGCGCGACGGACGAGCACGGCACCCCGGCGGAACTGGCCGCGAAGGAGCAGGGTCTTCCCGTGGCGGAGTTCTGCGCGCAGGCGCACGACGCGCAGAAGGCTGTCTACGACGGCTTCGCGCTGGCCTTCGACTACTTCGGCCGCAGCTCCTCCCCGCAGAACCGCGAGATCACCCAGCACTTCGCCCGCCGCCTGAACGAGAACGGCTTCATCGAAGAGCGCGCGATCCGCCAGGTGTACAGCCCGGCCGACGGCCGTTTCCTCCCGGACCGCTATGTCGAGGGCACCTGCCCGCACTGCGGCTACGACAAGGCCCGCGGCGACCAGTGCGAGAACTGCACCCGCGTCCTGGACCCGACCGACCTGATCAACCCGCGCTCGGCGATCTCCGGCTCGACGGACCTGGAGGTGCGGGAGACCAAGCACCTCTTCCTCCTCCAGTCGAAGCTCCAGCACGAGGTCGAGGAGTGGGTCGCGGCCCACGAGGAGGAGTGGCCGCAGCTGGCGTCCTCCATCGCCCGCAAGTGGCTCACCGAGGGCCTGCACGACCGCGCGATCACCCGCGACCTGGACTGGGGCGTCCCGGTACCCGCCGACACCTGGCCGGACCTGGCGGCGGAGGGCAAGGTCTTCTACGTCTGGTTCGACGCCCCGATCGAGTACATCGGCGCGACGAAGGAGTGGGCGGACCTCGACCCGGAGAACCGCGACTGGAAGTCCTGGTGGTACGAGTCCGACCAAGGCGAGAACCCGGTCCGCTACACGGAGTTCATGGCCAAGGACAACGTCCCGTTCCACACGGTGATGTTCCCTGCCACCGAACTCGGCGTCCGCGAGCCCTGGAAGAAGGTCGACTACGTCAAGGCCTTCAACTGGCTGACGTACTACGGCGGCAAGTTCTCCACGTCCCAGAAGCGCGGCGTCTTCACCGACCAGGCCCTGGACATCCTCCCGGCGGACTACTGGCGCTACTTCCTCATCGCCAACGCCCCGGAGTCGGACGACTCGTCCTTCACCTGGGAGCACTTCACCGCGACGGTGAACAAGGACCTGGCGGACACCCTCGGCAACTTCGTGAACCGCGTCCTGTCCTTCTCGAAGAAGCGCTTCGGCGAGGAGGTCCCGGCGGGCGCGGACGCGGGCGAGGCGGAGACGAGGCTCGGCGAGCAGATCGCGGAGCTCCTCGCCGAGTACGAGACCCAGATGGAGGCGCTCCAGTTCCGCAAGGCGGCGGCGGCGCTCCGCGCCCTGTGGTCGGCGGGCAACTCCTACCTGGAGGAGAAGGCCCCCTGGCTGGAGATCAAGACCGACCCCGAGGCCGCGGCCCTCACGCTGCGCACCGCGATGAACCTGATCCACCTCTACGCGGTCGTCTCGGAGCCCTTCATCCCGTCCTCCTCGAAGGCGATGCGCCAGGCGTTCGCCCTGAAGGACGACACCGCGACCTGGGTCTCGCCGGACGAGGCGAGGTCCCTGGCCGCCGTCCCCGCCGGCACCCCGTTCATCGTCCCGCCGGTCCTCTTCGCCAAGCTCACGGACGAGGACCTGGAGACGTACAAGGAGCGCTTCGGCGGCGACCAGGGCTGACCCGGTGACGTAGTACGCCACCACGCCCGGTCCGCTGCGCGACCAGCGGACCGGGCGGGCGTGCGGCCGGCGTCAACTCCCGCCCGGTCCGCCGCACATGTGCGTCCCGGTGACCGACCCCGTCGCAGACAGGTCGGCGCCAACCCGTAGGGTTCCGCCATGGCAGTCCCCGAGGTCATCCCGATCGCCTACGAGTCCAACCAACGCAGCGGTGCCGTCGGCCGCTACGCGGACGGCCAGTTCCTGGCGTCGGTCACCTACGCGTTTCCCCAAGGCTTCCGGCCCGACGACGGCTGGGAAGAGCAGAAACGTCTCTACACGGTGCTCCACACCTTCGATCCCGCGGGCCGGTACCGCGACTCGGAGATCTGGTGCGCCGGCACGTGGGCGCAGCAGCAGAGCGCCCCGGACGGCGACGGTTCGGTCCTCTCGCAGGCCCGTATCCACCTGGCGAAACTGCTCCGCGCCCTTCCCCGCCGCAGCTACACCGACATCGCGGTCCGGCCCTTCCAACGCACCGTCGACGGCGTCCTGTTCGGCCTGCTGATCGAGGAGGACGAGGAGGGCAGCTGGGCGGAGCTGTACCCGGACCGGCACTGTTTCGGCCCACCGTGGGACGGCACGTACGACACCTGAGCGGAGGCTAGGACAGGACGCCGGCGCCGGTCGTGGTGGCGAGTTCCGCCGGGAGGTTCTTCGCGGAGGTCTCCAGGCCCGCGGTGAGGGTCGGGGTCCAGTTCACGGTCGTCCTCAGCTTCTTGGAGCTGGTGGCGTTGTAGGCGGCGACGAGGTCGGTGGCGGTGCCGTTGACGAGGTTTCCGCCACCGGCGATCGACCCGGTGCCGTCCCCGCTGAACAGCTTGCCGGCCTTCTGGCTCGCGGGAGTCCGCCAGTAGTTGTCCTCGGCGACGACCTGCGCCTTGGCGCGCGAGTTGACGCTGTACTGGAGGACGTACCCGTTGAGTTCGGTGGTGTCGTAGAAGTTGTTGTAGATGTGGATCTGCCCGATCCGGGCCAGCGGAGCGCGCTGCACGATCCCCTTCCACACGTTGTGGTGGAGGGAGACGCGCAGCTTGCCGACGCTGTCGGTGTCGCTGGCGCCGATGAGCATCGTCTTGTCGTGGTTGGTGAACTGGTTGCGCTCGACGGTCACCAGGTCCGAGCCCTTGGTGATGTCGAGGTCGCCGTCGTGGATCTGGTACTGGCGGCCGTAGTACGTCGGGTCGGACGAGTCGAGGCCGGGCGCGTCGGTGAACGTGTTGTGGTCCGCCCAGACATGCGTGGCGCCGCGCAGGGTGACGGCGTCGTACTGCGAGTTCCAGTTGCCGCTGCTGCCGTCCGTGGGGTCCCACTGCGGGAAGCAGTCCTGGGTGGCGGCGAAGGTCAGGTTCCGCACGATGACGTTGTCCACGCCCTGGATCTGCAGCATGCCGCCGGTGATCCCGGCCTTCGTGCCGGGCACGCCCACGACGGTCGTGTTGGCCGGCACCCGGAAGACGATGTTCTTCCCCTGCCTGGCCTGCGCGGCGGCCCGCGCCGTCTCCTGCGTGCCGGAGGGCAGCTTGGCGGTGTCGTAGGTGGAGGGGTCGAAGGCCTTGAGGTAGGCGGCCAGCGCGTATCCGGTCCCGGCGGAGTAGTCGGCGCAGCTCAGCTTCTTGCCGGAGTCGTCGGTGTTGGCGTCGATCGTCCCCTTGATCCTGACAATCCGCGGGGTGGTGTCGCCGGTGGACCCCAGCGCCTTCACGAGCTGCGCGCGCGTGCTCACGGTGAAGGTGTGCGCCGCGTCGGCCTTCGCGCCACCGGTCGTCCCGGCCCCGGACGACGCCCAGCCGTCCTTCGCGGGGAGGGTCTGGTGGTACAGGTCGACGGCGGTCGCGGTGGTACTGGCGGCGTTGGCGTTCAGCACGAGAAGGCCCGCGCCGATGCCCGCGGCGGCGGCTGCCGCGGTGACGACGATGCTGCGACGCTTGCGAAGTGACCTGCGGTGAGAGGGCGTTGCCACGGGGGAGTCCTTAACTGCTGTGTGCGGTGAGGGGGTTACGACTCCTCAGTGGCCGTGGAGATCAAGAAGGTTGCCGTCGGCCCGTGGATTTCCTCGTCCGCGTCTACGCCGCCGAGTCCGCCAGCGCCGGTCGGCCCTCCAGTGCCGCCCGCGCCGTGGCGACATGCGCGAGGCCCGCCCTGGCCACCCGGGTCGCCTCCGTGTACTCGGCCGCCGTGTGGGCCTCGGCGAGGAGGGTGCCGGCGGTGCGGTGGCATTCCGCGGCGGCGGTGAGGGCTCGGGTGGCCGTGTCGCCGGCGCCCGACCAGACGCGGGCCTCGGGGACCGAGAGGCTCGCGCCGAGCCGCAGGACCCAGCCGCTGGCCTCGGCCTCCGCGTCCAGGTCGGAGAGGTCGGACCGGTCGCGGGCCCGGTGCGAGCGACGCTGCGCGGCGACGGCGAACATCGCTCCGGCGATCAACAGCAGTGCGAGCACGACGTATCCCATCGCTGCCTCCAGGCCCTTCACGTGGCACACGGGCCGGGCGGTTCCGGCCCCGTACGTCCATGACACGCCCTGCCTCTGTGCGGGCCCATCGAGATTCCTGTGGGTCCGCTGCGAGGTTTCCATGGCGGGGCGGCGGGGCGTCAGGAGGGGCGTACGGGGCCGGTGCGGGCGTCAGTCCGCCGAGGCCGAGGGCGATGCCGTAGGCGAGGTGCCGGGTCCGCCCGGGCCGCCCGGTCCCCCGCCGTCCGACCCGTCGTGCGTCTCGTCGGGCGCCACTCCCAGCGTCAGCCGCGCCCGCACGCCCCGCCCGATCCGCCGCCTGTCGTACCGGAGGTACAGCAGGCCGCCCTCGTGGCCGTTCTGCGGGTAGATGCCGTCCTCGGTGAGGGTCGTGCGGGTCGCCGTGTTGGAGACGTACGGTTCCAGGACCGCCGTGGCGAGGACGGACCTCTCGTCGAAGAAGAGCTGGCCCGTGTGGCAGGTGTGGCCGCCCTCGTAGCCCGCGTCCGTCCAGGTGCCGTCGACGTGGACCTTGACGTGGATGTGGACGCAGCGGCCCTGGTACCAGCCGGGGAAGACCGTCCGGAAGGTGACGCGACCGTGGCGGTCGGTGTGCCAGGTGCCGCGCAGGAAGCGGTCGTCGTCGGTGGGTTCCTGGTGGCCTCCGCCGCCGCCGGGCGGGCCGCCCGTGGGGGTTCCGGTCGGGGTGCCGCTGGGCGGCGGGCCGGTGGGGGCCGGGCCGCCACCGCCGCTGCCCGCCTCGTAGCCGGAGTAGACGCCGGTCGCGTTGCAGTGCCAGATGTCGACGGCCGCGTCGCGCAGCGGTCTGCAGGTGTCGGCGTCGATCACCGTGAGGTCGAGGGTGAGCGGGATGCCCTCCTGGTCCTCGGTGATGTCCCGGCGGATCTTGTCCGCGTCGATGTAGTACGGGCCCTCGACCAGCTCCGAGGTGAGCGTGTAGCAGGTGTCCGCCGTCGGACTCTCGGCGGCCGGGGCGGCCGGGGTGGCGTCCTGCGCGGAGGCGTTCGCCGACAGCGCGCCGGCCACGCCCACCGCGGTCACCGCCACGCCTCCGGCCACCAGGACCGTGCGGCGCGTCACCTGTCCCTTGTCCTCGGGGACTTCAGAATCCATGGGGGGTACTCGGGAATCCGTCATGCCGGGGACGCTAGGGGCGACCAACATGACATGAACATGAGAATGCGCTGTGAATCCCGCGGCATACGAAAGGGGCTCGAAACCGTCGTTCGGTTTCGAGCCCCTCGTCCGGCCGGTGCCGCTACTTCGGCTGCGGCTTCCGCACCGACAGGTGCAGCTCGCGCAGACGCGTCTCGTCCAGCTCGGTGGGCGCGCCCATCATCAGGTCCTGCGCGTTGCCGTTGAGCGGGAACGCGATCGTCTCGCGGATGTTCGGCTCCTCCGCGAGCAGCATGACGATGCGGTCGACGCCGGGGGCGATCCCGCCGTGCGGCGGGGCGCCGAAGCGGAACGCGCGCAGCATGCCGGCGAACTGCTCCTCGACGGTGTCACGGTCGTAGCCCGCGATCTCGAAGGCCTTGAGCATGATGTCGGGTTCGTGGTTCCGGATCGCGCCGGAGGACAGCTCCACACCGTTGCAGACGATGTCGTACTGCCAGCCCAGGATGTCCAGCGGGTCCTGGGTCTCCAGGGCCTCCAGACCGCCCTGCGGCATCGAGAACGGGTTGTGCGAGAAGTCGATCTTCCCGGTCTCCTCGTCCTTCTCGTACATCGGGAAGTCGACGATCCAGCAGAAGCGGAAGACGCCTTCCTCGAAGTGACCCGCGCGCTTGGCGGCCTCGACCCGCACCGCGCCCATGATCTTCGAGACCTCTTCGAACTCGCCCGCGCCGAAGAAGACCGCGTGGCCGGGCGCCAGCGACAGGCGCTTGGTCAGCTCGGCGATGTTCTCCTCGGTGAGGAACTTCGCGATCGGGCCCGTCAGCGAGCCGTCCTCGGCCACGCGGACCCAGGCCAGGCCCTTCGCGCCGAGGGTGACCGCGAAGTCGCCGAGCTGGTCGAAGAACTTGCGGGGCTGCGCCGAGACGTCCGGCACCGGCAGCGCACGCACGTGCTTGCCGGCGAAGGCCTTGAACTCCGAGCCCTCGAACACATCGGTGATGTCGGTGAGTTCGAGCTTGGCGCGCAGGTCCGGCTTGTCGGAGCCGTACTTCAGCATCGACTCGCGGAACGGGATGCGCGGGAACGGCGAGGTGACCTCCTGGCCGCCGCCGAACTCCGTGAACAGCTCCGTCATCAGCTTCTCGATGGGCTGGAAGACGTCTTCCTGCTCCACGAAGCTCATCTCGACGTCGAGCTGGTAGAACTCGCCCGGCGAGCGGTCCGCGCGGGCGTCCTCGTCACGGAAGCAGGGCGCGATCTGGAAGTAGCGGTCGAAGCCGGAGATCATCAGCAGCTGCTTGAACTGCTGCGGTGCCTGCGGAAGGGCGTAGAACTTGCCCGGGTTCAGACGGGACGGGACCACGAAGTCGCGGGCGCCCTCGGGGGAGGTCGCGGACAGGATCGGGGTGGCCATCTCGTTGAAGCCGAGGGCGACCATCTTCGAGCGGATCGAGGC
This sequence comes from Streptomyces sp. NPDC090083, assembly GCF_044747445.1. Taxonomy (NCBI): domain Bacteria; kingdom Bacillati; phylum Actinomycetota; class Actinomycetes; order Kitasatosporales; family Streptomycetaceae; genus Streptomyces; species Streptomyces sp. NPDC090083. Next base: position 378,763 of record NZ_JBIVED010000006.1, on the reverse strand, counting down.
GATCACGGAGGAGCGCAGCATGATGTTGCGGTGCATGCGCTCGCGGCGCAGGTCCAGGAAGCGGTACTCCAGGCGCCGCTCCTCGTTGACCCCGTCCTCGGTGTTGATCGTGAAGGGCAGCGGGGCGGCGGCGCCCAGCAGCTCGACCTCACCGACCTCGACCTCGATCTCACCGGTCGGCAGGTCCGGGTTCACGTTGTCCGCGCCGCGGGAGACGACCTTGCCGTCGACGCGGACCGTCGACTCCTTGGTCACCTTGTCGAGGGCCTCGTACGCGGGGGTGCCGGGGCGGGCGACGAGCTGCGTGATGCCGTAGTGGTCGCGCAGATCGATGAAGAGGATGCCGCCCAGGTCTCGGCGATTGTGCAGCCAGCCGCTCAGCCGGACGTCGGTGCCGACGTCAGAGGCGCGGAGCTCGCCGCAGGTGTGGGACCTGTACCGATGCATCGTCGTTCATCCAGCCTTCGCGGATCGGGGAGTGTTTCACGTGAAACGTCCGGGGCCGGAGCCCGGACCTCCCAAGGGTACCGGCCACCCATGGAGCGCCTCCCCACCATTAACGCAGGGCTCCCTCGGTGGCAGGTTTCGATCCCGTCTTCCTACAGTGGGGCAATGCGCACTGGTGAGCCCCTGCCCGCCGTGGGGGAGGTACTCGCCGCCCTCGCGACCGGTCTGTGGCGGTGGGACACCGCCTCCGACCTGGTCACGGTGGACGCCGAGGCCGCACGGCTGCTCGGGCTGCCCCCCGAACAGACCACCCTCACGGAGGCCCAGACCCGGGCCCGACTCCACCCCGTGGACTGGAACGAGATCACGGGGGTCGTCGGGCTGGCCGTCGCCGAGGGCACCCTCGCCGAGGTCCGCATCCGGATCATGGATGAGCGGGGCCGGATCATCCGCGTCGTCCGCAGCCGCTCCAAACCGTCGTACAACCCCGAGAAACGGTCGTACGAGCTGATCGGCACCCTCCAGGAGGTCACCGAGCCCACGCCGGGCACTCCGGCCGGGCGGACGGCGGTCACCGGTGACTGGCGGCGCTCCCGCGAGGCGTTCCTGCTGGACGCGGGGCGGGCGCTGGCGGAGGCGCGGTCCACGGCGGAGGTGCTGCGGGTCGCGGCGGGCCTGTCGATGCCGGGCTTCTCACCGGACGGGCTCGCCGTCTTCGGCGTCTCGGGCGACCGCCTGACGATCGTCGGCCACCACGGGCACCAGCCGGGCGACGAGGACCCGTTCTCGCACATGCCGATGGTGACGGACTACCCGGCGGCCGAGGTCGTCCGGACGGGCCGTGCCGTCTATCTGTCCACGCCCGAGCAGTACAAGGAGCGCTATCCGGTCACCTGGCCGCTCGCCCAGCACTTCCACCGGCAGTCCTGGGCGTTCCTGCCGCTCACCGTGGCCGGACGGACGATGGGCGCCTGGATGGCCGCCTTCACCTACCCCGTCGCCTTCACCCCCGACGAGCGGTCCGTCCTCACCACGGTCGCCCGCATGCTCGCCCAGGCTCTCTCCCGCGCCGGTGTCGCCGAGTCCGAGCGCGAGCTGACCGACGGACTCCAGCGCTCGATGCTGCCCACCCTGGGCCCGGAGATCCCCGGCATGAGCGTCGCCGCCCGCTACATCCCGACCGGCGGCGGCCTCCAGGTCGGCGGCGACTGGTACGACATGATCCCGCTGCCCGGGGGCACCTCCTCCTGCGGAGGCCGGATCGCCCTCGTCATCGGTGACGTACAGGGCCACGACGTCCGCGCCGCCGGGCTGATGGGCCAGCTCCGCATCGCCCTGCGCGCCTACGCCTCCGAGGGCCACCGGCCCGACGCGGTGCTCTCCCGCGCCTCCCGCTTCCTGCACGGCATCACCAACGGCGACGCGGAGAAGGCCGACCCGCGCTTCGCGACCTGCCTCTACGTGGAGGCCGACCCGGCGACCGGAATCCTGGAGATCGCCCGCGCCGGCCACCCCGACCCGGCGATACGCATGGCGGACGGCACGGTGCTGACACGCCCCACGGCGGGCGGACTGCCGCTCGGCATCGACCCGGACGCCGACTACCCGACGACCACGCTCGCCCTGGAACCCGGCGAGACCATGCTGATCTGCACCGACGGACTGATCGAGACCGGCGGCCACGACCTCGACACCGGCTGGCAGCGCATCCGCACCATCCTGGAGGAGCACAAGGGCGACCTGGAGGAACTCGCCGACGCGCTCGTCCAGGCCGTCCACGGACCCTCCTCGCACCACACCACCGGCCCGCTCGCCGACCGCCGCGAGGACGACATCGCCGTCCTCCTGCTGGCCCGGGAGGGCGAGACCTGCGGCTGCGGCGACACCGTGACCGTCACGCCGAGGATCCGCCGCACGGTCCTCACGGTCGCGCAGGCCGAACCCGAGCGGATCGCGGTGGCCCGGCAGCAGCTGCGCGAACTCCTCCATGACTGGACCGGCGCCGACCAGGTCGACTCGGCGGTCCTCCTCGTCTCCGAGATGCTCACCAACGTCCTCGTGCACACCGACGCCGACGCCCTGCTCACCGTCGAGGTGGCCGGCGAGGTGGGCGAGCGGCGGATGCGGGTCGAGGTCACGGACGCGGGCGACGACCTCCCGCACAAGCGGCAGCCCGGTGAACTGGCGTCCTCCGGGCGCGGGTTGCTGCTGATCGAACTCCTCGCCGAGACCTGGGGCGTCGACCCGAGGGGCGAGGGCAAGAGCATCTGGTTCGAGCTCTACGAGTCCGAGGGCCCGGGCGACGGCGCGGTCGCCGGTGACGTCACGGAGTTCGGTTCCTGGGACGCGTAACGCTCCCGCAGCTCGTGCACGACCCCGAAGACGGCGGCGGTCAGCGGCACCGCGAGCAGCATGCCGAGAATCCCGGCGACGGACGCGCCCGCGGTGATCGCGACCATCACCACCGCCGGATGCATCTGCACGGTCCGGCTCTGGATCAGCGGCTGGAGCACATGCCCTTCGAGGACCTGCACCGCCAGGACGACCCCGAGGGCCCACAGCGCGATCACGACACCCCGGTCGGCGAGCGCGACCAGCACCGCGACCGCGCCGGAGAGGAACGCGCCGAGATAGGGGATGTAGGCGCCCACGAAGACGAGCGCGGCCAGGCCGAACGCGCCCGGCACGTCCAGGACCAGCAGCCCGATGCCGATGCAGAGCGCGTCGATCAGCGCGATGACCGTGGTCCCCCGCATGAACCCCTCGACGCCCTCGAAGGCACGGCGGGCCATGGCCTCGACGACGTCGGCGGTGCCGCGCGGGGCGAGCGAGCGCAGCAGCCCGGCGGCGCCGTCGGAGTCCCGGAGGAAGAAGAAGACCAGCAGCAGCGCCAGGACGGCCATGGCGATGGTCTCGCCGACGACACTGACCCCGCTGATGACGTTCGAGGCGGCCGTCCCGCCGAACTTGGTCAGCAGCTCCTTGGCGTTGGACGCGAGATCGTCCACCGAGGTGCCGGCGGCCCCGAAGTGGTCGGCGAGGGACTTCCCCGCGTCCTTGAGCGAGGACACGATCTGGTCGCCGGTGTCGATCAGCGCGGCGACCACGATGTACACGGCCCCGCCGACCACGGCGACCACCGCGACACAGGTGATCATCGCGGCCACCGACCGGTTCACGTGGGCCTTCACCAGCCGCCGGTACAGCGGCCCGAGCAGCGCGGTGCCCAGCAGCGCCAGCAGCACGGGCGTGACCGCGGTCTTCAGCTCGGCGCAGAGCCGGATCCCGACGTAGCCGACCCCCGCGACGAGCAGGATGACGGCGCACCAGGCGGCGAGCCGTCGTACGGGATCAGGGAGGAGCTGCACACACCCCACCCGATCACGCGCCGGACGGCCGGGCGCCCGGGACGGGCCGCCCGGGTGACGGCGGGCCGGGACGGGCGACGTGGCGTGTCCGCGGACCTGCGCCGTCGTTGCCGGTGCATGAAGAAGATCATGGTGCTGGCCATGCTGCCCGCCGCCGCCCTCGCGTTCGCCGCCCCTGCCGCACACGCCGACAACGACTCGAACTTCGGGGCCGGTGCGAACGCCGCGAACAACTGGAACTTCACCGCGGCGGCCGTGTGCTTCCAGGAACTGGCCGTGGTGCCGGTGGGCGGCGCGTGGGTGGGCGACACCGTGAACCACTGCGTGAACGGCAACGTCCTGGACCACTCCTGACGCGACACTGAGTGCCGGTACAGTTACTTTCCGTTCATCACGTCCAGCTCAAAGGGAAGACATCGCATGGCTGAGGGAACTGTGAAGTGGTTCAACGCCGAGAAGGGGTTCGGCTTCATCGCGCCGGACGACGGCACGCCGGACGTCTTCGTCCACTACTCCGCGATCAACTCGGGCGGCTACCGCAGCCTTGAGGAGAACCAGCGGGTGTCCTTCACGACCACGCAGGGCCCCAAGGGCCCGCAGGCGGACCAGGTCCAGGTCGCCTGACCCGGCGCCCGCGCCGACCCCGGCCGGCACGGCCGAAGCCCCGTCCGGCAGGGACGGGGCTTCGGTCGTTTCCGGCGCGACGGGGTCCTACAGGCCGCCCTCACCCATTCCGTGCACGGCCGGAATGGTGCCCAGCCGACCCTTCTGGAAGTCCTCGAACGCCTGCTGGAGCTCCTCGCGGGTGTTCATGACGAACGGACCGTAGTGCGCCATCGGCTCACGGATCGGCCGGCCACCGAGGATCGCGACCTCCAGGTCCGGGGTGTTGCCGTCCTGCTGCTCGTCCGCGCGGACGGTCAGCGAGGAACCGGCACCGAACACGGCGGTCTGGCCCATGTGGACCGGGCGGCGGTCGGCGCCGGCCGAGCCCTTGCCCGCGAGGACGTAGACGAGGCCGTTGAAGTCCTCGCGCCAGGGGAGCGTCACTTCCGCGCCCGGCGCCACCGTCGCGTGGATCATCGTGATCGGCGTGTGCGTGATGCCCGGGCCCTGGTGGCCGTCCAGTTCACCGGCGATGACGCGGAGCAGCGCGCCGCCGTCCGGGGTCGTCAGCAGCTGCACCTGGCCACCGCGGATGTCCTGGTAGCGCGGGGGCATCATCTTGTCCTTGGCCGGGAGGTTCACCCACAGCTGGAGGCCGTGGAAGAGACCGCCGGACATGACGAGCTGCTCCGGCGGCGCCTCGATGTGCAGCAGGCCCGCACCCGCCGTCATCCACTGGGTGTCGCCGTTGGTGATGGTGCCGCCACCGCCGTTGGAGTCCTGGTGGTCGAAGACGCCGTCGATGATGTAGGTGACGGTCTCGAAGCCGCGGTGGGGGTGCCAGGGGGTGCCCTTGGGCTCGCCCGGCGCGTACTCCACCTCACCCATCTGGTCCATCATGATGAACGGGTCGAGGTGGCGGTAGTTGATCCCGGCGAACGCTCGGCGCACCGGGAAGCCCTCACCCTCGAATCCGCTGGGCGCGGTCGAGACGGCGAGCACGGGACGTGCCACGGCGTCGGCCGGCGCGGCCACGCGGGGCAGGGTCAGCGGGTTCTCTACGGTCACTGCAGGCATGTCGGGACCTCCTTGTGCGTCGAGTTTAGTTGAGCGTTGAACTTTCTGCTACCCCACAACAGAGGAAGCCCGGAGGGCATTCCCTCCGGGCTCACACATCCGGGGTCACACAGGAGGCGGGCCGATCGCCCGCCGCGGCACGGTCAGCCGTACATCCGGCGCATCGCGAACTCCACCATCTGCTCGACCGCCTTGGCGTCGAACACCATCCGGTGCTCGCCCTCCATGTCGACGACGAAGCCGTACCCCGTCGGCAGCAGGTCGATGACCTCGGCGCCGGTGATGACGAAGTACTTGGACTCCTTGCCCGCGTAGCGGCGCAGTTCCTTGAGCGAGGTGAACATCGGGATCACCGGCTGCTGGGTGTTGTGGAGCGCGAGGAAGCCCGGGTTGTCGCCGCGCGGGCAGTACACCTTGGAGGTCGCGAAGACCTGCTGGAAGTCCTCGGCCGCCATCTGCCCGGTGGTGAAGGCGCGCACCGCGTCCGCGAGCGAGGGCGGCGACGGCTCGGGGTAGAGCGGCGGCTGCTGGCCGTAGCCGCCCACGCCACCGGCCATCTGCTGCTGGGGCGGGACGTACCCCTGCTGAGCGGCTCCACTGTCCATGGGCTGGCCGTATCCGTACATGAGGCAAAGACTACTGAGTCACAGATGGACGGCTCGGGGTTGCTTCTTATTACCGGCGGGTAGCATCATCGTAGCTACTGCTCGGTACACAGTTCGACAGGCAGCTCAGTACACATCTCGTTGCACATATCTCTTACGGAGTCGTCGCCATGGGGCACTACAAGTCGAATCTCCGCGACATCGAGTTCAACCTCTTCGAGGTCCTCGGGCGCGACAAGATCTACGGGACCGGTCCGTTCGCGGAGATGGACACGGACACCGCGAAGAGCGTTCTGGCGGAGCTGACACGGCTCTCGGAGAACGAGCTGGCCGAGTCCTTCACGGACGCCGACCGCAACCCTCCCGTCTTCGACCCGGAGACCAACACCGCGCCCGTCCCGGCCTCCTTCAAGAAGTCGTACCAGGCGTTCATGGACTCCGAGTACTGGCGGCTGGGCCTGCCCGAGGAGATCGGCGGCTCCACCGCGCCCCGCTCCCTCATCTGGGCCTACGCGGAACTGGTGCTCGGCGCGAACCCGGCCGTCTGGATGTACTCCTCGGGTCCCGCGTTCGCGGGCATCCTCTTCGAGGAGGGCAACGAGGTCCAGAAACACATCGCGAAGATCGCCGTGGACAAGCAGTGGGGCTCCACCATGGTCCTCACCGAGCCCGACGCGGGCTCGGACGTCGGCGCCGGCCGCACCAAGGCCGTCCAGCAGGACGACGGCTCCTGGCACATCGAGGGCGTGAAGCGCTTCATCACGTCCGGCGAGCACGACATGTCGGAGAACATCCTCCACTACGTCCTCGCCCGCCCCGAGGGCGCCGGACCGGGCACCAAGGGCCTGTCCCTGTTCCTCGTCCCGAAGTACGAGTTCGACTTCGAGACCGGCGAGCTGGGCGCGCGCAACGGCGCCTACGCGACGAACGTCGAGCACAAGATGGGCCTGAAGGCCTCCAACACCTGCGAGATGACCTTCGGCGACCGCCACCCCGCCAAGGGCTGGCTGATCGGCGACAAGCACGACGGCATCCGCCAGATGTTCCGCATCATCGAGTTCGCCCGCATGATGGTCGGCACGAAGGCGATCTCCACCCTGTCGACGGGCTACCTGAACGCGCTGGAGTACGCCAAGGAGCGCGTCCAGGGCCCCGACCTGGCGAACTTCATGGACAAGACCGCGCCCAAGGTCACCATCACGCACCACCCCGACGTACGCCGCTCGCTCATGACGCAGAAGGCCTACGCCGAGGGCATGCGCGCCCTGGTGCTGCACACCGCCGCGATCCAGGACGAGATCCAGGTCAAGGAGGCCTCCGGCGAGGACACCGCCACCCTGGAGGCCCTCAACGACCTCCTCCTGCCGATCGTGAAGGGCTACGGCTCCGAGAAGGGCTACGAGCAGCTCGCGCAGTCGCTCCAGACCTTCGGCGGCTCCGGTTTCCTCCAGGAGTACCCGATCGAGCAGTACATCCGGGACGCCAAGATCGACACCCTGTACGAGGGCACCACCGCCATCCAGGGCCAGGACTTCTTCTTCCGGAAGATCGTCCGCAACCAGGGCGCGGCCCTCAACTCCCTCGCCGAGGACATCAAGAAGTTCCTCGCTCTGGGCACCGGCGGCGAGGACCTGGCCGGCGCGCGCGAGCACCTCGCCAAGGCGGCCGTCGAGCTGGAGGCCATCGTCGGCCTGATGCTGACCGACCTCGCGGCGACCGAGCAGGACGTCAAGAACATCTACAAGGTGGGCCTCAACACCACCCGCCTGCTGCTCGCCTCCGGTGACGTCGTCGTCGGCTACCTGCTCCTCAAGGGTGCCGCGATCGCCGCCGAGAAGCTGGAGACGGCCCCGGCCAAGGACAAGGCCTTCTACACCGGCAAGATCGCGGCGGCGAAGTTCTTCGCGGCCTCGGTTCTGCCCGGCGTGACCCTCGCCCGCAAGGTGGCCGAGGGCGTAGAACTGGACCTGATGGAGCTGGACGAGGCCGCCTTCTAAGCGGCCGCGAACACGTTCCAGGACAACACCGGCACAGCTTCGCGAAACCCCACATCGCCCTTGTGAGGGCCCGCTCCCGGTACCGGGGGCGGGCCCTCGCACGTCGTTAAGGTGAACCCATGAGCGAACCCACCCGCTTCGACCGCGGCCACACCGACGACCTGATGTCCTTCCTGGCGGCGAGTCCCACGCCGTACCACGCCGTGGCGAACAGCGCCGAGCGGCTGGAGAAGGCCGGATTCAGGCAGGTCGCCGAGACGGACGCCTGGGACACCGGGACGCCGTCGGCCGCCGCGGGCGTCGGCGGCAAGTACGTGCTGCGCGGCGGCGCGATCGTCGCCTGGTTCGTCCCGGAGGGCGCCGCACCCCACACGCCCTTCCGGATCGTCGGCGCGCACACCGACTCCCCGAACCTGCGGGTCAAGCCGCGCCCCGACACCGGCGCGCACGGCTTCCGCCAGGTCGCCGTCGAGATCTACGGCGGCCCGCTGCTCAACTCCTGGCTGGACCGCGACCTCGGCCTCGCCGGACGGCTGACCCTGCGCGACGGCTCGACCCGGCTGGTGAACGTGGACCGGCCGCTGCTCAGAGTGCCCCAACTCGCCATCCACCTGGACCGGTCCGTGTCGGCGGACGGCCTCAAGCTCGACAAGCAGCGCCACCTCCAGCCGATCTGGGGCCTCGGCGACGACGTCCGCGACGGCGACCTGATCGCCTTCCTGGAGGAGGAGTCGGGGCTCGCGCCCGGCGAGGTCACCGGCTGGGACCTGATGACCCACTCCGTGGAGGCGCCCGCCTACCTGGGCCGCGACGAGGAGTTCGTCGCCGGTCCGCGCATGGACAACCTGCTGTCCCTGCACGCGGGCATCGCCGCGCTCACCTCCGCCGCCGCCCAGGAGAACCTGCCGTACATCCCCGTGCTGGCCGGCTTCGACCACGAGGAGAACGGCTCGCAGTCCGACACGGGCGCGGACGGGCCGCTGCTCGGCGGGGTCCTGGAGCGCTCGGTGTTCGCGCGCGGCGGCTCCTACGAGGACCGGGCGCGGGCCTTCGCCGGGACGGTCTGCCTGTCCTCCGACACGGGCCACGCGGTGCACCCCAACTACGCGGAGCGGCACGACCCGACGCACCACCCCCGCGTCAACGGCGGCCCGATCCTCAAGGTCAACGTCAACAACCGCTACGCCACGGACGGTTCGGGCCGCGCGGTGTTCGCCGCCGCCTGCGAGAAGGCCGGCGTGCCCTTCCAGACCTTCGTCTCCAACAACTCGATGCCCTGCGGCACGACGATCGGCCCGATCACCGCGGCCCGGCACGGCATCAAGACCGTCGACATCGGCGTGGCGATCCTCTCGATGCACAGCGCCCGCGAACTCTGCGGCGACAGCGACCCGTTCCTGCTGGCCAACTCGCTGGCGGCGTTCCTCCAGGGGTAGTCAACTCCCGCCCGGCGCATGGGTGTTGTTTCCCCGGGTACCCGGTGTCCGACCGGGCCGACCGGACCGGACACAGGGAGGCGACACTCATGGGCCTGGGCGGATGCATCATCCTCATCGCCGTCGGCGCGATCCTCACGTTCGCGACCGACTGGCACATGCAGGGGGTCAATCTCGACCTGGTCGGCGTCATTCTCATGGCCGTCGGGCTGATCGGCGTCGTGACGTTCACCAGCATGGCCCGGCGCCGCCGCGTGGTGATTCCGGGTCAGACGACGGTCGTCGAGGACGACGAGTCGCGCGGCTACCGCGGTGGCTACGGCGCCTGAGCGGACCGTGGCACAGGGGGCGTGAGCCGTGTCGTCCACGGCGGACACGCGGGCGTACCCCGCACTCGGGCCGAGTCGCCCGCACAGGCCCATACCCGGCCAACGGCGCGCAATCCTGACACGGTGCGCACCACGCCGGTGTGTGAACCTCGTGAAGAATTCGTGCGGTCGAGGGTCCGGGGAGAGGCAGCCCCGGGCCCTTATCCGCTGTCCTGGCCGCCTCAGGCGCTCCGGTCGTCCTGGCCGGCCCGCTCGTCCATGCCCGCCAGCACCAGGGGGAGCCGGTCCGCGCCGCCCTCGGTGAGGCGGACCGGAACGCCCCAGTCCTGCTGGTGGACATGGCAGGCCGGGTAGGCGTTCGCCGGGTCGTCGTCGCAGGACGCGGCCATCGCGGAGACGTGCAGCACGCCCTCCGGCACGGCCGGGTCGAGGGTCAGGGTGCGGTTCAGGTCGGTGCCCGCGCCCTCGCCTGCGAGGAGCAGCTCGGGCGGGGTCGCGGAGACCAGGAGCCGGGTCGAGGGGCCGTAGCGCGTGTCGAGTTTCTGGCCGGCCGGGGCCTGGAAGATGACGTCCAGCGTCAGCTCGCCGGGGGCGATCTCGGTGGCCGCGCGCTGGGTGCGGTGGGCGACGGACTCGACCCGCACGGCCTCGTCGGGCAGGCGCAGCCGGGTCAGCCGGTGCCGGGCCGACTCGACCACGAGGATCTCGTCACCGGCGAGCACGGCGTCGCTGGGCTCCCGCAGGTCCGTGGCCAGGGTGGTGACGTCGCCGGTGGCCGGGTCGTAGCGGCGCAGCGCGTGGTTGTACGTGTCGCTGATCGCGACCGAGCCGTCCGGGAGCGCGGTGACACCCAACGGGTGCTGGAGCAGAGCCTGTCCGGCCGGTCCGTCGCGGTGGCCGAAGTCGAAGAGGCCGGTGCCGACGGCGGTGTGGACGGCGCCGTCGACGTCCACCCAGCGCAGTGCGGACGTCTCGGAGTCGGCGAGCCACAGCCGGTCTGCGGTCGCGGCGAGTCCGGAGGGCTGCGCGAACCAGGCCTCGGGTCCGGGTCCGTCGACGAGCCCTTCGTTGGTGGTGCCCGCGGTGACGGCGACGGTGCCGGCGGCGGGGTCGTAGGCCCAGAGCTGATGGACTCCGGCCATGGCGATCCACACCCTGCCTTGCCACCGGGCCACGTCCCAGGGGGACGAGAGGCTGACCTCGCGCGCGGGGCCCGCGGTGGGCTCGCCCTGCATCCACTGGCGGCCCGTCCCCGCGAGGGTGGTGACGGCGCCGGTGGTGAGGTCGAGGCGGCGCAGCGCGTGGTTCACGGTGTCGGCGACGACGACCGAGCCGTCGTCCAGGAGCGTGAGGCCCTGCGGTTCGTTGAACGCGGCCGATTCGGCCGGGCCGTCCTGGAGGCCGCGCGCGCCGGAGCCGATCCGCCGGACGACGCTCTCGCCGTCCGCCGCCAGCTCGACGAGCTGGTGCCGGGTGGTGTCGCTGACCAGGAAGGTGCCGCCGGGGAGGGCGATCGCCTTGCCGGGGAAGCGCAGCACGGTGGGCTCGGGCTCCGGCGGCACGTACGGGCCGTCGCCGCGGCGGAGGGTGCCCTTCGCCGCGTGCTCGGTCTCCAGCTCCGTCACCAGGCGCTCGATGGCGTGCGCGTGGCCCTCGCCCGCGTGCTGGGCGACGACGTAGCCCTCCGGGTCGATGACGACGAGTGTCGGCCAGGCGCGGACGGCGTACTGCTTCCAGGTGGCCAGCTCCGGGTCGTCCAGGACCGGGTGCTCCACGCCGTAGCGCTCGACCGCGTCGGCGACCGCGCGGTGATCGGCCTCGTGCGCGAACTTCGGGGAGTGGACGCCGATGATCACGACCGTGTCCCGGTGCTTCTCCTCCAGCTCACGGAGCTCGTCCAGGACATGCAGGCAGTTGATGCAGCAGAAGGTCCAGAAATCCAGGATGACGATGCGTCCCCGCAGGTCGGCGAGGGTGTACTGCTTCTCGCCCGTGTTCAGCCAGCCGCCCTTGCCGGTCAGCTGGGGCGCGCGGACGCGGGCTCGACGGGGCGTCGGGGCCGGGGTTGCATCGGTCATGGATCAAGAGTGCCACCCGCCACTGACAGTCACGACAGCGCGTGCCCCGTCGTCGCGTCCACGTGGTCCGGTACGGCCTCGTGGCGGTCGCCGACCGTGAGGGTGCCGGTCGGTTCGAGCAGGAGGATCTCGGAGGGGACGGGGGCGTAGGGCCTGTGCTCGGTGCCGCGCGGGACCGTGAAGACGGAGCCCTTGGTGAGGACGACCGTGCGTTCGCCGGAGCCCGCCGGCTCCCGCAGGGCGATGTGCAGTTCGCCCTCCAGGACCAGGAAGAACTCGTCGGTGTGGTCGTGGGTGTGCCAGAGGTGTTCGCCCTCGACCTTGGCGACGCGGACGTCGTAGTCGTTGACGGTGGTGACGATGCGAGGGCTCCAGCGGTCGGTGAAGGACGCGAGGGCGGCGGCGAGGGAGACGGGTTCGGTGGGCTGCGCGGGTTCCGTGGCTGTCATGGGATCAGCCTGCGGGGTGCCGGGCGGCTCCACGAGTGCTAGGAATCGCATATGCCGCAAGGATCCTCTCACCACCCGCTCAGACCATCCCGGCCGACTCGGCCGCCTCATCCATCCCGGTCGCGCCGCCCGCATCGCCCGCATCGCGTCGCCGTCATCGTCGACGAGGGCACCAACCCCTTCGAAGTGGGCGTCGCCACCGAGCTGTTCGGGCTGCCGCGGCCCGAACTCGGGCTGCCCGGACCGCTGTACGAGGTGATGGTGTGCACGCCCGCGCCCGAGGTGCGGATGAACCACGGGTTCTTCATCCTCTCCGGGGCGCACGGTCTCGACGCGGTGGACTCGGCGGACACGCTCGTGGTGCCGGGACGCCCGGACAACGTCGTACCGCGCGGAGCCGCCGTGCTCGACGCCATCCGGCGCACCCACGCGCGCGGGGCCCGGGTCATGAGCCTGTGCACCGGCACCTTCGCGCTGGCCGAGGCGGGACTGCTGGACGGACACCGGGCCACCACCCACTGGATGTGGGCCGAGCTCTTCCGCACCCTGCACCCGCGCGTGCGGCTCGAACCGGACGTTCTCTTCGTGGACGACGGCGACGTCCTCACCGCCTCCGGGAGCGCCGCCGCCCTCGACCTGGGACTGCATGTAGTACGGCGTGACCATGGCGCGGAGATCGCCAACGCGGTGTCCAGGAGGCTCGTGTTCGCCGCCCACCGGGACGGCGGGCAACGGCAGTTCGTGGAACGGCCGCTGCCCGATGTGCCCGACGAGTCCCTCGCACCGCTGCTCGCGTGGGCGCGGGAGCGGCTGGGCGAACCGCTGACGGTGGCCGACCTGGCCTCCCGGGCGGCCGTCTCCCCCGCGACCCTGCACCGGCGGTTCCGGGCGCAGCTCGGGACGACGCCCCTGGCGTGGCTGACCGGGGAGCGGGTGGCGTTCGCGTGCCGGCTGATCGAGCGCGGGGAGGAACGGCTCGACGTGGTCGCCGCGACCTGCGGTCTGGGCACCGGCGCGAACCTGCGGACGCATCTGCGCAGGGAGACCGGATTGAGCCCGTCGGCCTACCGGCGGCGTTTCGGACCCGCGTCCGGGGAAGCCGTAAGGACATGAGATTCCTCGTACGCGATCGGCTCCTCGGCTTCGGTGAGGACTACTGGATCGAGGACCAGAACGGCAACAAGGTGTTCCTGGTCGACGGCAAGGCCATGCGCATCAGGGACACCTTCGAGCTGAAGGACACGCACGGGCGCGTGCTCATCGACTTCCACAAGAAGATGCTCGCCCTGCGCGACACGATGGTCATCGAACGGGACGGAGAGCCCCTCGCGACCATCAAGCACAAGCGGTTCTCCCTGCTGCGCAACCACTACAGGGTGTCCCTGGTCGACGGCACCGAACTCGACGTCAGCGGCAAGATCCTGGACCGCGAGTTCGGCGTCGACTACGACGGCGAACTCCTCGCCCAGATCTCCCGCCGCTGGCTGCACATCCGGGAGACCTACGGCGTCGACATCGTCCGTGAGGACGCGGACGCGCCCCTGCTGATCGCGGTGGCGGTCTGCGTGATCCACCTGGCGGAGAAGGAACGGGAGGACTGACGCGGCACCGGGCGGGACCGGCGCCCTGACGGAACGCTGCTCACCCGGCGCGGTGCGGACGTTCCAGGCCCAGTACCCGGTCCTTGAGGGCCGGGAACTGGTCCCTCGTCACGGCCACCTTCGCCGGGTCGAAGTCCACCGTCAGGACCTGCTCCCCCGCGCCCGCCTCCGCGAGGACCTCGCCCCAGGGATCGACCACGATCGAGTGACCGGCCTGGGGAACTCCGGCGTGGGTGCCGGCCGTTCCGCATGCGAGGACGAACGACTGGTTCTCGACCGCGCGGGCCTGGGCCAGCAGCGTCCAGTGGGACCGGCGGCGCTCGGGCCAGCCCGCGGGGAGGACCAGGGTCTCGGCGCCGGCGTCGACGAGACCGCGGAAGAGTTCGGGGAAGCGGAGGTCGTAGCAGGTGCCCAGACCGATGACCGTCTCGGGCAGACGGACCGTCACCAGTTCGCTGCCCGCGCCCATCAGCACGGCCTCGCCCTTGTCGAAGCCGAAGCGGTGGATCTTGCGGTAGGCGGCGGCCGGTTCACCGGAGGGGGAGAAGACGAGGGACGTGTTGTAGAGGGGGCCGTCAGGGTCCCGCTCGGGGATCGAGCCCGCGTGCAGCCACACGCCCGCGTCGCTCGCCGCCTTGGCCATCGCCTCGTAGGTGGGACCCTCCAGCGGCTCGGCCTCCTCGGCGAACCGCTTGTAGGCGAACGCGCCGGTGGTCCACAGCTCCGGCAGGACCACCAGGTCCGCACCGGCCTGCTCACGCACCAGGGACGCCACCCGAACCCGGCGAGATTCGACCGATTCGCCCTCGTCTACGGCGATCTGGAGGAGAGAGGCGCGCACACTACCACCGTCCTGGCATTCGAGCCGTTCACACGGGCCTACGATCGTCACACGAAAGCACTGCCGGGGTGCCTTACAGCAGCGTAACTTGGGGGTCCTCCCCGATTCGAGCGCAGCCGAGAATTGGGGGAGTCCCAAGACGCCGCCGACAGCCACCTCCCGCTGGCAACGCCGCCCGCCATCCGACCTGTTCCGACTTGTACCGACCGCCGAGGGGTCCCGTTCCGTGAGTCTGCATCCCACTCTCCAGCCCTACGCCGACGCCTGGACCCACTCCATCGAAGCGATATCCGAGCTGGTGACCCCGCTCGCGGAGGGAGAGTGGAACCGGCGAACGCCGTGCCCGGGCTGGTCGGTGCGGGACGTGGTCTCCCATGTCATCGGGCTGGACACCGAGATGCTGGGCGACCCCCGCCCGATCCACACCCTCCCGCGCGACCTCTACCACGTCAGCAACGAACACCAGCGGTACATGGAGATGCAGGTCGACGTCCGGCGCCACCACACGGCACCGGAGATGACGTCGGAGCTGGAGTACACGATCATCCGCCGCAACCGCCAGCTGCGGAACGAGTCACGCGACCCCGGGGCGAAGGTGCGCGGCCATGTCAGCACCGAGGTCACCCTTGAGGAGTCGATGCGGAACCACGCGTTCAACGTGTGGGCGCACGAGCAGGATCTGCGCGCCGCCCTCGGCCGCCCCGGCAACCTGGACTCGCCCGGCGCGCACATCGCCCGTGACGTGCTCCTCGCCGCGCTCCCGAAGGTCGTCGCCGACGACTCGGGAGCACCGCGCAGTTCGGCGGTCGTCTTCGACGTGCACGGCCCGATCGAGTTCCTCCGCACGATCCGCGTCGACATCCAGGGCCGCGGCACCCTGGAGACGTCCCCGGCGCTCGGCCCGGCCGCGACGCTGATCCTCGACTGGGAGACGTACGTCCGGCTGGCCTGCGGTCGGGTCACCCCCGACGCGGTCTCGGACAAGGTCAAGGCGGACGGCGATCCGGAACTGTCGGCTTCGATACTGCGGAACTTCACGGTCACCAAGTAGGGACGGTCGGCGGGCGAACGAGCGAGCGGACGGACCGGGTTCGGAGAGCGGGCGGACGCGGTTCGGAGAAGGGGCGGACGCGGTTCGGAGAACGATCGCGCGTGGACGGCAGGTGTGGCCGGGTGGAAACTCGGTGTTGGCGGGGCGGCATCTGTCGCTAGCCTCCGCCGCATGTCTGACGTGATGTCCACCAGCAGCGAATCCGCCGGCCCTGCCGGGACCGCCGAGTCCGGCGACGGGCCTCCCCGGCTCACCCGGCTCACCTTTCACAACCCCCTCTCCGAGGCGCGGGCCGACGCGATCGTGCGGCGGCTGGCCGGTGCCGGGCCGCGTACGGTGCTCGACATCGGGTGCGGCTGGGGCGAGTTGATGCTCCGGGTGCTGGCCGCCGTACCGGAGGCGCGGGGGGTCGGGGTCGATGTGAACGCGCGGGATCTGGCGCGGGGGCGGCGGGACGCCGAGGCGCGGGGGCTCGGCGGGCGGGCCGAGTTCGTCGAGGAGTCGGCGGTGGGGACGGGCCGCGGGCCCGCCGACCTCGTGCTGTGTCTGGGCGCGAGCCAGGCCCTCAGTGACGCGGAGCCTCCCGAGCACACCACCCTGGCCCTGCGGGAGCTGCGGCGGCTCGTCGCCGACGGAGGGCGCGTGCTGCTCGGTGAGGGGTTCTGGCAACGCCCGCCCACGGAGGCCGAGTTGTCCGGTATGTGGCCGGGCGCGCACGGCGGCGAGCACCATGACCTCGGGACGCTCCTCGATCTCGCCGTGGCGGCCGGGTTCCGGCCCGAGTGGACCGAGACGGCGAACGCGGACGAGTGGGAGGAGTTCGAGTCGGGGTACCAGGCCGACGCGGAGGTGTGGCTCGCCGGGCACGGCGGCCACCCCTTGGCCGCCGCCACCCGCGAACGCCTCGACCGGCACCGGGCCCAGTGGATGAGCTACCGGGGCGTGCTGGGCATGGCCTACCTCACGCTCGCGGCGGCCTGACCCTCACGGCGGGGCTGGTGGGGGTTCGCACCGAGGTTCACGCGGGGACGTGCACCGTCTCCACGCGGCTCGCCACCAGCCGTTCGCGCTCGCGGCGGGCCGCCCGGCCGCGCAGCCGGAGGATCTGGCTGATGCCGAGCGCCTGGAGGACGAAGACCACCGAGAAGGCGATCGTGTAGTTGTCGCCGGTCGCGTCGAGGAGCACACCGACCAGGAACAGGGTCGTCATCGAGGCCACGAAACCACCCATGTTGGTGATTCCGGAGGCGGTGCCCTGACGCTCCGGCGGGTTGGCCGGGCGGGCGAAGTCGAAGCCGAGCATCGAGGCCGGGCCGCAGGAGCCGAGCACCGTGCACAGCACGATCAGCAGCCACATCGGCGCGTGCTCGCCCGGGTAGAGCAGCGTGACCGCCCACACCAGGGCCGTGGCGCCGACCGTGCCGAGCGCGAGCGGCAGCCGCGCGGTGTGGTGCCGGGCGACGATCTGGCCGTAGACCAGGCCGACGACCATGTTGGACAGGACGACGAGGGTGAGGAGTTCGCCCGCGGTGGCGCGGGACAGGCCCTGGGCCTGGACCAGGAAGGGCAGGCCCCACAGGAGCAGGAACACCATCGCCGGGAACTGGGTCGTGAAGTGCACCCAGAGGCCGAGGCGGGTGCCCGGTTCGCGCCAGGAGGCGGCGATCTGACGGCGGACGTAGGCCGCGCCGCGGTGCGGGAACGGCTCCGGCTCGTGCCCGTCCGGGTGGTCCTTCAGGAACAGCAGGAGCAGGACGAGGACCACGACGCCTGCCAGCGCGCTGCCCGCGAAGGCCGCCGTCCAGCCGATGCCGTGCAGCAGGCGGGCGATGACCAGGGTGGAGACGAGGTTTCCGGCCATGCCCGCGAGACCGGCGAGCTGGGCGACCATCGGGCCGCGGCGGGCCGGGAACCAGCGGGTGCCGAGCCGCAGCACGCTGATGAACGTCATCGCGTCGCCGCAGCCGAGCAGGGCGCGGGAGGCGAGCGCGGTGCCGTAGGACGGGGAGAACGCGAAGCCCAGCTGGCCCGCCGTGAACAGCAGGACGCCGATCGTCAGGACCTTCTTGGTGCCGAGGCTGTCCACCAGGAGGCCGACGGGTATCTGCATGCCCGCGTAGACCAGCAGCTGGAGGATCGAGAACGTCGACAGGGCCGAGGCGTTGACGTGGAACCGGTCGGCCGCGTCGAGGCCGGCGACCCCCAGGGACGTGCGGAAGATGACGGCGACGAAGTAGACGGCGACGCCGATGCTCCACACGGCGACGGCGCGGCGGCCCCCGGGCGGATCCCCGGGCAGGGAGAGGGAGGAAGCGGAACTGGGGTTGCTGCTGCTCATCGGACCTCGCCCCGAGCCAGGTGGGAGAACCAGTCGACGTGCTGATGGACGATTCCCGCCGCCGCCTCGGCGTCCCCCGTGCGCAGCGCGTCGAGGATCGCCGCGTGCTCGGTGAGCGTCTTGGCGATGCGGTCGGGGTGCGAGTGCATGATGGCGACGCCCATCCGGAGCTGGCGGTCGCGGAGTTGGTCGTAGAGCCGGGACAGGATCTCGTTGCCGCCGCTGCGGACGATCTCGGCGTGGAAGCAGCGGTCGGTGACGGCGGCGCCCGCCAGGTCTCCCGCGGCGGCCTGTTCCTTCTGCCGGCCGAGGAGTTCTTCGAGCCGGGCGATGAGGGTCGGCGACGCGGGCACGACCTTGCGGACCGCGTGCTGCTCGACCAGCATCCGGGTCTCGACCACGTCCGCGATCTCCTGCGAGGAGACGGGCAGGACCAGGGCGCCCTTCTTCGGGTAGAGCCGGATCAGCCCCTCGACCTCCAGCCGCAGCAGCGCCTCCCGCACGGGCGTCCGCGAGACCCCGACGGCCTCGGCCAGCTCCCCCTCGGTCAGCAGGGTGCCGCCTTCGTAACGCCGGTCCAGGACACCTTGCTTGACGTGCGTGTAGACGCGGTCGGCGGCGGGCGGCTGCTTGACGGCGGACGAGCCCGACGAGGCGGAACCGGGGGCGGCGAGGGGCGGAGCGGGGGACGGGGACGGGGACGGCATGAGGACAGCATAGATACAACACGTACGCATGAGGACCGACGTCCAGGATGCGGACGGAACCGAGGGGGCCCGGGGGCGCGTCTACGACGATGCGCCTCCGCGGCCGGAACGTGATGGAACACGGCGAAACGCGGCGGAACGCGGCCGGAACACGGCGGAACCCAGCCGAACTCCGGTACGTGTCACACATTCGGGGAACCCGGGCCAGCAACCGCACAACCTTCTGTGCTAGTTACGTGTCACACACGTGCGGCCCTCCCATCCCCTCCAACTGGGCCGCTCCTCAGGGGCATTCAACGTATTCGGGGTACATCAGTTGATTACTGCCATTACCGGCATCAAGGGCAGCCGCTTCCGCAGAGCCGCCGCGGTCACCGTGACCGCAGGCGCCGTGCTCGCGACCGGCGCCCTGACCGCGGCACCCGCGCAGGCCGTCACGACGCCGTCGATCGTGGCCAAGGGCGGCTTCCTGATGAACAACGCCAACGGGTCGACGTTGTACAACAAGAAGATGGACACCAAGCTGTCCACCGGCTCGACCACGAAGATCATGACCGCCAAGGTCGTGCTCTCCCAGTCGAACCTGAACCTCGACTCGAAGGTCACCATCCAGAAGGCGTACAGCGACTACGTCGTCTCCAAGAACGCTTCACAGGCCCACCTGATCGTCGGCGACAAGGTCACCGTCCGCCAGCTCCTCTACGGCCTGATGCTGCCGTCCGGCTGCGACGCGGCGTACGCCCTGGCCGACAAGTACGGTTCCGGCTCCACCCGGGCCGCGCGCGTGAAGTCGTTCATCGGCAAGATGAACTCGACGGCGAAGACGCTCGGCCTGAAGAACACGAAGTTCGACTCGTTCGACGGCATCGGCAACGGCAACAACTACTCGACGCCGCGCGACCTGACGAAGCTCGCCAGCAACGTGATGAAGAACTCCACGTTCAAGACGGTCGTCAAGACCAAGTCGTACACCGCCAAGACGGTCACCAAGACCGGCAGCACCCGCACGATGGCTGCCTGGACCAACACCAACACCCTGCTCAACAGCTACAGCGGCACGATCGGCGTGAAGACCGGCTCCGGCCCCGAGGCGAAGTACTGCCTCGTCTTCGCCGCCACCCGCCACGGCAAGACGGTCATCGGCACGGTCCTCGCGTCGACGTCGGTCGCCCAGCGCTCGACGGACGCGACGAAGCTCCTCAACTACGGCTTCGCGCGGCTCGGCTGACACTCGGTCAGCATCTTGACCAACCCGTACGGAGGGGCCTGCCGCATACCAGCGGCGGGTCCCTTTGTCGTACGGCGGGGGCGCGGTGGCTAGACCGGGCGGCGGTCCACCTGGTCCACGTGTGCGGCGAAGGCGGTCCAGGCGGAGGGGGTGAGCCGGACTATCGCGCCGTCCACGTCCTTCGAGTCACGGACGGCGATCGCGCCGGGGATGTTGCGGGCGACCTCGACGCACTCGCCGTTGCCGCTGCTGTACGTGGACTTGGTGAAGTCGAAGAGGGGCACAGCTCAGAGCTCCTTGCGGATGCGTTCGATCAGGGCAGTGGAATCGCGAAGGGCGAGTCCGCTGCGGGCGATCCGCTCGAACGTGGTGTTGTGGCGTGCGGCATCGGCCTCGCTCTCCAGCCACAGGGTAGATGAGGTGGTGTCCATGTAGACCACGTCCATCGCGCCGGGTTCCGCGAAGGACACGACGCTGAAAGCGCTGGTCATGCCGGGGTGGGAACCCGCGAGGAACGGAACCACCTGAAGCCGGACGTTCGGCCGGCGGGCCACCTCCGCCAGCTGCGCCAGTTGTCCCCGCATCACCTCACGACCACCGACGAGTTGACGCAATGCCCCTTCGCCCACCACCGCCCACAGGTTGAGAGGACTCGCGTCCGTCAGCCGTGCCTGTCGCGCGATCTTCGCCTCGACGAAGCGCTCGACGTCGTCCGGGTCGTCCCAGTCGGCGTTGCCGATCGCGAGAGCGCGGGCATAGTCCGGGGTCTGCAACAGGCCCGGGACAAAGGCGCCTTGCCATGTGCGGACCCCGGTCGCGATGTCCTCCAGGGCCACGTACTCCACCAAGGCGCGCAGCTCCGGGTACTGGTTCCACCACCCCTTGGCCTTGCGGCGCTCACGGTCCGTCCTGGCGAGGCTCAGCAGCCGCTCCACGGCCTTCGGGTCGGTCACTCCGTACAGCTCGCACAGGATCCGGATGTCGGGATCCCGGAACGGCACCCACCCGCGCTCCATCTTGGCGACCTTCGCCGCCGTCGCCGACAGGGCCTCGGCGGCCTGCGGTTGGGTGAGCCGCGCGTCGTCACGGAGCCTCAGCAGCTCGCCGCCCAACTTGCGGGCGAGCACGGTCGACACGCGATTCCCACGCATGAACTGGCCTGCGGTCACGTCGGATTACCTCCCGGGTCGCGGCCAGTGTGCAGTTCGCCGAAGCAGCACTGCAAGCAAATTTGGGGACAGATTTCCCCGAGACTGCTTGCACACCCTGCAGAGGACTCGCTACCTTCAGTACTCGATCGCCCACCCAGTGACACCAGTTGGCGGAAGTGCACCGCGCTGCCCTCACACAGCACGGCAGAGCCACCCCACCTGGCCCCGCCCCCCATGGAGGTGCCTCCCGGTGACCGACTCCTGTCCTCCCGGACT
The DNA here is from genome assembly GCF_044747445.1 of Streptomyces sp. NPDC090083. Lineage (NCBI taxonomy): Bacteria > Bacillati > Actinomycetota > Actinomycetes > Kitasatosporales > Streptomycetaceae > Streptomyces > Streptomyces sp. NPDC090083. Next base: position 357,178 of record NZ_JBIVED010000006.1, on the reverse strand, counting down.
CCCCAAGCCCCACGATCGCCGCTACGACCACTACGACGCCGTCACCTACACCCCGTACCCGATCAACATCCCCCGCGCCCGCAGACACGTCGCCCACCTCACCGCAGCCTGGGGACACCCCCACTCCGCCGGCGACGCGGCGCTACTGGCAAGCGAGTTGTGCACGAACGCCTTGCTTCACGGGTGCCTCAGGGACCGCCTGTTCCGCGTGGAGACGTCCCTCACCGGCAACGCCCTGCGCGTGGCGGTCACCGATCCGAGGGGCGAGCGACTCCCGTATCCCCAAACCTCGGCCCCGGAAGACCAGTTCGGCCGCGGCCTGCTCATCGTCCGCACGCTGGCCGCCCGTTGGGCCGTGGAGAGACTCACGGTGGGGAAGACCGTGTGGGCGGAGCTGCACATCGCGGGGCGCCACGAGGCGTAACTCCGTGACACGGCAAGGTCATCCGCCGGCCTGACCGCCTCGCTTCGAGGTCACTGCGAACCGTAGGATTATTGCAACAGCAAGTGACGTGTGATGTCGACGCGACGGGGGCGGAGATACGGCATGGCAGTGCCCGGAACCGGAGCGGGCCAGGACGGCAGCCCTGACCTGCACGTCACATCCGCCGACCTCACCAAGCTCGCCGGTGACCTCGATGACATGCAGGACCACCTCGACCAGCAGGTCGGACGGATGGACGCGGTGGTCGACCGCATCGAGGCCGGCTGGCGCGGGCCGGCGGCGACGGCGTACCGCGAGTTCCACCGCGCGGCGACCGAGGACGCCGTACGCATCCGCGAAGTGATGAAGCTGCTGGAGCAGGCCGTGCGGAGGAGCCGGGACGGTTTCTCCGCGCACGACATCGAGGTGCTGGAGCAGATGCGGAGGATCCAGGTGGACGTCGGCAGCGAGGTCGACAAGCTGTCGACGCCCAACACGGAGGCGGGGCCGGGAGCCGATGCGGCGCCCCCGCGCAGCAGCCTCGACTCCTTCTGACCCCGCTGGCCAGTCCGACCTCGCTGAGCCTTCTGCACGAGGGCCGCCAAGTGCCGACCATCCAGACGTAGTTACCGACAGATGTCCAGGGGGATCATGTCGACCGGGGCTTCCGCCGACGACCACATAACCGTCTCCTTCGCCACGCTCCACGACCTCGCCGCCGAACTGGAGGACATCCTCAAGCAGCTCAACGGCAGACTCGACGACCTCTACGACCGCGCCGAACCGGTCGTCCTGTCGTGGAAGGGCGAGGCCCGCGAGGTCTTCGTCGAAAAGCTCGACGAGTGGGACAGGTCGGCGCAGGACCTGCAGGCCGCGCAGAAGTGGCTGCACGCGTATGTGACGACCGGCCATGCGAACTACGCGGCGGCCCATCGGGCGGTGCTGCGCGGCTGGGGAGCTGCCTGATGGGCACACCGACACAGCCGGGGAACGGGAAGATCGATGTCACTCCGGCCGTCCTGTACGGCGTCTCGACGGGCGTAGCGGGCCAGCAGGACCCTCTTGACCGTGGCATCAAGTCGTTCCTCGACGAACTGGCCCGGTACCCGGACGGCGGCGGGAGGGGTACGGCGATGAAGGACTTCACTTCCGCCTACCTGAAAGTCGCCGAGCGCTTCCTGGAGGTCTGGGCGAAGTCCCTGGTGAGCGTGGGAGGAGCCGCCGTCGGCTTCACGTCCACCGCCAACAATTACGCGGCGGCCGACGCGGCCACACACCCTTCACCCACAGGACAGCCGACGCATCGGCCGAACCCGCATGTCATCGACAAAGCCCCCGCCTACGGCCCGGTCACCGATTTCAAGTGGGGGGACGTCGACGCGGGCCAGGATCTGATGCAGGAGGCCCTCGAAGGCCTGGAAGCCGTGGTCCTGGCTGTCATGCGTCCCCTGCTGGAGCACGAGTGCCGTTGGGGCAAGGCGGCGACGATCCTCCCGTTGCCCCATCATCTGCGCCTGTACTCGATCTCCCAGGCGTGGCGCATGCCGCAGACCACGCTCGGGATGGTGGAGGGAACGCTGACGGGCCTCGTCGGCAGCATCACCGACCAGACCGACCAGGACTGGTACAACGCGATGCGGACGTTCTGCAGCACGCTGTGGGGAACGTCCGCCTGGGGCAAGAACCGCGAAGGCTACGACTGGGCCAACGACGACGCGAGAAAGCGGGGAAGCAGCCATCCCGTCTTCGCCGTTCTCTTCGACACCTGCGATGCCATGGTCGATGCGATCTACAACGTCGCGAAGGCCGCCGAGGACGTCCGGGACGATCTGCACCGGATCTACCGCCAAGCCGTCGTCGACAGCATCAAGCAACTCGATCCCCGGCACTTGGACGTCACGGACGCGAAGAGCCTGGTAAAAGGGCTGTGGCATGCAGGCAAGGGCCTGGTCGCGGACGTCTCGGTCGGGATCGTCCTGAACATCGACGAGGGCGCCCTGAACGACGCCGTGTCAGCCTACGAAAACCGCGTTCATCGACAGGCCACCGAAATCGACGCGTTGCTGCCGGCCCTGGACTAGGCATACCTGAGCGCACCGACCTTCCATGCCGAGACGGCCAGGGCAGAGGCGTTCGGCGCACGGGCGTTGACAGACTTCAAGGGAAATCCTCTGTATACGGTTCCGGGGGACAGCGAAGCCAATCATGCGTACCCGCTCGACCTGGCGAATCAGGAGGGAGTACACGGCAGCCACATCATCGACAAGCACGTGGGAAAGACGGATGAGCAGCTCGCCCAACGACTCAGGGATCAGCCGACGATCGACGCCGCCTCCACTTTCTCGGACCTTCCCGCTGCTCAAAAATACACACAGAACGCGATGGAATATGTCGGACCGCCTGCGAATTCAGGGCAGCAGAACGAAGGCGTGAACAATAAGGAGAAGATCGAGAAGTGGCTTTCCAGGCCACGTTCCGATTCCTCCATTCTGACCCTTGATCAAGTCGAGTATAATTCCGTGACCGGGCGTACGATTACAGCCGGAAACCCTCACGCAAGTGCGGCGCAGGATACACATACCGTGAAGGTCGTACTCAAATACAAGAATGGCCTCCACCCACCCTATGTAGCCTACACATCCATGCCGACGCTTCCATAAGCGAACCCTGGGAGGATCTATGCCGAGGAAGAGTCCGGACCTGCCCGGGTGTCTGCAAGGATATTTCGACGAACGCCAATCCTTCGCTGCAATCAGTTCCCGCAGAGGGGCGGACTGGTACGAGAATGTCGTAGAAATGGTTCACGGAACCCCTGCACTCCGCATCATTGACGGCATGACATTGCGTGACAGCCTTGTGGAAGTTTCACATGAGGGAGCGCTGGATCTGGCCAGACTGATTTCCGCCGGATCCCTTCTGTACGGTCCCAGCGAATCCCTCCGAGCAGTGGACACTGAGCGGGACAACTGCTTGCTTGAAACCTTGGCAGCAGCCGGGAAGAACGCCCGTTTCTTCACCAATCACGGGCACGCGGAAGATGGCGACCAAGCCAATTTTCTGGTGTCGTCGTTCCATGTCAACTCCCTTGCCGACACAACGATCGACGTTTGTCTTGTCGGAGTTTCTGACGAGAATGTCCTGGTCCTCTGGCGTTTCGAGGATGACTAGGCCGTCCAGCCGCCCACGAAACCGAGAAACCACAAGGACTGGGTCGCGATGTGCAGGCCGTGAAGACGTGAAGACTGAGAGCGAGCAACGCATGCGCACCCGCACCGCCACCTACCCAGACCGGGAAACCGCCCAATGGGCCACCCAACAGACCGTCACCGCCAACGAACAGGCCATCCACCGCTGGCTCGCGCAGTCCACCCGCCCCCGCCTGACCATCGAGGCGTCCTGGCCCTCCCGCCCCGACCCGGTCGGACGGGTCCTGCTCCAGGCGATGATGCTGGCCGGACGGGACCCCGTGGACGTCCGCGCGGCCCGGGTGATCCTGCGGCGTGACGCGTCCCGGCCGCACGGGTTCGCCGTGCACGCCACGTTCCCCGTCTACCTGTAGCCCGTAGTCCGTAGCCCGTAGTCCGTAAACGACCCACCCGTAGCGACCCGATCCCTAGAGGCTGATCCCCGTGCCCCTGAGCCCCCTCGAACACGACCGACGCTACGGCGAGTTGGACCAGGTGATCCGCGCCTACGCCGGTCAGCCGGCCGACGACACGCCGGACAGGCCGAGCGGCGCGCTGGTCGCCTACCTGCGTCACACCTGGCACAGCCGGCCGTGGGCCCTCGCCGTCGCGGAGCGGCAGCTGCGGGAGTACGCCGACCATCCGCCGGGCCGACTCCGCCTGCGGCTCGGCGAGTTCTACACGATCCCGGACGTGGGGCTCCCCGAGGCCGAGATCCAGCAATGGCTGTACTGCCTCGCCGACCACATCAAGCACAGCGTCGAGGAGGGCGAGGTCCCGCCCCCGGCAGCCCCCGCCACCCACTGGGAATGGCACGCCCGCTTCCCGGAACTCGGCCAGTTCCTCGGCGGCTGGTTCTCCCAGGACATGCCGGACGAGTTCGACGACCACGACACGGCGGTCGACGACTACCGGTCCTCGACCGACCCGTACCTCGTCGCCCGTCTCACCGGCGAACTGCACGAACTCCTCGCCCTGGACCTCGACGAGCCCGAATACGCGCTCGCCGTCGCGGAGTTGGGCATGGAGGTCGACCCGCCCACGCCGTACTCACCGAGTGGCTGGCTCGCCCTGGTCGCCGACCGGCTCACCGCGCCGCGCGCCGACCACGGGAACCCGCCGGAGCAGAGCTGAGCCGCGCGCCCCCGCTCACGGAGACGCGCGGCCCATGGAGGCAGCAGCCCACTACCCCCAGGTGATCAACCGCTTCGGCTGCTCAAGCACCGCCGCCACGTCCGCCAGCACCTTCGAACCCAACTCCCCGTCCACCAGGCGGTGGTCGAAGGACAACGCCAGCGTCGTGACCTGACGCGGCTTCACCTTGCCCTTGTGGACCCAGGGCTGGAGCTTGATCGCGCCGACCGCGAGGATCGCGGACTCGCCCGGGTTGAGGATCGGCGTGCCGGTGTCGATGCCGAAGACGCCGACGTTGGTGATGGTGAGCGTGCCGCCCTGCATCGCCCCGGGGGACGTCTTGCCCTCGCGGGCCGTGGCGACCAACTCGCCGAGGGACTCCGCCAGTTGCGGCAGGGTCTTGGCGTGGGCGTCCTTGATGTTCGGGACGATCAGGCCGCGCGGGGTGGCCGCCGCGATGCCCAGGTTGACGTAGTGCTTGAGGACGATCTCCTGCGCGGCCTCGTCCCAGGACGCGTTGATGTCCGGGTTGCGCCTGATCGCGACCAGCAGGGCCTTGGCGATCAGCAGGAGCGGGTTGACCCGGAGGCCCGCCATGTCCTTGTCCTGCTTCAGCTCCTCGACCAGCTTCATCGTGCGCGTCACGTCCACCGTCACGAACTCCGTGACATGCGGTGCCGTGAACGCCGAGCCGACCATCGCCGCCGCCGTCGCCTTACGGACGCCCTTCACCGGGATACGGGTCTCCCGGGTGGTGTCGTACGTCGCGGAAGGTGCCGAGGACGCGACCGGCACCGCGGGCGCCACCGGTGCGGCCGGCGCGACCGCCTGCGCGGGAGCCGCCGCCGCGTGCACGTCCTCGCGGGTGATCACGCCGTCCGGGCCCGACGGGGTCACCGTCGCCAGGTCGACGCCCAGGTCCTTCGCGAGCTTCCGCACCGGCGGCTTCGCCAGCGGACGCTGTACCGCGACGGCGGGTGCCGCATGACCGTTCAGCTCCGCCTGTACGGCCGCCACGGCCGCCTGCGCGGTCTCCTGGGCCGGGATCTCCGTCCCCTTGCGCGGGCGGCGCTTGGTGGCGGACGTGGACACTCCGTAGCCCACGAGCACCGGTGTGCGGGCCGCCGGCTTCTCCTCGGTCGCCGGAGCCTCCGGTGCCGAGGCCTCGGGTGCCGGGGCCTCCGCGGGAGCCGCGCCGCCCGACACGTCCACCGCGATGATGGAGGTGCCGACGTCCACCGTCGTCCCCTCGGGGAAGCGGAGTTCGCGGACCACGCCGTCGTACGGGATGGGCAGTTCCACGGCGGCCTTCGCCGTCTCCACCTCGCAGACGACTTGGCCGTCGGTGACGGTGTCGCCGGGCTGGACGTACCACTTGAGGATCTCGGCCTCGGTGAGTCCTTCGCCCACGTCCGGCATCTTGAACTCGCGTACGGACGCTTCTGTCATCGTCGTCACGACCCTCTCCTCAGTACGCCAGAGCGCGGTCGACGGCGTCGAGCACCCGGTCCAGGCTCGGCAGGTACTCCTCCTCCAGGCGGGCCGGCGGGTACGGGGCGTGATAGCCGCCGACCCTGAGCACCGGGGCCTCCAGGTGGTAGAAGCAGCGCTCGGTGATGCGGGCCGCGATCTCGCCGCCGGAGCCGAAGAACACCGGCGCCTCGTGGACCACGACCAGCCGGCGGGTCTTCTCGACCGAGGTCTGGATCGCGTCGAAGTCCAGCGGGGAGACCGAGCGCAGGTCCAGGACCTCCAGGGACCGGCCCTCCTCGGCGGCGGCGTCGGCAACCTCCTGGCAGAGCTTCACCATCGGGCCGTAGGCGGCGAGGGTCAGGTCCGTGCCCTCGCGGACCACGCGGGCCCTGTGCAGCGGGCCGGGGATCGCCTCGGTGTTGACGTCGCCCTTGTCCCAGTAGCGCCGCTTGGGCTCGAAGAAGATCACCGGGTCGTCGCTCTGGATGGCCTGCTGCATCATCCAGTAGGCGTCCGACGAGTTCGACGGGCTGACGATCTTCAGGCCGGGCACGTGCGCGAAGAGCGCCTCGGGGGACTCCGAGTGGTGCTCGACCGCGCCGATGCCGCCGCCGTAGGGGATGCGCACGACGACCGGCAGCTTCACCTTGCCCAGGGAGCGGGCGTGCATCTTGGCGAGCTGGGTGACGATCTGGTCGTAGGCCGGGAAGACGAAGCCGTCGAACTGGATCTCCACGACCGGGCGGTAGCCGCGGAGGGCCAGGCCGATGGCGGTGCCGACGATGCCGGACTCGGCGAGGGGGGTGTCCACCACCCGGCGCTCGCCGAAGTCCTTCTGGAGGCCGTCCGTGACGCGGAAGACGCCGCCGAGTTTGCCGACGTCCTCGCCCATGATGAGGACCTTGGGGTCGGACTCCAGGGCGGCGCGCAGCGATTCGTTGATGGCCTTGGCCAGCGGCAGGTTCTTGAACGTCGTGGTCTCCGCCATGTCACTTACCCCCTTCTGCGTCCGCGAACGACGCCTGGTAGGCGGCGAACTGGGCCCTCTCCTCGTCGACGAGCGCGTGCCCGTCCGCGTACACGTGCTCGAAGATGGCGAACCGGTCCGGGTCCGGCATGGCACGGACCGCCTCGCGCACTCGCCTGCCCAACGCTTCGCTCTCCGTCTCGAGTTCCGCGAAAAATCCCTCATCCGCGTGGTTCGAGGCCTCCAGGTACGTGCGCAGGCGCAGGATCGGGTCCTTCGCCTCCCACGACTCGCGCTCCTCGTCGGCCCGGTACTTCGTCGGGTCGTCCGAGGTGGTGTGCGCGCCCATGCGGTAGGTGTACGCCTCGACGAGCGTCGGGCCCTCGCCGTTGCGGGCCCGCTCCAGCGCCCACTTGGTGACCGCGAGACAGGCCAGGACGTCGTTGCCGTCGACGCGGACGCCCGGGAAGCCGTAGCCCTGCGCGCGCTGGTAGAGCGGGACGCGGGTCTGCTTCTCGGTGGGCTCGGAGATGGCCCACTGGTTGTTCTGGCAGAAGAACACGACCGGCGCGTTGTAGACCGCGGAGAACGTGAACGACTCGGCGACGTCGCCCTGACTGGAGGCGCCGTCCCCGAAGTACGCGATCACGGCGCTGTCGGCGCCGTCCATGGTGACGCCCATGGCGTAGCCCGTGGCGTGCAGCGTCTGGGAGCCGATGACGATCGTGTACAGGTGGAAGTTGTTGGTGTTCGGGTCCCAGCCGCCGTGGTTGACGCCCCGGAACATGCCGAGCAGGTTGGTCGGGTCGACCCCGCGGCACCAGGCGACGCCGTGCTCGCGGTAGGTCGGGAAGACGTAGTCGTCCTCCCGGGTGGCCCGCCCGGAGCCGATCTGGGCGGCCTCCTGGCCGAGCAGCGACGCCCACAGGCCCAGCTCGCCCTGGCGCTGGAGGGCGGTGGCCTCGGCGTCGAAGCGGCGGGTGAGCACCATGTCGCGGTACAGGCCGCGGAGCTCATCGGGGGTGATGCCCGCGACGTACTTGTCGTACGGGGCGGTCTTCGCGTTCTTGACTCGCTTGCCCTCGGGCGTCAGCAGCTGGACGAGGTCCGGGTCGGCGCCCTTGGCCTTGCTTCCGGCGCTGCGTCGCGGCTTGCGCGGGGCAGTGCTCTCCACGGTCACGTGTGCTCCTCCGTCGGTCCGGCTCCCCGGGTTCGCCGGGTGCCAGTGCGGCTCACCTGCGCCCCACGGACGCACAGGGTGGGTGCGGTTCGTCGGGAGCAGGCGTGACAGGTGCCCCGGCGAGCGCCCTGCACCATGCACGTTACCCAGTGCTCCACATTTCTGTGAAACCCCTCCTGACCTGCGATTTTGCTTGGATTTCCAAGTAAATCGGCAAAGTCGGGAACAAGTCCTGGTCACAGCCTTGCAGGGGGCCGGAACAACGGCACGTTATCCCGCCCACCTCGGGCACGGGAAGAGCCCGTGTGTGAGACTTACCGCGTGCCCGGAGACGGAAAAATCAGCGTATTTCTCCTCGATGACCACGAAGTGGTCCGCCGGGGTGTCCACGAACTGCTCTCGGTGGAGGACGACATCGAGGTGGTCGGCGAGGCCGGCACGGCCGCCGACGCGCTGGTGCGGATCCCCGCCACGCACCCCGATGTGGCGATCCTGGACGTACGGCTCCCGGACGGCAGCGGGGTCGAGGTGTGCCGCGAGATCCGCGCCCTGGACGAGTCCGTGAAGTGCCTGATGCTGACCTCCTTCGCGGACGACGAGGCTCTCTTCGACGCGATCATGGCGGGCGCCTCCGGGTACGTCCTGAAGGCCATCCGGGGCAACGAGCTGCTCTCCGCCGTGCGGGACGTGGCGGCCGGCAGGTCGCTGCTGGACCCGGTGGCGACGGCCCGGGTCCTGGAGCGGCTGCGCAACGGCGGATCCCAGCAGGACGACACGCTGGACCGGCTCACCGACCAGGAGCGCAGGATCCTCGACCTGATCGGGGAGGGGCTCACCAACCGGGCGATCGGCGAGCGGCTGCACCTCGCGGAGAAGACCATCAAGAACTACGTGTCGAGCCTGCTGTCCAAGCTCGGCATGGAGCGGCGCTCGCAGGCGGCGGCCTTCGTGGCGCGGAGACAGGCCGAGCAGCAGCGCTCATAGGCCTCCTAGGGACCGATTCGGGGCCAGGTAGGGACCAAAGACCCCTCCCCCGGAGGGGTCGCCCACCCGACAGTAAGTGCATGCCCTCCGACCGACAGCTGGCCGTCGCCCTGCTCGCGCGCACCGATCACGGCCGGATGGCCACCACCCTGGGGGCGCTGCCCTTCCTGACGCCCGCCCGCCACATCGTGGCGGAGGAGCGGCTGCTGCTGCGGATGCCCCGGCGCCACGGCCATCACCACGCGTGCGTGGACCGTGTCGTCGCGTACGGCGCCGACAACCTGGACTCGGCCGGACCGGACGAGGACCTGTGGTCCGTACAGGTGATCGGCACCTGCGAGCCGCACGAGCCGACGGCGGAGCAGGTCGAGCGCTTCGGACCGGCCGGGGACGCGATGGTGTACCTGCGGATCGAACCGCGGCTCAGCGCCCTGCACGCGGCGGACGGCGGCCTGGAACGGCGCTTCGGGCCCGCCCTGTGACCGAAAGCGACCGCCGTCGACCGAGCGGTGACTTTCTGTGACAAACCGCAGGTCAATGGCGACTATCGTGTCCTAGCATCAGCCGCGTGCCACCCTTACGTGTACCACCCCTCGCGCCCCATGCGCCCCCGCTGGGCGCCCTCCTCCGCCAGTACGCCGCCGGCTCCGCCGTCACCTGCGAACCTGTCGACCAGGGCCTCCTGAACCGCGGCTACCGGCTCCGCACGACCCGGGGCCGCTACTTCCTCAAGCACCACTTCGACCCCGAGACCGCGGACCCGGCGGCGATCACCCGCCAGCACACCGCGACCCGCCGCCTGGCCGACCTCGGCGTCCCCGTGGCCCCGCCGCTCCCGGGCCGCGACGGCCGCACGGTCGCCATCGTCGGCGGTCACGCCTACGCCCTGCACCCCTGGATCGACGGACGGCACCGCCACGGCGGCCAGTTGACCACCGACCAGTGCGGACGCCTCGGAGCGCTGCTGGGGGTCGTCCACGCGTGCCTGGAGCGGGTCATGCCGGGGCGCCGGGAGGAGTGCGCGCCGGGAGCCGACCCCGCCGACACCTTCGCCCTCATCGACGACCTCCTCAAGCACGTCCGCCGGCACCGGCCCGCCGACGCCTTCGACGAACTCGCCCGGTACCGGCTGATCGAGCGGCGCGAGCTGCTGGAGCGGCACGCGGACCGACGGCCGCCGCGCGGAGGCCCGGTGGGGTGGGTGCACGGCGACTTCCACCCGTTCAACCTGCTCTACAAGGGCGACGCCCCCGCCGCGATCGTCGACTGGGACCGCCTCGGCGTGCAGCCCCGCGCCGAGGAGGCCGTACGGGCCGCCGCGATCTTCTTCGTACGGCCCGACGGGACCCTGGACCTGCCCAGGGTGCGGGCGTACGCGCACGCGTACCGGCGCACGGCGCGCGCCGGACCCGCCGAACTGGCCGCCGCCGTGCACCGGGTGTGGTGGGAGCGGCTCAACGACTTCTGGATGCTGCGCTGGCACTACGAGCGCGGCGACACCCGCGCGGACCCGCAGTTCCCCGCGGCGTCCGCGCTCGCCGTGTGGTGGACGCGGGAGTACGAAGCGGTGCGCGAGGCGTTCGCCGAGGACACCGCCCCGCGGGACCGCCGGGGAACCAGGCCGTAGGACCGCCCGGGAACCGGGCCGTCAGCCGCCCAGGGCACCGGCGACGGTGTCGCCTGTGCCGCCGTCGTCGCCGCCGCCGTCACCGGTGCCGCCGCTGTCCGTCGGGTCCGACGCCGAGGTCGTCGCGCTCGGGGTGTTCGAGGGCTCCCGGGTGGCCGACGGGGTCGGCGTGTTCGAGGGCTTCTCGGTGGGCGTCTGGGACGGGGTGTACGAGGGCGTGTCCGACGGCGTGTAGTGCGAACCGGACGACGTGCCGCTGTCGTCCGTGTCCGACTCGGACGACGACGCGGTCGCGTCGTCGCTCGGCGACTCCGTGGCCGTGTCGTCGCTCGATGTCTGCGAGGTGGTCGGCGACGGCGAGTTGCCCGAACCGCCGCTGCCGTTGCCGGTGTTGTTCATGGCCAGCGCGACGCCCGCCGCGATGGCGATCACCGCGAGCACCGCGAGGATCCACAGCTTGCCCCGGCCGCTGCCCTGGTTGCCGTGCCCCTCGAAACCGCCGTCGTCGCCGTTGCCGTAGCGGCCGGGCAGGATCGGCTGCGGGATCTGCGTGGTGCCGGAGGCGTCGCCCTGGGGCATCACGGTCGTCCCGGCGAAGCCGCCGGGCGGGGTCCCCTGGCCGTTGGCCACGGTCACCGGGCCGGTGTTCCAGGTGCCGGTGTGGCCGCCCTGGTCGTAGAGCATCTGCAGGCCGTACTGGACGAGCCCGCGCATCTCCTCGGCCGTCTGGAAGCGGTCGTCCGGGTCCTTGGCGAGGGAGCGCATGACGAGGCCGTCGAGCTCCGGCGGGCAGACGCCGTTCGACGTCTGGGACGGCGGGACCGGGATGTCCTGGACGTGCTGGTAGACCACCGACAGCGGCGTCTCGCCGGTGAACGGGGGCCGCAGCGCGAGGAGTTCGTAGAGCAGGCAGCCCGTCGCGTACAGGTCGGAGCGGTGGTCGACGGCCTTGCCGAGCGCCTGCTCCGGGGAGAGGTACTGGGGCGTGCCCATGACCATGCCGGTCTGCGTCATCGTCGTGGACGCCCCGTGCAGGGCGCGCGCGATGCCGAAGTCCATGACCTTGACGGCGCCGTTGTGCGTGATGATCACGTTCGCCGGCTTGATGTCGCGGTGCACGATGCCGTGCTGGTGCGAGTAGGCGAGCGCCTCCAGGACGCCGGAGACGATGATCAGGGCCTGCTCGGGCCCGGGCGCCTCGGCGTTGAGGAGGAGGTCGCGGATCGTCCGTCCCTCGACGATCTCCATCACGATGTACGGCACCGACATGCCGCCCACGTAGTCCTCGCCGGAGTCGTACACGGCGACGATCGCATGGTGGTTGAGGCCGGCCACCGACTGGGCCTCGCGCGTGAAGCGGGCCTTGGACGTCGGGTCCTCGGCCAGGTCGGAACGGAGCAGCTTGACCGCGACCGTGCGTCCGAGCCGTACGTCCTCGGCCGCGAAAACCTCGGCCATACCGCCCCGACCCAGTCTGTGGGTCAGCCGGTACCGGCCGTCTCCGACCAGTCCGCCGTTACCCCACAGCTCCGGTGCGTCCGACATTCCGCCGCCAGCCGTCTCGGGGTCGGACGGGCCCTGAGCGTGCTGCTGTGCCATCAGTCCTCGCCGTCGTTTCTGCCCGCGGTGCGCGCGGTGTTGTCACGGTCTCCGTCGGCCACGCTACAGGCTCGGCGCAAGCCTCCGTTCCGGGATCAGTGCCGGAATCGTCCGGTGACGGACCGGCCATCAAATCGGTATCACGGGCCGTCGTGCAAATTCTGTGTACCGCCGGTACAGCACCTGTAACGCTTCCACGACTCTTCTTTCGCGTACGGTCACGGATCGGGCACCACGCTTGACGTGTCAGTGCCCTCCGGCAGACTTGGCCGGGAATGGCACTCGATCACTGACCGGCGCCGATGGGGGACACGGAAGATGAGCCAGGACGGCGCACAGGGCCGGTACGCGGGGCGCGCGCTCGCGGGCGGCCGCTATCAACTGCGCGACCTGCTCGGCGAGGGCGGCATGGCCTCGGTGCACCTCGCGTACGACTCGGTGCTCGACCGCCAGGTCGCGATCAAGACACTGCACACCGAACTCGGCCGGGAACAGGCCTTCCGCGAGCGCTTCCGCCGCGAGGCCCAGGCCGTGGCCAAGCTCACCCACACCAACATCGTCTCGGTCTTCGACACCGGCGAGGACGCGCTGGACGGCACGACGATGCCGTACATCGTCATGGAGTACGTCGAGGGCCGCCCGCTCGGCTCCGTGCTCGACGAGGACGTACGGCAGTTCGGCGCGATGCCCGCCGACAAGGCGCTGAAGATCACCGCGGACGTCCTCGCGGCGCTCGACATCAGCCACGAGATGGGCCTGGTCCACCGGGACATCAAGCCGGGCAACGTGATGATGACCAAGCGCGGTGTCGTCAAGGTCATGGACTTCGGCATCGCCCGCGCCATGCAGTCCGGTGTCACCTCGATGACCCAGACCGGCATGGTCGTCGGCACCCCGCAGTACCTCTCCCCCGAGCAGGCGCTCGGCCGGGGCGTGGACGCGCGCAGCGACCTGTACTCGGTCGGCATCATGCTGTTCCAACTGGTCACCGGGCGGCTGCCGTTCGACGCGGACTCACCGCTGGCCATCGCGTACGCGCATGTGCAGGAGGAGCCGGTCGCGCCCTCCTCGATCAACCGCTCGCTGCCGCCCGCCGTGGACGCGCTGGTCGCCCGCGCCCTGAAGAAGAACCCGAACGAGCGCTTCCCGAACGCCGAGTCCATGCGCGACGAGGCCCTGCGGGTCGCCTCCTCGCTCCAGGCGGCGTCCCCGAGCATCGTGCCGGGCGCGCCCGCGCAGAGCGGCGCGGGCGTCGGCTCCGCGGTCTTCCCGCCGGTCGACCAGGCGACCCCGGCACCCACCGGCCCGGTCCACACGCCGTACCAGCCGGGTCCCTACGGCGGCACACCCGCGCCGGCCCCGTCCTACGGCTATCCGCAGCAGGCGGGCTACCAGCCGCATCCCTCGGCCGGATTCGGCCAGCAGGGCATCTCGACCCCGCCGCCGTACAACCTGAACCCGCAGCACCCCACCCCGGCCGCCGGAGGCGGCGGCAAGAGCAACAAGCCGGTGATCATCGGCTCGGTGGTCGTCGCCCTGGTCGCGGTCGGCGCGCTGATCGCCGCCCTGTCGATGAACGGCGGCGGGGACGACGCGAAGGGCGGCGGCGACAGCGCGAGCGCGAGCACCTCGGTGACGGCGGTGGAGGGCCACCGCGACGGCGACACGTCCAAGACGATCGCGACGACGGCGTGCACGGAGCCCCAGGAGTCGTACAACGACCCCAGCAAGATCCAGATCCCGAACTTCCAGTTCAAGTACATCAGCTCGGTCAAGTCCTGCCTCCAGGCCGCGGGCTGGAAGGTCAAGATCAAGTCCGAGGACGAGAACACCTACGGCCAGGGCACGGTCATGGACCAGTTCCCCTCGGCCGGCACGGACGTCGACCCCAAGAGCATGCCCCAGATCGAACTGGGCGTCTCGACGGGCAACCCGTCCTGAACCCCTGACACGGAAGGGCCCGGCAGCGAAAGCGGCCGGGCCCTGTCAGCGAGCGGGGAGTCCTTACAGGTACGGGCCGCCCACACGGCCCGCGCCCGGCTGGCCCTCCTCGGCGCCGTCACCGACGCCCGGCGGCAGCGCCCGCCGCATCTGCTCCAACTGGGCCCGCGCGGCCATCTGCTGGGCGAACAGCGTGGTCTGGATCCCGTGGAAAAGACCCTCCAGCCAGCCCACCAACTGCGCCTGCGAGATCCGCAGTTCCGCGTCGCTCGGCGTCACGTCGTCCGTGAACGGCAGTGACAGCCGCTCCAGCTCCTCCACCAGCTCGGGCGCCAGACCGTCCTCCAGCTCCTTCACGGAGCTGCGGTGGATCTCCTTGAGCCGGGCCCGGCTGGCTTCGTCGAGGGGAGCCGCACGCACCTCCTCAAGAAGCTGCTTGATCATGCTGCCGATCCGCATGACCTTGGCCGGCTGCTCCACCATCTCCGTCACCGGGATCTCGCGGGAGTCCTCGTCCCCGGTGCCGCCGAGAGCCATCCCGTCCTGTCCCACGACCAGGATCTGAGGCTTCTCCGGCGACCTTTCGTTCCTCGGCATCTCCATGCGCCCATTCTCTCGCACTCGTCCACCTCGGCACCGTGGCGCCCCCCTCCAAGAGTGATCCACCGTTTCCGCATGGCCGAATCCGGAATGCCGGACAGTCCGCCGGATGTGACGCTTGTTCCGTCGATCTTGCCGCCTCGGCCCGGGAGGGGGTCACGGACGTGACTCCATGGCTGCGTACATGGCCGTCGCTGCGCGCGACGGGGCTGCTGCTCGTGCTGGGCACGGGGGCGGTGGTGAACCCGGCCTGGGGTGTGCCCGGGTACGGGGTGGAGGCGGCGAGCGGTGCGCGCACCGGCGGCGCCGGGGACGGCCGGGCCGCCGGTACCGGGGACGGCAAAGCCACGGCCATGGCCACGGCCTCCGAGACCGCCTCCGCCTCGGCCTCCGCGTCCGCCTCCCCCTCCGCGGTGGGACCTGTCTCCGGCCCCGACCCCGCCCGCGCCTCCGCCGAGCCGTCCCGGGCGGGCAGCGAGGCGGGCGAGGGACGGGAGCGGCCCGGCCGTACGGCGGAACCGAGCGCGGACGAGGACGAGAGCGGGGGCGGCGACGGCGGCGACACGGCCGGTCCCAGGGCCGACGGGGACGATGACGGTGGCGCCTCCGAGAGTCCCGCGCCCGACGACTCCGCGTCCCTCCAACAGGCGGAACCCACGCCCAGTTCGCCGCCGCTCCAGCCCGCGCAGCAGACCGTCACCCGCGCCACCGGCTCCGCCGAGCCCATGCTGCGGATCCTGCCGCTGGGCAGCGGCCTGATCCTCATCGGACTCGGCCTGGGCCTCGCCTTCATCGCCCTCCGGGTGCGCCGGAGCTAGCGCCCGGCGACGCCACGGGACCGTGGGACTGCGCCGCCGGGACTGTGGGACTACGGCGCTACGAGCAGCACCTTTCCGATGTGTCCGCTGTCCTCCAGCACCTGGTGCGCGGTGGCCGCCTCACTCATCGGCAGTTCCCGGTCGACGACCGGCCGGATCTGCCCGGCCTCGATCAGCGGCCACACATGCTCGCGTACGGCGGCGACGATGGCCGCCTTCTCGGCGAGCGGGCGGGCTCGCAGCGAGGTCGCGCTGATCGCGGCCCGCTTGGTGAGGAGCGCGGCGATGTTCAGCTCGGCCTTGATACCGCCCTGCATCCCGATGATCGCGAGCCTGCCGTTGACGGCGAGGGCCTGGACGTTGCGGTCGAGGTACTTGGCGCCCATGTTGTCGAGGATGACGTCGGCACCCGCACCGCCCGTGGCCCGCTCGATCTCCGCGACGAAGTCCTGCTCGCGGTAGTTGATCAGGATGTCGGCGCCCAGCTCGGCGCAGTAGTCGAGCTTGTCCTTGCTGCCGGCGGTGACGGCGACCTTCGCGCCGACGGCCTTGGCGAGCTGGATCGCCATGGTGCCGATACCGCTGGAGCCGCCGTGCACGAGGAGCGTCTCGGCGGGCCGGAGGTGGGCGACCATGAAGACGTTCGACCAGACCGTGCAGACCACCTCGGGCAGCGCGGCGGCCTGCTTCAGGTCGAGACCGGCGGGCACGGGCAGCAGCTGCCCGGCGGGGACGGCGACCTTCTGGGCGTAACCGCCGCCCGCGAGCAGGGCACACACCTCGTCGCCGACCGACCACCCGGAGACCCCGGCGCCGATGCCGACGATCCGGCCGGAGCATTCGAGACCGGGGTAGGAGGACGCGCCGGGCGGCGGGTCGTAGAAGCCCTGGCGCTGCATGATGTCGGCGCGGTTGACCGCGCTGGCCACCACCTCGACCAGGACCTCGCCCTCGCCGGGCACCGGTTCGGGGACCTCGTCCCACACCAGCGCTTCGGGTCCACCAGGTTCGGGAATCGTGATCGCATACATGAGGCCGACGCTACTCCTCGTCCCGCGCGCGACCGCCGAAGGCGGGTCACTGTCCAACAGGCGACCGCCGAAGGCGGGTCACTGAGGCAGCGGGCGGGTGTCCGGCGTGACCTGCGAACCCGGCGAGACCCGCACGATCGTGATGAGCCGGTCGGTCAGCTGGAGGGTTCCGATGGCCGGGTCGTCGTAGCCGAGCACCCGGTGTCCGCGGATGACGCTCACCACCAGGTCGTCCGTCTCGCGCGGGGTCCTGCCCACCTCGGCCTTTATGACCGGGCGTTCGGTCATGTCGAGGCCGCTGCCCTGCTGGATGAGGTCCTCCATGACCATGCCGGCGGCGGGGCTGAGCACGGACAGGCCGAGCAGTCGGCCGGCCGCGCTGGCGCTGGTGATGACGGCGTCGGCTCCGGACTGCTTGAGCAGCGGCGCGTTCTCCTCCTCGCGGACGGCGGCCACGATCTTCGCGGCGCGGTTGAGCTGCCGGGCCGTGAGGGTGACCAGGACGGCCGTGTCGTCACGCTGGGTGGCGATGATGATCTGCCGTGCCTTGTGCACCTCGGCGCGCTTGAGGACGTCGCTGCGGGTGGCGTCCCCGACGACCCCGACGTAGCCCTGGCTGCTCGCCGCCTCGATCGCCTTGCCGCTGGGGTCGACCACGACGACCTGTTCCTTCTTCAGTCCGGTCGCGCACACGGTCTGGATCGCGGACCGCCCCTTCGTCCCGAAGCCGATGACGACGGTGTGATCCCGCAACGTGGACCTCCAGCGGTTGAGACGCCATTCCTCCCGCGTGCGTTCGGTGAGGACTTCGAGGGTGGTGCCGACCAGGACGATCAGGAACAGCACGCGCAGCGGGGTGACGACCAGGATGTTGGTGAGCCGGGCGCCGTCGCTGACCGGGGTGATGTCGCCGTAGCCGGTGGTCGAGAGGGTGACCGTGGCGTAGTAGAGAGCGTCGAGGAAGTCGACCGAGCCGTCCGAGTTGTCGTTGTAGCCCTCATGGTCGGCGTAGACGATCAACGCGGTCGCGATCAGCAGGAACAGCGCGATGGACAGCCGTTTCGCGACCTGCTGGAAGGGGTGCTCGACCACTTTCTTCGGGAGTTCCACCCGATGGGTCACGAGATGCTCGTCCGCCTGGCGGGCAATCGCATCATGGCCCGACTGTTTCACGTGAAACACACCCCGATCCCGGCAACAGCCCAGGGAAGATCGATCAGTTCGGCCCGCTGCCCCTGCCGCGCGCCACCCGGCGGTACGACCGCGAGCGCGTCGGCCGCCGCGATGCCGCGCAGCATGGCCGGGCCGTTGAAGTGCAGCGGCGCGGCCCCCTCACCGCGCAGCACGGCGGGAATGAGCCGGGTGTCGTACGGATGCCCGTGCACCGCGTCCTGGAGGGGCAGCGCGTACGGCTCCGGGGCGGGGCGGGCGGACAGGGTGCGCAGCAGCGGTTCGGCGAGGGTGAGCAGGCCGGAGATCGCGGCGAGAGGGTTGCCGGGCAGGCCGACGAGGTGCTGGTCGTCCTTGATGCGGGCCAGCAGCATGGGGTGGCCGGGGCGCACCTTGACGCCGTCCACGAGGAGCTCGGCGCCCATACGACGCAGGATGGGGTGGACGTGGTCGACCGGGCCGGAGGCGGTGCCGCCGGTGGTGACGATGAGGTCGGCGGTGCTGCCGGTGATGGCCTTGTGCAGCGCCTTCGCGTCGTCCCCGAGCCGGCGGACCGCGGTGACCTCGGCGCCGAGCGCGCGCAGCCAGGACGGCAGCATCGGCCCGAGCGCGTCCCGGATGAGCCCGTCCCGGGGCAGCCCTTCGGTGAGCAGCTCATCGCCCAGGATGAGGACGTCGACCCGGGGGCGGGGGACGACGGTGAGCGTGTCGTACCCGGCCGCCGCGGCGAGGCCGAGCACCGCCGGGGTCACCAGGGTGCCGCCGGGCAGCAACTGGTCGCCGCTGCGGCACTCCTGGCCGCGCGGGCGGATGTCCTGGCCGTGGCCGACGTCCCGGGCCGCGTGGAGACGGCTCTTGTCGTCGGTGCGGCCGTGCTCGCTCCGGATGACGGCGGTGGCGTCCGCGGGGACCCGGGCACCGGTCGCGATCCGTACGGCCTCACCGTCGCTCAGCGGCTCGGCCTGCGCGTGCCCGGCGAGCACTCCGTCCTCGCGTACGGCCCAGGGGCCGGGGCCCGCGACCGCCCAGCCGTCCATCGCGGAGGTGTCGAACGAGGGCAGGTCGCTCAGGGCGACGAGCGGTGCGGCCAGGACGAGGCCGAGGGCGGCGTCGAGGGCCACGGAGACGGGGGCGCGGCGGGTCCCGGAGCGTGCGGCACGGCCGGCGACGGCGCGGGCCTCGGGCCAGGGGGTGGCCTTGTGCGGGGCGGTGTCGGGGTGGCGCGCGGTGGTGTGGGTCTGTGGGGCGCCCTGCGGCTGCGGGGAGGGCACGGCGGGTTCGGCGGGGCCGGTGCTGCCTTCGTTCACGAGGGCGAGTACCTCCTCGACGTCGAGGTCCTCGGCGTCCGGGGCGTGCTCACCGGCGTGCACACCGCGCGCGGTCATCCGGCGACGTCCGGACCCGGTGCGGCCTGCGGGGCATCGGCGTCGGCACCGGGTGCGGTGCCGGGCCCGGCACCTGGCCCGGCCTCGGACGGGGCTTCCGCGGTGTTCTCGTCGGCCCAGCGCAGCGCGAGGGCGGCGGCCTTGCGGGAGGCCTCCGCCACGGCTTCGGGGCCGCCCTTGCCCTGCGCCGCCGCGTAACCGACCAGGAAGGTGGTCAGCGGTGCCGCGGGCCTCGCCACCCCGTGGGCTGCGTCGCGGGCGAGGTCGAGCAGGATGCCGGTGTCGACGTCCAGGTCGATGCCCAGTTCGTCCTTGACTGCGGAAATCCATTCATCCAACACGTGCCCATGCTCCCTGATGCGTGCCCTGGCGGTGACGAGGTCGTCCCAGGTGTCGCAGTCGAAGGACGCGACAGGATCGGGGACGCGGGTGAGTGCGAGCGCGGCGGTCAGCCGGCGCAGGGGAAGCCCGGTGAGGCCGCCCGCGGCGGAGCCGCTGACGGATGCGGCCGGGGCGAGTGCGGCCAGCTCGCGGCGGAGCGCCGAGGCGCGGTAGGCGGCCACGAGCGGCTGGTCGCGGCCGTCGGCGTCGGTGAGCAGCGCCCCGTCGGCTCCGCTGGTCCGCAGCGCGGTCAACAGGCCTCGCACGGTGGCCGGTTCGAGGAACGGCAGGTCGGCCGAGAGAACCACGACGGCCTCGGCAGCGGTGTGGCGCAGGCCTGCGTCGAGCGCGGCGACCGGGCCCGCGCCGGGCGGCTCCTCGCGCGCCCAGCGGACCGGCCGGGCGGTGGGCCTCGGGTCGGCCACGACGACGGTGGTCCCGGCGTCCGCGCAGGCGCCGAGCACCCGGTCGAGCAGCGCCCTGCCGCCCACCCGGAGTCCGGGTTTGTCGGCGCCCCCGAGCCTGCGGGCGGCACCGCCGGCG
Source organism: Streptomyces sp. NPDC090083 (assembly GCF_044747445.1). Lineage (NCBI taxonomy): Bacteria > Bacillati > Actinomycetota > Actinomycetes > Kitasatosporales > Streptomycetaceae > Streptomyces > Streptomyces sp. NPDC090083. The sequence continues at coordinate 336,736 of NZ_JBIVED010000006.1, read as the reverse complement.
AGCACGACGGCGTCGTAGGAGGCGTCGTGAGCGGCGTCGGGGGGCTCGTACGCGGTCACCCCCCGAGTATGCGGCCCTCTCTGATCACAGGGAACTCGCCCGCGCCGCCGTGATCACAGGTTGCGCAACAGCACCGCCGGCTGTTCCACGCAGTCCGCCACATACCGCAGGAAACCGCCCGCCGTGCCGCCGTCGCACACCCGGTGGTCGAAGGTGAGCGAGAGCTGCACGACCTGCCGGACCGCCAACTCGCCCTCGTGCACCCAGGGTTTGGCGACGATACGGCCGACGCCGAGCATGGCCGCCTCGGGGTGGTTGATGATCGGCGTGGAACCGTCCACCCCGAACACCCCGTAGTTGTTGAGCGTGAAGGTCCCGCCGGTGAGGTCCCCCGGCGTCAGTGCCCCGGTCCTGGCCGCCTCGGTCAGCCGCGCGAACTCCGCGCTCAGCGCCTCCGCGTCCCTCGCCTGCGCGTCCCGGACGACGGGCACGACCAGCCCGCGCTCGGTCTGCGCGGCGAAGCCGAGGTGGACCCGGTCGAACCGGACGATCTCCCTCGCCTCCGTGTCCACGCTGGAGTTCAGCTCGGGGAACCGGGCCAGCGCGGCCGTGCAGATCCTGGCGAGCAGTGCCAGGACAGAGATCTTGGGGCCGCCCGCGGCGTTCATGGCCGCGCGGGCGCGCATCAGCTCCGTCGCGTCGGCGTCCACCCAGCAGGTCGCGTCGGGGATCTCGCGGCGGCTGCGGGAGAGCTTGTCGGCGACCGCGCCGCGGATGCCTCGGAGGGGGGTGCGGGTGACTCCGTCGGCGGGGAGGGCGGGGGTGGTCCCGGGGGCGGGGGGCGTGGGCCGGGCCGTCGGGTCGGGGAGCGTGGCCGGGGGCAGGAGGGTCGCTTCCTGGGCGATGGCCTCCTGGGCCGCCGCCGCGCGGAGTGCCTGTTCGACGTCCGCCCGGAGGATCAGGCCGTCGCGTCCGGAACCGGTCAACTCCCGCAGTTCCAGGCCGTTCTCGCGCGCGAGGCGCCGAACGAGGGGGGAGATCACGGGGACGGGGCCGTCGTCGCGGCCGGGGGGCTCGGCGGCGGGGACGTCCGCCACCGACGTCACGACGTCCGCCGCCAGTCGGCGTACCCTTCGGCGCCGCGCCGGTGGGGCACCTGTGCCGTAGCCCACCAGCACGTTCCCCGAGCCCTCGTTCCCGGACCCGGCGTCGGACGCGGGTGTGCCGACCGCGACCGTCAACAGCGTTGAGCCGACGGGCAGTTCGGTGCCCTCCTCGCCGAAGCGGGCGGTGACCACGCCGCCGTAGGGGCAGGGGACCTCGACCATCGCCTTGGCCGTCTCGACCTCGACGACCGGCTGGTCGATGGCGACGACGTCGCCGACCTCGACCAGCCAGCGCACGATCTCCGCCTCGGTGAGGCCCTCGCCGAGGTCGGGCAGCTTGAACTCCAGCACCTGTGCCATCAGTTGTCCGCCTCCCACTGGAGCCGGCCCACGGCATCCAGGATCCGGTCGACGCCGGGCAGATGGTGCCGCTCCAGCATCGGCGGCGGATACGGGATGTCGAACCCGGCGACGCGCAGCACCGGCGCCTCCAGGTGGTGGAAGCAGCGCTCGGTGACGCGGGCCGCGATCTCGCCGCCCGGGCCGCCGTAGCCACCGGACTCGTGCACGACGAGGGCGCGGCCGGTGCGCCGTACGGACGCGCAGACCGTCTCGTCGTCGAACGGCACCAGGGAGCGCACGTCGACGACCTCCAGGTCCCAGCCCTCGGCCCGGGCCGCCTCGGCGGCTTCGAGGCAGACGGGCAGGGACGGGCCGTAGGTGATGAGCGTGGCGCTGCGGCCCGGGCGGCGCACGACCGCGCGGCCGATCGGCTCGACGGCGGACGGCTCGTCGGGGTTCCAGGTGTCCTTCGACCAGTACAGGCGCTTGGGCTCCAGGAAGACGACCGGGTCGTCGGAGGCGATGGAGGCGCGCAGCAGGCCGTAGGCGTCGGCGACGGTCGCGGGGGTGACGACATGGAGGCCCGGAGTGGCCATGTAGTACGCCTCGGAGGAGTCGCTGTGGTGCTCGACGCCGCCGATGCCTCCCCCGTAGGGGACGCGGATGGTGATCGGGAGGGGCATGGCGCCGCGGGTGCGGTTGCGCATGCGGGAGACATGGCTGATCAGCTGCTCGAACGCCGGGTAGGCGAAGGCGTCGAACTGCATCTCCACGACCGGGCGCAGGCCGTACATCGCCATGCCGACGGCCGTGCCGAGGATGCCGGCCTCGGCGAGGGGGGTGTCCGTGCAGCGGTCCTCGCCGAACTCCTTGGCGAGACCGTCCGTGACCCGGAAGACACCGCCGAGGGTGCCGACGTCCTCGCCCATGACGTGCACGGTGGAGTCGTCCGTCATGGCGTCGCGCAACGCGCGCGTGAGGGCCTGCGCCATGGTGGCCGGTTTGAGGGCGACGGTGGTCATCAGTGCGTCCCCTCCTGCTCGGCCGCCAGCTCCGCCGCCAGCTGTTCGCGCTGCTCGCGCAGTTGGGGAGTGGGCTCGGCGTACACATCGGCGAACAGGTCCATGGGGTCGAGCACCGGGTCCTGGTTCATGTGCGCGCGCAGCTCGGCCGCCATGGCCTCGGCGGCGTCGCGCGCGGCCTGGATGCCGGCCTCGTCGATGAGTCCGCGCTCGGTGAGCTCGTGCTCCAGGAGGGCGATCGGATCGTGCCCGCGCCAGGTCTCGACCTCGGCGTCACCGCGGTAGCGGGTCGCGTCGTCGGCGTTGGTGTGCGCCTCCATGCGGTACGTGATCGCCTCGACGAGCGTGGGACCGCCGCCCTCGCGCGCGTGCCGTACGGCGTCGGACAGGACCTCGTGCACGGCGACCGCGTCGTTGCCGTCGACCAGGCGGCCGGGCATGCCGTACCCGACCGCCTTGTGGGCCAGGGACGGGGCCGCGGTCTGCTTGGCGAGGGGGACGGAGATCGCGAAGCCGTTGTTCTGGACCAGGAAGACGACCGGGGCCTGCCAGACGGCGGCGAAGTTCAGCGCCTCGTGGAAGTCGCCCTCGCTGGTGCCGCCGTCGCCGACCAGGGCGAGCGCGACCACGTCGTCGCCCTTGAGGCGGGCCGCGTGGGCGAGGCCGACCGCATGGGGGAGCTGGGTGGCGAGAGGCGTGCTCAGGGGGGCGATGCGGTGCTCGCGCGGGTCGTAGCCGGTGTGCCAGTCGCCGCGCAGCAGGGTGAGGGCCTGCACGGGGTCGAGGCCGCGGGCGACCGCGGCGAGCGTGTCGCGGTAACTGGGGAAGAGCCAGTCCTGCTCCTGGAGGACCAGCGCGGCGGCGACCTCGCAGGCCTCCTGGCCGGTGGTGGAGGGGTACACGGCGAGGCGGCCCTGCTTGGTGAGGGCGGTCGCCTGCGCGTTGTACCTGCGGCCGCGCACCAGTTCCTCGTACAGCCGGCGCAGCAGCGCGGGGTCGGCCTGCCCGGCCGCCTCGGTGCCGAGCACGCGATACGGCGAGGCGTCGGGCAGCAGCGGCACGGGGTCCGTGCGCGGCTGCCAGGCGGGCGGCGGTGTGGGCCGGTACGCGCCCCGCTGCTCCATGACCGTCATGACGGCACCTCCTCGGGGGAGTGGCTCGGAGAGGCGCGTCGGACGTGCCACGCCTCCCTACCGATTGTTCGGTCGTCGGCACATTTTGGCTACAGGCACCTCCAGGCTGTGGACAAACGGTTCTCCACAACCTGGAATGAACGCAGTACGTCCATGGTAGGGAGGCGGGGGGACATGGCACCTGAACAAATGGCCGAAGGCCCGGACGACAGCAGCGCCCTGCCGCCGCCGCGCCCGCTCGACGCCATCGATCAGGACATCCTGAAGATGCTCCAGGCGGACGGCCGCGCGTCGATAAGGTCGGTCGCCGAACGGGTGCACGTCTCCCGCGCCAACGCCTACGCGCGGATCAACCGGCTCATCGAGGACGGCGTCATCCGCGGCTTCGGCGCCCGGGTCGACCACGAGCGCGCGGGCCAGGGCACCTCGGCGTACATCACCCTGAAGATCGTGCAGAACTCCTGGCGCACGGTCCGCGACCAGCTCAGAGCACTGCCGGGCGCCTCGCACATCGCGCAGGTGGGGGGCGACTTCGACGTCCTGCTGCTGGTGCACACCCTGGACAACCGGTCGCTGCGCGAGCTGGTCCTCAACCGGCTCCAGGCGATCCCCGAGGTGCTCAGCACGCGGACGCTGCTCGTGTTCGAGGAGGAGGACCTGGAGCCGCAGGGCTGAGTCGGGTGAGTGCCGGGTCGCGTAAGTGCCGGGAGTGCCTCCCGGGGTGCTTCAGGGCCGGCTCTGCGCGCGCAGTCCGGAGAAGACCAACTGGGCCACCGCGTCGGTCATTTCGCGCTCACCCATGCCCCGCGCGTCGGGCCGGTACCACTCCACGATGGAGTTGATCATCCCGAAGACGAGCCGGGTCGCGAGCCGCACCTCGACGTCACCGCGCACATCGCCGTCGGCCGCCGCCGCCTTCAGCAGGTCGGCCACCCGGTGGTCGAAGTCCCGCCGCCGCTCCAGGGCCCACCGCTCGGTGTCGGTGTTGCCGCGCACCCGCAGCAGCAGCGTCACGTACGGCAGCTCGGACGTCAGTACCTCCACCATCCGCCGTACGACGTACTCCAGGCGCTCGACCGCGCGCCCCACGCGTGCGTGCTCCTCGTCGAGGATCCCGAAGAGGCCGTCCAGGGCGCGGCTGACCGCGCGGCGGAGCAGCTCCTCCTTGCCGGTGACGTGGTGGTAGATCGACGACTTGGAGATGCCGGCCGCCTTGGCGAGGTGCTCCATGGAGGTGCCGTCGTAGCCGCGCTCGATGAAGACCTGCACGGCGACGGAGAGCAGGGTCTCCGGGGTGTACGTGTCGCGCTTGGCGGTGGTCATGGGGTGCCCTCCCGCTTCTCGGTGGCGTACGCGTGGCGGTAGAGCGCCAGGGACGGCGCGTACCGTCCCGACGGATCACGCAGGTGCAGGTCGTCCAGGAGGTCGTAGGCCCAGCTGCGGCCCAGCCTGCGGCTCCATTCGAACGGACCCAGAGGGTAGTTGACGCCCAGGCGCATCGCGGTGTCGATGTCCTCCTCGGTGGCGACGCCCTTGGCGACGGCGTCGTGCGCCAGGTCGACGATCCGGGCGACCGTGCGGGCGACGATCATCCCGGGGGCGTCTCCCACGACGCTGACGTCCTTGCCGAGCGCCTGGAAGAGGCCGGTCGCCTCGGTGAGGGTCTGTGAGGCGGTGTCCTGGGAGGCGGACAGGGCGATGCGGCCGGCCTTGCGGTAGTCGAGGGCGAGGTCGAAGTAGACGACGTCACGGAACTCGACGGAGGTCTGCCCGTCGGCGAGCGCGAGCTGTCCGCCGCCGGGGAGCACCATGCGGGTGCCGTGGTCCTCTTCCTCCTCGCGGACGACGATGCCCGCCTCGCGGATCAGCGCGACCAGGTCGGCGGCGGGGCCCAGGTCGCCCTCCACAACGACGTAGGCGGGCGCCTGGGCCGGTTCCGCGGTGTGCGGCTCGGGCCGCTCGGCGTCGTCCCCGTGGTCGTACCAGCCGTGCCCGGTCTTGCGGCCGAGGCGTCCCGACTCGACCAGGCGGCGCTGGGCGAGGGAGGGCGTGAAGCGCACGTCATTGAAGAAGGCCTGCCACACGGAGTGGGTGACGGACTCGTTGACGTCCTGCCCGATGAGGTCGGTCAGCTCGAAGGCGCCCATCCTGAAGCCGCCGGACTCGCGCAGGACGGCGTCGATGGTGGCCGGGTCGGCGGCCTGTGCCTCGTAGACCGCGAAGGCCTCGGCGTAGAACGGCCGCGCGATGCGGTTGACGATGAACCCGGGGGTGTCCGCGCAGGCCACGGGTGTCTTGCCCCAGGCGCGGGCCATCTCGTACGCGCGCGTGGCCGACGTGACGTCGGTGGCGAACCCGGAGACGACCTCGACGAGGGGCAGCAGCGGGGCCGGGTTGAAGAAGTGCAGGCCCACGAAGCGGCCGGGGTTGCGCAGCGCGGCGCCGATGGCCGTCACCGAGAGGGACGAGGTGTTGGTGGCGAGCAGACAGTCCTCGCCGACGACGTCCTCCAGCTCGCGCATCAGCTGCTGTTTGACGTCCAGTCGCTCCAGCACGGCCTCGACGACCAGGGTGCAGTCCGCGAGGTCGGCGAGGTCCTCTGCGGGCAGCAGACGGCCGCCCGCGGCGTCCCGGTCGGCGGCGGTGAGCCGGTCCTTCTCGACGAGCCGGTCGAGCCGGGCGACGATCGCGGCGGCCGCGTCACGGGCCCGTCCGGGGACGGCGTCGTACAGCCGCACGACGTGGCCCGCGGTCAGCGCGACCTGGGCGATCCCCTGGCCCATGGTGCCGGTGCCGACGACGGCCACGGGGCTGCTGAGGTCCAGTGCTGTCATGTGCGCGATCCTCCCCCACAGGGTTTTCCACAGATGCGGCGGACCCCCTTGTCCCGACCGATCGTTCGGTTACTCTAACTCTGACCGCCTGTTTCCGCCCATGGTCCTGCCCAGGTCATGAGCTTGTAGACAAGTTCTTGAGACGAGGAGTTGGTCCCGCATGGCCGCCGAACTGACCACGCCCGAGCTGATCGCCCGGCACCGGCCCACCCTGGACCAGGCGCTGGAATCCATGCACACGCGCGCGTACTGGTCACCGCATCCGGAGCACCCGAAGGCGTACGGCGAGCACGGCAGCCTGGACGCGGCCGCGGGCAAGGCCGCCTTCGACGCTCTCCTGGGCACCCGTCTCGACCTCGGCCAGCCCGGCACCGACGACTGGGTGGGCGGCGAAGTCTCTCCGTACGGCGTCGAGTTGGGCGTGACGTACCCGCACGCGGACCTCGACGTCCTGCTGCCGGCCATGCGCGCCGGGCAGCGCGCGTGGCGGGACGCGGGCGCGGAGGCGCGTGCCGTGGTCTCCATCGAGATCCTCAAGCGGATCAGCGACCGGACGCACGAGTTCGCGCACGCCGTCATGCACACCAGCGGCCAGGCCTTCATGATGGCGTTCCAGGCGGGCGGCCCGCACGCCCAGGACCGCGGCCTGGAGGCGGTGGCCTACGCGTACGCGGAGCAGGTCCGCACGCCGGCCGTCGCGGAGTGGACCAAGCCCCAGGGCAAGCGCGACCCCCTCGTGATGAACAAGCAGTTCACGCCCGTGCCGCGCGGCACGGCCCTGGTCATCGGCTGCAACACCTTCCCCACGTGGAACGGCTATCCGGGCCTGTTCGCCTCCCTCGCCACCGGCAACGCGGTCCTGGTGAAGCCCCACCCGCGCGCGGTGCTGCCGCTCGCGCTCACCGTGCGGATCGCGCGCGAGGTGCTCACCGAGGCGGGCTTCGACCCGAACCTGGTGGCGCTGGCCGCCGAGCGCCCCGGCGAGGGCATCGCCAAGACGCTGGCCACCCGCCCCGAGATCCGGATCATCGACTACACGGGGTCGACCGGCTTCGGCGACTGGCTAGAGGCCAACGCCCGCCAGGCGCAGGTCTACACGGAGAAGGCCGGGGTCAACACGGTCGTCGTGGAGTCGACCGACGACTACAAGGGGATGCTGTCCAACCTGGCGTTCTCGCTGTCCCTGTACAGCGGCCAGATGTGCACGACCCCGCAGAACCTGCTCATCCCCCGCGACGGCATCACCACCGACCAGGGCCCCAAGTCCTACGACGAGGTCGTCGCCGACCTCGCGCGCGCGGTGGACGGTCTCCTGGGCGACGACGCCCGTGCGAACGGGCTGCTGGGCGCGCTGGTCAACCCGGATGTGAAGGCCCGTCTGGAGGCGGCCGCCGGACTGGGTGAGGTCGCCCTCGCCTCACGGGAGATCACCAACCCGGAGTTCCCCGACGCGGTCGTCCGTACGCCGGTGATCGTGAAGCTGGACGGCGCGAAGCCGGACGACGAGGCCGCGTACATGAGCGAGTGCTTCGGACCGGTCTCCTTCGCCGTCGCGGTCGACTCGGCGGCGGACGCCGTGGAGTTGCTGCGGCGGACCGTGCGGGAGAAGGGGGCGATGACCGTCGGGGCGTACACCACGGACGAGGGCGTCGAGCGGGACGTCGAGGAGGTCTGCCTCGAAGAGGCCGCGCAGCTCTCCCTGAACCTGACGGGCGGGGTGTTCGTCAACCAGACCGCCGCGTTCTCCGACTTCCACGGGTCCGGCGGCAACCCCGCCGCCAATGCGGCCCTGTGCGACGGGGCGTTCGTCGCGAACCGGTTCCGGGTCGTCGAGGTTCGTCGGGACGCCTAGGCGCCCGCGGATTCAGGAGCCCGCAGGGGCAGGAGCCCGCAGGGGCAGGAGTTCGCGAGGTCAGGAGTTCGCGAGGTCAGGAGTTCGCGGGGCGCGGTCGCCGTCACAGCTCCGCGCCCCTAGCGGGGCGCCGCGGTGAACGCGCTCCAGTGGTACAAGGTCATCGCCACGCTCGTCGCCAGGTTGTAGCTGGAGACCTGGGGGCGCATCGGCAGGGACACCAAGTGGTCGGTGCGGGCGCGCAGTTCGGGGGACAGGCCGGTGCGTTCGGAGCCGAAGGCGAGGACGGCGTCGTCCGGGAGCTCGGTCCCCCGGATGTCGTCGCCCTCCGGGTCGAGCGCGAACACCGGGCCGGGAGGCAGCTCGTCGACCATCAGGCGCTCCACGGCGGTCGCGTAGTGCAGGCCCGCTCCGGCGCGCACGACCGTGGGGTGCCAGGGGTCGAGAGTCCCTGTGGTGACCACTCCGGTCACCCCGAAACCGGCGGCGAGACGGATCACGGCGCCGGCGTTGCCCAGGTTGCGCGGGTTGTCGAGGACGATCACGGGCGCGGCGCGGTGCGTCCGGGCGAGCTGCCGGAGATTGGCCTCACGCGCGGGGCGTACGGCCAGGGCGGCCACCCCGGTGGGATGCGGGCGGGGCACGAAGGAGCGGTACGTGTCCTCCGGGACCTCCGTCAGCAGCGCGTCCAGGGTGTCCCGTACGTCGGGGGCCAGGTCGTCGGCGAGGGCGAGAGCCGCCCGCCGGTCCGTGGCGACCGCCACCGGGACGTCCGCCCCGAAGCGCAGCGCGTGCTTGAGCGCGTGGAAACCGTCGAGCAGCACGGATGTTCCGACGAGCCGCCGCCAGGCGGCCACAGCGGGGTCGGGGGCGATGGCGGTCATGCCGTGCAGCCTACGGGGGAGGCTGCGGCCTTCCGGACCTACGCGGGCGCGCCGCGGCCCTCGGGGTCCGCGTGGGTGGAGGCCGGGTCGTCCGGACCAGTGTGGGTGTGCGCGGAGTCGCCCGGTGGCGGGGTGGAGTCGCCGCCTTCGGGGAGCGGTTTCGAAGCGCCCGCCGAAAACAGCCGTCCACGCGCGCGTGCCGCCCAGCCGCTCAGCCGGAGCAGGAACGACGTCGGCAGGAAGACCGCGTCCGTCGCGATCATCGCCAGGGAGAAGAACGGCAGCCCCAGGAGGACGGCGATGACGGCGTGCTCGGTCATCATCGCGGCCAGCAGAACGTTCTTGACGCGCCGGTTGAAGAGGGTGAACGGGAAGGCGACCTGGACGATCACGGTCCCGTAGGTCACGAGCATGACCATCGTGCCGTGGCCGGCCAGCAGGTCGGCGAGGCCGGGCCAGGGGGAGAAGTAGTCCAGGTGGAGCGGGTAGTAGACCGCGGTGCCGTCCTGCCAGCGGGAGCCCTGGATCTTGTACCAGCCGGCCGTCGCGTAGATCAGGCACGCCTCGCTCGCGATCACGAACAGGGCACCGTTGTGGACGACGTTCGCCACGACGTCGAGCAGCACCCGGGGCTCGTACGACCGCGCGTACCGCCTGACCGCCCACCACAGTGCCTGCGCCAGCCACACACCCCACAGGAGCGCGGGTACGAACCAGTCGCTGTCGAACCGGCCCCCCGAGGTCACCGCGACGAGCACGGCGCCGAGCACGACCCACAGGGCGGGCCCGACCCGGTCGGGAATCCACTCCCCACGCGCGCGTGCGTCCCGCGTCCGCGCGGCCCTGCGAGCGTCCAGGGACCAGACCTGGCCGCACCGGGTGAACACCAGGTAGATGGACATCAGGTGCAGGACGTTGTCGCCGCCGTCGCCCATGAAGACGCTGCGGTTCTGCAGCGAGAGCACGCCGACCATGAACAGCACGGACATCGTGCGGGTGCGCCAGCCCAGCAGCAGCAGGACGCTCGCCAGCACGGCCAGCGCGTACACCGCCTCGAACCAGAACTGCCCGTCCGACCACATCAGGGCCGTGAACGCGCCGTTGTCCGCGACCAGTTGGTGGGCGAGGTCCCAGCTCCACGGTCCGTCGGGGCCGTAGAGCTCCTGGCGGTGGGGCAGTTCGCGGAGCAGGAACAGCAGCCAGGTGCCGGCGAAACCGATGCGGATCACGGCGCTCTGGTACGGGCCGAGGGCCGACTCGGTGACGCGGGCGATGCCCCGGGAGACCGACAGTGCGAAACCGCTCACCGGACGCCTCCCGCGGCCTCGTCGGCCGGGACCGTCCACCAGGGCAGCAGCCGGTACTGGGGGGTCGTCGACACCTGCTCGTCACTCCACTCGGGCGGGGGCACGTTGGTGGTGCGGGAGCGGACCTGGACGCGCTGGACGGTGCCGCCCTTCCCGGCCGCGTCGTCCCGGTCCAGGCGTAGCACGACGATGCGGCGCAGATACGTCTCGGCGAGGGTGCCGCGCAGGCCGATCGGGCGGTTGGCGCTGTCGTGCGTGGCGGTGAGGAAGTCCCAGGCCCGGCGCAGTTCGTTCTGCTCGGTGTGGCTCGGCAGCAGATTGCCGTCGATGGCCGCGCCGTCCTCGGCCGACAGGTCGTACCAGCCGGTCGTACGGGTCGAGCCGTCCGCGCTCCGGACGTCGGCACGCACCTGGACCTCGATGTTCTGCTGGAGCGGGTTCGGCGCGAAGAGTTTCCAGTTCTGCTCGAACTCCGGGTAGATCCAGTCGTCGATCGCCTTGCCGTGCTGCTTCGTCACCGTGTTCGACGGCGCGACATGCAGGAACACCATCCCGAGATGCACGAGCGCCCCCACCGCGACGACGGCGACGGCGAGCGCGGCGACGACCTGATAGCGGAGGGACAGCGCGGGGACACCGACCCGGGCGTCCGGATACGGACCGACGGAATCGTATGACGACTCCGACTCCGACTCCGACTCCGACTCCGACTCCGGCTCCGGCTCGGGCTCCGGTATCGGTTGCGCCGGCGGCCCGGGCGGCGGCGGGTGAGGGAACTGCTGGGCGGGCACGCGCGGCCATCCGGAGGTGGCGGCGGTGTTCGGGTTCTTGGGGGCGGGGGGCGGAGGCGGGGTCTCCGGGGCAGCTGGAGAGGTGTGCGCCCCCTCGTCGGAGACCGGCTGCTGCTCACCCGCATCGGAGACCGGCTGCTGCTCACCCTCGTCGGAGACGGGCGCGTGATTGCCCCGCTCGGGGGCGTTCGAGCCTCCGTCGTTCGCGTCCATTCCGCCCCGTTTCCGGTTCCCGTCCGTCTTCCGGCCAGCCGCCGCCGTCCACCACACCCGCCCGGCCGGGCGACCCGCGGCGCTACACGCCTACCACGCCCCGGTGTCGCACGGAACGGTACTCAGGCGCACGCCCCGGGCACAGTCCTGTGCCTCACAGGTCACGCAGGTTGTCCACAGCGACTGCCCGCAGGTTATCCACAGCCGTTGACGCCTCTCCTCGGCGGATCCCACCATGGAGTTCCTGGACCGAACGATCGGTCGACGAGTCCGGCCCTGCGGGGAGGCCGCCGGACATGTCGACCGTCAGTACACACCCGGAGGTGCGCCCGTTCCCTTCTTCTAGAACCTGTTCTATCTTGACGCTCCGTCAGATCTGGTCGGACGCCCGGCTGTCGGCCGGTGTGCGCGTGCGGGAGGGCAGGGACCGTGGACTTCACCTTCAGTGAGGAGCAGCAGGCGGCGGCCGAGGCGGCGGCGGGGGTGTTCGCCGACGTCGCGCCGGACGGTGTGCCCAGTCCCGCGGACACCACGGGCGCCGTGGCCGAGGACTTCGACCGCGCGCTGTGGACCAGGCTCGCCGAGGCGGACCTGCTGAGCCTGCTGATCGACGAGGCGTACGGCGGCGCGGGCCTGGACGCGATCGCCCTGTGCCTGGTGCTGCGCGAGTCGGCGAAGGTGCTGGCCAGGGTGCCTCTCCTGGAGAGCAGCGCGGCCGCGGCGACCATACAGGCCTACGGCGGTGAGGAGTTGAGGTCCGCCCTGCTCGCCCGGGCCGGTCGCGGCGACCTCGTGCTGACCGTCGCCGCGAACGGCCGCACCGGCCACGACCCGGCCGAGCTCGCCGTGACGGCCCGGCGGGACGGCGACCGCTGGGTACTGGACGGCGTGCAGACGGCGGTCCCGTGGGCGTACGGCGCGGACCTGGTCGTCGTACCGGCGCACACGGACGCCGACCGGACCGTCCTCGCGCTGGTCGCCCCGGACCGCGAGGGAGTCGTCCTCGCCGAGCAGATCTCGACCACGGGCGAACGGCTCGCCGAACTGCGCCTGGAATCCGTGCCGATCGCCCGGGTCGACGTCATCGACGCCGAGGGTGCCTGGGAATGGCTACGGGACCTGCTGACCGCCGGCACCTGCGCACTGTCCCTAGGCCTCGGCACCGCCGTGCTGCGCATGACCGGCGAATACACCAGCAGGCGCGAGCAGTTCGGGTTCCCCGTCGCGACCTTCCAGGCCGTCGCCGTACAGGCCGCCGACCGCTACATCGACCTACGCGCGATGGAGGCCACCCTGTGGCAGGCGGCCTGGCGGATCGCCTCGGACGCCTCGGACGCACCGGGCGCGCTGCCGGCCGCCGCGGACCTGGCCGTGGCGAAGATCTGGGCGGCGGAGGGGGTACGACGGGTCGTGCAGACCGCGCAGCATCTGCACGGCGGGTTCGGCGCCGACACCGACTATCCCCTGCACCGGTACCACGCCTGGGCCAAGCACCTGGAACTGTCGCTCGGCCCGGCGGCGGCACACGAGGAGGCACTGGGGGACCTGCTGGCGGCCCACCCACTGGGATAGTCCGCGCCGGGACCTACGCCCTTGAACCCCGGCACCCCGGCACCCCGGCACCCCGTCAGCCGCCAGCCGCCAGCCGCCAGCCGCCAGCCACAAGTCCTAGAGCACGAAGCCCGGTTGGCCCTCGTCCGTGACGACCGGGCGGCCCGCGGCGGCCCACACCTGCATGCCGCCGTCGACGTTCACCGCGTCGATGCCCTGCTGGGCCAGGTACATGGTGACCTGCGCCGAACGTCCGCCGGAGCGGCAGATCACATGGACCCGGCCGTCCTGCGGCGCCGCCTCGGTCAACTCGCCGTACCGGGCCACGAATTCACTGATGGGGATGTGCAGCGCCCCCGTGGCGTGACCTGCCTGCCACTCGTCGTCCTCGCGGACGTCCAGCAGGAAGTCGCCGTCCTTGAGGTCCCCGACCTCGACCGTGGGCACACCAGCTCCGAAACTCATGCCCCGACGCTACCCGACGGACCTTCCGCCGTGCCCGGCTCCCCGAGCAGCGCGGCCAACTCGGCCTCCCGCTCGGCGACCTGGCCCAGCAGCTGTTCGGCGATCTCGTCGAGCAGCCGGTCCGGGTCGTCCGGGGCGAGCCGGAGCATGGAGCCGATGGCACCCTCCTCCAGATCGCGGGCGACGAGCGTGAGGAGTTCCTTGCGGTGAGCGAGCCATTCGAGGCGGGCGTAGAGCTCCTCGCTGGGGCTCGGGCCGCGCTCCGCCGGGGCCGGTCCGGCAGCCCACTCCTCGGCCAGCTCGCGCAGCAGCGGCGAGTCACCGCGGCTGTAGGCGGCGTTGACCCGGGTGATGAACTCCTCGCGCCGCTTGCGCTCGTCCTCGTCCTGAGCGAGGTCGGGGTGGGCCTTGCGGGCCAGCTCGCGGTAGAGCTTGCGGGCCTCCTCGCTGGGGCGCACCCGCTGCGGGGGCCGTACCGGCTGGTCCGTGAGCATCGCCGCGGCCTCCGGGAACAGGCCGTCGCCGTCCATCCAGCCGTGGAACAGCTCCTCGACCGCGGGCATCGGCATCACCCGGGCCCGCGCCTCGTCCGCCTTGCGGATGTCCTCGGGGTCGCCGGTGCGCGCGGCCGTGGCCTCGGCGATCCGGGCGTCCAGCTCGTCGAGGCGGGTGTACATCGGGCCGAGTTTCTGGTGGTGCAGCCGGGAGAAGTTCTCGACCTCGATGCGGAAGGTGTCGACCGCGATCTCGTACTCGATCAGCGCCTGCTCGGCGGCACGGACGGCCCGCTCCAGGCGTTCCTCGGGACGAGGGGGCGCGGTGTCCGCGGGGTGGGTGTCCGCGGAGTGGGCCTCGGCCGGGCGGGAGTCGGCCGTGTGGGCGCCGGCCTCGTGCGAGTCGGCCGTTTGCGAGTCGGCCGAGTGGGCGCCGGTCTCATCGGCACCGGTGCCCGGCGCACCCTGGGCGCTCTGCGTTTCCTGGGTGCCCTCGCTCGCGGAACCGTCGCCCGCCACCGCTCCGGCGGCGGACGGCACCTCGGCACCCGTCTGCTTCGGCGCCGGTTCGCCAAGGGGCGCGGACTGGGACTGGTCAGCTTCCGGGGTCGTCACCCGCCCAGCGTAGGCCACGGCCCGACGGGCCATGGGGCATCGGGTGGACCGGAGCCCTGTGGACCTTGGGTGACCTCGGCGCTCGCCCCGCCACTCGCCGCTTCCGCCGCTCCCTACACCCCCATCTCCGCCGGGATCCTCCCCAACCGCACCGCGCTCACCAACTCCGCGTGGTCCGTCTCGGTCCGGTCGGCGTAGGCGACGGCGAACGTGGCTATCGCCTCGTCGAGTTCGTCGTTCTTGCCGCAGTACCCGGCGATCAGGCGAGGGTCGGCGCTGTGGGCGTGGGCGCGGGCCAGGAGGGCGCCGGTCATGCGGCCGTAGTCGTCTATCTGGTCGGCGGCGAGGGCGGCGGGGTCGACGCTGCCCTTGCGGTTGCGGAACTGCCGTACCTGGAACGGCCGTCCGTCGACCGTCGTCCAGCCCAGCAGGATGTCGCTGACGACCTGCATCCGCTTCTGTCCGAGCACCACCCGCCGGCCCTCGTGCGGGACCTGTGGCGCGGCGAACCCGGCGGTCAGCAGATGCGGGACCAGCGCCGACGGGCGGGCCTCCTTCACCTGGAGGACGAGGGGTTCGCCACGGTGGTCGAGCAGCAGCACGACGTACGACCGCGTGCCCACGCTGCCTGTGCCGACGACGCGGAAGGCGACGTCGTGCACCGTGTGCCGCGCGAGGAGCGGGAGGCGGTCCTCGGAGAGGGTGTCCAGGTACTCCTCCAGGGAGGCCGCCACCGCCGCGGCCTCCTCGTCCGGGATCCGGCGCAGCACCGGCGAGGCGTCGACGAAGCGGCGCCCGCCGTCCTCGACGGCCTCGGTCGACTTGGCCGCGAACCGTCCGCTGGTGTTGGCCCGGGCCTTCTCGGAGACCCGCTCCAGCGTGCCGAGCAGGTCACGGGCGTCGGCGTGGGAGACCAACTCCTCGTCCGCGATGGCGTTCCACGCGTCCAGCACCGGGAGCTTGGCCAGCAGGCGCATCGTGCGGCGGTAGGAACCCACCGCGCCGTGCGCCGCATGGCGGCAGGTGTCCTCGTCGGCTCCGGCCTCCCGGCCCGCGAGCACCAGTGAGGCGGCGAGCCGCTTGAGGTCCCACTCCCAGGGGCCGTGCACCGTCTCGTCGAAGTCGTTCAGGTCGATGACCAGGCCGCCGCGGGCGTCGCCGTACAGGCCGAAGTTGGCCGCGTGGGCGTCGCCGCAGATCTGGGCGCCGATCCGGGTCATGGGGGTGCGGGCGAGGTCGTGGGCCATCAGCCCCGCCGAACCGCGCAGGAACGCGAAGGGGGTGGCTGCCATCCTGCCCACGCGTATCGGCGTGAGTCCGGGGATACGGCCGCGGCCGGACTCCTCGACCGCGGTCACCGCGTCCGGGCGGGCGCCGTCCAGGTCGAGAGCGGCGTGCGCGCTGCGCGGGACGATCGCCCGCAGCGCCTTCCCCTCCGCCTTGGGTGATCCCGCCACGGGCCACGTGGCGAAGCCCCGCACCCCCGGCAGCCTGCGCCCCACAACGACACCTGTCTCGGTCATGCGACCGCCTCCCCCGTACCCACACCCACGCTCACACGTGCGCTCGGCCGAACATCAACTCGCGACGACCGTACCGCCGCCGCCGAAAACACGTCAGACCCTGTGGACAACTCCGGGCCTGTGGAAAACGGGGGCTTCGAGGCGGTCGTAGGGCGGATGTCGAGCCGACTGGCCGGACGTCGGGCGGAATGGCCGGACATCGGGCCGTAGGGCGTAGGGCCGGGGACTTCGGGCGGAGTGGCCGAACATCGAGCCGTAAGGCCGGGCATCGGGCCGCAGGACGTAGGGCCGGGGACTTCGGGCTCAGTACGCGGCCGGCCGAGCCGCGCGCCCGTGCCCGGCCGGTCTCGAAACCCACGCCTGACCGGTCTCGACCCTCCCCGCCCGAGCGGTCCCACACCCCACACCCGGCGCCTCTCCGCCCACGCCCGGCGCCCCTCAGCACCCGCCCGACTGCCACCCCTCACGCAGGTGCACCTGCGCCCACGCGCCCAGTTCCCGCAGGGCCGGGCCCAACGCCTTCCCCGCCTCCGTGAGCCGGTACGAGACGCGCAACGGCGGCCCTTCGTCGACCTCGCGGACGAGGAGGCCGGCGGCGCCGAGTTCGGTGAGGCGGTCGGAGAGCATGCGTTCGCTGATGCCCGGGATGGCCCGGCGCAGGTCGGCGAAGTGGACCGGCTGCGCCATCAGGACGGCCACTATCGGCCCGGTCCAGCGCTTTCCGAGCAGCTGGAAGACACGGGTGATGCCGTCGTCGACCTTCTTGCACTGCCCCATGTCGTGACTCTGCTCGACCGCCATGCCCTCAGGGTACTGCCCTCCTGTATGGGGATGAAAAAAAGTAAGCACCTGTGTTATTCATAGTCGAGTACGAAAGCTCAGCTACTGAACAACCCAACGAGATTCCCGCGCCCAGCGCGTGTTCGCTTTCCCTGGAGACCCCCATGGCCACGCTCCTGCACATCGACTCCTCCGTGTTCCCCGCCGGCGCATCCGCCTCCCGCGCCGTCGCCGACGCCTTCCGCGCGTCCTGGGAGGAGCAGCACCCCGAGGGCACGGTGATCCACCGCGACCTCTCCGTGAACCCCGTGCCGCACATCACCGTCGACGCCCACACCGCCGGCTTCGCCGACCCGGCCACGCACACGCCCGCGCAGGCAGCGGCCTTCGCCGAGCGCGTACGGCTCATAGAGGAGCTGGAGCAGGCGGACGCGGTGCTGATCGGCGCCCCGATGTACAACGCGACGATCCCCTCGACCCTGAAGGCCTGGCTGGACAACGTGATCCTCATGGGCCGCACCGCGGGCACCGAGGACTCGAAGCTGAAGGGCATCCCGACGGTCGTGATCGCCAGCCGCGGCGGCGCCTACGGACCGGGCACCCCGCGCGAGGGCTACGACTACGTCCAGAACTACCTGAAGGCGATCCTCGTCGACGCGCTCGGCCTGGACGCCGAGTTCATCGTCCCGGAGCTGACCATGGCCCCGCAGAACCCGGCGATGGCCGACCTGGTCCCCCTCTACGAAGCGTCCCGCGAGCGCGCCCTCGGCGACGCGGCCACCAAGGCGAAGGAACTGGCCGAACGCCTCGCCGCCTGACCTGGCACCCACCCCGGCGTCGGGCCTCCGCCTCAGGTGAGAACAGCGTGTGATTGTCCTCACCTGAGGTTGGCTTCACCAAGGTCTCAGGGAAACCAGCGATCAGACCGTTCCGCGCACTGCCACGACATGGCTGCACCGCATGGCAGCACCACGGGGAACGACCTCACTCACTGCTTCCGCCCTTCTTCCTTCCGCATCCACGTCCGGCAGATCCAGCGCGCGAGCGCTCCCACCAGGACGGCGACGACGATCGCTCCCCAGTCGATGACATGCGGAAGCCCGGGGAAGAAGGCGAAGAAGGCGAGTGCGAGGACAAAGCCGGCCGCAAACGCGGCGATCCCGGCCGACCGCCGTCGGGTCTCCTCGGACTGTTCGGGCCCCTGCTGCTGATCGATCATGAACCGCTCACTTCGTGATGTGGTGGCACTGACTCACCCGCCGCACCCCGTTGACGTAGAGATGCGCACACGCCTTTCCATAACGAGGCAGCGTCTGGGGAGAGTTGTTGCGCATCGGGTCGATCTTGCACTCGGAGTGCGTTCCCCCACGGGACCTCCGATAGGTCCTGTTGTCGGTGTCGACGTACGTGAAGTCGATGCGCCAGTTGCAGAATCCACTGCTCAGCGCGCCGACGAAGGCACAGTCGACGCCCGCGTTCTGATACGTGATCCTTCGCCCGCTGCCCCTGAGGACGTGCGTGAACAGGCAGCCTGTCGGGATCTTCACCGTCATACCCCCGACGCTGTAGTCGAAGGTCCTCACCGGAGTCGTCCCGACAGCACCGGCCTGGGCCACCGAGGCACTCGTCAGCACGAGCGCACACGCGGCGGCCAGACCGGTTAACAACCTGGATCGATGCAGCGCAACCATGAACAATCCCCTTTCGGCAGAGCATCTCTTCCGACCGGAAAGAACTCCGTCGCAGCGATCATGTTCCTGGCCGATGGGATGGTTCACCGACTTGAGTGATCAATCGGTAGTGCGCTGACCTGCTGATTCGTTTCCTCGACGCCGCTCGCCGAGCCGTATTCCGATCCCTCGGTCAGAGGCCCCCTGCTCAGGATTCAGGCGTGGCTCCACGGCCGGATCGCACAGAGTTCCCAACCGAAGCGGCGCAGCCGGGCCTGTTCGACGTACGCAGCCGTATCGCCGTAGCCGATGTTGAGATGCCGCCCAAGGACGACGATGGCCACGCTTCCCGCTCCGGCGACCTTCAGTGCCGCGGACGCGGACTGGGCATGGTTGCCGGTGGTCCAGGTGTCGTCGATGAGCAGCACGTTCTCACCCCAGAGCGCCTGGGACACGTAACGCTCCGCTGAAGCGGAACGGCCGAGCGCCGATGCATCGGGCGTCGGCGTAAGCAGGTCGCGATAGCGGTCACGTGTGACACCGACCACATCGGCGACCATGTCCCGGAGGGGATGGTGTTCACGGCCGCTGGTGCTGGGCACGGTGGTGACGATGTCGAAGCCGGATATCGCGCAGTGGTGCGCAATGCAGTCTTCATGCGCGGCAAGAAAGCGCCACAGGACAGCCGCCAATCCCATGCGGAAATAATGCTGTTGGGGGCCGTTTGCGTTTTTGTAGCGCCACAGCTCGTTGGCGTACTGCTCTCCCTTGAGTGCCAGGCTCAGCGGTACGACAGCGTCGGCAACACCCGCGCCGAGGATGTCTCCGGCCTGGTGACATTGCCAACAGGTGGGGTAGCCGACGTTCGCTGTGCCGCGGCAGACCTGACAGACGCCCGGGCCGGGCAGCAGAGGATGGACGAGGAAGTTGGCATAACGGGCGGACAGCCCGACGACGGTTGCCACCCGGGTCCGCCGGCTACGTCCAGGTGAGCTCGCCCGTGGCGGGGACGAGAGAGTCGAGTTCACCGAAGACGTCGTCAGGGCCGTCGACGACGGTCGTGTTGGGCCTGGTCGCGTACTCCCGTGCCCATTCGTGGGTCATGAGAGAGCGCATGAGGAAGACGCGTCGACCATGCTCCAGAGCAAGGCGGGCCTGCATGCGGGCGCCACTACGGTACGCCGCCTCGACCACGACGGTGGCGAGACTGTAACCACTCATGACGGCGTTACGCATGGGGAACGAGATCTTCGAGGGCGGGGCGTCGGGCCAGAACTGGGAGATCAGCAACCCGCGCTCGGCGATCTCCTGCTGGAGCCGTGCGTTCTGCGCCGGATAGGAACGCCGAAGGCCGGTGCCGATGACGGCGACGGTCCGGCCGCCGACGGCAAGAGCGGTTCCGTGCGCGGCACTGTCGATCCCGGCAGCGAGGCCGCTGACCACCGTCACGCCGCGCTTGGCTAGCCCTCCTGCGATGGCCCGAGCGTGCGTGACGCCCTCTGGGGTGGGCGTGCGGGTGCCGACTACGGCTACTCGGAGATCGTTACTGGCAGGCGTACCGCGCAGAAACAGGAAGGGCGGCCGTTGGTGGACCAGGCGAAGATTCAGCGGATAGTCATCGTCCAGGATCGTCACCAGTCGCATGCCCTCGCGCTCCCAGGCGTCGATCTCGGCGGCGACGGACTCAAGGTCCGGGACAGGTTCGGTGTCGAAGAGGGCGGCCTGCCCAGAGGCGTCGAGCGCGCTCTCGAGCACGTCGCGCGCGCTTCCGACGGCCTCGATCTGGTCAGTGATGTCGGGCCAAGAGCGGTCACCACGTCGCAGGAGTGCGACGAGGGCGGCTCGCTCCAGCTCCTGGTCCATGGCGCAAGTATAGGAAGAGCGTCCGAGCCCGGAAGTGAAACGTGCACGACGGAATCAAGGAACGCCGACGGGGCCCCACCGGCCGCGACCCAAGCCCGGCACAGCCGGAACACCCCGTCGGGATCACGATGATCAGCCGCTGACGAACAATGAGACCGTCCACCCGGAAAGTGAGACACCCCACACTCCAGCCCCCGAAGATCACCACCCCCAGAGCCCACCCCCGCCGACCACCCCGCACCCACCCATGTAATCCCGATCACACCGCGCACGCCCCGGCCCCGACGCCGGACAACACCCGGCCGAAGCCCGCCCACCGCGAACACGAAGAAGCCCCCCAGGTCCGAGACCTGAGGGGCTTCCTTCTGTGCGCGAGGGGGGAGTTGAACCCCCACGCCCTTTCGGGCACTGGAACCTGAATCCAGCGCGTCTGCCTATTCCGCCACCCGCGCATTGGGTGTGTCCTCTGGCCCTTGCCCCTAGGGGGTTGGCGCCTTCCGACATGCAGAAGATTAGCACGGTGCACGGGGTGGATTCACATCCCTTTCCCCTGAGCAGCAGCCCCACGCGAGACCCTGGCGCGACCCCCGACCGAGCCCCGGGCAGAGTCCCCGGCACAACCCTCACGCCGGCCCACCGGCCCTGACGCAGGCACTCACCCAAGCCCTCCACCCAGGCCCTCCGCCGAAGCCCACCGCAGCCCTCCACCCGAGCCCCGCCGCAATCCCCCGCCCCGCCCCGAGCCAGGCCGCATCCACCCCGGCCCCAGGCCCCCGGCCAAGCCCCGCCCACACCCCGCACCCACTCCCATCAGCACCCACGCCCACCCCAACCCCTCCTCACCGCACTCCACCCCGCACCCGAACCCCCGCCGAACCCCTCACCACCACCCCACCGAACACCCGACCCGCCACCCACCGACGCCCATCCGGACAACCGCCCGACACCCGCCCCACACCCCCGCCAGACCCCCGTCGGACCCCCACCGACAACCTCATCCACAGCCCACCCAAAATCCGCCAATCACCCACCCGCCACCCGCCCGGCATCCACCGACCACCGCTCACCACCCACCCGCCACCCACCGCGGCACCCCTCAGCCCCGCCCCGGCATCCCCCACTCCCCACCCAAAACCCCGCCACACCCCCACCAACCCCCACCTCACCCCCGAATAACCCCACCGACCCCACCGTCGAACACCCCCACCCCCCAGCACGTATCAACGTGGACCCCTCCACGTATCAACCTCGTACCGGTAACCGCCATCTCCCCAGGAGGCGGGCAAGGTCCACAGTCAGGTGCGGGACACTTGTCTGCGGCCCCCTCTACGATCCTGGGCAGGAGTAGTGCACAGGTAGTGGTGCAGAAGGAGTTCGACCGGGCCGACAAGGGGGAACCAGCCGATTTACCGGCGCGTGGATACGATCAGTAAGCAGTACCAAGGCAGTCAGCACAGCGGTAAGCACGGCAGTCTGTACGACTACCAGTGCGGCAACGACGGAGGAGGTGCCCCGTGGGAGTCCTGAAGAAGTTCGAGCAGCGCCTCGAAGGTCTGGTCAACGGCACCTTCGCCAAGGTGTTCAAGTCCGAGGTCCAGCCGGTCGAGATCGCCGGCGCGCTCCAGCGTGAGTGCGACAACAACGCGACGATCTGGAACCGCGACCGGACCGTCGTACCCAATGACTTCATCGTGGAGCTGAGCACGCCGGACTTCGAGCGGCTCAGCCCCTACTCCGGCCAGCTCGGTGACGAGCTCGCCGGCATGGTGCGCGACTACGCCAAGCAGCAGCGCTACACGTTCATGGGACCCATCAAGGTCCACCTGGAGAAGGCGGACGACCTCGACACCGGTCTGTACCGGGTGCGCAGCCGTACGCTCGCCTCCTCCACCAACCAGCAGGCTCCCGGCACGTCCGCTCCGGCGGCGCCGCCGGCGGGACGGCCCG
This sequence comes from Streptomyces sp. NPDC090083, assembly GCF_044747445.1. Classification (NCBI taxonomy): domain Bacteria; kingdom Bacillati; phylum Actinomycetota; class Actinomycetes; order Kitasatosporales; family Streptomycetaceae; genus Streptomyces; species Streptomyces sp. NPDC090083. The sequence goes on along the minus strand of NZ_JBIVED010000006.1, from coordinate 314,344 downwards.
GCGGGTACGGCTATCCGCCCTCCGCCGCCCCCGCGAGCGCCCCGCCGCCCATGCCGTCCGCACCGCCGCCCGGCGGCCGCGGATCGGCGCCGTACCTCCAGCCGGCCCCGGCCGCCCCGGCGGCAGGCGCACGCATGCGGTACTGGGTGGAGATCAACGGCGCCCGCCATCAGATCTCCCGCGCGACGTTGGTGATGGGCCGCAGCACCGAAGCCGACGTGCGGATCGACGACCCCGGCGTATCCCGCCGGCACTGTGAGATCCGGACCGGAACGCCCTCGACGATCCAGGATCTCGGGTCCACCAACGGCATCGTGGTGGACGGGCAGCACACCACCCGCGCTACGCTCCGCGACGGCTCGCGGATCGTCGTGGGCAGCACCACCATCATTTACCGGCAAGCCGAAGGGTGAAGCGGGGGCAATGTCAGAGCTGACCCTCACGGTCATGCGGCTGGGTTTCCTGGCCGTACTGTGGCTGTTCGTGATCGTGGCCGTGCAGGTCATCCGCAGCGACCTGTTCGGAACGCGTGTCACACAGCGCGGCGCGCGACGGGAAGCCGGACGACCGCAGCAACAGGCCGCCCGCCAGGCGGCACCTCCGCAGCAGCGCCAGCAGCAGTCGGGCGGGGGCGGCCGGCGCGGCCGTAACGCCCCCAGCAAGCTGGTCGTCAGTGAGGGAATCCTCACGGGAACCACCGTGGCGCTCCAGGGCCAGACCATCACCCTGGGCCGGGCGCACGATTCAACGATCGTGCTGGACGACGACTACGCCTCCAGCCGGCATGCCAGGATCTACCCGGACCGCGACGGCCAGTGGATCGTCGAGGACCTCGGATCCACGAACGGCACGTACCTGGACCGGTCCCGGCTGACGACCCCCACACCGATTCCGCTGGGCGCGCCGATCCGCATCGGCAAGACCGTCATCGAGCTGCGGAAGTAGTACGAAAATGAGCGAGCGGAGCGAGCACGCAGCGGCGGACCGCCTGGCGGACCCCGGCGCGCTCCCGACCGGAGGGTGGGCACCGTGCGGATGTACCCGGAGCCGACGGGCGAGGTGCGCATGAGTCTGTCACTGCGCTTCGCCGCCGGATCGCACAAAGGCATGATCCGCGAGGGCAACGAGGACTCGGGCTACGCCGGTCCACGTCTCCTCGCGATCGCCGACGGGATGGGCGGCCAGGCCGCCGGTGAGGTCGCCTCGTCCGAGGTGATCTCGACCATCGTCTCGCTCGACGACGACGTGCCGGGCTCCGACATCCTCACCTCGCTCGGCACCGCCGTGCAGCGGGCCAACGACCAGTTGCGCATGATGGTCGAGGAGGACCCGCAGCTGGAGGGCATGGGCACCACGCTCACCGCCCTGCTGTGGACCGGGCAGCGGCTCGGCCTGGTCCATGTCGGCGACTCCCGCGCCTACCTGCTGCGCGACGGGGTGCTGACCCAGATCACCCAGGACCACACCTGGGTGCAGCGGCTGGTCGACGAGGGCCGGATCACCGAGGAAGAGGCCACCACCCACCCGCAGCGCGCCCTGCTCATGCGCGCGCTCGGCAGCGGTGACCATGTCGAGCCGGACCTGTCGATCCGTGAAGTCCGGGCCGGCGACCGGTACTTGATCTGTTCCGACGGGCTGTCGGGCGTCGTCTCGCACCAGACGATGGAAGACACCCTCGCCAGCTACCAGGGCCCTCAGGAGACCGTGCAGGAGCTGATCCAGCTCGCCCTGCGCGGCGGCGGCCCCGACAACATCACGGTGATCATCGCCGACGTCCTGGACCTCGACACCGGCGACACCCTCGCCGCGCAGCTGTCGGACACCCCGGTGATCGTCGGCGCGGTCGCCGAGAACCAGCTGCACCAGCACGACAACGGCATCATGCAGACCCCGGCCGGCCGCGCCTCCGGGCTCGGCCGCCAGGTGCCCGGACAGAACGGCGGAGGCGGCGAGTTCGGCCCGCCCGGCTCCGGCGACAGCACCGGCTACACCCCCGAGGGCAGCTTCGGGGACTACACCGACGACGACTTCGTGAAGCCCTCCAAGGGCCGCAGGTGGTTCAAGAGATCCTTCTACACGGTGCTCGCGCTCGCCGTGATCGGCGGCGGCCTGTACGGCGGCTGGCGCTGGACGCAGACGCAGTACTTCGTGGGCGCCAACGGCGAGCACGTCGCGCTGTACCGCGGCATCAGCCAGGACCTCGCGTGGGTCTCGCTGTCGAAGGTCGAGAAGGACCACCCCGACATCGAACTCAAGTACCTCCCGCCCTACCAGCAGAAGCAGGTCAAGGCGACGATCGCCGAGGGCGGTCTGCAGGACGCCGAGAAGAAGATCGACGACCTCGCCGTGCAGGCCTCCGCGTGCAAGAAGGAGGCCGAGCGGGACAGCGCCACCAAGAAGCCCGCCGGCACCACGGGAACCACCAGCACCTCGCTCACGTCCAAAGCCACGCCGAAGCCGACTCCTTCGGCCACGACGTCGACGTCCCCGACCCCGTCTGCGACTCCCAGCCCCGGTCCCAGCCTTTCGGAGGAAGAGCAGCAGGTCGTCTCGCAGTGCAGCAAGTAATAGGCAAGCCGTGAGAGGCCCCGTCACACGATGAGCAGTTCTACCAACACGCCGTCGCACCACACGTCCACGATCGGCTCCATCGGCGCACCGAGCCGGCGCAACACCGAGCTGGCGCTCCTGGTGTTCGCCGTCCTCATCCCGGTGTTCGCCTACGCCAACGTGGGCCTGGCCATCAACGACCAGGTGCCGTCCGGGCTGCTGAGCTACGGCCTGGGCCTCGGCCTGCTGGCCGGCGTCGCGCACCTGGCCGTACGCAAGTTCGCGCCGTACGCGGACCCACTGCTGCTGCCGCTGGCGACGTTGCTGAACGGCATGGGACTCGTCATCATCTGGCGGCTCGACCAGTCGAAGCTGCTGCAGTCGATCAACCAGGCGGGCAACGCGGCGCCGCGGCAGCTGCTGTACACCGCGATGGGCATCGGGCTGTTCGCCGTCGTCCTGATCTTCCTCAAGGACCACCGCGCGCTGCAGCGCTACACGTACATCTCGATGGTCGGCGCGCTCGTCCTGCTGCTGCTGCCGCTGGTGCCGGGCCTCGGCGCCAACATCTACGGCGCGAAGATCTGGATCTCGGTCGGCGGATTCTCCATCCAGCCCGGTGAGTTCGCGAAGATCGTCCTCGCGATCTTCTTCGCCGGCTACCTGATGGTGAAGCGCGACGCGCTCGCGCTGGCCAGCCGCCGCTTCATGGGCCTCTACCTGCCGCGCGGCCGCGACCTCGGCCCGATCCTGGTCGTCTGGTTCATCTCGATCCTGATCCTGGTCTTCGAGACCGACCTCGGAACCTCGCTGCTGTTCTTCGGCATGTTCATCATCATGCTGTACGTCGCCACCGAGCGGACCAGCTGGATCGTCTTCGGTCTGCTGATGTCCGCGGCCGGCGCGGTCGGCGTGGCCACCTTCGAACCGCACGTCCAGCAGCGTGTCCAGGCGTGGCTCAACCCGATGAAGGAGTACACGCTCAGCAAGACCGTCGCCGGGCACTCCGCGCAGTCGATGGAGGCCCTGTGGGCCTTCGGCTCCGGCGGCACCCTCGGCACTGGTCTCGGCCAGGGCCACTCCGACCTCATCCGGTTCGCCGCGAACTCCGACTTCATCCTCGCCACCTTCGGCGAGGAACTGGGCCTCGCCGGCATCATGGCGATCCTGCTCATCTACGGCCTGATCGTGGAGCGCGGCGTGCGCACCGCCCTCGCCGCGCGCGACCCGTTCGGCAAGCTCCTCGCGGTCGGCCTCTCCGGCGGTATGGCCCTTCAGGTCTTCGTCGTCGCGGGCGGCGTGATGGGCCTCATCCCGCTGACCGGTATGACGATGCCCTTCGTGGCGTACGGCGGTTCCTCCGTGATCGCCAACTGGGCCCTCATCGGCATCCTGATCCGGATCAGCGACACCGCCCGCCGGCCGGCCCCCTCGCCCGCCCCCAGTCCCGACGCCGAGATGACCCAGGTGGTCCGCCCGTCATGAACAAGCCCCTGCGCCGGATCGCGCTCTTCTGCGGCCTCCTGGTCCTCACCCTGCTGCTGCGTGACAACTGGCTCCAGTACGTCAAGGCGGACGGCCTCAAGGACGACCCGAACAACCGCCGTGTCACCATCGCGCGCTACTCCACCCCGCGCGGCGACATCATCGTCGACGGCAATCCGATCACCGGCTCCACCGAGACCAGCACGTCCGGGCTGAACGACCTGAAGTACAAGCGGACGTACAAGAACGGCGCGATGTGGGCGCCGGTCACCGGATACGCCTCGCAGGCCTTCGGCGCCAACCAGCTGGAGTCCATCGAGGACGGCATCCTCACCGGCAACGACGACCGGCTCTTCTTCCGCAACACCCTCGACATGATCACCGGCAAGTCGAAGTCGGGCGGCAACGTCGTCACCACCCTCAACGCGGCCGCGCAGAACGCCGCGTGGAAGGGGCTGAAGAAGCAGGGCGGCAAGGGTGCCGTCGTCGCCCTCGACCCGTCCACCGGCAAGATCCTGGCGCTGGCGTCCTACCCGTCGTACGACCCCTCGTCGTTCGCGGGGAACTCGACCTCCACGGACTCCAAGGCCTGGCAGAAGCTGCAGAAGAAGTACGACCCGAACGACCCGATGCTCAACCGCGCGCTGCGCGAGACCTACCCGCCGGGCTCGACCTTCAAGGTGGTCACCGCGTCCGCGGCGCTGCAGAACAACCTGTACTCGTCCGCCGACGAGGCGACCGACTCGCCGCTGCCGTGGACCATGCCGGGCACCACGACCGAGCTGAAGAACGAGGGCAACATCCCCTGCAAGAACGCGACCCTGCGCGTCGCGCTGCAGTACTCGTGCAACACCGTCTTCGGCAAGGTCGGCTCCGACCTCGGCAACGACAAGATGCTGGCCGAGGCGAAGAAGTTCGGCTTCGACGCCGAGCAGTTCACGCCGGTCCGCTCCAGCGCCTCGGTCTTCTCCGACGACATGAACCCGTCGCAGACCGCGCTCTCCTCGATCGGCCAGTACAACACCGCCGCGACCCCGCTGCAGATGGCCATGGTCGCCTCCGCGGTCGCCAACGACGGCAAGCTGATGAAGCCGTACATGGTCGACAAGCTCCAGTCCTCGAACCTCGACACGATCGCGCAGACCGAGCCGGAGGAGCTGAGCCAGCCCCTCTCGTCGACGAACGCGCAGATCCTGCAGTCGATGATGGAGACGGTCGTCGAGAAGGGCACCGGCACCAGCGCGAAGATCCCCGGCGTCACCGTCGGCGGCAAGACCGGCACCGCCCAGCACGGTGTCGACAACAGCGAGAACCCGTACGCCTGGTTCCTCTCCTACGCCAAGAACGCCGACGGCAGTTCGCCGGTGGCCGTGGCCGTAGTCATCGAGGACGACAACGCCAACCGTGACGACATCTCCGGCGGCGGCCTCGCGGCCCCGATCGCGAAGAGCGTTATGGAGGCGGTCATCGACAGCAAGAAGTGACCCCGCTCACGTCCCCTTCACATCGGTGCACGTTGCGATACCGGTCCTGTATCGGGTGACGGGCTTGGCCAGGTCACACAAAGCCAGCCGGGTACGGTAGGCCCGGACGGCTAGCCTCCGACCGCACACCCGTGCGGGTCGGGCACCGACGGAGAGGGCTGGTAGGGAACTATGGAAGAGCCGCGTCGCCTCGGCGGCCGGTACGAGCTGGGCCAAGTGCTCGGCCGTGGTGGCATGGCGGAGGTCTACCTCGCCCATGACACACGCCTCGGCCGCACGGTGGCGGTGAAGACGCTGCGCGTCGACCTTGCGCGCGACCCTTCCTTCCAGGCCCGGTTCCGCCGGGAGGCCCAGTCGGCCGCCTCGCTCAACCATCCCGCGATCGTCGCGGTCTACGACACGGGCGAGGACTACGTCGACGGGGTCTCGATCCCGTACATCGTCATGGAGTACGTCGACGGTTCCACTCTTCGTGAACTGCTCCACAGCGGCCGCAAGCTGCTGCCGGAGCGGACGCTGGAGATGACCATCGGGATCCTCCAGGCCCTGGAGTACTCGCACCGCAGTGGCATCGTGCACCGCGACATCAAGCCGGCCAACGTCATGCTGACGCGCACCGGCCAGGTCAAGGTGATGGACTTCGGCATCGCCCGCGCCATGGGCGACTCCGGCATGACGATGACGCAGACGTCGGCGGTCATCGGCACCGCCCAGTACCTCTCGCCGGAGCAGGCGAAGGGCGAGCAGGTCGACGCCCGTTCGGACCTCTACTCGACGGGTTGCCTCCTCTACGAACTGCTGACGGTACGGCCGCCCTTCGTGGGCGACTCCCCGGTCGCGGTGGCGTACCAGCACGTCCGCGAGGAGCCGCAGCCGCCGTCGGTCTTCGACCCCGAGATCACGCCCGAGATGGACGCCATCGTCCTGAAGGCCCTGGTCAAGGACCCCAACTACCGCTACCAGTCGGCCGACGAGATGCGCATGGACATCGAGGCCTGCCTCGACGGCCAGCCGGTCGCGGCGACGGCGGCACTGGGCTCGGTCGGCTACGGCGGTTACGGCGACGACCAGGCCACCACGGCCCTGCGCTCGGACGCCGGCGCCACCACGATGCTTCCCCCCATGAACCCGGACGACGGCGGCTTCGGCTACGACGACCGTCCCGACCGGCGCCGCCAGCAGAAGAAGTCGAACACCTCGACGATCCTGCTGGTCGTGGCGGCGGTGCTGGTGCTGGTGGGCGCGATCCTGATCGGGAAATGGGCGTTCAGCGGGAACGACGCGTCGAACGACGACGTCAGCACGCCGAACTTCATCGGGCAGACGCAGACCGCCGCGAAAACCATGGCGGACAACATCGGTCTGAAACTGGCGTTCACGTCGAAGACCTGCGAGAACCAGCCCAAGGGAAAGATCTGCTCCCAGGACCCGGCCTCCACCACCTCGGTCAAGAAGGACTCGACGGTCAACCTGGTCGTCTCGACCGGGGCGCCCAAGGTCGTCGTACCGAGTGTCGTGGGCCAGAACGTCGACGACGCGACCTCGACCCTTGAGGGCGACAAGTACAAGTTCGTCGTGAAGACCAAGCAGAAGGTGTCCGGCGAGGACCCGGGAACCGTGCTGGAGCAGGACCCGGCGCTGGGTGCGGAGGTCCAGAAGGGCACCACCATCACCCTGACCGTCGCCAAGGCCCAGGCGAAGGCCACGGTCCCCGACGTCAGCGGCAAGAGCTGTGACGACGCCAAGGCGCAGATGCAGCAGAACGACCTCGTCGGCAACTGCACCGAGGTGACGACCACCGACAACAACCTGAACGGCAAGGTCGTCGCGACCTCGCCGACGGCCGGGACGCAGGTCGACAAGAACTCGTCGGTCAACATCCAGATCGGCAAGGTCTCCCAGACCCAGGTCCCGAACGTCGTCGGCCAGACGGTGAAGAACGCCAAGCAGATCCTTCAGCAGAACGGCTTCACCAACATCCAGTTCGCCGGCAACAGCGACCAGGGCGACAACGCGATCGTGACCCAGCAGGACCCGGGCCAGGGCAACCAGGTCAACGATCCCGGCAGCACCCAGATCACGCTCACCAGCGTGGGCACCGGCAACGGCGGCAACAACAACGGCGGTGGCGGCTTCTTCGGAGGCCTGAACGGCTAGCCCCGGAACGCGAAGAGCCCCGGCACCCTGCGGAGGGTGCCGGGGCTCTCTCGTGTCCAGGGGCCGCCGCGCCCCCGTGTGCGCGGTGCGCCGCGCTACGACCGTGCCGTCAGCGGAGTTCCTTCGGCGGTGTCCGCGCGCTGTCCACCTTGTCGACGCGGACCAGTTCGCCCCAGACCACGTAGCGGTACCGGGACGTGTACACCGGCGTGCAGGTCGTCAGGGTGATGTAGTGGCCGGCCTTCTTCCTGCCGGACTCCACGGGGATCTGGGCGAGCGTCTTGACGTTGTACTTCGAGGTCTCGGGAAGGATGTCGTAGACCTTGTAGACGTACCAGTCGTCCTTCGTCTCGAAGACGATCGGGTCGCCCTTCCTGATCTTGTCGATGTTGTGGAACTTGGCGCCGTGGCCGTCGCGGTGGGCGGCGAGGGTGAAGTTGCCGTTCTTGCCGGTGGTGGGGAGGGCGGCCTTGATCGGGTCCGTGTAGTAGCCGGCGACGCCGTCGTTGAGGACGCTCGTCTCGGTGCCCTTCTCGACCAGCACCTCGCCGTTCTTCATCGCGGGCACGTGCAGGAAGCCGATGCCGTCCTTGGTGTCGAGCGCGCCGGGGCCGCTGTCCTTGTCCTTGGACCAGTTGTCGCGGACCTTGTCGCCCTGTTTGTCGGCCGTGCGGTCGGCGACGACGTTCGTCCACCACAGGGAGTAGACGACGAACAGGCCGAGGATCAGGCCCGCCGTGATGAGGAGTTCACCGAAGACGCTGACGGCCGTCGCGAGGCCGCTGGTGCCGCGGGGGCGGTCCGGCGGGGAGGCGGGCGTGTCGGTCTGCTCTTCGGTGTCGCCGGTGGTCGCTGCCACGTTCAGTTGCCCCTACTCGATGAGCGCATCCGGCTTGCCCTTGCTGCGCGGCCGTTGCTCGACCATCTTGCCCCAGACGATCAGCCGGTACTTGCTGGTGAACTCCGGCGTACAGGTCGTCAGCGTGATGTAGCGGCCGGGCGTGGTGAACCCGGAGCCCTTGGGGATGGGGTCGATGACACTGGTGTTGCTCGGTGACGTCACAGGGAGCGTCTTCGTCATCTTGTAGACGAAGTAGGTGTCCTGGGTCTCCACCACGACCTCGTCGCCCGGCTTGAGCTGGTTGATGTACCGGAACGGTTCGCCATGGGTGTTGCGGTGCGCGGCGAGCGCGAAGTTGCCGGTCTTCGCGTCCGGCATCGCGGTCTTGAGGGCGCCCTCGCTGTAGTGCCCGACCATCCCCTTGTCGAGGACGTTCTTGTTGCTGACGCCCTCGGCGATCGGCGCCACGACGTCCAGCTTGGGAATGTGCAGGATGGCGAAGCCCTGTCCCGGCGAGAACTCCCCGGGCGCGCGCTTGCCGCTGGCCCAGTCGTTCTGCAGCTGGCTCGCCTCGCTGCCGGCCTGCGCGTGCGCCCGGACGTTCGTCCACCACAGCTGGTAGGTGACGAACAGCAGCATCAGGACGCCGGTGGTGATGAACACCTCGCCGATCGCCCGGCTCGCGACGACCCCGGCCCCCGGCTTGTTGGCCCGCTGCCGCCGCCGCGCCTCGACCCGGGAGAGGGGCGCGCCCGCACCGGGCGCGGCCGAGGCCGATGCGCTCGCCGTCGAGGCCTCGGCGGTCTCGTCGGCCGCGCCTCCGGCCCCATGACGCCCGTGCCGCCCCTTGGCGGCCTTCCTGCGGGCCGCGCGGCCCCCGGTGGGGGTGGAAGAGGCGGACGAGGCGGATGTGGCGTCAGACGCCGATATGGACCGGCCGCGGCCCGTCCCCTCCTGCGGGAGGTCCGCTATCCGCAGCGCGACGGTCTCTTCGTCGATCGGACCGTACGGCACCCCGGGCGCACCCTGCGCCTGCGCGCCGTGCCACTGGTCGAACCCGCTCTGCTCCGCGTACGGCTGCTCCCCGTACGCGGCCTCGGACTCGCGCTCGGGGCGCAGCGCGGTCACGCCGTGGCCCTGCCCACCACCGGGGCGAGCCCCGCCGACCTCGCCACGGCACCCTGGTCGCCGCACTCCACCAGCCAGTTGGCCAGCATCCGGTGGCCGTGCTCGGTGAGCACCGACTCCGGGTGGAACTGGACGCCCTCGACGGGCAGTTCGCGGTGGCGCAGGCCCATGATGATGCCGTCGTGCGTCCGGGCAGTGACTTCCAGCTCCGCCGGGACCGTTCCCGGCTCGGCCGCCAGCGAGTGGTAGCGGGTCGCCGTGAAGGGCGAGGGGAGGCCGGCGAAGACGCCCTTGCCCTCGTGCTCGACGAGCGAGGTCTTGCCGTGCAGCAGTTCGGGGGCGCGGTCCACCACACCGCCGTAGGCCACCTGCATCGACTGCATGCCGAGGCAGACGCCGAAGACGGGCACTCCGGTCGAGGCGCAGTGCCGCACCATCTCGATGCAGACGCCGGCCTCCTCGGGGGTGCCGGGGCCGGGCGAGAGGAGGACGCCGTCGAAGTCGTCCTGGGCGTGCGCGGTCGACACCTCGTCGTTGCGCAGCACCTCGCACTCGGCGCCGAGCTGGTACAGGTACTGGACCAGGTTGAAGACGAAGCTGTCGTAGTTGTCGACGACGAGAATCCGTGCGCTCACTGGTTGTCCACCGTCACATCGTTGAAGGGCAGCAGCGGTTCGGCCCACGGGAAGACGTACTGGAACAGGATGTAGACCACGGCCAGGGCCAGGACGAGCGAAATCAGCGCCTTGACCCACACGTTGCCCGGCAGATGCCGCCAGATCCAGCCGTACATGCCGTCCCTTCCGTCGCGCCACGGCACCAGACTCACGCCGTACGTCACCAGACTAACGGCGCAGCGCGGCCGGTTTCCCGGCCTGCACAGGCTGTGTGGAGTCCAGGTGTGCCCAGACGATCAGCCGGTGGCTGTGCCCCCACTCCGGATCGCACGTGGTCAGCGTGAGATAGCGGCCCGAAGCCGTGTACCCGGACTTACGTGGCACAGGATCGATCACCTCAATGTCGGTGGGCACTGTTTTGTAGGGCCCTTTGTCGATCCGATACGTGAACCATGTGGTCCCGTCCGTCAGCACCACCGCGTCACCCGCACGCAGTTCCGGAAAGTTCACGAAGGGGTTGCCGTACGTCCGCCGGTGCCCCGCCACCGCGAAGTTCCCGACCTGCCCCAACCGTGCGGTACCCGCGTAGTGGCCGAGCCCCTTCTTCAGGGTGTCCACGTCGGTGTCCTCCAGGACCGGCTTGTTCCACGTGAAACCAAGCCGCGGGATGTACATGATCGCGAAAGGCCTGCCGTCCTTGTACGCGGCCGGTTTCGCCGGAGCGGGGGAGGCGGCGGGCGCCGGGGCGGGGGACGCCTTCGGGCGCGCGGTCTGCCGCGACCACTGGTTCTGCAGCTGGTGGATCTGGTCGCTCATCGTGTGGTCGGCCTTCACACCGGTCCAGAACAGCACGTAGACCACGAAGAGGACGATCAGCGTGCCGACGGTGATGAAGAGTTCGCTGACGCTCCTGACGATCACGCGCACCGGCAGCTCCCGTACGGACGCCTACTCCACTGGCTTCGCGTAGTGCAGATCCACTGTGCCCGAGTACCCGGGAAGAGTCACCGTCCCGTCGTCGGTCACTTTCCATCCGAGCCCGTAGACATCGACGTACACCATGTAGTTCTGGATCGCCTCGGACGCCGTCAGCGCCGCCCGCAGCTTCCCCGGATCCCCGACCGCCGTGATCTTGTACGGCGGTGAGTAGACCCGGCCCTGGAGGATCAGGGTGTTGCCCACGCAGCGCACGGCACTGGTCGAGATCAGCCGCTGGTCCATGACCTTGATGCCCTTGGCGCCGCCCTGCCAGAGCGCGTTCACCACGGCCTGGAGGTCCTGCTGGTGGATGACCAGGTAGTCGGGCTGCGGCTCGGGATAGCCGGGGAGCTTGGCGGTGGCGTTGGGCGGGGCGTCGTTCAGGGTGACGGTGAGCGCCTTGCCCTTGAGCTGCTGCGCGCCCGCGGTCCGCTCCAGCGAGGTGAGCTTCTTGTCGTCGGCGCCCGTGCCGGTGTCGTCCTCCTTGCGGAGCCCGTCGACCTCGTCGCGCAGGACCCCGTTCGCGTCCTCCAGCCGGCCGTTCTTCTGGCTGCGGGTCTGGATGAGGTCGGACAGCTTCAGCAGGGAGGCGTCCGTGCGGATGTTGGTGCCCTTGGCCGTGTTGAAACTGGTGAAGAAGATGAGCCCCGCGAGGGCGAAGACGGCCACCGTGAGAATCCGCACCGGACGGAAACGGCGGATACGGGCAGGACTGGTACCCGTCCCGGGGGAGTCGGCAGAATTGCTCAACGTACCCTTATCTCCTTCGGCGCCGCGGAAGCACTACGCTAACGGACGCCCGGGGGAGCACTCAGTGTCCCCTTGTACGCTGCCCCGGAGCCCGCCCCAGTTCCCTGCGCGGCCACGCAGCGCATCGACAGGAGAGACCCTCGTGCCGAAGTCACGTATCCGCAAGAAGGCCGACTACACGCCGCCGCCGGCGAAGGCGGCGACCGCCATCAAGTTGAACAGCCGTGCCTGGGTCGCACCGGTCATGCTGGCCATGTTCGTGATCGGGCTGGCCTGGATCGTCGTCTTCTACGTCACTGACGGCTCCATGCCCATCGACAGCCTGGACAACTGGAACATCGTGGTGGGCTTCGGCTTCATCGCCGCGGGGTTCGGCGTCTCCACGCAGTGGAAGTAGCGGCGGGAGCCCTGGGGGAATCGGCGGCGGACGCCGCGGTCACTTCCGGGTGAACTCAGCTCTGCCCACGGCTTTCCGGTGAGTTATCCACAGGCCAGGGAAGTATCCACAGCGGGCCTGGGGAAAAAGAACGACGATCTGTGGATAACCCACTGGGTGTTGACGCTGGTGTGACTGACACACCGGCACCCGTAAACCTGTTCGCCCCCTGCCTGACCTGCGGAAACACGGGTCAGCGACAGGGGGCACAGCTGTTCCCGCACCGTGTGCACAAGATCCGGCACACGCTGTGGACAACGGTTTGATATCAGCTGAGCTGAGCCGTCCTGATCAGCGTCAACACCACGACGACGACCAGTACGACCGCACAGGTGCCGTACTGGATCAGGGCCCGCCGCTCGCGCGGGGCGTGCACCATCGCGTACCCGGTGATCACCCCGGCGACGAGACCGCCGATGTGGGCCTGCCAGGCGATGTTGGCCCAGCCGAAGGTGAAGATCAGGTTGATCACCAGCAGGGCGATGACCGGCCGCATGTCGTACCGGAGCCGCCGCATCAGCACGGCGGTCGCACCGAAGAGCCCGAAGATCGCACCGGAGGCACCCAGGGAGGGCTGGTTCGGGGCGGCGATCAGATACGTGAGCGCACTGCCCGCAAGACCCGAGACGACATAGAGAGCGAGATAGCGGGCACGGCCGAGGGCCGCCTCCAGAGGACCGCCGATCCACCACAGGCTGAGCATGTTGAAGATGATGTGGATCGGGCTGGCATGCAGGAACATCGCGGTCAGCAGCCGGTAGGGCTGGCCTTCGGCAATGCCCTCGACGGAACCGAAGAGCGGGACGTACGCCTGGCCGAGGAGTTCCAGGCGCTCGGTGAAGCGGTCGCCCACCGCCAGCTGCACCAGATACATGGCGACGCAGAGGCCGATCAGGATCTTGGTGACGAGCCGCGGGTCCGCCGCCACCGTGCCGCCGGCGATCGTCCGCGGCTGGCTCGCCGTCGGGGCGTGCCCCGTGCCGGAACCGCCGCGGACGCAGTCGGGGCACTGGAAACCGACCGAGGCGCTGACCATGCACTCGGGACAGATCGGCTTCTCGCAGCGGGTGCAGCGGATGCCGGTCTCCCGATCCGGGTGGCGATAACAGACCGGCAGACTCTGGCCGTCCGGGGGCCGCTGCTCCTCCGGGCCCGTCGGGCTGCCTGGCGCCTGGTCCATGGGGTCCCCTCAATCCTTCGTACGCAATGCACCGCCCCGCCCATCCTTACGGATGAACGGGGCGTTTGGTTCCCGGCGGTGAGGACCGGTGCTCGGTCCTAGCGGGTCTCGACGACGACCGACTCGATGATGACGTCCTTGACCGGACGGTCGGTGCGCGGGTTGGTCTCGGCGGCCGCGATGGCGTCCACGACCTTCTGGCTCGCCGGATCGGTGACCTCGCCGAAGATGGTGTGCTTGCGGGTCAGCCAGGCCGTCGGGGAGACGGTGACGAAGAACTGCGAGCCGTTGGTGCCCGGCCCGGCGTTGGCCATGGCCAGCAGGTAGGGCTTGTCGAAGCGCAGGTCGGGGTGGAACTCGTCCTCGAACTGGTAGCCCGGGCCACCCGTGCCGTTGCCCAGCGGGTCCCCGCCCTGGATCATGAAGCCGCTGATCACCCGGTGGAAGACCGTGCCGTCGTAGAGCTTGTCCGTGGACTTCTCACCCGTGGTGGGGTTGGTCCACTCCCGCTCCCCCTGGGCGAGCTCCACGAAGTTCTGGACCGTCTTGGGCGCGTGGTTCGGCAGCAGCCGTACCTCGATGTCGCCGAGATTGGTCTTCAGGGTGGCGTAAAGCTGCTCGGCCACGGTCTGCCTTCCGTTGTCTTCCTGTGACCCTCAGATCCTCGCACGCTCCACGCATCCCGTCGCCCGACGCCTGTCTCTCGGGGGCATTCCACAGGATCCGCTTGCGGAAATCCGGTCGAGTGGCGCCGGGACAGGGGCACGGCACGAGGATCCGTGGCATTGTCGACGACAAGCTCCCGTTCCCTCGTATTCATCCGGTTCAACCGGTATCGCACGTAATCGTGACCCGGATGCCCGCCCTCTACATGCCCCACGGCCCGTTGGCAGGCATGATCCGTAAATGGGTGGATAGACGAAATTGCGTACCGCCACCGAGGAGGAGGAATCCCGTGACCCGCATCGACAGCGTGCGCTCCGCGACCGGTTCGGCGAAGGACAGCGTGCTGCACGCCGCGGAAGTGGTGGCGCCCTACGCCGACACGGCCAAGGACAAGGCCTCGTACTACGCCCATGAGGCACGTGTACGACTCGCGCCCAAGGTGTCGCTGGCTGCCGACCAGGCCCGCGTCCAGTACGACGCCCACGTCGTGCCGCGCCTGGAACAGGCCCGCACTCATGTACCGCCCAAGGTCGACCAGGCCGCCCAGGAGGCCGCCGTCCGAACCCGCAAGGCAGCCCAGCAGGCCGCCGAGTACTCGCGGCCGAGGATCGAGCAGGCGGTCGCCGCCGCGGGCCCGGTCAAGGACGAGGCCGCCGCGCGCGGTGTGGCGGCGTTCGCCGCGCTGCGCGGTCAGGTCTCGCCCAAGGAGATCCAGAAGCTGGTCCGCAAGCACGAGCGGCGGGCGAGGGCCGGCCGTCTCGCGAAGGGGCTGGCCGTACTGGGCATCCTGGCGGGCGGCGCGTTCGCCGCCTGGAAGTGGTGGGACAAGCAGGCCAACCCCGACTGGCTGGTCGAGCCCCCGGCCGCGACCGAGGTACCCGAGTCGGGTCGGCTCGCCGCGGTGGACGGCAGCCCCGAGGCCGTGCTCGACCCCGAGGTCGAGGCCAAGCAGGCCGAGGACGAGGCCGCGGACAGCGACGACCACCGCTGACGTCCGACGCACTGTCAACATCGCTGTGGGGCAGGAGACTTGAGGGTCTCCTGCCCCACAGCGATGTTTCACGTGGAACAGTCCCCGGTGTTTCACGTGGAACAACCGCCGACGGCCGCCAACTCCCTTGATTTACGCGGGCTGTCCGCGATGACGTTTGCAACGGCCCAGGCGTACAAGCGCCGCACGGACTCCCTTAACGGACCGCACACCCCTGGTTACACGGCCGCATATGCACCAGCTCACACACCTCCCGCACACGCGGGCACATCATCGCCACACCGGCCGGATCGCCGGTGCGACGCTCGCCGCATCCCGACCGGCACGGGCATTTGCGCAAACAACTGCAACGAAGATCCACCCTTTACGTGACGCACGTCACCTCACGGGCCCACAGAAAAACCGGCCGGACGCCACTGAGGGCGACCGGCCGGTGCGGAATGTGGAGCCTAGGGGAGTCGAACCCCTGACATCTGCCATGCAAAGACAGCGCTCTACCAACTGAGCTAAGGCCCCGCTAGAGAAGCGTCCGACGGCAGAACCACACACCGGCGGGCTTCGGGGACCAGCGTACCGGGTCACCCCGGGTATCTCGCAAAAAGTTGGGGCTCCCGGTGAACGACCACTCTCCGTAAGATGCTCGTCGTGGTTCGCTAGAGCGAACCACGGTTTTGGGGAAGCGATGGGGAGACGCAATGGACGCCGCACAGCAGGAAGCCACCGCCAGAGCGCGGGAGCTGCAGCGGAACTGGTACGGGGAGCCTTTGGGGGCGCTCTTCCGTAAGCTCATCGACGATCTTGGGCTCAACCAGGCTCGTCTCGCGGGGGTGTTGGGACTGTCCGCGCCGATGTTGTCCCAGCTGATGAGCGGTCAGCGGGCGAAGATCGGCAATCCCGCGGTGGTTCAGCGGGTGCAGTTGCTGCAGGACTTGGCGGGACAGGTCGCGGACGGCAGCGTGAGCGCGGCCGAGGCCACCGAGCGCATGGACGAGATCAAGAAGTCCCAGGGGGGCTCGGTGCTCAGCAACACCACGACCACGACGAGCAGTTCGGGAGCGCCCACGGTCAAGCGGGTGGTCCGGGAGATCCAGTCGCTGCTGCGCTCGGTGGCCGCCGCAGGCGACATCATCGACGCGGCCGACACCCTCGCCCCGACCCACCCCGAACTGGCAGAGTTCCTCCGGGTCTACGGCGCGGGCCGCACCTCGGACGCGGTCGCGCACTACCAGTCCCACCAGAGCTGAGCCCCACGGCCCGGCAGCCGATCGGGGGTTCGGCAGCCGGGCACGCCGCCGGCAGGCGACACGAGGGGGTCGTGTCGCTCACCGGCAGCACGTGCGGAACCGCCGCGAGGGAGGGCCATGAGGAACTGCCGTCAAGGGGAGTCGTACCGCTCGTCTCGGGGGAAGCAACGGAGGTAGTCGAAGGGGGAGGAGCGACGCACAGCCATGGGTGAGGTCTTCGCCGGCCGGTACGAACTGGTCGACCCGATCGGACGCGGCGGTGTCGGCGCGGTCTGGCGCGCCTGGGACCATCGGCGGCGCCGCTATGTGGCGGCCAAGGTCCTGCAGCAGAGCGACGCGCACTCGCTGCTGCGCTTCGTACGGGAACAGGCCCTGCGGATCGACCATCCCCATGTACTGGCCCCGGCCAGCTGGGCCGCCGACGACGACAAGGTCCTGTTCACCATGGACCTGGTGGCCGGCGGCTCGCTCGTCCATCTCGTCGGGGACTACGGCCCCCTGCCTCCCGCCTTCGTCTGCACACTGCTCGACCAACTCCTCTCCGGCCTCGCCGCGGTGCACGGGGAAGGTGTCGTGCACCGGGACATCAAGCCCGCGAACCTGCTCCTCGAAGCCACCGGCACCGGCCGCCCACGCCTGCGTCTCTCCGACTTCGGCATCGCGATGCGGCTGGGCGAGGCACGCCTGACGGAGACCAACCTCGTGGTGGGCACGCCGGGTTATCTCGCGCCCGAGCAGATGATGGGCGCCGAACCGGACTTCCCCTCCGACCTGTTCGCCGTAGGACTCGTGGCGCTGTATCTGCTGGAGGGGGCCAAGCCGGACTCCAAGGCGCTGGTGCAGTACTTCGCGGAGCACGGGACTCCGGGGGCGCCCAAGGGCATTCCCGAGGCGCTGTGGCAGGTCGTGGCGATGCTGCTGCAGCCCGACCCGCAGGCCCGCTTCCGCACCGCCACGGGGGCGCGCAAGGCGCTTGCCGCCGCCGCGGAGCTGCTGCCCGAGCCCGGCCTCGACGACGAGCTGATCGAGATCTTCGACCAACTGGGGCCGCTCCCTTCGGGGTTCGCACCCGAGGGTCCCCTGAAGCGGGCGTCCGGGGTGGACACGGGGGCGACGACATCGGTGGTGCCGTCCGCGTCCGAGGGCGGGGACGGGCTGGGCAGCGGAGTTGATGTCGGCGGCGGTGCAGGAGAAGGCAACGGCAGCGGTGTCGATGTCGGTGGGAGCGGAGGAGCCAACGGGGGCGCAGGCGTCAGCGGAGAGGCAGGCGAGGGCTTCGAGTCGGCCTGGCCCGGCACGGACTCCGTACCCGTGGATCCCAGGCAGGGCATCGTCTCCCAGCCGACGCCGATACCGGCCCGGACACCGGCTCCGCCTCCATCACCCTCCCCGATGTCGGACACCGGCAGCTTCCATCTGCCGCCCCCGCAGACCTCGTACGGGCACCAGGCCGACCAGGACCCGTGCCGGCCCGCGCATTCCGCCCCGTACTCCTCCCCCCATGGCCTGGCCTCCCCCCAGCCGCGTGCTGAACCCTCTACCGCTGCATACACCGCTCAGGTCCCGCAGGTTCCGCTCTCCGCGCCGCCGGTTCCGCAGCACCGCGGCAGGCGGGCGCGGCGGCGGCCCGGGCCGCCCGCGAAGGTGGCGATCCCGGTCCTGCTGCTCGCGCTGGCCTGCTACGCGGTCGGGTTCTGGGCGCTGACCCGCATCTGAACCGTGCGGGACGGTATGGCGGTGCGGTACGGGCAGTGCCAGCGGTGCGGGGAGACGGGCGGCCGGGCCGGCTAGAGGGCCGCCGTAGAAGCCCGGTCTCGGTCCCGATCCCCGTCCCTGTTCCTGCCCCGGCCTCCGTCGCGCCGCCGGGCGGACACCGTCCACACGCCGAGCGTCGCCAGCAGCACGCTGCCCGCGCCGATGCCGGCCACCGCGAGGACCTTCATCGAACGGTTGCCGCCTCCCCCGGTACCTTCCTCAGCACCGCCCGTCACGGCCGCCGCGCGGTCCTGCGCGGTCACCTCGAAGATGTTCCCTGGCTCGGGCTTCGCCGCGTACCCGGGACCGGCATGCGCGGACCCGGCGACCCGCACCCGCAGGGTCACCGGCAACGGTCCCTCGCCGAAGCTGTCGGCCAGCTCCGTGGAGAGGTGCACGACGAGGTAGTAGGACCCGGCGAAGCGCATCCCGTTGACGTGGTCGACGACGGAGTAGCGGTTGCGGTACTCGACGGGCGGCAGCGGCTCCAGCGCCACCGACCGCTCGTCGCCCCGGTACCCGAGGCCCGCCTCGTCGACGGAGCCGCGCACCGGGTTGTAGAGGGCCAGGTCGAGCGCGCGGGTCACATAGCCGCTGCCGCCGTCCGAACCGCCCAGTTCGGCGGTGACGGACAGCTGCTGGCCCCAGTCGACCGGCACCTTGTAGAAGAGGGTCCCGCCGGGCCGGACGTCGTCCTGCCACACGCCCTGCCCGACGGCGACCGCCCCGGCGAAGCCCGAGCCGCCCGCACGGCGCCGGGCCTCCCCCGTCACCGCCTCGGGCGACGCGGAGTCCCAGACCTGGGGAGCCTCGGTCGTACCGGCCCGGGCCGGCGGAGGCTCCGAGACGGCGGTGAGTTCCAGCCCCCAGGTGTCCGACGACGAACCCGACGCGTCGACCCGCTCGACGACCACGTAGTACGTGCCGCCGCCCTTGCACAGCGCCTTCCCCGCCTCCCGCGCCGCCCAGGCGGCCACGGGGTGAGGACTCCTGCTCGCCCCGAAGGTGGCGCTCCGGTGGGTGCAGGCGGTGCCCGAGGCGTTCTGCATCGACACCCTGATGCCGTCGGTGGCGGCGACCGTGGTACCCGCCGGAGGCACGGCGGTCACGGACACATAGGCGTTCGACGTGGCGTCGAGATCGATGCCGTAGTAGACCTTGGCGCCCTTCGGGAGCGAACTCCGGTACGCCCCACCGGCTTTCAGCGCCACGGCGTCCCCGGTGCCGGCCGCTCCGTCGACGAGCTGGTCGTTCCGGCCGTAGCCGTAGGCCGCCGGCGACCCGGCCGCCGTGGCGGGCCGCCCCGTGAGGGCGACCGTCGCGCACAGCACCGCTGTGAGGACCACGACACGTCGTCGTACGGCCTCACCCCCGGCGACGGGCCTACAGCCGCCCTGTGCCCGCGTCCGCCACCACGCCGTACGCCGCCGCCCCATGACGCGCCACCCCTCACCGTTGCTCCGGACGTGGCCCATCCTGCCCCGCACGCGCGCGTGGCATCCCGGCAATGCGTACGAGCGTCCGAAACAGCGGGGTGCCCGCGGCCGTAGCCGCAGCCGGGCGGGAGCGCAACACAAAGCCCCGACCGCTAGGGCGGCCGGGGCTTGCTCAGAACTGGATCTCGGTACTCACGAACCCGTGGGCACGGAGTCGGTCGCCTCCGTCCACAGATCCTGCTCGGCGCGATCCGCCTGGATCTGGCGGTACACGAGGAGCCCGCCGATGGCGGCCAGTGCGACCAGGAGAAGCTTCTTCACCGCGCGACCTCGTCTTTCCTTGACGTAGGGGACCTCTGGCGCCCGACTATACACACCGACCGATACCGATCGGTGACCTGCGTCCGGGGCCAACTCCCGCCCGGGACAGCGCAGTACGAGCGGACCGAGCCGCTCCGATCGGAGGGTGATCACACCCCCACGGAGGGTTACTTCGCCCTCCTTTCGCGCATATTCGGCGCTTTCACGGCCTCTTGCGCCCATCCGGGTGGTGTTCATCAGAACATCGACGCGCCACGGGCGTCGGTCCACCACTTCGCGAGCCCCATACACATCATGAGGAAAGTACGCAAATCGCCCAACCTGAAAGTGAGGGGCCATGGCCCAGATCAAGGTCATGAAGTTGTGGAACGCCTTCGTCACCGGCTTCCTGGCACTGTGCACGGCGCTCGGACTCATCACGGTCACCGCGGCGGCCGCCGCCGCGACTCCGCGGGTCGAGGCCACGAGCACCAGCGCGGTCGCCGCGACGACGACACCGGCGGTCTCCCCCTGGACCTTCACCAGGTCCCTGCCCCCCACGATGAAGCAGCGCATCCGCGCCGAGGCCCACGGCAAGTCCCCCAGCTGCCGCCACCGCCCGCCGACCGACACGGACGAGATGACGGACCCCGCGGACTCGCTGGACCCGGCCCACGCCGACCAGGCGGCACCGCTCCAGCGCTGACCCGGTCGCGGCCCAGCCCCCTCGGCACAGCGCACCACAGCCCGGCACGAGACACCCCGCCGGCCTCGAAGGAACTGCTCGACCCGCTCGCCCCGCTCGACCTGCTGACCCGCTCGACGAGTCGCCTTGGTCGACTTGCCCCACCCGCAGGACCTGCCCGCCCACCCGCCCTCTCTGACCCAGCGGCGAACTTGCGTACAACGCTCCAGAGACAACACAAAGGACCCCGAAAACCCCTGGCCACCATGGCCGGGGGTCTTCTGGCGTGCCCCCAGGGATCTATCGAAACATTCCGAGGGCTTTTCTCACGCCCACACCTACACCCATGCCTCTGCCTCTGCCTCTGCCTCTGAGCCCCCAACTCGACAAGGGGCACCGCCCATTGCTCCCGGGAGTCGGCCGACGTGACCGCCGGTACTGGATCGGCCAGGCGCCGGGGCTTGAACGCCGAAGACCCCCAACCGGAACCGGCTGGGGGTCTTCGTGCTGGTGGGGCTAACAGGATTTGAACCTGTGGCCTCATCCTTATCAGGGATGCGCTCTAACCAACTGAGCTATAGCCCCGCCGCGCTGTGCGGAGTGTGTCCCGCGCGCTGACTCCTGAAGATTAGCGCACGACACGGGCAGTCCCAAAATCGATAGTCACGGGACCGCCCGGGGAGGTTTCAACCTCCGTTCACCCGGCTCTCACTCGTCCTCGGCGAGCGTCAGCTCGATGCCGCCGACGAAGCCCGCGGAGAGGTTGTAGATGAACGCGCCGAGCGTCGCCAGGGCCGTGGCCAGGACGATGTCGATGACCGCGATGATCCCCGCGAACGTCAGGACGTGCGGAAGCGACAGGAAGGACTGGAGGTCGAAGCCGTTCGACTCGTTCGAGCCGGTCGCCTCGGAGATCGTGCCGCCGACCGTCGAGAAGACGCCCATCGCGTCCATGACCATCCACAGCACCGCGGACGCCACGACCGTGCAGATGCCCAGCGCGATGGAGAGCAGGAAGCTGACCTTCATCACCGACCACGGGTCGGCCTTGGCCACCCGCAGCCGCGCCTTACGGGTGCGGGGCGCGGTGCGCGCACCCGTACGGGGACGGCGTACGGCACCGCTCTGGGCGGCGGCGGGCGACTGCGTGGGGTACGCCTGCGGCGGGTGGTACGGCCCCGCCGGCTGCTGCGGCTGGCGCTCGCCCGGGAGGGGCGAGCCCGGCGGCGGGGACCCCGCGGGCGCGGCCTGTGCGGCCTGCTGGGCCGACGGATGCGCCTGGCCCGGGGCCTTGGCGCCCGGCGCGGCCGGGCCCGCCCCAGCCGACTGGTGCTGGGTCTGCGGACCTCGGGTGTCCGTCACAGTTCCCCCCTGGGATCCATGCGTGCCGGGCGAGTGCGCGTCGCTCTTCTTCACGTCGATCGCCCGCAGTTGGGTCGTGTGCGGATCTGTCGCGTTCGCGGCGGAGCCACGGCCGCCGCCGTCCGTGTCCGTACCGGTCGATCCGGCGCCCGTGGCTCCGCTCACGATGACTCTCTCCTCGTGCTACTCGTCCGAGGGTGCGTCACCCTCGTCCGTGCCGGTGGTCACGGCACCCTCGGTGGTCTCGTCGCCGGCTTCGTCGCCGACGACCTCCTCCGCCTCCGGTCCCGCCTCGGCGTTACGAGCGATACCGACGACGGCATCGCGCTTGCCCAGGTTGATCAGTTGGACGCCCATGGTGTCACGGCCCGTCTCCCTGACCTCGTTGACTCGCGTACGAATCACACCGCCGGACAGCGTGATGGCGAGGATCTCGTCGGTCTCCTCGACCACCAGCGCGCCGACGAGAGAACCGCGGTCCTCGACGATCTTGGCGGCCTTGATACCCAGGCCACCGCGACCCTGGACGCGGTACTCGTCGACGGCGGTGCGCTTCGCGTACCCGCCGTCTGTGGCAGTGAACACGAACGTACCGGGTCGAACAACATTCATCGAGAGAAGCTGGTCGCCCTCGCGGAAACTCATGCCCTTGACACCGGAGGTCGCGCGGCCCATGGGGCGCAACGCGTCGTCCGTGGCGGTGAACCGGATCGACTGCGCCTTCTTGCTGATCAGCAGCAGATCGTCCTCGGACGAGACGAGTTCGGCGCCGATCAGTTCGTCGTCGGAACCGTCCTCCGTCTCACGGAGGTTGATCGCGATGACACCGCCGGAGCGGGGCGAATCGTAATCCTTAAGAGGCGTCTTCTTGACCAGACCACCCTTGGTGGCGAGCACCAGGTAGGGCGCGGCCTCGTAGTCGCGGATCGCGAGGATCTCCGCGATGGCCTCGTCCGGCTGGAAGGCGAGCAGGTTCGCGACGTGCTGCCCGCGCGCGTCCCGGCCGGCGTCCGGGAGTTCGTAGGCCTTCGCGCGGTAGACGCGGCCCTTGTTGGTGAAGAACAGCAGCCAGTGGTGGGTCGTCGACACGAAGAAGTGGTCGACGATGTCGTCTTCCTTGAGCTTCGTGCCGCGGACGCCCTTGCCGCCGCGCTTCTGGGAGCGGTAGTCGTCCGCCTTGGTGCGCTTGACGTAGCCGCCGCGCGAGATGGTGACGACGATGTCCTCTTCGGCGATGAGGTCCTCGATGGACATGTCACCGTCGAAGGGCACGAGCATCGTCTTGCGGTCGTCGCCGTACTTCTCGACGATCGCGGCGAGTTCCTCGCTGACGATGCCGCGCTGGCGGACCGGGGAGGCCAGGATCGCGTTGTACTCGGTGATCTTCGCCTGGAGTTCGTCGTGCTCCTGGATGATCTTCTGGCGCTCCAGGGCGGCCAGTCGGCGGAGCTGCATCTCCAGGATGGCGTTCGCCTGGATCTCGTCGATCGTCAGGAGCTCCATCAGGCCCGTGCGCGCGATCTCGACGGTGTCGCTGCGCCGGATCAGCGCGATGACCTCGTCGATGGCGTCCAGGGCCTTCAGGAGGCCACGCAGGATGTGCGCCCGCTCCTCGGCCTTGCGCAGCCGGAACTTCGTCCGGCGGACGATGACCTCGATCTGGTGCGCCACCCAGTGCCGGATGAACGCGTCCAGGGAGAGCGTGCGCGGCACACCGTCGACCAGGGCCAGCATGTTGGCGCTGAAGTTCGACTGCAGGTCGGTGTGCTTGTAGAGGTTGTTCAGTACGACCTTGGCGACCGCGTCCCTCTTGAGGACGATGACGAGGCGCTGGCCGGTACGGGACGACGTCTCGTCGCGGACGTCCGCGATGCCGCCGACCTTGCCGTCCTTCACCAGGTCGGCGATCTTCTGCGCGAGGTTGTCGGGGTTGGTCTGGTAGGGGAGTTCGGTGACCACCAGGCACTGGCGGTTCTGGATCTCCTCGACCTCGACGACCGCGCGCATGGTGATCGAGCCACGGCCGGTGCGGTACGCCTCCTCGATGCCCTTGCGGCCGACGACGAGCGCGCCGGTCGGGAAGTCCGGGCCCTTGATGCGCTCGATCAGCGCGTCCAGCAGCTCCTCGTGCGAGGCCTCGGGGTTCTCCAGGCACCACTGGGCGCCCGCCGCGACCTCACGGAGGTTGTGCGGCGGGATGTTGGTGGCCATGCCGACCGCGATGCCCGCCGAGCCGTTGATCAGCAGGTTCGGGAAGCGGGCCGGCAGGACGGTCGGCTCCTGGGAGCGGCCGTCGTAGTTGTCCGTGAAGTCGACGGTCTCCTCGTCGATGTCACGGACCATCTCCATGGACAGCGGCGCCAGCTTGCACTCGGTGTAGCGCATGGCGGCGGCGGGGTCGTTGCCCGGGGAGCCGAAGTTGCCGTTCGAGTCCACCAGCGGCATCCGCATCGACCACGGCTGCGCGAGGCGGACCAGCGCGTCGTAGATCGAGGAGTCGCCGTGCGGGTGGTAGTTGCCCATGACGTCGCCGACGACACGGGCGCACTTGTAGAAGCCCTTCTCGGGCCGGTAGCCGCCGTCGTACATGGCGTACAGGACGCGGCGGTGGACGGGCTTGAGGCCGTCGCGGACGTCGGGCAGGGCTCGCGACACGATGACGGACATCGCGTAGTCGAGGTACGAGCGCTGCATCTCCGTCTCGAGCCCGACAGGCTCGACGCGCTGGGCGATGATGGCGCCTTCTTCAGGCGTGCTGGGGGTGTTCTCGTCGGCCATTGCTGGTGGGGATCCTTCCTGGTGCGGTCAGCTGAGACCGACTCAGATGTCGAGGAAGCGGACGTCCTTGGCGTTGCGCTGGATGAACTGGCGGCGCGCCTCGACGTCCTCGCCCATGAGGACCGAGAACAGGTCGTCGGCCTGCGCGGCGTCGTCCAGGGTGACCTGGCCGAGGACGCGGTGCTCCTGGTCCATCGTGGTGACGCGCAGCTCCTCGGCGTTCATCTCGCCGAGACCCTTGAAGCGCTGGATCGAGTCTTCCTTGATGCGCTTGCCGTTCTGCCGGCCCAGCTCGATCAGGGCGTCGCGCTCGCGGTCCGAGTAGGCGTACTCGAAGTCGTCGCGGCCCCACTTGATCTTGTACAGCGGGGGGCGGGACAGGAACACGTGCCCGGCCTCGACCAGCGGCCGCATGAAGCGGAACAGGAAGGTCAGCAGCAGGGTGGAGATGTGCTGGCCGTCGACGTCGGCGTCCGCCATCAGGATGATCTTGTGATAACGGAGCCTGGCGATGTCGAAGTCCTCGTGGACTCCGGTGCCGAAGGCGGAGATCAGTGCCTGGATCTCCTGGTTCTGCAGGATCTTGTCGATCCTGGCCTTCTCGACGTTGAGGATCTTGCCCCGGATCGGGAGGATCGCCTGGTACTGCGGGTTCCGGCCGGACTTGGCCGAGCCGCCGGCGGAGTCACCCTCGACGATGAAGATCTCGCACTTGGTGGGGTCGTTCGACTGGCAGTCGGACAGCTTGCCCGGCAGGGACGCGGTCTCCAGGAGCCCCTTGCGACGGGTGAGGTCGCGGGCCTTGCGGGCCGCCACGCGCGCGGTGGCCGCCTGGATGCCCTTCCGGATGATGTCCGACGCCTCGTTCGGGTTGCGGTCGAGCCAGTCGTTCAGGTGCTCGTAGACCGCCTTCTGCACGAAGGTCTTCGCTTCGGTGTTGCCGAGCTTGGTCTTCGTCTGGCCCTCGAACTGCGGCTCGGCCAGCTTCACCGAGATGATCGCGGTCAGACCCTCGCGGATGTCGTCGCCCGTGAGGTTGTCGTCCTTCTCGCGGAGCAGCTTCTTGTCGCGCGCGTACTTGTTGATCAGCGACGTCAGCGCGGCCCGGAAGCCCTCTTCGTGCGTGCCGCCCTCATGCGTGTGGATGATGTTGGCGAAGGAGTACACGCCCTCGCTGTAACCGCTGTTCCACTGCATCGCGACCTCGAGGGACAGGCTCTTGTCCTTGTCCTCCGCCTCCAGGTCGATGACCGTCGGGTGGATCACGTCTCCCTTGCGGGAGTTGAGGTACGTCACGTAGTCGACGATGCCGCCCTCGTAGTGGTACGTGACGGACTTGACCTCGTCCTTCTCGTCCGCACCCGCCTCGTCGGCACCGGCCGTGGCCTTGGCCAGCTCGCGCTCGTCAGTGAGTTTGATCGTCAAACCCTTGTTGAGGAACGCCATCTCCTGGAAGCGCCGCGAGAGCGTCTCGAAGGAGTACTCGGTCGTCTCGAAGACGTCCGGGTCGGCCCAGAAGGTGACCGAGGTGCCGGTCTCCTCCGTGGCCTCGTGCTGCGCGAGCGGGGCGGTCGGCACGCCCAGCTTGTAGTCCTGCGTCCAGCGGTGGCCGTCGGTCCTGACCTCGACGGCGACCTTGCTGGACAGCGCGTTCACCACGGACACGCCCACGCCGTGCAGACCGCCGGAGACCGCGTAACCGCCGCCCCCGAACTTTCCGCCCGCGTGCAGCACCGTCAGCACGACCTCGACGGCGGGCTTGCCCTCGGAGGGGACGATGCCCACCGGGATGCCTCGGCCGTTGTCGATGACGCGTACGCCGCCGTCGTGCAGGATCGTGACGTCGATCGTGTCCGCGTGGCCGGCCAGCGCCTCGTCGACGGAGTTGTCGACGACTTCCTGCACGAGGTGGTGCAGGCCGCGCTCGCCGGTCGAGCCGATGTACATACCGGGTCGCTTGCGGACCGCGTCCAGACCCTCGAGGACGGTGATGGCGTTGGCGTCGTACGAGGTGGTGACCTCGCCGTTCGAGGCGTGGGCCTCGCCGGTGGCGCCGGCGTCGGTGGACGGGATGTTCTCGTTGGGGTTGCCGGAATCGGCCACGAAGCGCCCTTTCTGGCACAGCACGAGCCAGACACCCGGCTGATGGCCGGAGCGGCTGCGGCGTGTTGCGTTGGTAAGCCTTAGTCAGCGTTGCTCGGTGTGTGTCCCACGAGTGGGGCGGGATTGCTTCCAGTCTACCGGTAGCGCCGACATGGATGGGGGTTTGCCGGTACCTGAGTCCGCATGTGCCGCCCTCAACCGGTCTCTCCCGACTCCCCATATACGGAACGGGGCTCAAAGAGGCTCACGGCGGCACTCAGCGCTTCCGGGTGTCAACCCTTTGCTACTCAGGGGTCAGGTCGGTGTTCGCCACCGCGTCGGGTCACCCGCCGCAGCCCTCGGTGTGATGTCAGTCACCCATAGGTGTCGCCGGGACCCGTGCTGCCGGGAGCGCGCAGGGGACCGTAGCGACGGGGTGGCCCACCAGGGCCGTTCACCTTGAGGAAGCGCACCGTGCCGTGCCCCAGGTCCTCGTTCAGACGGGCGACCAGCTGCGGCGCGAGCAGCCTCAGGTTCGTCGCCCAGGCCGTGGAGTCGCAGCGCACGATCAGGACCCGCTCGTCCTCGTCGTACTTCTCCGGCACGCAGTGGTTGGCCAGGTCCTCGCCGACGATCTGCGGCCAGCGGCCCATCACGCCGCCCACCGCGGCCGGCGTCTCCCAGCCGCGCTCGGTCAGCAGCCGGTTGATCGCGGCGCCGAGCGCCATGGGGTCACGGCCGTCGGCGCGCGCGCCGGAGCGCAGTCCGCCGCGCCGCGCCTGCTTCTTCTGCTGCGCCGCGTCCCCACGCGCGCGTGCCTGCTCCTTCGCGGCGCGCAACGCCACGCGCGCGAGGTCGACGCCCGAAGGCTCGGCACCCTTCTTCGCGGCGGGCGTCTCCGGGCGCTCGGCGGGCTCGTCGGCGCTCATACGCGCTCCACCGTCCCCTCCGCCACGCTGTACCGCGTACCGGCCAGGACGTGCGGTACGTCGTCGTCGACGGCCGCCGTCACCAGCACCTGCTCGCCGGGCGCCACCAGCTCGGCCAGCCGCTCCCGACGGCGCGTGTCCAGCTCCGCGAACACGTCGTCGAGCACCAGCACCGGCTCGTTCCCCTCGGCCCGGAGCAGGTCGTACGACGCGAGCCGCAGCGCCAGCGCGTACGACCAGGACTCACCGTGCGACGCGTACCCCTTGGCGGGCAGCTGACCCAGCTTGAGGATCACGTCGTCCCGATGCGGTCCCACGAGGGTGACGCCTCGCTCGATCTCCTGCTTGCGGGCCTCCGCGATCGCCGCCATCAGCTGCTCGTAGAGATCTTCACGCGTGTGTGCCTCACCGGGCGCCGACGGCTTGTACTCCAGGGCCACCGGGCCGCCGCCGGGCGCCAGTTGCTCGTACGCCTTGTCGGCGAGGGGCTGCACCGCGGCGATCAGATCGAGCCGCTGGGCGAGCAACTCGGCCCCCACGCGCGCGAGATGCTGATCCCACACGTCGAGCGTGGACAGGTCCATCGACCGCCCGCCGTGCCGCCGCGCCAGCGCGGCCGACTTCAGCAGGGTGTTGCGCTGCTTGAGCACCCGCTCGTAGTCGGACCGGACCCCGGCCATCCGCGGCGACCGCGCGGTGATCAGCTCGTCCAGGAACCGCCGCCGCTCCCCGGGGTCCCCCTTCACCAGCGCGAGATCCTCCGGCGCGAACAGCACGGTCCGTACGATGCCCAGCACGTCACGCGGTCTGACCTGCGAGGACCGGTTGATACGGGCGCGGTTGGCGCGGCCGGGGTTCAGCTCCAGCTCGACCAGCTGCTGCCGCTCGCCCTGCCTGACCTGCGCCCGGATGATCGCCCGCTCGGCGCCCATGCGGACGAGGGGGGCGTCGGAGGAGACGCGGTGACTGCCCAGGGTGGCGAGATAGCCGATCGCCTCGACGAGGTTGGTCTTGCCCTGCCCGTTGGGCCCCACGAACGCGGTGACGCCGGGGTCGAGCGGAACGTCGACCCCGGCGTACGAGCGGAAGTCGGCCAGCGACAGATGCGTGACGTGCATGGTCGTTCGCCGACCTCCCCCAGGTTGTGGATCCACCGGCCGAGGCCAGTGGATCTGCGGATCTGTGGATTACTTCGTCCCTGTGGACTACTTCGTCTCTACGGCGTGGCCGCCGAACTGGTTGCGCAGTGCGGCGACCATCTTCATCTGCGGCGAGTCGTCCTGGCGCGAGGCGAACCGGGCGAACAGGGAGGCAGTGATCGCGGGCAGCGGCACGGCGTTGTCGATGGCGGCCTCGACGGTCCAGCGGCCCTCGCCAGAGTCCTCGGCGTAGCCCTTGAGCTTGTCCAGGTGCTCGTCGCCGTCGAGGGCGTTGACGGCCAGGTCCAGCAGCCAGGAACGGATGACCGTGCCCTCCTGCCAGGAGCGGAAGACCTCGCGGACGTCGGTGACGGAGTGGACCTTCTCCAGCAGTTCCCAGCCCTCGGCGTAGGCCTGCATCATGGCGTACTCGATGCCGTTGTGGACCATCTTGGAGAAGTGGCCCGCGCCGACCTTGCCGGCGTGGACGAAGCCGAAGTCGCCCTCGGGCTTGAGGGCGTCGAAGACCGGCTGGACCTTGGCGATGTTCTCGGCGTCGCCGCCGACCATCAGGGCGTAGCCGTTCTTCAGGCCCCAGACGCCGCCCGAGACGCCCGCGTCGACGAACCCGATGCCCTTGGCGCCCAGCTCCTCGGCGTGCTTCTCGTCGTCCGTCCAGCGGGAGTTGCCGCCGTCCACGACGACGTCGCCGGCCTCCAGGAGGCCGGCCAGTTCGTCGACGGTGGCCTGGGTCGGGGCGCCGGCCGGGACCATCACCCACACCACACGCGGGCCCTTGAGCTTGCCCACAAGCTCTTCCAGGCTGTGGACATCGGCGAGGTCCGGGTTGCGGTCATATCCGATGACGGTGTGGCCTGCGCGGCGGATGCGCTCGCGCATGTTGCCGCCCATCTTGCCGAGGCCGACGAGACCGAGCTCCATCAGTTGTTCCTTACGGTGCGACGTGGCATGAAGGCACTTGCGTACCTGTGTCCGAGCCTAGACCCGGACGGTCATGCACACCTGTGGGCATACGCGCTCAGAAGTACCGCGTCGTATGCCCCGACCTGCGGTGTTCTCGTCGGTGTGGATCAGCCGCTCAGGCGGACCGGCATGATCAGGTACTTGTAGGCCTCGTCCGCCTCCGCGTCCAGGGCCGGCTTGCCGCTGAGCAGCGCGGGCTTGGTGGAGGTCGTGAAGGAGAGCTGGGCCACCGGGGAGTCGATGGCGCTCAGGCCGTCCAGCAGGAACGTCGGGTTGAAGGCGATCGACACGTCGTCACCCTCCAGGTTCGCGTCGACGCGCTCCACAGCCTGTGCGTCGTCGCTGGAACCGGCCTCCAGGATCAGCACGCCCTGCTCGAAGCTCAGCCGCACCGGGGTGTTGCGCTCGGCGACCAGGGCCACGCGCTTGACGGCCTCCACGAAGGGGGCGGTCTCGATCACGGCGATGGAGTTGAACTCCGTCGGGAACAGCGAGCGGTACTTCGGGAGGTCACCCTCCAGGAGACGGGTCGTCGTACGGCGGCCGGCGCCCTCGAAGCCGATGAGGCCCTCGCCCGCGCCCGAGCCGGACAGCGCCAGGGTCACGCTGTCGCCGCTCGTGAGGGCCTTGGCGGTGTCCAGGAGCGTCTTGGCGGGCACCAGGGCGACCGCGGACGCCTCAGGGTTCTCCGGCTTCCACAGGAACTCGCGGACCGCGAAGCGGTAGCGGTCGGTGGACGCCAGCGTCACCGTGTCGCCCTCGATCTCGATGCGCACACCGGTGAGGACGGGCAGCGTGTCGTCACGGCCGGCGGCGATGGCCACCTGGGCGGCCGCCGAGGCGAACACCTCACCGGGGACGGTGCCGGTCGCGGTCGGCATCTGCGGCAGTGCCGGGTACTCCTCCACAGGCAGTGTGTGCAGGGTGAAGCGGGAGGAGCCGCAGACCACCGTCGCCCGTACACCGTCTGTGGAAATCTCCACCGGTCGGTTGGGAAGGGCGCGGCAGATGTCGGCGAGGAGTCGGCCGGAGACGAGGACCGTGCCCTCCTCCTCGACCTCCGCGTCGACCGACACGCGCGCGGAGACCTCGTAGTCGAAGCTGGACAGGCTGAGCTGTCCCTCCTCGGACTTCAGCAGGAGGCCGGCGAGGACCGGCGCCGGCGGACGGGCCGGGAGGCTGCGTGCCGCCCAGGCCACGGCTTCCGCGAGTACGTCGCGTTCCACCCGGATCTTCACTGTTGCCGCCTCCTGCTGTTGCCGGCGCTTCTCGGCCTGCCTGGCTTCGTCATCTGTCTCGGTGTCGTCGGTCCCTGTGAGGGGAAGGACAACGGGGAACAGTCTGACGCACAGCACTGACAGTAGGTGCCCGTCGGGGTCAAGTCGTGACGAGCGGCTGTCGGACGACGAAGAGCAAGTTGTGCACAGGCCCCTCTTCGAAACGGATTCCGAGCTCTCTCTAGTTGCTAGTAGTAGTAGGGGCTGTGGATACCGTGGATAACCGCGTTTTCGCAGCTCAGGGCAGGAATTTTGTCCACTGACCCTGTGGGCGACGGTGGTGGACAACCTCGGGTTTCTGTGGAGAACGGAAAGTTCTGCACACCCCATGCACAGCCGAGGGCCACTTCTCCCCAGCGCCGTCCCCAGCTTTACCCGCCTTTCCCACAGCCCAACCCGGCACCTTCGTGTGACGCCTTTCACTCGACACGGTGATGTGGCGCGTTGCGTTGCCGAACAGTGGACAGCGGTGTGGAGAAGCTGAAGATCGCTGGGGACAACCGGCTCCAGCCTGTGGGTTGTCGGTGGACAACTCCGTCCCCAGCCTGTGGATCACGACTCCGTCCCCAGCCTGTGGATATCTTTCGTCCACGGATCCACAACCACCTGACCTGGTCCGATGGTCTCGCACTCACGGAGCCTGTGGACACAGTCTGGACAACTTCGCGGTCCCCAGGATGTGGACGGAAGAAAGTCCCCAAATCTGTGGAGGGCGGCCGTAACCCGGCGGGTAATCGAACAGCTGGGGTTCGGTCCGGGG
Organism: Streptomyces sp. NPDC090083; assembly: GCF_044747445.1. Classification (NCBI taxonomy): domain Bacteria; kingdom Bacillati; phylum Actinomycetota; class Actinomycetes; order Kitasatosporales; family Streptomycetaceae; genus Streptomyces; species Streptomyces sp. NPDC090083. The sequence goes on along the minus strand of NZ_JBIVED010000006.1, from coordinate 282,350 downwards.
GTTTGAAACGGTGGACGACGTCCGCCGGAACGGCTCGGGAAGGGCTCCAGAGGGGCTCCGGAGAGGCTTGGGGCGGGTCGGCAAGCCGGTCCGTGAACGGCTGCGGGTCGTCCTGCGACGGCTCCGGCACGACGAAGGGCGCCCCAGGAGAGATCCCGGGGCGCCCTCGATGCCGTGGCGCTGGTGTCGTGGCGTCGGTGCCGTGGCCGTCAGCCGTTCTTGATGCGGTTGGTCAGCTCGGTCACCTGGTTGTAGATCGACCGCCGCTCGGCCATCAGCGCGCGGATCTTGCGGTCGGCGTGCATCACCGTCGTATGGTCCCGGCCGCCGAACTGCGCGCCGATCTTCGGCAGGGAGAGGTCGGTCAGCTCGCGGCACACGTACATGGCGATCTGCCGGGCCGTCACCAACTGCCGGCCGCGTGAACTGCCGCACAGGTCCTCGACGGTGATGCCGAAGTAGTCGGCGGTCGCTCCCATGATGGCCGTCGCGGTGATCTCCGGGGTCGAGTCCTCGCCGCCGGGGATGAGGTCCTTGAGGACGATCTCGGTGAGACCGAGGTCGACCGGCTGCCGGTTGAGCGACGCGAACGCCGTCACCCGGATCAGCGCGCCCTCCAGCTCGCGGATGTTGCGCGAGATGCGGGAGGCGATGAACTCCAGGACCTCCGGCGGGGCGTTGAGCTGCTCCTGCACCGCCTTCTTGCGAAGGATCGCGATACGGGTCTCCAGCTCGGGTGGCTGGACGTCGGTGATCAGACCCCACTCGAAACGGTTCCGCAGCCGGTCCTCCAGAGTGACGAGCTGCTTGGGCGGCCGGTCACTGGAGAGCACGATCTGCTTGTTCGCGTTGTGGAGCGTGTTGAAGGTGTGGAAGAACTCCTCCTGCGTCGACTCCTTGTCCGCGAGGAACTGGATGTCGTCGACAAGAAGGATGTCCATCTCGCGGTACCGCTTGCGGAAGCTGTCGCCCTTGCCGTCGCGGATCGAGTTGATGAACTCGTTGGTGAACTCCTCGGAGCTGACGTACCGCACGCGCGTGCCGGGGTACAGGCTCCGCGCGTAGTGCCCGATCGCGTGCAACAGGTGGGTCTTGCCGAGCCCCGACTCCCCATAGATGAAAAGGGGGTTGTACGCCTTCGCGGGCGCCTCGGCGACGGCCACCGCCGCCGCGTGGGCGAAGCGGTTCGACGCGCCGATGACGAACGTGTCGAAGAGGTACTTCGGGTTCAGGCGCGCGGTCGGCTCCCCCGGACCGGCCGCGGGCGCCGGCTTCGAGCCCAGCGGTCCCGTCGAGCCCGGACCGCCGCGGTGCACATGCCCGGAGCCGACGGGCGCGTGCGAGTCCGACAGATCACGGCGCGCGTCGCGCTGGTTGTACTCCGCGCGGGACTTCTCGTACTCGGCCCGCGACTGCTCGTACTCCGCGCGCTGCTGCTCGTACGACGGACGCTCCATCGGCTGCGGGCGGTACTCCTGCCCCGGCGGCGCGTACTGGTCCTGCTGCGGCTGGTACGAGTCCTGGGGCGACCCGTACTTGTCCGTCGGCTGCGACCCGTACTGGTCCTGCGGCGGTGCCCCGTACTGGTCGCGATCCCGGTCATGGTCCCGGTCACGGGCCTGGGACGGCGAGCCGTACTGGTCCCGGTCCTGCGGCCCGTACTGGTCCTGCGGCGGCGACGCGTACGGGTCCCGCTCGGGGAAACCGAGGCGCTGCTGCTGCCAGCCGTAGTCGTCCTGCGAAGGCCGCGGCCAGGCGCCCGGCTCGGGGCGCTGGTACTCCGAGGGGTAGGCGGGACGCGCGGTGGGCAGCTGGTCGCCGGGACCGCCAGGGAGCGGCTCGGCGCGGTGGCGGCCGTAGCTCTCGTAGGGGTCGCGGCTCTGTTCGGGCTCTTCGTAGCGGCGCTGGGGCGGCGCGGGCGGTGCCGGCGGGCCGGAGGGTTCGCCGGCGGAGTCGTCGACGGTGATCGCGATCCGGATCGGCCGGCCGCACTCGCGGCTCAGCGTCTCGCTGACGATCGGGGCGAGGCGGCCCTCGAGCACGCCTTTCGCAAACTCGTTCGGCACGGCGAGCAGAGCGGTGTCGGCGACGAGTGCCAGGGGCTGGCAGCGCCGGATCCAGTGCTCGTCCTTGGTCTCGACACCCTGCCCACGCCCCTCACCGAGAAGTTGCTCCAGCACGCGTGGCCACACTGCGGCAAGATCGGCAGGTACGTCAGCCACAGGGCACGCTCTCTCACAGGTCCCACGAACGTGTGGTTCGCGGACGGGACGGGATGTAAATCGGGTGGGACGCTGGGGAAAAAGGTGTCGGGGCGGGGGACAAAGGAACGAATCGGAGTCCAGCCACGGTAGTCAGGGCGGCGGGTACGGTTCAAGTTGTTGTCCCCAGCCTGTGGATAGTGTCTCCCTGTGACCGCTGGTTTGACCGGATGGCGTAGCCCCGCGTACCGTGACCAGGTCGAGTTGTCGATGGCTGCTGCCGCCTGCCTCCGATGGGCACAGATCGCATGTGGGTGATCGGTCAGCGGTGCACTCGGGCGTAACTGCGAGCTTCTCGTGGGCGCACGGTGACAGCCAGGACGGCACCCGCAACCACCGATTTATTTCTGGAGCCCCCTCGTGAGCAAGCGCACCTTCCAGCCGAACAACCGTCGTCGGGCCAAGACCCACGGCTTCCGCCTGCGGATGCGTACCCGTGCCGGTCGCGCGATTCTCGCGAACCGTCGTGGCAAGGGTCGCGCCAGCCTGTCCGCCTGATCCCGATCAGGTCATGACGTCGTGCTGCCTACCGAGCATCGGCTGAGGCGGCGCGAAGACTTCGCGACCGCGGTACGACGGGGTCGCCGGGCTGGCCGCCCGCTTCTCGTCGTCCACTTTCGTAGCGGTGCCACGGACCCGCACGCGCCAGGGGAGAGCGCTCCCCCGACGCGTGCGGGTTTCGTCGTCAGCAAGGCGGTGGGCGGCGCCGTGGTACGCAACAAGGTGAAGCGCAGACTTCGCCATCTGATGCGCGAGCGGCTCGCCCTGTTTCCCCCCGGTAGCCTGGTAGTCGTACGAGCGCTGCCCGGAGCGGGCGACGCCGACCATGCACAGCTGGCCCGAGACCTGGATGCCGCCGTTCAGCGGCTGCTGGGAGGGGGCGCGCGATGAAGTACCCGCTACTGGCGCTGATCAAGCTCTATCAGTGGACGATCAGTCCGCTGCTGGGGCCGGTGTGCAAGTACTACCCGTCGTGCTCCCACTACGGCTACACGGCCATAGACCGGCACGGCGCGATCAAGGGCACCGCGCTCACGGCCTGGCGCATTCTGCGGTGCAATCCGTGGTCGCTCGGCGGTGTGGACCATGTCCCGCCGCGCAAGCGTCCGCGGTGGCACGAGATGCTGCGGGGCGCACGGCGCGCAGACAAGGGCGGGACCTCCGCCGCCGAAACGGCCACTGAAGGGCTGAGTCCTTCGAGCCCGGCCGCAGAGACACCGTCCCATGCCCAAGGAGCATGATTAGTGGACACGATTGCCAGTCTTTTCAGCTTCATCACGACACCCGTTTCCTGGGTCATCGTCCAGTTCCACTTGGTGTACGGGAAGGTCTTCGGTCCCGACACGGGCTGGGCCTGGGGCCTGTCCATCGTGTCCCTGGTGATCCTGATCCGCATCTGTCTGATCCCGCTCTTCGTGAAGCAGATCAAGGCGACCCGGGCCATGCAGACCCTGCAGCCCGAGATGAAGAAGATCCAGGAACGCTACAAGAACGACAAGCAGCGTCAGTCCGAAGAGATGATGAAGCTGTACAAGGAGTCGGGTACCAACCCGCTCTCCTCGTGCCTTCCCATCCTGGCGCAGTCCCCGTTCTTCTTCGCCCTGTACCACGTGCTCAACGGCATCGCGACGGGCTCGACGATCGGTGTCATCAACGACTCGCTGCTCGCCAGCGCGCGTAAGGCACACATCTTCGGCGCCCCGCTCGCCGCGAAGTTCACGGACGGCAGCAGCAAGGTTGAGGCGCTCGGCGCCACGCTGACCGACGTCCGGGTCGTCACCGCGATCATGATCGTGATGATGTCGGCGTCGCAGTTCTACACGCAGCGCCAGCTGATGACGAAGAACGTCGACACCACGGTGAAGACCCCGTTCATGCAGCAGCAGAAGATGCTGATGTACGTCTTCCCGGTCATGTTCGCCATCTTCGGCATCAACTTCCCCGTCGGTGTCCTCGTCTACTGGCTGACCACCAACGTGTGGACCATGGGCCAGCAGATGTACGTCATCCGCAACAACCCGACCCCGGGTTCCAAGGCTCAGGCCGCGTACCTGGAGCGCCTCACCAAGCACGTCACGCACCACGAGAAGACCCGCAGCCGTGGCGAGCGCTCCATCGTCAAGGCGATCGTCTCCAAGGGCCGTGACCGCAACGAGTTCGAGCGCAAGTTCATCAACAGCCTGACCAAGGTGGGCCTGGTGGCCCAGGCCGACGGCACCGTGGTGAAGGGCGAGAGCACGGCGGTGGAGACCGAGGACGGTACGCCGACCACGGCCACCCCGAGGCGCCAGCAGCCCAAGCGGCAGACCAAGGCCCAGCGCCAGTCCACCGCCGCGAGGGCCACCGACGACAGTGCCGAGAACACGCCCGACGCCGACGAGTCGAAGACCTCGCTGAGCAAGTCGGACGAGCCCGAGGACGCCAAGCCCGCCACCGCTGCGAAGAAGCCCGCGCCGAAGCCGGCCGGCGGTACCCGCAGCAAGGCCCAGTCCGGACAGCGCAAGGGTCCGCAGCGGCCCAAGTCCCCGTCCAAGAAGTAAGAAGGAGTCCATCCCGTGACGGAAGGCACCACCTCCGCCGCTGCCGAGGGTGCAGACACCCTGTCCCGCCTGGAGCAGGAGGGCGAGATCGCGGCGGACTACCTCGAGGGTCTGCTGGACATCGCTGATCTCGACGGCGACATCGACATGGATGTCGAGGCCGACCGGGCCGCTGTCTCGATCATCAGCGACAGCGGCGGCCGTGACCTGCAGAAGCTCGTCGGCCGTGACGGTGAGGTGCTGGAGGCACTTCAGGAGCTCACGCGCCTGGCCGTGCACCGGGAGACCGGGGACCGCAGCCGGCTGATGCTGGACATCGCGGGCTACCGCGCCAAGAAGCGCACCGAGCTCTCCGAACTGGGCGCCAAGGCCGCGGCCGACGTGAAGAACACCGGCGAGCCGGTGAAGCTGAACCCGATGACCCCGTTCGAGCGCAAGGTCGTGCACGACGCGGTCAAGGCCGCGGGACTGCGCAGCGAGTCGGAGGGCGAGGAGCCGCAGCGCTTCGTCGTCGTGCTTCCCGCCTGATCGGTCCCCGTGTATCACCGGCCCCGTCTGTTGAGCAGACGGGGCCGAACTTTGTCAGCCTGATAGTCCTGTAGTTCTGGTGGTCCTGGTGGTCAGCGCCCAATGCGCTTTTGCGGTACGGAAGGACGGTCCCCCGTGACGGAGGCAGCGGAGCTTCCCCCCGCGCCCGAGCAGGCGCGCGAGGTGTTCGGCGATCGCTTCGAGGATGCGGTCCGGTACGCCGAGTTGCTCGCCGATGCGGGTGTGCAGCGCGGCCTGATCGGCCCACGTGAGGTGCCCCGCCTGTGGGAGCGGCACCTGCTGAACTGCGCGGTCCTCTCGGAGGTCGTGCCCGACGGAGTGACGGTGTGCGACGTCGGCTCCGGCGCCGGCCTCCCGGGCATTCCCCTCGCCCTGGTCCGCGAGGACATCAAGATCACCCTGCTCGAACCGCTGCTCCGCCGCACGAACTTCCTCACCGAGGTCGTCGAACTCCTGGGCCTCGATCACGTCACCGTCGTACGCGGCCGTGCCGAGGAGGTCATGGGCAAGCTGCAGCCGGTCCATGTGGTGACGGCCCGCGCCGTGGCCCCCCTGGAGCGACTGGCCACCTGGGGCATCCCACTGCTGCGTCCCTACGGCGAGATGCTCGCTCTCAAAGGGGACACGGCCGAGGAAGAGCTCAAGAGTGCGGCGACCGTGCTCAGCAAGCTCGGCGCCGTCGAGACGTCCATCCTGCAAGTCGGCGAGGGCGTCGTCGATCCGCTGTCCACGGTGGTCCGTGTCGAGGTCGGGGAGAGCCCCGGCGGGGTCCGTTTCGCGGCCAAGCGGGCCAAGGCGGCTCGTACGGGACGCACGCGTCGGCGTCGTTGAGGACGGCTCGGTTCCTGGGGCGGGTCGGCCTCAGAGCGTGTGGAAGGTGAGTCTCGGGCGTTGAGGCAAGTCGGTCTCGGTGCTGCTCCATGTCGCCGATCCGCCCTGACGACGAGACTTACTCCACACAAGCTGCCAAAACTACGCATGCCGGAGTGTCGCGACAGTTCGGCCTCGGCTGCTGTGCATCGTGTTTCACGTGAAACGTCGCTCACTGCTGCACGGCATCATCGGTCGCACCCGCGCCGCGGCCGAACCCCGCGACCGGAAGCCTCTCGGATCACTCGGAGAGGGCACGGAGTTGTCCACAGAGGTGGAATTCTCCACAGAACCCCAGGCCTCACTGGTTCACGACCCTGAAGACATGGGAGGCTCTGTTCATTGCGAGCCTGAAGTCGAGGAGAGTGAATCCTTGCGGTCCGACGCCAACATCGCGGGACCGATGACCGATCCGGTCCCCGGTCCCCGTACCGAGTCGATGGGGGAGGATGTTTCACGTGAAACACCGCCCCCTATGGACGACACTCCCATCGGTCGTGCTGCCCAACTGGCGGTGGAAGCCCTAGGCCGTGCCGGCGAGGGTCTGCCACGTCCTGAGCAGACCCGCATCATGGTCGTCGCCAACCAAAAGGGTGGGGTGGGCAAGACGACGACGACCGTCAATCTTGCCGCTTCGCTGGCACTGCATGGCGCCCGTGTTCTGGTGGTCGACCTTGACCCACAGGGCAATGCGTCCACGGCGCTGGGGATCGACCACCACGCGGAAGTCCCTTCCATCTATGACGTGTTGGTCGACAGCAGACCTCTCTCCGAGGTCGTGCAGCCGGTCCCCGATGTCGAGGGTCTCTTCTGTGCCCCCGCCACGATCGATCTCGCCGGTGCGGAGATCGAGCTGGTGTCCCTGGTGGCCCGGGAGAGCCGACTCCAGCGGGCGATTCAGGCCTACGAGCAGCCGTTGGACTACATCCTCATCGACTGTCCGCCCTCGCTCGGCCTGCTGACGGTCAACGCGTTGGTCGCCGGTGCGGAGGTTCTCATCCCGATCCAGTGCGAGTACTACGCGCTGGAAGGCCTCGGCCAGTTGCTCCGCAACGTCGACCTGGTCCGGGGGCACCTCAACCCCAACCTGCATGTGTCGACCATCCTGCTCACCATGTACGACGGCCGGACGCGTCTGGCGTCCCAGGTCGCGGACGAGGTGCGCAGTCACTTCGGCGACGAGGTGCTGCGGACGAGCATTCCCCGCTCGGTCCGTATCTCCGAGGCACCGAGTTATGGGCAGACGGTACTGACCTACGATCCCGGATCGAGCGGTGCCCTCTCCTACTTCGAGGCAGCAAGGGAAATCGCGTTGAAGGGTGTGGGCGTCAGCTACGACGCGACCCACGCGCACATCGGCGCTCAGAGCGAGCAGAGCATGGTGGAGGGCATCCAGTGAGCGAGCGACGGAGGGGTTTGGGCCGTGGGCTCGGCGCACTGATCCCCGCAGCCCCGACCGGGGAGAAGACGGCGGCTCCGACCGCCATGGGTTCCGCGTCCCCGACCACGGTTCCGGTCATCCCCGGCGACCGAGGGGTGGCCGCAGCGAAGGTCACCACGCTGCCGCCAGTCTCATACGACGTGGAGGAGCCGTCGACGAACGGCACGGTGGAGATGTTCGCGCCTCCCATCGGTGCCCACTTCGCCGAGCTGCCCCTCGACGCCATCACGCCGAACTCACGCCAGCCGCGTGAGGTCTTCGACGAAGACGCGCTGCAGGAGCTCGTCACCTCCATCAAGGAGGTCGGCCTTCTCCAGCCCGTCGTCGTACGGCAGGTCGGCCCGGCCAGCTACGAACTCATCATGGGCGAGCGGCGCTGGCGGGCGTGCCGTGAGGCGGGCCTGGAAGCGATCCCGGCGATCGTGCGGGCCACGGACGACGAGAAGCTTCTCCTGGACGCCCTCTTGGAGAACCTGCACCGCGCCCAGCTGAACCCGCTCGAAGAGGCGGCCGCGTACGACCAGCTGCTCAAGGACTTCAACTGCACGCACGACCAGCTGGCGGACCGCATCGGTCGTTCCCGCCCGCAGGTCTCCAACACCCTGCGTCTGCTGAAGCTCTCGCCGTCGGTCCAGCGCCGTGTCGCCGCCGGAGTCCTCTCCGCCGGTCACGCCCGGGCCCTGCTCTCCGTCGATGACTCGGAGGAGCAGGACCGGCTCGCTCACCGGATCGTGGCCGAAGGGCTCTCGGTGCGCGCCGTCGAGGAGATCGTGACCCTCATGGGTTCGCGGCCTCAGACGGCTCAGCGCTCCAAGGGACCGCGAGCCGGCGCTCTCGTCTCCCCGGCGCTGTCCGATCTCGCCACGCGTCTCTCCGATCGCTTCGAGACCCGGGTGAAGGTGGACCTGGGCCAGAAGAAGGGCAAGATCACTGTCGAGTTCGCCTCGATGGAGGACCTGGAACGCATCCTCGGTTCGTTGGCTCCGGGCGAGGGACCGGTCCTGCAGCGGAGCCTGCTGGACGACGAGACGGAGGACGAGGCCTGAGCCCTTCTGCCTTCGGGCATGGGTTCTGTCCGTCCGACCAGAAGAGCGGGCCGTGTCCGGTGAGTACCGGAACACGGCCCGCTCTTTGCTTTCTGTCGGTGTCGATGGATTCGCATCATGGATACGATGCGAATCGGGTATGGCGCATCCACCTGGCAGCACCTCTTAGGGGAGGCGGGGGCCATGCGAACGGTGAGCCGCACCGGACTGGTGAGCGCGGGTCTGGGCCTGGGGGCGGTCGGCGGGTTCGTCGGCAGTCTGCTCAGGCAACGTAGCGCTCTGACAGCCGCTCGCGACGCTGCGGGCGAAGGAAGCGAGGATCAGCCTTCATGGGGCGTCGGCTCGTACCGCTCACGCTGGACAACCTCCCGGACATCCCCAACCGCTGCCGGTCGTGCGTCTTCTGGGAGCTGGATCCCGTCAGCGGCCAAGCCGCGGTAAAGGCAGGCACGGCAGCCCTGGAGAAGGAAGGCTGGATCTCCGCCGTCCTCCTCGACTGGGGCTCCTGCGGCCGGGTCGTCTATGTCGATGACGTGCCCGTTGGCTTCGTCCTCTACGCGCCCCCTGCTTACGTCCCCCGCTCGACGGCGTTTCCCACGAGCCCTGTGTCTCCGGACGCCGTGCAGCTGATGACGTCGTTCATCATGCCGGGGTACCAGGGTCAGGGACTGGGGCGCGTCATGGTCCAGACGGTCGCCAAGGACTTGCTGCGACGGGGCTTCAAGGCGATAGAAGCCTTCGGCGATGCCCACGGGAAAGAGGCCGCCTGCGTACTGCCGGCCGACCATCTGCTCGCCGTGGGTTTCAAGACGGTTCGCCAGCACCCCGCCTACCCACGGCTGCGGCTGGAGCTGCGTACGACGCTCTCCTGGAAGGAAGACGTGGAGCTGGCGCTCGACCGGCTGCTGGGGGCCGTACAGAAGGAACCAGCGCTTCGACCGCTCTAAAGCGAATGGGCCGACTCTCCGGAGAGTCGGCCCATTCGTGTTTCACGTGAAACATGGTTTCACGTGAAACATCACTCGGAGATGAAGTCCTCGAGGTCGCGGACGATCGCGGCCTTCGGCTTGGCGCCGACGATGGTCTTGGCGACCTCGCCGCCCTGGTAGACGTTCAGCGTCGGGATGGACATGACGCCGTACCGGGCAGCCGTGGCCGGGTTCTCGTCGATGTTGAGCTTGACGATCTCGATCTTGTCGCCGTGCTCGGCGGCGATGGCTTCGAGGGACGGAGCGATCTGGCGGCACGGGCCGCACCAGGAAGCCCAGAAGTCCACCAGGACGGGCTTGTCGCTCTTGAGGACGTCCTCGTCGAAGGAAGCGTCGGTCACATTCTTCAGAGTGCCGGCCACGGCAGGCTCCTTAACTTGATCGTGCGGTGGGGAGGAAGGGGATCAGACGGTGGTCTTCGCGGGCTCTGCCTTCTCCTCGTCCGCGAGGGCGGAGAGGAAACGCTCGGCGTCCAGAGCGGCGGAGCAGCCCGTGCCGGCGGCGGTGATCGCCTGGCGGTAGGTGTGGTCGACGACGTCACCGGCGCCGAAGACACCGGTCAGGTTGGTGCGGGTCGAGGGTGCCTCGACCTTGAGGTAGCCCTCTCCGTCCAACTCCAGCTGGCCCTTGAAGAGTTCCGTGCGGGGGTCGTGGCCGATCGCGATGAACAGGCCCGTCACCGCCAGGTCGGAGAGTTCCCCGGTCTTCAGGTTGCGCAGCTTGAGGCCGGCGAGCTTCGGGTCGCCCTCGATCTCGGCGACCTCGCTGTCCCAGACGAACTTGATCTTCGGGTCGGCGAAGGCGCGCTCCTGCATCGCCTTGGAGGCACGCAGGCTGTCCCGGCGGTGGACGATCGTCACCGACTTGGCGAAGCGGGAGAGGAAGGTCGCCTCCTCCATCGCCGTGTCGCCACCACCGATGACGGCGATGTCCTGGTCCTTGAAGAAGAACCCGTCACAGGTGGCACACCAGGAGACACCTCGACCGGAGAGCGTGTCCTCGTTCGGCAGGCCCAGCTTGCGGTGCTGCGAGCCGGTGGTCACGATCACGGCCTTCGCCTGGTGCACGGTGCCCGAGGTGTCCGTGACGGTCTTGATCTCACCGGTCAGGTCGACGGAGACCACGTCGTCCGGGATCAGCTCGGCGCCGAAGCGCTCGGCCTGGGCGCGCATGTTGTCCATGAGCTCGGGGCCCATGATGCCGTCCTGGAAGCCCGGGAAGTTCTCGACCTCGGTGGTGTTCATCAGCGCGCCACCAGCGGTGACGGCACCTTCGAACACCAGCGGCTTCAGCGACGCGCGCGCGGTGTAGAGCGCCGCCGTGTAGCCGGCGGGCCCGGAGCCGATGATGATCACGTTTCGGACGTCGCTCACGGCTTGGTTCCTCGTCTCTGGACTGCGTCAGTACGACCGGTGGGAGCCCCTCTCAGAGCCTCCACCCCACCCAACGGATCCTACGGGGCTGGCATTCCCGCTGTGTCCGGGCACACGGAGAGGCCACATTGAGAGGACGTGCGCCCGGAGGTACCAGGCAGACCGGAGATGAGACGGCCGGAATCAGGAACGAGGGTACGACCGTGTCAGGAGGACCTTGCCGGGGGTCGACGTGTGGTGGCTCACGCAGGTCGCGTCCACGACGTACGCCGTGACCCGGCTGCTGTCGGAGGCGTCGGGCAGCACCGCGAGGTAGGCGGCGGAGCCGTTGTAGGTGCCTTCCTTGAAACCGAGGACATCTGTGTTGCCGCGGTCGATGCCTTGCCGGATGCAGTCCGGGACGGGGGCGGAGGGCTCGATCAGGGTCTTCGGAGTCTTGCTGGATGACCCCGTCGAGGACCCCGTGTCGGTACCCGGGTCTGATTCGGCGTTCCAGGGCTTAATGCTGCCCGTGCTTCCGGTGCCCTGGTTCGTGGATGCCTTGGAGGTGAGGAGATCGGACACCACGGTCTCCAGCTTCGCCTTGGAGAAGGTGTCCGCGGAACTGGTCGCGTTTCCCTGAGCCGTGTCCGACGCGTTGTGGTCACCCAGCGACTGGATGAAGAGAGAGCCGGCTCCCAGAACGGCCGCGGTGAACACGGCTCCCAGGACGATCCGCCCACGACGTCCGCCACGGCTCCGGTCCTTGCGGTCCTTGCGTCCGGGACCGGTCGCCGCGCGTGAGTGTCCGGACGGACGGGCTGCCGTCGTTGTGGGCGATGTTTCACGTGAAACATGCGCCCCGGAGTGCTCGGCGTCCTCACCGATTTCGTCCGACCCGTCTCGGGACGCGCCGACCAACGTCGGCGCGGCAGTCGGAGTCAGGGACTCGGGGGCGGTGGCTCCCAGTAGAGCCTCGGCGGCGAGCGCCGCGTCGATCCGGCCCGCGATCTCGGTGGGCATGCGCGGTGGGCCGGGCAAGGCGCCCAGCAGGCCGCGGATCTCCTCCAGCGAGGCGTAGACGTCCGCGCAGAGTTCGCAGGCGTCCAGATGCCGTCGTACCTCTGCCGTCCTGGACGGGGGGAGAAGGCCCTCGGTGAGGTCGGAGATCTCCGAGACGTCCGGGTGCTCGGCCGTGTCTGTCGTGGATGTCACGCTCGCCCACCTCCGCCCTTCACAGCAGCTGAATCGCTCGGCCCTGCATCCTCGGGGCCCGCGTCTCGGGGTCCCGCTGCCGGTGGGACGGATGTCCCCTGCGCCCGGTTCCGTCCTGCGCCCGTTTCCTTGCCGTCATCGGCTCTTTCCGGCCGGAGATGGGTGAGGAGGGGCAGCAGTCTGGCTCTTCCGCGCGCGCAGCGGCTCTTCACCGTGCCGGTCGGCACGTCGAGGATGCGGGCGGCTTCCGCGACGGGGTAGCCCTGCATGTCCACGAGGACGAGGGCGGCGCGCTGATCGGGCGGGAGGGTGCCCAGGGCTTCCAGCAGTTGGCGGTGCAGATCGTTGCGTTCCGCGGGAGCCGAGGCCGACTCGTGCGGTTCCAGGAGCTGTTCTAGGCGCTCGGTGTCGTCGACCGGGGAGGTCTTCCGGGAGGCGGCCTTGCGGGCGCGGTCCAGGCAGGCGTTCACCGTGATCCGGTGCAGCCACGTCGTGACGGCCGACTGGCCGCGGAAGGTGTGGGCGGCCCGGTAGGCGGAGACGAGGGCGTCCTGGACGGCGTCAGCGGCCTCCTCGCGGTCCCCCAGCGTGCGCAGGGCCACGGCCCAGAGCCGGTCCCGGTGCCGCCGGACGATCTCACCGAAGGCGTCCGGGTCGCCATCGACATGGCGGGCGAGCAGATCCTGATCGCTCGTTCCGTCGTACCCGGCGCCTTCCGCCATCGGACCCCCTCCCCCTCCGGTGAGCGTCAGCCCGTGAACTTCACGTCGGTGATGGCCTGCTTGTAGCCGGCGTCGCTGTACTGGTCGCTCGCCGCGTGCGGCAGAGCGGTGAGCCAGACGAGAACGTACCGGCTCTTCACCTGCTTGGTGACCTTCACCGTCGCACTGGTCCCCGTCGTCGTGACGGTGCCGATCTGCGTCATGGAGTCCAGCGAGGAGGGCGACAGCGAGTCGGCCGCGTACAGATTCACCGTGGTGTGATCGCCGCTGTAGTAGAGCCCTATGGTCGCCGTGGAGACGGTCTGGGACGACCCCAGGTCATAGACGATGCCCACGCCAGGCTTGTAGGGCGCGAGCACCGGGCCTCCTATGAAGCTGGAGGTCCGCCAGTACGTCGACGCGTTGCCGTCGTAGGTCTTGTCGACGTCGTTCGGGTGCTGGGCACCGCCCTTGGCCACGAACTCCTGGGCGCCCTGGATCGCGAGCGTCCTGACCGGCTTCGTCTTGTCGCCGGTCTTGTCGTTCCCGTCCGTCGTCTGGGTCTGCTTCGTGTCCTCGGACTTGTTGCCCTGGTCCATGAGCGCGTCGGCGAGCTGCCAACTGCCCAGGCCCAGCGCGGCGATCAGCAGCGCGGACACGGCCCACTTGAGGGCCTTGCCGGTACGGCTCTGCAGCGGGGGCGGCGGGGACGGCACGGGCTGGGGGGCACCGGGATGCGCTGACGGGCGTCCGTACGTGCCCTGTTGGTACGTCGTGTGCTGGTACTCGGGCGGTGCGGCGAACGTGGGCTCCGGCGGGCGGATGCGGGGCATCTCGCCGATCGCCTTCACCAGCTCCTCCGGCGTGGTGCACGCCGCCTCGTGCCGGGAGGCCGTGGCGCCGTCGTTGGCGAGGGCGCGCATGGCGAGCTCCGACAGACCGCGGTGCACACCCGCGCGCACCTGGTCGGGGGCGATCAGACCGACGCCCTTGGGCAGCCCGGAGAGGCCGTAGGCATCGCTCTCGTACGGCCAGCGCTGGGTGAGCGCCGCGTACAACAGGGCGCCGATCGCCTCGGTGTCGGTGCGCTGCGGCGTGTCCGAACTGATGCCTCGCAGCGCGGCGTTGACGGCCAGTCCGCGGATGCGCCACTGACCGGACGAGGTGCGCAGCACGGCGTTCGGGTTCAGCCGGAGATGGGCGAGGCCCTCGCGGTGCGCGGCGGCCATGGCCGAGGCGATCTGGCTGACCATCTGGTAGGCGTCGTGCACCTCCAGCGGCCCCGACGCCAGAAGTGTCGTCAGTTCGATGGCGTCGGGCAGCCATTCGTGGACGACGTAGACGAGGTCGTTCTCCTCCACCGCGTCCAGGACCTGGACGAAGCGGGGGTCGCCCAGCAGCGCCGAGGAACGGGCCGCGGCCAGCACGGAACGGGCTCTCGCGTGGTCCGCGGGCAGGATGTGGACGCCGACGGCACGGCGGAGTTTCTCGTCCACCGCCCGCCAACTGCTGAAGCCGTCCAGACGCGTGACGCACTCTTCGAGGCGATAGCGTCTGGCGAGCTTGTGACCGCTGTGCAGTTCGGGAGGCGAGGCCTTCTCGGTTTCCTCGATCCCGCCGCTCCCCTGTGCCTGGTCGCTTTCCGTGTCCCGCTCCGGGTTCTGGGCCACCCCGTCGGCCGTGGACTGGTCCGCCTTGGCGGTCAGCGGCTTGTCGCCGCTGTTGTCTGCCACGTCGACGGCAGCCGTGCTCCGTTCCGCCACCGTCGCTCCTGCCTCCCCATCCGTTGCACGCTGTTCGACGCCGAAACCAATTGTGCCCACAGTCTGCCGCTATGCACGACACACAGCGGCAGACGATGGTTGTGCGAGTGCCCCCGCCTCACCGTCCCAAGCGCCCGCGCACCATGCCGACGAGGGAGTTGAGCTCCTCGATGCGCATGCGGCGGGCCGCGACGTAGAAGATTCCGAGCAGTACGGCCCCACCCACCACGAGCGCCGCGAACGAACCGACGACGCCTTGGCCGAGCGTATGACCGATCCCGTAGCAGGCCGCACCACTGAGCAGTGCGGCCGGCACGGAGGCGATGCTGAGCCGAGCGTACGTCCGCAGCACGCGGGCGCCGTCCAGGTCGCCGTTCAGCCGCTTGCGCAGCCGGTTCCAGGCGACACCGACGCCGATCGCGTACGCGAGGCCGTACGAGGCGGCCATGCCCACCACGGCCCAGCGGGCCGGGAGGACGAAGTAACAGACCGCCGAGGCGCCCGCGTTGACCGCGGCCACGATGACGGTGTTGTAGAAAGGCGTCCGGGTGTCCTCGTAGGCGTAGAAGGCGCGCAGGACGACGTACTGCACCGAGTACGGGATCAGGCCGAGGGCGAAGGCCATCAGCATGAAGCCCATGTTGGTCGCCGAGTTCGTCCCCGAGGAGCCGAAGATCAGGGTGCACATCGGGATGCCGAGGGCGAGCAGGCCGAAGGCGATCGGCACGATCGCCACGGCGGTCGTGCGCAGTCCCTGGGAGATGTCGTCGCGGACGGCCCCTCCGTCGTCCTCCGCCGCCGAGCGCGAGATGCGCGGCAGCAGTGCGGCCATCAGGGAGACGGTGATGATCGCCTGCGGCAGGCCCCAGATGAGCTGTGCGTTGGCGTAGGCGGCGAAGCCGGTGCCGTCGACGGGCGAGGCCTTGCCCGCGGCGGTGGACAGCTGGGACACGACGATCGCGCCGGCCTGGTTGGCGAGGACGAAGAGGACGGTCCACTTGGCGAGTGTGGCGGCCTTGCCGAGGCCGTGGCCACGCCAGTCGAAGCGCAGCCGCAGCCGGAAGCCGGTCTCCCGCAGGTACGGGATCATCGCGAGCGCCTGGACGACCAGGCCGAGCAGCACACCGATGCCGAGCAGCCGCTGGCCTTCCGGCGGGATGTTCGTGACCTTCATGCCGGAGTTCGCGGAGGTGCCATACACCCAGATGAACATGCCGAGCGTCACGATGATGACGATGTTGTTGAGGACCGGGGTCCACATCATCGCGCCGAACTTGCCGCGGGCGTTCAGGATCTGGCCCATGACGACGTGGACGCCCATGAAGAAGATCGAGGGCAGGAAGTAGCGGACGAAGGTGACGCCGACCTCGTTGGCCGCCGGGTCGCTGGCCACGGAGTCGGACAGCAGGCGGATCAGCAGGGGTGCCGCGAAGACCGCGACCGCGGTCAGCGCGCCCAGCGCCACCATGACGAGGGTCAGCAGCCGGTTGGCGAACGCCTCACCGCCGTCGTCGTCCTCCTTCATGGCGCGCACGAGCTGCGGCACGAAGACGGAGTTCAGACCGCCGCCGACGGTCAGGATGTAGATCATCGTCGGCAGCTGGTAGGCGACCTGGAAGGTGTCGCCGAGCATGCCGACACCCAGCGCCGAGACGATCAGCGCGGAGCGGACGAAGCCGGTCAGGCGGGAGACCATCGTGCCCGCCGCCATCACGGCGCTCGACTTCAGCAGGCCGCCGGCCTTGCCGCCCTTCTTGGGAGCGGCCGCAGGCGCCGGTGCCGTCGGTGTGAGCTGCATCGTGGCGTCCGACATCGCGGGCGGGGGCACCTGACCCGAGGGAGGTGCCGGGGACGGGCCGGGGACCGCGGGGGCATCCGTCTGCGGACGTCCGCCGCCGCCCTGGCCCTGGTCCCGGAAGAGATGAGCGAAGGCGTCCGGCTCGTGGTACTCCTCGCTCGCCCCTGTCACCAGGTCGTCCACGCCCACGAACTGGGTCGTACGGGCGTCGTCGCCGTACGGCAGGTACTGGGTGGGGCCCTCCGGCTCGGGGGCCGGGGTCTGCGCCCACACGCGGGGGTCGGGAGCGTACGGGGACTGGGGCGGCTGGGCGTAGAGCGGGGGCTGCGGCTGGTACGTGCCCGGAGGCGGCGGGGGGTGGGAGGCACGGTCGTAGAGCGCCTCGGCGACCGGGTCCTGGGCGGAGAGGTCCTGCGCCCGGTAGGGGTCCTGGTCGTAGGCGTCCTGGAGGTACATGTCCGCGGGTGGCTGCGGCGGCACCTGGCCGTGTTCGGGCGGCGGGCCCTCGGGGTAGCCCGAGCTGCCCGCGCCCTGACCGCGGTCACCGTCGTACGGCGCGTTCATGGTTACCCCACCTCATCGTCCCCGGGCCCACCGGCCACGACATCGCTCAACGGTCCACTCTCTCACCCGTGCCGGACGGGTCGGCGCTTTCGGGTGCGGTGTCCGGTGTCAGGTCACTCGGGTGCTCCGGGTCGTCGGCCCGGGACGGAGTGCCGGACTCCTCCTGGAGACGGTCCTGGGGGCCTTCGGGGTTCTCCGGGCCGCCGGGTTCCGGGTCCGTGCCCTCGTCGGGCCCGTCGGGACCCTCCTGCTCGGCCTGGCGGGCCACGGCGCGCTTGCGGTGCGTGTACATCCGGAAGCCGGCGAGGACGAGGAGCAGGACACCGCCGCCGATGACCAGCATGACGGTGGCCGTGACCTCGGTGACCTTCACGTCGAACCTGACGGCCTGTCCGTATTCCTGGCCGTCCTCCGTGTACAGCTGGGCGATCACCTCCACCTTGCCGTTGGCGTTGGCCGACGTGGTGAACTTCACCGACTGGCTGTGCCCGCCGTTGACCGTGACCCGCTGCTCCGTGTACGCCTTGCCGCCGATGTTCAGCCGCGTGGGGCTCGTCGAGGTGAGCCGCAGGACCAGGTGCTCGACGCCCTGCACCAGGTTGTTCTGCACGGTCACGGGGATCGTGGCGCTGCGGCCCGAGAGCTTGGTCTCGGACTTGTCGATCAGTTTCACCTGATCGGTGAGGTCGTCGAGATAGCCCAGCACGCCCTGGCGGAAGTTCGACGCCTCGCCCGCCCGACCGCGCCACGACGTGGACATCTCACGGTTCACGGCCCGCCCGAAGGGGGTCACCACCCGCGACTCGTCGGTGAGGATCACCCGGAAGTTGTCCAGCTTGTCCTGGGTGGTCGCGATCTCCTCGAAGGCCGACTTCGGCAGCTCCTGCCTGCGCAGGGAAGAGGGGTACGAGGAGGACGACGGGATCTTCGTGGTGGCGCCCGGGTCGGGCTTGGCCTTGGCCGTGGTGGCGAGGTCCTGCGACTCGCTCCAGTTGCTGCTCTGGAGGGCCGTCAGCGCCTCGGCCATCGTCTGGGCCTGGCTCGCGGACGGCATGCGCTGCGGGGCGACGACGATGCTGCGCTGCTTGTCTGTCTGGAGGCCGAGGGCCAGGCTCTGGGCGAGGAACTGCTGTTCTGCGAGGGTGGCGGCCCCGGCCTTTGTCAGATCGCCCTCGAACGCCGTCGAGAGCCGGGCGTCGGCGACCACCGCCGTTGTGCCGCCGCCGACGGGGCGGGCCGCCGAGGGCGTGTAGGACAGGCCGCCGGTCTCCTGGAGGCTGTCGCTGCGGGCGATCACCTTGTCGGCGCCGGCCGAGGTGGAGACCTTGATGATCGACGGGTCCACCGCGCCGTCCACCGGCCACGCGAAGTCCGTGCTCGGCGTCACGTGCAGCACCGTCTCCACGGTGCTCGCCGCGACGTCGGTGGCGTCCTTGAGGTGGCTCAGCGAGCCGGTGACGCTGGTGCCGTTGTGAGCGAGGGACGCCAGGTCCGGGTCGGCGAAGGGGAGGGCGACGACCTCCTTGTCCGCCACGGCCGACTGCAGCTCCGCGAGCCATGCCTTGGCGATCGCCTGGTGCGTGCCCGGGGTGGTGGTGTCGCCGTCCCCCTGGATCTTGTAGCTACGGGTCATCGCGTCGACCGAGGCCAGCAGGTCCGGGTCGATCACCCAGGTGACGTCGAGATCCTTGCCGAGCGACAGCATCTGGTCGAGACGTCCGCCCGGGGAGATCTCCTTGGCGAGGTCGTCGTTGAGGAAGACCGGCGTCTGCTGCTCGTTGGAACCCGTCTGCGCCGTCATGTGGACACCGGAGATGAGCGGCCACAGATACGTCGTCTTCGTCTTCGTGTCGGCGTCGTCGGGCTGCCACGGCAGGAACGTCCGCTGGATGCCCAGCACCTGCTCCCAGGGCTGAGCCGAGGTCTGGCCGGAGAGCGCGACACCGAGCGGGTAGACGCCGTCGTCATCTAGGTCCAGCTTGTCGACCGGCACGGAGAGGGTGAAGGGCTCGGCGACGCCCGGGGTGAGCTTGGAGAACTTCTCGCTGTACTTGTCGTCGATCTCCGAGCCGTCGACGCCCTGGACGTAGTCGGTGCGTTTGGCGACGGTGTCGATCGCCGAGCGGGTGCTCAGCGCCTGTCCCAGGCGCAGGCCCACATGGGCGTCGGTGACCGTCTGCTTGCTGTTGTTGGTCACCGTCCCGGAGACGGTCAGCGTGTCCCCGTCCGTGGGCACGCTGGGGCTGAGCGTGTCCAGGGAGACGGACACCGACTGCGAGCCGGAGGCCGCCTGTGCGGACGTCTGCTCGGCCGCACCGGCGGGCGCGACGGCGGACAGCTGAAGGAGGCCGGCCAGCAGAGGCGCCCCGGCGAGCAGTGTGCCGGTGCGCCGCAGCCACCGGCGGGCAGGTGAGGGAAACGTCCCCTGGAAGTCTGCCGCCTCGGCCACGCGCTCGCCCGTCCCTCGTCGTCGTCAGTGGTCGTCGCAATGTGCGTCCACGCATGGTAACGATGCTCGCTGAGGGGAAGTGCCGCGGACTGGTCCACAAGATCAGAGAACAGCGGCGGACCGTCCCGTATGTGCCCGTATAAAGAGGAGCACTCTCATACGTCGTGAGGGCGGCGCTTGTGCCGGTATCGGGGGCCGTGTCCGTGGACGTTTGATGGAGGCGCCCGCGGTGGCCGGGGCCACGTAACCTTTTCTGTTGTGCCGAACGCCAACGAAGACAACCTCAGTGCCCTGAGCCAGGTGCAGCATCGCGCGGTGAGCGAGCTGCTGCGGGTGGCTCCCGTCGCCGACGACCTCGCCCGCCGTTTCCAGGAGGCCGGGTTCTCTCTCGCCCTGGTCGGCGGCTCGGTCCGGGACGCGCTGCTCGAGCGGCTCGGCAACGACCTGGACTTCACGACGGACGCGCGTCCCGAGGACGTACTGAAGATCATCCGGCCGTGGGCAGACGCCGTGTGGGAGGTCGGGATCGCCTTCGGCACCGTCGGGGCGCAGAAGGATGCCCGTGTCGGAGACACTGATCGAAGCTTTCAGATCGAGGTCACCACCTACCGGTCCGAGGCGTACGACCGGACCTCGCGCAAGCCCGAGGTGTCGTACGGCGACTCCATCGAGCAGGACCTCGTCCGGCGGGACTTCACGGTGAACGCGATGGCGGTCGCGCTTCCGGAGAAGGTGTTCATCGATCCGCACGGCGGCCTGGAGGACCTCGCGGCCCGCGTGCTGCGGACCCCGGGTACCCCCGAGGCGTCCTTCTCCGACGACCCCCTCCGGATGATGCGGGCGGCACGCTTCGCCGCGCAGCTCGACTTCGAGGTCGCTCCCGAGGTCGTCACGGCGATGACGGAGATGTCCGGGCGGATCGAGATCGTCTCGGCCGAGCGGGTGCGGGACGAGCTGAACAAGCTGATCCTCTCCGCGAACCCCCGCAAGGGCCTGACCCTGCTCGTCGACACCGGGCTCGCCGACCACGTCCTGCCCGAGCTTCCCGCTCTTCGGCTGGAGAGCGACGAGCACCACCGGCACAAGGACGTCTACGAGCACACGCTGATCGTTCTGGAGCAGGCGATCGAGCTGGAGGAGAACGGTCCCGACCTGACTCTCCGCCTGGCTGCTCTGCTGCATGACATCGGCAAGCCGCGCACCCGGCGCTTCGAGAACGACGGCCGGGTCTCGTTCCACCACCACGAGGTGGTCGGCGCGAAGATGACCAAGAAGCGCATGCTGGCTCTGAAGTACTCGAACGATCTGGTGAAGGACGTCTCGCGTCTCGTCGAACTGCACCTGCGTTTCCACGGCTACGGCACCGGCGAGTGGACCGACTCGGCTGTCCGCCGCTATGTCCGTGACGCGGGCCCGCTGCTCGACCGCCTCCACAAGCTGACCCGTTCGGACTGCACCACGCGGAACAAGCGCAGGGCCACCGCGCTGTCCCGCGCGTACGACGGTCTGGAGGAGCGCATTGCCCAGCTGCAGGAGCAGGAGGAGCTGGACTCGATCCGTCCCGACCTCGACGGCAACCAGATCATGGAGATCCTGGGCGTCACACCCGGGCCGGTCATCGGCCGCGCGTACAAGTTCCTGCTGGAACTGCGGCTGGAGAACGGGCCGATGGAACACGAGGCGGCGGTGGCCGCGCTCAAGGAGTGGTGGGCCGCGGAGGGCTGAGGCCGTGAAACGGGGTCATGTTTCACGTGAAACATGACCCCGGACAGCATCAGGGGCGGTGTTTCACGTGAAACACCGCCCCTGATGCGTCATCCCTACTTCGAGTAGTCCGTCAGGCAGAGCAGGAAGGCGCTGCCGTCACCGCTCTCGGTGTACGAGTACTTGAAGTCCTTGGCCGCAGCCGTGCACTTGGCGTCGGCCTCGGTCTCGGAGTACTTGCCGTTGATCTTGGCCAGCACTGTGTACTGGGCCTTCGAGTCGCTGCACTTCACGACCTCAAGGTCCGGGTTGGTGTCGCTGCTGCTGCCGCGGTGCATGCAGTCGCCGACCTTTGCCGTGTTGGCGTCGTCCCGGCTCGATATGTAGCCGAAGATGGCCACGCCGATCCCGACCACGATGACGACGGCGAGCCGGATCATCTTGAAGCTGAATCGACGCCTCGGCGGCTGCGGCGGGACCGGAGCGTACGGACCCGCTCCCTGCGGCGGGAAGCCGGGCTGGCCGGGCTGCTGCGGGTAGCCGCCCTGCGGCGGGTACGGGGCCTGCGGCTGGGACGCGTGCGGCGGGTACGGTGCCGGCGTCTGCGGCTGACCGTAGGGCTGCTGACCCTGACCTTGAGCGTAGGGGTTCGGGCTCTGAGGCGGCGGAGTTGTCACTTGGGTTCCCCCCTGGAACGTGGACGCATGGCACGGCACGACCCATGTCTGACGTGCGGCATGAGGTGAAATAAGACGCCCGTAAGTTACCTGCCGCCACTGACACTGCCGCGACCTCGTTGGACTCCGTGTCAGTGATGTGACACTTCTCGGCGCTCAAACTGGGCCATAGCCACAGCAACCGCGCCGTAGACGACGGCCACGGTGATCACCAGCACCGCCGAGCGGCCATCAGGGGGAAGCATCAGGGCGGCCACCCCGGCGGCGCCGACGAAGGCTATGTTGAACAGCACGTCGTAGACGGAGAAGGTCCGGCCGCGGAAGCCGTCGTCGACCGAGAACTGCACGATCGTGTCCGTGGCGATCTTCGCGCCCTGTGTGGTCAGGCCCAGGACGAAGGCCGCCGCGAGCATGGGGGCGGTGGCGAACGGCAGGCCGAGAGCCGGCTCCAGGAGTGCGGCGCCCGCGGCGCACAGGGCGATCCAGCGGCCGGGGCCGAGCCGCCCCGCGGCCCAGGGCGTCACCACGGCCGCCACGAAGAAGCCGGCGCCGGACACCCCCAACGCCAGCCCCAGCAGGCGTAGTCCGTCGTCCGGGGTCGAGGAGAGGGCGTAGCGGCAGAGCATCAGCAGCAGGACGGTGAGGGCGCCGTAGCAGAAGCGCATCAGCGTCATCGCGGCCAGAGCCCAGAGCGCCTCCCTGCGGCGCGGCGCGGCGAGGTGTCGTACCGCCGCTGTCAGGTCCCGGGCGGTGCCGGCGAGTGCTGTGGCGAGGCGGGGGTAGGTCAGGGCGCGGTCGGGGCCGAGGAGTTCGGGGGCCATGCGCAGGGACGTGAGGGCCGCGCACAGGTACAGGGCGGCGCCCAGCAGGACGACCGCGGCGGCGGTGTCCGCGACCAGCAGCCGTACGAGGAAGGCGAGGCCGCCGCCGAGTGTCGCGGCCAGCGTTCCGGCCGTGGGGGAAAGCGAGTTGGCAACGACCAGCCGGTCGTCGTCGACGACACGGGGGAGGGCGGCGGAGAGACCGGCGAGGACGAAGCGGTTGACGGCGGTGACGCACAGCGCGGAGACGTAGAAGAGCCAGTCCGGGACGTGGCTCAGCATCAGGACGGCGGTGCCCGCGGCCAGCAGGGCGCGCAGCAGGTTGCCGTAGAGGAAGACCTGGCGGCGGCGCCAGCGGTCCAGGAGGACGCCGGCGAAGGGGCCGATGAGGGAGTACGGGAGCAGCAGGACCGCCATCGCGGAGGCGATCGCTCCCGCCGAGGTCTGTTTCTCCGGGGAGAAGACGACGTAGGCGGCGAGTGCGACCTGGTAGACGCCGTCCGCGCCCTGGGAGAGCAGGCGTACGGCGAGCAGGCGCCGGAAACCTTCGAAGCGCAGAAGGATGCGCAGGTCACGGACTACGGCCATGGGCACAGCCTCACATACGAGGAGGGTCCCCGGGCACCATGCCCGGGGACCCTCGACGAACGGGACGGTGGCGCGTCCTAGCGCTCGACCTCGCCCTTGATGAACTTCTCGACGTTGGCGTAGGCCTCGTCGTCGAAGTACTGGACCGGCGGGGACTTCATGAAGTAGCTCGACGCGGAGAGGATCGGGCCGCCGATGCCGCGGTCCTTGGCGATCTTCGCGGCGCGCAGGGCGTCGATGATGACACCCGCGGAGTTCGGGGAGTCCCAGACCTCGAGCTTGTACTCGAGGTTCAGCGGGACGTCGCCGAAGGCGCGGCCTTCGAGGCGGACGTAGGCCCACTTGCGGTCGTCGAGCCACTGGACGTAGTCCGACGGGCCGATGTGGACGTTCTTCTCGCCCAGCTCGCGGTCCGGGATCTGCGAGGTGACGGCCTGCGTCTTCGAGATCTTCTTGGACTCGAGGCGGTCGCGCTCCAGCATGTTCTTGAAGTCCATGTTGCCGCCGACGTTGAGCTGCATGGTGCGCTCAAGACGGACACCGCGGTCCTCGAACAGCTTCGCCATCACGCGGTGCGTGATGGTCGCGCCGACCTGCGACTTGATGTCGTCGCCGACGATCGGGACACCGGCCTCGGTGAACTTGTCGGCCCACTCCTTGGTGCCGGCGATGAAGACCGGGAGGGCGTTGACGAAGGCGACCTTGGCGTCGATGGCGCACTGGGCGTAGAACTTCGCCGCGTCCTCGGAACCGACGGGCAGGTAGCAGATCAGGACGTCGACCTGCTTGTCCTTGAGGACCTGGACGACGTCGACCGGGGTCTCGTCGGACTCCTCGATCGTCATGCGGTAGTACTTGCCCAGGCCGTCGAGGGTGTGACCGCGCTGGACCGTGACGCCCTTGTTCGGGACGTCGCAGATCTTGATGGTGTTGTTCTCACTGGCACCGATGGCGTCCGAGAGGTCGAGGCCGACCTTCTTCGCGTCGACGTCGAACGCGGCGACGAACTCGACGTCACCGACGTGGTAGTCGCCGAACTGGACGTGCATCAGGCCGGGCACCTTGGTCGCCGGATCGGCGTCCTTGTAGTACTCGACGCCCTGAACCAGTGACGCGGCGCAGTTGCCCACGCCGACGATGGCTACGCGAACCGAACCCATTCCGGTTGCTCCCTGTGTGTGCGAGGTGAGGCCCTGACTGGACCTCATGTGGTGGTTTCGTCGGACGGATCCGGCCCGGGGGTGGCGCCCCCGAGCCGGGGCAGGCCGCCCGACTCCCCAGATGTGCTGTCCTGCTGAGCGGAGCCTCCGGAGGCGGGACCCTTCAGGTCCCGTCCGGTTCGCTCGCTCTCGATGAGCTCGTTCAGCCAGCGCACTTCGCGCTCCACGGACTCCATTCCGTGGCGCTGCAGCTCAAGCGTGTAGTCGTCGAGGCGCTCCCGGGTCCGCGCCAGGGAGGCACGCATCTTCTCCAGACGCTCCTCCAGCCGGCTGCGGCGACCCTCCAGTACGCGCATCCGTACGTCGCGTGACGTCTGCCCGAAGAAGGCGAAACGAGCGGCGAAATGTTCGTCCTCGTACGCGTCGGGCCCCGTCTGCGAGAGAAGCTCCTCGAAGTGCTCCTTGCCGTCCGCCGTCAGCCGGTAGACGATCTTGGCGCGACGTCCGGCGAGGGTGGCGGTGAGGGCGTCCTCGGGAGTGCTCCCCGTCTCCTCGATCAACCAGCCGTTGGCGACCAGCGTCTTGAGGCAGGGGTAGAGCGTCCCGTAGCTGAACGCACGGAACACCCCCAGTGACGTGTTGAGTCGTTTGCGCAGCTCATAGCCGTGCATCGGGGATTCGCGGAGCAGGCCGAGGATGGCGAACTCGAGGATGCCGGAGCGTCGGCTCAACGTCGCCTCCTTCCTGTCCGTGGTCCTGCCGTGACGGTCTTTATGCCGGGCTGATGTATCGACTCGATACATCCAGACGATAGAACGGCCTTCCGGATGCGACAAGTGCGGAGATGGTGAGCGGCGTCACATCACCGATTCGTTGGAATCAAGTTGCCTGATTTGGGGTGAACTTCGGGGCTAAGCAGGTTTTGACGGTGCGTAGTCTGTGCGGCATGCACACCACCGGGAACCACGTGACGTGTGGGGGCGTCATCGTCCTCGGTGCGGTACGGGTGAATGCAGAACCGACCACATCCGTACTTCGGGGGGACCGGAAACCAGCCGCCGTTTCCAGGCGCGCACGGATGCGCCTGCCCGAGGAGTAATCGTTCGATGAGCGAGCACCGTCGCAAACCGCCGCAGCCGCAGGGAGGCGGACGTGCCGCGGCCCGACGTGGCCAGTCCGGGCCGACCCCCGGCCGCCGCGCGGCACCGCGAGGCGCCACCACCGGGTCTCCCTCCGACTCCTATGGGTCGAACCCCGCAGAGTCGGGGGGTGAGGAGCGCCAGTACGGCAGCCGCGCCGAAGCACGTCGGGCTGCCCAAAAAGGCGGCGGCCGTCGCAGAGAGCCCGCCGGTCAGGGTCCGGGCGGCCCGAACGGGCCGGGCCGGGGCAGAGGGCGCGCGCCCGCGCCCGGCAAGAAGCGGTTCATCGACTATCCGCGCTTCGACAAGTACGGATGGCGCCGCTGGATGCCCTCCTGGAGGCTTGTCTCCGGCCTGTGCCTGTTCTTCCTCGGCAGCCTCGTGGCCGCGGTCGGCGTCGGCTACGCGATGGTCGGCATTCCCAGCGAGAACACCGCGGCCAAGTCGCAGAACAACGTCTACTACTGGTCCGACGGCACCCAGATGGTCGCCACGGGCACCGGTGCCAACCGGCAGAACGTCACCATCGACCAGATCCCCAAGGCCATGCAGTGGTCGGTGATCTCGGCGGAGAACAAGAGCTTCTACACCGACTCCGGCGTCGACCCCATGGGTATCGCCCGGGCCCTGGCCAACATGGCGCGCGGCGGTCAGACGCAGGGTGGTTCGACGATCACCCAGCAGTTCGTCAAGAACACCTACCTGAGCCAGGAACAGACGGTCACCCGTAAGTTCAAGGAGATGTTCATCTCCATAAAGGTGGGCACGCAGCTCAGCAAGCAGCAGGTCCTCCAGGGCTACCTGAACACGTCGTACTACGGCCGCGGGGCCTACGGCATCCAGGCCGCCGCGCAGACCTACTACGGCGTGGACGCGGTCAAGCTGACGCCGAGCCAGTGCGCCTTCCTGGCAGCACTGCTGAAGGGCCCGACGTACTACGACCCGATCGGCGCCACGAACATCGACCCCTCGGCGGACGCCAAGTCCAACACCGCGCGCTCCAAGGCGCGTTGGAGCTGGATCCTCGAGCAGATGCACAACGACAAGCGCATCACGGACGCCGAGTACCAGACGGCCATCAAGAAGTACCCCATGCCCCAGGGGCTCAAGGCGACCAAGGGCATGACCGGCCAGATCAGCTACCTGGTGGACACCGCCAAGAAGTACGTCCTGAACCACTCGAACATCTCGCAGACCGAGTTCGACCAGGGCGGCTACCAGATCTACACGACCTTCCAGAAGGACAAGGTCAACGAGCTGAGCGCGGCCGTGAAGAAGGTCCAGAAGGATCGCCTCGACCCGAAGAAGCGCGACCTGGACAAGTACGTCCAGTTCGGCGCGGCGTCGGTGGTGCCCAAGGATGGTGCGATCGTCGCCCTCTACGGAGGCGACGGCTACGAGAACGGCCACTTCACCAACAACGCCGACACCTCCGGTGTCCCGGTGGGTTCGACCTGGAAGCCGTTCGTGCTCGCCGCCGCCATGCAGTACGGCACGTACAAGACCGACGGTGTCGGGATCTCACCGCTGAGCAAGTACAACGGCGACGACCATCTCAAGGTCAGAAACCAGGACGGCTCGTACGTCCTGAACAAGGACAACTCGATCTACTACCAGAACAACGAGAGCAACTACCCCTGGGGATACATCTCCCTGCGCAAGGCGATGGAGCAGTCCATCAACACGCCGTTCGTGCAACTCGGCATGGATGTGGGGAACTCGAAGGTGCGGGACGTGGCCAAGGCGTCCGGGATACTGGACGACAGTTTCGCCACGCTCAACGCGTCCTTCGCCATCGGTACGTCGACGCCCAGCGCGATCCGGATGGCCGACGCGTACGCCACGTTCGCCGCTTCGGGCAAGCAGGCGGACCCGTACTCGGTGACCGCCGTCAAGCACGACGGGCAGGCGGTGGCCGGCTTCACCAAGCCGGCCACGAAGCAGGCCATGCCGGAGAACGTGGCGAACAACGTCACGAACACCCTGGAGAACGTCATCCAGAACGGTACGGCCAAGAGCGCGAAGGCCCTGGGCCGTGACGCGGCCGGCAAGACCGGTACCACCGACAGCAACAAGTCGGCCTGGTTCGTCGGCTACACCCAGCAGCTCTCGACGTCGATCGCGATGTTCAGGGAGAACCCCAAGGACGCCGAACTGCTCTCCATGAACGGCACGGCGGGCGTGGCGTCCATCCACGGTGGTGACATCCCGACTGCGGTGTGGACCGAGTACATGGAAGCCGCGCTGAAGGGCAAGTCGGACCCCGGCTTCCCGGACGCGACCAAGATCGACAAGGTGTCGAACGAGGACGGCGCACCGACTCCGACGCCGACGCCGGTGATAACGCCGAGTGAGACGCCCAGCGAGACACCGAGCGAGACGCCCAGCCAGACGCCGAGCGAGACGCCTTCGGCCACCGAGAGCTGCCGGTTCAGCTGGCAGTGCAACGACAACGGTGGCACCGACGGAGGCGCGACGTCGACGCCGACAGATACCGCCACTGCCACGGAGACAAGTGGCACCGACAGAGGCAATCAGAACGGCGGGATCTTCGGAGGCTCGACCGGTTAGCCGCATATCGCTCGGGACGGGTGTTTCACGTGAAACACCCGTCCCGGGGTGTTTCACGTGAAACATGGGCCGCCGTACCGACGAGGTGCGGCGGCCCTCGGCGTACTCCTAGGTGTGTACGGCAGGATGTCCCCCATGCCCAGTGCAGAACTGACGCCCACGAGCGTGCACGAGCCGGATCCGGTACGGCCGACCAGGGATGACGAGGTCGCCGCCGCCGGTAGTGAACTGATCGGTGGCCCCATCGGCCGGCGCGCTCTACTCGGGTCGTCCTGGTGGACTCCCGTACGGGTCGTCGCGCTGGTGGCGATCGGGATGTTCGCCCTCGGCCTCGTCCAGAAGGCGCCCTGCTACACCAGCGGTTGGTTCTTCGGCGCCAGCTCGCAGTACACGCACGCGTGCTACTCGGACATCCCGCACCTCTACCAGGGGCGCGGATTCGCCGATGGGCTCGTGCCGTACTTCGACAAGCTGCCCGGCGACATGCAGTACCTCGAATACCCGGTGCTGACCGGTGTGTTCATGGAAGTGGCCGCCTGGCTCACACCGGGCAGCGGCACCATCCAGCACCAGGAACAGTGGTACTGGATGGTCAACGCCGGGATGCTGATGGTGTGCGCGGCGGTCATCGTCGTCTGCGTCAGCCGTACGCACGCCCGCCGCCCCTGGGACGGCCTGCTGGTCGCCCTGGCACCCGCCTTCGCGCTGACCGCCACCATCAACTGGGACCTCCTGGCGGTCGCTCTGACGGCCGCGGCGATGCTGATGTGGTCCAGGGGCCGCGCCGTCGCGTTCGGCGTCCTGTTGGGCCTTGCAACGGCCGCCAAGCTGTATCCCGTCTTCCTGCTCGGCCCCTTGTTCCTGCTGTGCTGGCGCGCGGGCAAGTGGCGGGACTTCGGGAAGGCGTTCGGAGGCGCGGCCGTCGCCTGGCTGGTGGTCAACCTGCCGGTGATGCTCTTCGCCTTCGACGGCTGGTCGAAGTTCTACACGTTCAGCCAGGAACGCGGCGTGGACTTCGGGTCGTTCTGGCTGATCCTGGCGCAGAACTCGTCCGACCCGCTCAGCACCGACACCGTCAACACCTTCGCCACCCTGCTGGTGCTGCTGTGCTGCGCGGGCATCGCGGTCCTCACACTCACCGCTCCGCGTCGGCCGCGCTTCGCCCAGCTGGCCTTCCTGATCGTGGCGGCGTTCATCCTGACCAACAAGGTCTACTCACCGCAGTACGTGCTGTGGCTGGTCCCCCTGGCGGTGCTGGCCCGGCCGAAGTGGCGGGACTTCCTGATCTGGCAGGCGTGCGAGGTGGCGTACTTCCTGGGGATCTGGATGTACCTCGCGTACACGACCAGCGGAGACGCCCACAAGGGACTGCCGACCGACGGCTACCACTGGGCGATCGGCCTGCATCTGCTGGGCACGCTGTATCTGTGCGCGGTGATCGTGCGCGACATCCTCCTGCCGGAGCGGGACGTGGTGCGCCTGGCGGGCGATGACGACCCGTCGGGCGGGGTGCTCGACCAGGCGGAGGACGTGTTCGTGTTCGGCTCGGCGGCCCACCGGGGACGGCACGCGGCCCCCTTCGAGGGACCGCAGGTGGAGTGGGGCAGCGAGGACCCGGCCGAGCGTTCGCTCTGAGCGAACAGGCGCCGGCGGACTCCGACGGAATGCCAACGGACCGCTCACAGACTGCGGAGAGCCGCGGAGAGGCCACGCGAAAGGCCGTACACGGGAGGTTCCGTGTACGGCCTTTCGGCTGTTCGCGTGAGGCTCAGCGGTCCACGATGCGGTCGAACTGCGTGGTGGTGTGCCGCAGATGGGCCACCAGTTCCTCGCCGACCTTCGGCTCAGCGGCCTCCACCGGCACGAACAGGATCGAGACCTGCATGTGCGGCGGCTCGGCGAACCAGCGCTGCTTGCCGTCCCAGACGAACGGGGAGAGGTTCCGGTTCACCGTGGCGAGACCGGCGCGGGCGACGCCCTTGGCGCGCGGCATGACGCCGTGCAGCGCTTTGGGGGCCTCCAGGCCCACCCCGTGCGACGTACCGCCCGCCACGACCACCAGATAGCCGTCCGAGGCCGCCTTCTGCTGCCGGTAGCCGAAACGGTCGCCCTTGGAGACACGGGTGACGTCCAGGACCGCCCCGCGGTACTCGGTGGCGTCGTGGTCCCCCAGCCACAGCCGGGTGCCGATCCGGGCCCGGAAGTGGGTCTGCGGGAACTGCTGCTGGAGCCGGGCGAGTTCCTCGGCCTTGAGGTGGCTGACGAACATCGTGTGCAGCGGCAGCCGCGCGGCACGCAGCCGGTCCATCCAGCCGATGACCTCCTCGACGGCGTCCGAGCCGTCGGTGCGGTCCAGCGGGAGGTGGATGGCGAAGCCCTCCAGGCGCACGTTCTCTATGGCCGAGTGCAGCTGCGGGAGTTCCTGCTCGCTCACGCCGTGACGCTTCATCGAGGACATCACCTCGATGACCACACGGGCGCCCACGAGGCCGTACACGCCGTCAATGGACGACACCGAGCGGATGACCCGGTCCGGCAGCGGAACGGGCTCCTCGCCGCGGCGGTACGGCGTCAGCACCAGCAGATCACCGCCGAACCAGTCCTTGATCCGGGCGGCCTCGTACGTCGTGCCGACGGCGAGGACGTCCGCGCCCAGCCGCGTCGCCTCCTCCGCCAGCCGCTCGTGCCCGAAGCCGTAGCCGTTGCCCTTGCAGACCGGGACGAGCCCGGGGAACTGCTGGGCTACGCGCATGTGATGCGCCCGCCAGCGCGCGGTGTCGACGGAGAGCGTGAGCGCCATGGCCGGACCTGGAACCTTTCGGGTGGCTGCGGTGTGTCAGAAGTAGGGGAGCTGTCGACGTTATCGAAGCGAGGACCGTGAGGTCAGCGGCGCGACATGTAGATGTCGAGCGCCTTGTGGAGCAGCTTGTTGAGCGGGAAGTCCCACTCGCCGAGGTACTCGGCGGCCTGCCCGCCGGTGCCCACCTTGAACTGGATCAGACCGAAGAGGTGATCGGTCTCGTCCAGCGAGTCGGAGATGCCGCGCAGGTCGTAGACGGTGGCGCCGAGCGCGTAGGCGTCGCGCAGCATCCGCCACTGCATCGCGTTCGAGGGCCGGACCTCACGCCCGATGTTGTCGGAGGCGCCGTAGGAGTACCAGACGTGTCCGCCGACCACCAGCATCGTCGCCGCCGACAGGTTCACCCCGTTGTGCCGGGCGAAGTACAGCCGCATCCGGTTGGGGTCCTCGGTGTTGAGGGCCGTCCACATGCGCTGGAAGTACGACAGCGGGCGCGGCCGGAAGTGGTCGCGCACGGCCGTGATCTCGTACAGCCGCTGCCATTCCTCGAGGTCGTGGTAGCCGCCCTGGACGACCTCGACACCGGCCTTCTCGGCCTTCTTGATGTTGCGGCGCCACAGCTGGTTGAAGTTCTTGTGGACCTCTTCGAGCGAGCGGTTGGCCAGCGGCACCTGGTAGACGTAGCGCGGCTGGACGTCGCCGAAGCCGGCGCCGCCGTCCTCACCCTGCTGCCAGCCCATGCGGCGCAGCTTGTCGGCGACCTCGAAGGCGCGCGGCTCGATGAAGTCGGCCTCGATGTCGCGCAGCCGCTTCACGTCCGGGTTCTGGATGCCGGCCTTGATGGAGGTGGCCTCCCAGCGCCGGATGATGACCGGCGGGCCCATCTTCACCGAGAAGGCGCCCTGGTGCTTGAGGTGGGCCAGCATCGGCTGGAGCCAGTCGTCGAGGTTCGGCGCGTACCAGTTGATGACCGGGCCCTCGGGCAGATACGCCAAGTAGCGCTTGATCTTGGGGAGTTGCCGGTACAGGACCAGACCCGCGCCGACCAGCTCGCCCGTCTTCCCGTCGATCCAGCCGAGGCTCTCGGAGCGCCACTCCGCCTTCACATCAGCCCATGCCGGGACCTGCATGTGGCTCGCCGAGGGCAGGCTCTGGATGAATGCCAGATGCTGCTCACGGCTGATGGTCCTCAGGGTCAGGCTCATTCGGGGCGCTCCTCGGGCTGGGGTGTCCCCATGGGTACAGGGGCTCCGGCTCTCGCGCCGAAGCCTACTGCGCCTCGCGAGCGCCCCGACTGGGCGTATGCAACCTTCGCCTCGGCTTTTGGGCCACCGGGGCGATCCGTGGTGGTTTACACGGTGTTGGGGCTACGGCGTCCGGGCCGTCAGCTGATGACCCCGCCGAACAGACCGCCGTGGGCCATACCGAGGAAGAAACCGACACCCGCGGCACCGAGACCCAGGATCAGGCCGAAGCGCTCCCTCGTCGTCTCGGAGATCCACTGGCCGTAGGCGCCGATCAGGATGCCCACCAGCCCGGTCCAGGAGCTGAGCAGATGCAGGCTGTGGAAGAACCCCGTGACGAACGCGGTCAGGCCGAGCACCAGGGTCACCGCGAGCAGCGTGTCCTGGAGCGGATGGGGCTTGCCGTCAGTGGCGAAGAGAGAGCCGGCGGTGTTGGGTCGCAATGCCTGTGCCATGTGGCACCTCCTGCGGAAGGCGGCGCGTCGTCGCGCCGGACACACCCGATGTGTACAGATTGACGCTCTCCGCCACCGGATTTCAACCGGAAGCCGGTGGGCGGGTACTCTGTACCCTCTGCACTGGTGTCTGCCCATGTCACGACTCGGAATCCCCGCGAGGGGCCCCCGATGTCAGTGGCGGCTGTTTTACTGGCACACACTGTTGCTCACGCATCACAACCCTCCTGCCACGGATCGACCGTGGCCGCTGAGTCCAAAGGAGGTGGGTTCCACATGCGTCACTACGAGGTGATGGTCATCCTCGACCCCGATCTGGAGGAGCGCGCTGTCTCCCCCCTGATCGAGAACTTCCTCTCCGTCGTCCGTGAGGGCAACGGAAAGGTCGAGAAGGTCGACACCTGGGGCCGTCGTCGTCTCTCGTACGAGATCAAGAAGAAGCCCGAGGGCATCTACTCGGTCATCGACCTGCAGGCCGAGCCTGCGGTCGTCAAGGAGCTCGACCGCCAGATGAACCTGAACGAGTCGGTCCTCCGGACCAAGGTCCTCCGCCCCGAGACCCACTGAGCATTCCTGCTCAGCTGATCTCGGGATCCGAGTAGCAGCACCAAGCAGCCAGCAGCAAACCCGCCGAGAGGTTCCCCCATGGCAGGCGAGACCGTCATCACGGTCGTCGGCAATCTTGTCGACGACCCCGAGCTGCGCTTCACCCCGTCCGGTGCGGCGGTCGCGAAGTTCCGTGTCGCGTCCACACCCCGCACCTTCGACCGCCAGACGAACGAGTGGAAGGACGGCGAAAGCCTCTTCCTCACCTGCTCGGTCTGGCGTCAGGCGGCGGAGAACGTCGCGGAATCGCTTCAGCGAGGCATGCGCGTCATCGTGCAGGGCCGGTTGAAGCAGCGGTCCTACGAGGACCGTGAGGGCGTCAAGCGCACGGTCTACGAACTGGACGTCGAGGAAGTCGGCGCCAGCCTGCGCAGTGCCACGGCCAAGGTCACCAAGACCGCCGGTGGCGCTCGCGGTGGCCAGGGCGGCGGCTTCGGCGGCGGCGGTGGTGGCGGCCAGGGTGGCGGCGGCTGGGGTGGAAACTCCGGCGGCGGTCAGTCGGCCGGCGGCGCTCCTGCCGACGACCCGTGGGCCACTAGCGCTCCGGCCGGTGGCAACCAGGGTGGCGGCGGTGGCGGCGGCTGGGGTGGAAACTCCGGCGGCGGCAATGGCGGCGGTGGCGGCTACTCGGACGAGCCCCCCTTCTAGGCCTCTGGGCCAAGGGTGGGCCGTACCCACACTTCTTGATCACACAGGAGATACACATGGCGAAGCCGCCTGTGCGCAAGCCGAAGAAGAAGGTCTGCGCATTCTGCAAGGACAAGGTCCAGTACGTGGACTACAAGGACACGAACATGCTGCGGAAGTTCATTTCCGACCGCGGCAAGATCCGTGCCCGCCGCGTGACCGGCAACTGCACGCAGCACCAGCGTGACGTCGCCACGGCTGTGAAGAACAGCCGTGAGATGGCGCTGCTGCCCTACACCTCCACCGCGCGATAAGGGAAGGGTGACCGACTCATGAA
Source organism: Streptomyces sp. NPDC090083 (assembly GCF_044747445.1). NCBI lineage: Bacteria > Bacillati > Actinomycetota > Actinomycetes > Kitasatosporales > Streptomycetaceae > Streptomyces > Streptomyces sp. NPDC090083. The sequence goes on along the minus strand of NZ_JBIVED010000006.1, from coordinate 248,083 downwards.
GATCATCCTCACCCACGAGGTCTCCGGCCTCGGTGCCGCGGGCGACGTCGTCGACGTCAAGGACGGTTACGCTCGCAACTACCTGATCCCGCGGAAGTTCGCTATCCGCTGGACCAAGGGTGGCGAGAAGGACGTCGAGCAGATCCGTCGTGCTCGCAAGATCCACGAGATCCAGACCATCGAGCAGGCCAACTCCGTGAAGGCCCAGCTCGAGGGTGTCAAGGTTCGTCTGGCCGTTCGCTCCGGCGACGCCGGTCGTCTCTTCGGTTCCGTCACCCCGGCCGACATCGCTTCCGCGATCAAGGCTTCCGGTGGCCCCGAGGTCGACAAGCGTCGTATCGAGCTGACGTCCCCGATCAAGACCCTGGGCGCCCACGAGACGTCCGTGCGTCTGCACCCCGAGGTTGCCGCCAAGGTCAACATCGAGGTCATCGCAGCCTGATCGCTGCGCTCGGCATAGCTGAGAGAGGGGCCGCATCCGTTGGGGTGCGGCCCCTCTGCTGTGTCCGGAGCAGTGAGATGCGGGGTACCACCTCGCCCGCACGGTGGGTTCGGGCAGGGCGACCGCGCTCATGTTTCACGTGAAACATGGCGGTGCGCGGTGTTTCACGTGAAACGGTCAGCGGGTCGCGCCCGTGACGACCCAGCGGCCCGAGCGGGCGCGCAGCAGGAGCGTCAGCATGCGTACCGCCATCATCAGGGTCATCGCTCCCCAGACCGCGGTCAGTCCGCCGCCGAAGGTCGGAACGAGCAGGGCGGCCGGGACGAAGACCGCGAGGGTCACCAACATCGCACCGGCGAGATACGGCCCGTCTCCCGCGCCCATCAGTACGCCGTCCAGGACGTAGACGACGCCGCAGATCGGCTGGGAGAGCGCCACCATGATCAGGGCGGGCAGAGCTGCGTCCTTGACGGTGGAGTCGCTGGTGAACAGGGGGAGGAAGAGCGGGCGGGAGAGGATCACCAGGAGACCGAGGACCACTCCGACGGCTATGCCCCACTGCACCATGCGACGACAGGCGGCTCGGGCGCCCTGGGGGTCGTCCGCGCCGAGGTAGCGGCCGATGATGGCCTGACCCGCGATCGCGATGGCGTCGAGAGCGAAGGCCAGCAGAGACCACAGGGACAGGATGATCTGGTGCGCGGCGATGTCGGCGTCGCCCAGGCGGGCCGCGACAGCGGTGGCGATCAGGAGGATCGCTCTCAGGGAGAGCGTACGCACGAGGAGCGGTGCGCCTGCCTGGGCCGAGGCTCTGATCCCTGCCGCGTCCGGAGCGAGGGAGGCGCCGTGCCGGCGGGCGCCGCGGACGACCACGACGAGATACACGGCGGCCATGCCCCACTGGGCGATGACGGTGCCCCAGGCGGAGCCGGCGATGCCGAGGTCGGCGCCGTAGACCAGGGCGACGTTGAGGACGCCGTTGGCGACGAAGCCCGAGATGGCGACGTAGAGCGGTGTCTTGGTGTTCTGGAGGCCGCGGAGGACTCCGGTGGCGGCGAGGACGATCAGCATGGCCGGGATGCCGAGGGAGGAGATGCGGAGGTAGGTCGTCGCGTAAGGGGCCGCGGTGTCCGAGGCGCCGAAGACGTTGATGAGGGCGGGAGCGGAGGGGAGGACGACGGCTATGACGGTGGCGCCGATCAGCAGGGCGAGCCAGATGCCGTCCATGCCCTGGCGGATGGCGGCCTGGAGATCGCCTGCGCCGACGCGTCGGGCGACGGCCGCGGTGGTGGCGTAGGCGAGGAAGACGAAGATGCTCACGGCGGTCGTCAGGAGGGCGGATGCCACGCCGAGTCCGGCGAGTTGGGCGGTGCCGAGATGGCCGACGATCGCGCTGTCGGCCATGACGAAGAGGGGCTCGGCGACGAGTGCGCCGAAGGCCGGGACGGCCAGCATGACGATCTCTCGGTCGTGCTGGCGTCGGGTGGCCCTGGTGGCCGCGGGAGCCTGTGTCATGAGCACCAATCTAATCGTCCACAGGTAAGAGATGCAATTGCTGGGTGACCCTTACCTCTGATCTCGCCTCGTGTCCTCTCGCGCACTGTTCGAAGCGATCTTGGTCTGATGTGGAAAGTTTTTCTTCTGCACAGCCGGTGGACGGTAAATGAGCAGGTCAGATGGGTTACGGCGGAAGGGGCGAGGTCTTGTTCACAGGGCTGTCCACCGGGTCGTGCACAGGTTTTGGCGGGTTCTCCACAGCATCGGGGCCGTCGTCCACATGGCCTGTGGATAACCAGATTGGCTGACGGTGCCGGCAGGCCTACGGTGGACCGGCGCCCGCTCCGTCCGTCGGCCCGAGAACCATCACAAAACCGACGCGCCCGTACCGGAGTTGGGCGCCTCATTTGTCAGTGCCGTGCCGTAGAAATGAGGGGCACGGCGAGGTCCGCTCGGCGGACGGGAGGAGGTGGCTCGATTGAGTATTTCCGAGCCCTTGGACGACCCGTGGGCCGACAGCGGTCCGAGTGATCGTCTGCCCGCTTCCCGACGACGAGGTGACGGAGGCCGGGGCCGGGACGAACAGCACGACCGCGGCCAGGAAGGCGGCGCGTGGGAGGGCGCGGGGTCGGCCTTCGAACGCGTTCCGCCGCAGGACCTCGATGCCGAGCAGTCCGTACTCGGCGGCATGCTCCTGTCGAAGGACGCCATCGCCGACGTCGTCGAGGTCCTCAAGGGCCACGACTTCTACAAGCCCGCGCACGAGACGATCTACCAGGCGATCCTCGACGTCTACGCCAAGGGCGAGCCGGCCGACCCGATCACCATCGCCGCCGAACTCACCAAGCGCGGTGAGATCAACAAGGTCGGCGGCGCATCGTATCTGCACACCCTCGTCCAGACCGTGCCCACGGCGGCGAACGCCGAGTATTACGCGGAGATCGTCCACGAGCGCGCCGTCCTCCGCCGTCTGGTCGAGGCCGGCACCCGCATCACCCAGATGGGATACGCGGCCGACGACGACGTCGACGAGATCGTCAACCGGGCGCAGGCCGAGATCTACGCGGTCACCGAGCAGCGGACCAGCGAGGACTACCTCCCGCTCGGCGACATCATGGAGGGCGCGCTCGACGAGATCGAGGCGATCGGCTCACGCAGCGGCGAGATGACGGGTGTGCCCACCGGGTTCACCGACCTCGACTCGCTCACCAACGGCCTGCACCCGGGCCAGATGATCGTCATCGCGGCCCGTCCCGCCATGGGTAAGTCCACCCTCGCGCTCGACTTCGCCCGCGCCGCGTCGATCAAGAACAATCTGCCGAGCGTCATCTTCTCCCTCGAAATGGGGCGCAACGAGATCGCGATGCGCCTGCTGTCCGCCGAGGCCCGGGTCGCCCTGCACCACATGCGCTCCGGCACCATGACCGACGAGGACTGGACGCGGCTGGCGCGACGGATGCCCGAGGTGTCGTCCGCGCCGCTCTACATCGACGACTCTCCGAACCTGTCGATGATGGAGATCCGGGCGAAGTGCCGTCGGCTCAAGCAGCGCAGCGACATCAAGCTGGTCATCATCGACTATCTGCAGCTGATGCAGGCCGGTGGCTCCAAGCGGCAGGAGAGCCGTCAGCAGGAGGTCTCGGACATGTCCCGAAACCTCAAGCTGCTGGCCAAGGAGCTGGAGGTCCCGGTGATCGCGCTCTCGCAGCTGAACCGTGGCCCCGAGCAGCGCACGGACAAGAAGCCGATGGTGTCCGACCTGCGTGAGTCCGGCTCCATCGAGCAGGACGCCGACATGGTCATCCTGCTGCACCGCGAGGACGCGTACGAGAAGGAGTCGCCGCGCGCGGGCGAGGCGGACATCATCGTCGGCAAGCACCGTAACGGCCCGACGGCGACCATCACCGTCGCCTTCCAGGGGCACTACTCGCGCTTCGTGGACATGGCGCAGACGTGAGCCGACGACGGCAGCGTTGCGGGCCGGTGCGGGACCGTGTGGCCTGCCGGACGTCAGTCGAGCAGGCCCGCCTCATGCGCCAGTACCGCCGCCTGGACCCGGTTGATGCAGTCGGTGCGGGTGAGGATGCTGCTGATGTGAGCCTTGACGGTGCCGGTGCTCAGATGGAGCTGCGCGGCGATCTCGGCGTTGGAGAGGCCGGTGCCCAGCAGCCGTAGGACGTCCCGTTCGGCCGGTGTCAGGTCCGCGATCCGACGTGTGGCCGCATCGCTGCCGTGGCCCGACCGGGCCCGGAAGTCGACGAGTTGGCGGGTGACCTGCGGGGCGAGGACCGGTTCTCCGGCCGCGGCGCGGCGTACGGCGTCGATGAGGTCGCGAGGGCCGGTGTCCTTGAGGAGGTAGCCGTGGGCTCCGGTGCGCAGGGCCCTGGTGACGGTCGCCTCCTCGCCGAAGGCCGTCAACATCACCGCTCGGGTGCGGGGCGAGTGCCGGGCGATCTCGGCGACGGCGGTGATGCCGTCCCCGGGCATGCGGATGTCGAGGAGAGCGACGTCGACGGGGTGGGCGCGGCAGGCTTCGACGGCCTCATGGGCGTTCTGTGCCTCGGCCACGATGCGGACCTCGTCGGCGTTCTCCAGGATCAGGCGGATCCCGGTGCGCATCAGCGCCTCGTCGTCGGCGATCAGGACTCGGATCATCGGTTCAGTGTAGAAGCGCCAAGATCAGCAGGACGATGGTGCTGCCGATGGCCGGCAGCATCACCAGCAGCGCCGCGCAGCCGCCGCCCAGGAGGCGGGGCCACGTGAGGACCTCCGTGGACAAGGGGGGCCGGGAGCCCGCCCCGCCGGACAACAGTCCGGCAGATACAGGCCCGCCGGACACCGCCCCGGCCGAAGCGGCGTACACCGGCGAAGCGGCGTACACGGGGGGCACGTTGGGCCGGGCGGGTATGCGGGCGGAGAGTGCGAAGCCGCCCTCCGGACGCGGTCCGGCGTGGAGGGTGCCGCCGAGCAGGCTGATCCTCTCCTGGAGGCCGACGAGTCCGCTGAGGTTCCCGCCACCGGGCGAACAGGGCACCGGCGGGGCGTCGTTGACGACGGCGATCACCACCGTGTCGCCTTCGTCCTGGAACATCACACGGACCGGTGCGCCGGGCGCGTGCTTCAGCGCGTTGGTGAGTCCCTCGCGGGTCACACGGTGGACGGCCTGCCGGGTGCGGGCGTCCGCGTCCGTCGGCCCGGTCGCGTTCCAGTGCAGTTCGGCGTCGGCGCCCGCGTCCCGGGAATCCGCGACCAGCGTGGAGAGATCCTCGCGGGTCCCCCGGTCGGCGCTGTTCTCGCCGGTCTGGTGACGGAGGACGCCTAGGATGCCGCGCAGCTCGTCCATGGCCGTGCCGGCGGTGGTGTGCAGGAGTTCGGCCTGGGAGGCCAGCTGGGGCGCCTGTCGTTCGGCGGCGAGCTGGAGGGCTCCGGCGTGCACCGCGATGAGGCTGATGCGGTGACCGAGTAGATCGTGCATCTCGGCGGCGATGCGTGCCCGTTCCTCCATGCGGGCCGCCTCGTCGGTGAGAAGACGGGTCTGTTCGAGGTAGGCGTTGCGTTCCCGCAGCAACCCGGTCAGCGGGCGGCGACGCCCTATCACCATGCCGGACAACGCGGGCAGCAGGATGAACAGCGTCGCCAAGCCGGCGCCGGCGATCAGGTACGTCGGCGTCGAGTGTTCGCCGAGGGACTGGTCGACGATCGACAGGACCGCGGCGCCGGCACTGCTCGCCCCGATCACTCCCCATGCGCGCCGTACGGGGGTGACGCGACGCACGGCGGACCACACGACGCACGGCACCACCACCATCGCCCACACGTTGTCCCCGGCGATCAACGGCACGCAGCCCAGCACCGTGAACGCCGGGTACATCCGCCGCGCGGGCACGAGCAGCGCCGCCCACACCCCCAGAAGGGCCACTGTCACTGGGTGGGCCGGCGGAATCAGCGGAACCGGCGCCAGCGAGCAGAGCAGGACCAGACCGGCGAGTACGGACTCGGTCACGACCGTCCGCCGGGGCGCGGCGCGCACCGCCTCCCGGATCGCGGCCGCCTCGCGGCGCGCCCGTCCCCACGGTCGCACTGCCGGACTCATGTCTTCTCCTTGTGGGCGCCGTTCTCCACGGCTGCTCTCGGCGTGCACGTCTGTGGAACACCCTGTCTGCGGGACACCCTGCCTGGAGTACGTCCCGTCTGCGGAACACCGGGTCTGCGGAACACCGCAACTCCACGCCACGCGTCCGTAGACCATCGCCCGCATCCTTGGACCACTGCGGAGGACCCGTCAGGACGCCTGTGCCGCTCCGCCCGGGACCCGTAGCTCCGGCTCTGCCCGCAACCCGGCGACATCCGCCCCGCTCGCGGTGAGCACCCGCTCGATCTCCGCCATGGACTCCGCGTCCGTCCCCTTGTCCAGCAGCGCGGCCAGCAGGTGGGTCGTACCGACCGTGGGCGATCCCTGAGCGGAGGCGGTGAACTGGGCGACATGCAGGAGCCGTTGCTCGAAGTCGGCGTGGCCGCGGACCTCCCGGGGCTCCTCCTCCGCGACCCCGGTCGAGGGAAGCAGCACCCGGGTGACAGCATCCTGCCGTACGCCGTGCCGACGCAGGAGCGCCGCCCCCTGGTTCGCGCCCGCCAGTTCCTCCGGCAGTTCACGCCCCGCGACGGTCAACGACCGTTCCAGTGCCAGGATCCCCAGCAGCACATCGACGGGTTCCAGCTCCGGCGCCCCGCGCCGCACCGCCCTCCGTGGTGCCTCCGCACGCACCGCACTCACGACCGCGGAACCGAACCCGGCGCCGCCTCCGAATATCCAGGCGGTGAACTTCCTGGTCAGCGGATTCCCGCTCTTCCCGAACGTCCCCGCCTTGCGCAGGACCAACACCGAGCCGGGCTCAGGTACTTCGTCGCTCCCGCGCAACGCGTCGAGCGCCGCCGAGGCGGCCGGGACGTCCATCTTCCGCAGCACCATGGCTTCACGGGCCCGCGTATCGGGCAGCCCGATCAGCGCGTGCGCCAGATGCCGGACGCGCACGGACACCGCGCCTTCCTCCCGTGCGGCCTCCAGCGCCTTGCGCAGACAGGTCCGCACCGCACCGGTCATCGGCGGGAGTTCAAGACTCCCCTGCCCCTGCCCCTGCCCCTGCCCCCGTGCCTGTCCCTGGTCCTGGCCGTCCTTCTGCTTACGATTCGCCCGCCGCAGCCTCTCGGCCTCCTCCAGCCGGACCTCCCGCCAGAAGGCGTCGATCTCCCGCTCGTCGTCCGGGCTTCCCACCGTGCCGTCACCCGCGTCCTCACTGACCCACACGGATGTCCCCCGGCCTCCGATGGAACCGGCGAGCGAGCCGGAGGCCCTCATCCCGGGTGCGATCGCGGAACCCGCGGCCGAGTCACCCGACAGGAGCGCGTACAGCACGCTTTCCGTACCGAGGTCCTCGCGTGCCTGCTTGTCCACCACGCGCATCGCCTCCAGCAGGAGCGCGACGACGTCCCTCTCGAACTCGGCGGTCAAGCCGGTGCCCCGGTCGGACGTTCGCTGATCCATCGGGCTGCCTTCCTCTCCGTGGTCTCACCTGCGGAGAAGGACGCTAGCCCGCGTTCTCGGGCTCCGCGTCGGCCAACCGTCCAGGCTTCCCGTCCGATCGGCCAGGTTCCGAATGCCGTCCGGACGGCCCGCGCCGGCCCTCAGCGCCTCGTCTCGTACCGGGTCAGGATCAGGCCGCCGGGAAACGTCCGGGTCTCCACCAGGTTCAGGTTCACCCAGCTGTCCAGCGCCGAGAAGAACGGTGTGCCGCCGCCCACCAGGACCGGCGCGGTGGCCAGTACGTACTCGTCGATCAGCCCGGCCCGCATGGCCGCCCCGGCGAGCGTCGCGCCGCCGATGTCCATCGGGCCGCCGTCCTCGGCCTTGAGCCGGGTGATCTCGGCGACCGCGTCGCCGGTGACCAGGCGGGTGTTCCAGTCGACCTTGTCGACCTTGCCGTCCGTCGAGGAGAACACCATCTTCGACATGTCCCGCCAGCGGTGCGCGAACTCGATCTCCGCCGGGGTGGCGCCCGGCAGCTGGTCAGCGGTCGGCCAATGGGAGCTCATCGTCTGCCACAGCTTGCGCCCGTACAGCGTCAGCTCGGTCGCCTGGAGCTGGTCGGACCAGAACTGGAACAGCTCGTCACTCGGCACGCTCCAGCCGATGTCGTCGCCGGGCGCGGCGATGTAGCCGTCCAGGCTCAGGTTCATGCCGTAGATCAGTTTCCGCATGCCGCCAGCCTTCCGTGAATCGGTCTCACGCGTACAGACCGGCGCGACGCGCGAAACTCATCGGTGCGCGATCCGCATCGCCCGGGCGCTTCGCCTCTCCCAGGGAAATGTGCTCGACGTACGACCGTCCCGCCGGATGAACTGGGGGCATGACGACATCTCAGGACGACTTGCTTCCCGGTACCCGCCGGGCGCTGCTGCATCGGATCGCCGTGGCCCAGGCCGAGGGACGGGCGCCGTCGTTGGTCGCGGCGGTGGTACGCGGTGGGCGGGCGGTGTGGCACGGCGCGCGGACCTCGGTGGACGGGCACGGGCCGGACGAGAACGTGCAGTACCGGATCGGCTCGATCACCAAGACGTTCACCGCCGTCCTGGTGCTGCGCCTGCGGGACGAGGGCGTCCTCGATCTCGGCGACCCGCTGGAGAAGTATCTGCCCGGAACCGGCGCGGGGGAGGCGACCATCGCCGAACTCCTGGCGCACACGGGCGGGTTGGCGGCCGAGTCGCCCGCGCCTTGGTGGGAGCGGACACCGGGGTCCCTCCGGCCGGAGCTCCGCGACGTGCTGGGCGAACAGCCGCTGCTGCATCCGGTCGGCCGCAGGTTCCACTATTCGAATCCCGGCTACTCGTTGTTGGGCGCACTCGTCGAGGAGTTGCGCGGCGCCTCCTGGGAGGACGTGCTCCGACGGGAAGTGCTCGAACCCCTGGGCCTCGACCGCACCAGCGCCCAGCCGCAGGCACCGCACGCCGGTGGCTGGGCGGTGCATCCCTGGGCCGACGCGCTGCTGCCGGAACCCTCCGAGGACCTGGGCCGTATGGCCTCGGCAGGGCAACTCTGGTCCACGACCGATGACTTGGCGCGGTTCGCGGTCTTCCTCGCCAACGGCGACGACCGGGTCCTGAGCGCCGAGTCCGTACGGGAGATGCGGACCCCGGCGGCGCCGGCGGAAGCCGCGGATGTTCTGGACGGTTCCGCGTACGGGCTTGGTCTGCAGATCCAGCGCCGTCATGGACGGCTGCTCATCGGTCATTCCGGATCGCTGCCCGGCTTCCTGGCGAACCTCACCATCAGCCTGGACGACGACATCGCGGCGGTGGTCCTGGCCAACTGCACCTCCGGGCCACTGCTGTCATCGGTGGGCGCCGATCTCGTCCGGATCGTCGCGGAGGCCGAGCCGAGGATTCCCGAGCCGTGGCGCCCGATGCCTGAAGTCGACTCCGAGGCGCTGGAGTTGGCGGGCCAGTGGTACTGGGGCACGCACGGCTTCGCCCTCCGGCTGACCGCCGACGGCGGCGCCTCGCTGGAGCCGCTGGCCGGCAGTGGCCGCCGTTCACGTTTCCGGCCCAACGGCGACGGCACCTGGACCGGGCTGGAGGGTTACTACGCCGGAGAGCTCCTACGGCCGGTACGGCGCCCGGACGGATCCCTGACCCACCTGGACCTCGGATCGTTCGTCTTCACGCGGCAGCCGTACGACGAGAGCGGTTCTGTGCCGGGCGGGGTGGACCCGGAGGGGTGGCGGGGGATCCGCTAGCCGGTGCGGCCGGGCAGGCCGAGGAGGTCGGGCAGGCGCCATGTTTCACGTGAAACATGGCGCCTGCTGTTGCGTAGGACCGCCGCGTTCTCTTCCGGAGACACCGGAGGCACCGGAGGGGCTTCAGAGGGGGAGCTTGAAGCCCACGTGTGAGGCGGTGAAGCCGAGCCGCTCGTAGAAGCGGTGGGCGTCGGTGCGGGTGACGTCGGAGGTCAGCTGGACCAACTGGCAGTCCTGGCGCCGCGATTCGTCGATCGCCCACTCGATGAGCTGGGTTCCCAGGCCGCTGCCCCGCTCGTCCGCGTGGATCCGTACGGCCTCGACGATCGAGCGTGTGGCGCCCTTGCGGGACAGCCCGGGAACGATCGTGAGCTGGAGCGTACCGACGACCCTGTCCTCCCGTACGGCGACGACGAGGTGCTGGTTCGGGTCGGCGGCGAGGCGCTCCAACGCGGTCAGGTAAGGCGTCAGGTCGTCCGGCGACTCGCGCTGGGAACCCAGGGGGTCGTCGGCGAGCATGGCGACGATGGCGGGGATGTCCTCGGTGACCGCGGCTCGTATCTCAAGATCTCCCATGGCCCCACCTTAGGCAGAGGTGTGCGGGCGGTGCGGGACGGACCTAGGCGGGCACGTTCATCGACTCCACGACCCGGACCAGGGGCGCCAGTTCGGGGTTCTGGGCCGCCGCGTCGAGTGCCTCGCGCAGGGCGGTGTCGTTGGTGGGGCGCGCCGCTTCGAGCAGGGTGAGACCGGCCTCGGTGACGTTCGTGTAGATGCCCCGGCGGTCGGTCGGGCACAGGTAGCGCGCGAGCAGGCCGCGGTCCTCGAGTCGGGTGACCAGTCGGGTGGTGGCGCTCTGGCTGAGGACGACCGCGTCGGCGACCTGCCTCATCTGTAGATGACCTCCGTCACCGTCGTGCTGCCGACTGAGCACGTCGAGCAGCGAGTACTCGCGCATGCTCAGGTCGTGCCGGGCCTGCAGGGCGCGCTCGATGTGCGCCTCGATCCTCCCGTGCAGCAAGGAGAGGGCGCACCAGCCCTGGGCGAGGGCGGTGAGTGCGGGGTCCGTCGCTGTCATTGGCGTTTCCTCCGTCCCGGAGCGGCTGAACCCAGGATAGAGCACAGATGAAATAGTCCGCGCTTGCATATAGCCCGCGTCTGCAACTATTGTGAACGCACGCAAAGCGCTCCTGCAATCTTCTGGGAAAGGTACATCCCCATGCCTCTCGCGCTTCTGGCCCTCGCGATCGGGGCCTTCGGAATCGGTACGACGGAGTTCGTGATCATGGGCTTGCTGCCCCAGGTCGCGGGAGACTTCGGGGTCTCCATCCCCACCGCCGGACTCCTGGTCACCGGCTACGCGCTGGGTGTGCTGATCGGCGCCCCGCTGATGACCGTGCTCGGCACCAAGGTCCCCCGCAAGCGGATGCTGATGCTGCTGATGGGCCTGTTCATCCTCGGCAACCTGCTCTCCGCCGTCGCCCCCAGCTTCTCCGTGATGCTGATCGGCCGCGTGGTCGCCTCACTCGCCCACGGCGCCTTCTTCGGCATCGGCTCGGTTGTCGCGGCCGAACTGGTGGCCCCGGACAAGAAGGCCGGAGCCATCGCGATGATGTTCACCGGGCTGACCGTCGCCAACGTCGTCGGCGTCCCGCTGGGCACCCTCGTCGGGCAGTCCGTCGGCTGGCGCGTCACCTTCGCCATCGTCGCGGGCCTCGGCGTGATCGGCCTGGCCGGGATCGCCAAGCTCGTGCCCGACCTGCCCAAGCCCGAGGGCGTACAGCTGCGGCACGAACTGGCCGCGTTCAAGAACGCCCAGGTCCTGCTCGCCATGGCGATGACCGTCCTCGGCTTCGGCGGCGTCTTCGCGGCCATCACCTACATCGCGCCGATGATGACCCACGTCGCGGGCTTCGCCGACGGCTCCGTCACCTGGCTGCTCGTCCTCTTCGGCCTCGGCATGGTCGGCGGCAACCTCGTCGGCGGCAAGTTCGCCGACCGCGCCCTGATGCCCATGCTCTACGTGTCGCTGGGCGCCCTGGCCGTCGTGCTCGCGCTCTTCACCGTCACCGCCCACAACAAGATCGCCGCGGCCGTCACCATCGCCCTCATCGGCGCCCTGGGCTTCGCCACCGTGCCGCCGCTGCAGAAGCGCGTCCTCGACCAGGCACACGGTGCCCCGACGCTCGCCTCGGCCGTGAACATCGGCGCCTTCAACCTCGGCAACGCGCTGTCCGCCTGGCTCGGCGGCATCGTCATCGCGGCCGGTCTCGGCTACACCGCCCCGAACTGGGTCGGCGCCGCTCTCGCCACGGCCGCTCTGGTCCTCGCGATCCTGTCCGCCGTACTGGAGCACCGCACGAGCACCCGCCGTGCCGTCGTGGCCACCGGCCTGCCGAGCGAGCGGCGGACCGCCGTCCACCACTGACCCCGCCGGGCCGGAGCGGGGAGACACGGGGCCAGGGCCGTCCCCGTCCGTCCCCGCGCGGCCGACCTCCCGACACCGAAAACAGCAACACCCGCAAGGAGAAACCCTGATGAGCACCACCAGCACTACCAGCACCGCCGTCGCCCCGCTGACCATCCAGGACGCCGAGACGCTCGTCGCCGAGGCCCGTCGGGCCGCGGAGGCCGCCGGGGTCACCGTGAGCATCACCGTGCTGGACGCCGGCGGCCACCTCCTCGCCTTCCGGCGCGACGACCGGGCCGTGCTGATCTCCGGCGAGACCAGCACCCGCAAGGCGTACACCGCGCTCCAGCTCAACGCGCCCACCGCCGACCTCGTCGACGCCGTCCAGCCCGGAGGCCTCTTCCACACCCTGCCCACCGCACTCGACCGGCCGCTGCTGTTCATCGCGGGCGGCATCCCGGTGAGGCGCGAGGGCCGGCTGGTCGGCGCGATCGGCGTCGGTGGCGGCGCCCCGGCGCAGGACCACGGCTTCGCCCAGGCCGCCGTAGAGGCGCTTGCCTGAGGCCCGTGGTGAGAAACGCCGGTTCCCGACGAGGTAGGTCGGGAACCGGCGTTCTGCGTGTCCTGGGCGTGTCAGCCCGCCGCGACCGTCAGGGGAGCGAAGCGCCGGGTCCAGTCACCGGGCAACTCCGGGGTGCCGTACGTCATCACGGAGTTGAAGGCCGAGGAGACGAGTCCGTGCTCCTTCGCCCAGGACAGCAGGGTTTCGTGGCGTACGTCGATGTCGGTGCGCAGCGGACGGTCGGTGCGGGCGGCGAGCGACGCTAGGAGAGTCTGCGCGGTCTCCGTGTCCTGCGCGATCAGCGGGCCCACGACCTGGGTGTCCATGTTGGGCCACGCCGCCGCGTAGCCGATGATCCGGCCGTTCTCCTCCGCGACCCGCAACTGGTCGGCGAAGGCGGGCAGCCTCGTGATGAGGGGCGTGCGATCGGTCCCGAACACCGTCTCGTCGAGGCGCAGAATGCCGGTGAGGTCCTCGGCCGTGGCCGCGCGGGTGGCGATCGGGGACTCCGGCCCGGCCCAGGTGAAGTGGCCGCGTATCGTCTCGGCCCGGCCGGTCGCCTTGAAACCGAGTTCTTCGTAGAGCGGGCGGCCGGACGAGGTCGCGTGCAGGGTCAGTGGGGTGGTGCCCATCAGCGAGACCACATGGCGCATCAGACGGCGTCCCATGCCCTGGCGCGCGTACCGCTCGGCGACGAGGACCATGCCGATGGCCGCGAGATCCGGGCGGTCCTGAGGGCCGTACTCCGTGACGACACAGGCCGCGAGGAGGCCGCCCTCGGGTGCGTCGATGCCGTAGCCCTTCCCGGCGCTGAGGAGGAAGCCCCACTTGTGTTCCTCGCGTGGCCACCCCCGGTCCTCCGACAAGTCGGCGCAGGCGAGGCGATCGCGGAGCGTCAGCCGGCGGATGGGCAGAGCGGAGAGGGAAGGAGTCGGCACGCAGGTCAGGCTGTCGGACGTGCGTTGTCGGCGTCCACCTGTTTCCCATGAGACGTACGTGCTTTTGGCCATGTCATGAGCGGCCGCACAAAGCACCGACAGAAGCCGGATGTTTCACGTGAAACACCGGCGAACGGCGAGCATCCGACAGACCTGCGGAAGGCGGCACAGTTTCGCCGACTAACCTCGTCGGTCATGGCGAGACTTCATCTCTTCGACCTCGACGGCACTCTGATGCACGGAACCAGCGCGCCCATGGAGATCTCCCGTCAGCTCGGTCTGGAGGCCGAGACAGTGGCGCTTGAGCAGGCGATCTCGACCGGGCTGATCGGGCCACCGGAGTATGCGACCGGCGTGTACACGCTCTGGGCGGATCTCACCGAGGCGCACGTGGCGGCGGCTTTCGAAGGCGCGCCCTGGCTGGCGCGGATTCGGGACGTCTGGGCCGAGATCAGAAGCGCCGGCGAATACTGCGCCGTCGTATCGCTCTCGCCTTCTTTCTTTGTGGAACGGCTCACGGGGTGGGGCGCGCACGCGGCCCATGGATCGCTTTTTCCCGCCGTGCCTTTCACCGCGCCGTCCATGGATCTGGGCGGGGTTCTCAACTCCGCGGCCAAAGTGGTGATCGCGGATCGGCTCTGTGAGGAGTTCGGGGTGACGCGGGCGGACTGCGTCGCCTACGGCGACTCGATGTCGGACAAGGACCTGTTCGGTGTCGTGCCGGTGTCCGTCGCGGTCAATGCGGATCAGCATCTGACGGGCCTGGCGACCCACTCCTATGAGGGGCGGGATCTGTGGGATGCCTACGAATTGGTGCGCGGCGCCCGGTAATTGAGGGAATCGATGGTTCGCCCCTCCCTTTGTTCGCGGGGGAACGAGGCGGCGCTTGTCTGCGTGGCGCGGGCCGGTATGGTCGACTCCGGTTCTTGTCCGGGGCCGGACGGCACGTGAGAGTACTGCGGGCAATGTCACACTCTCGCCTTACTTGTCCGTACGCGGTGGGAATGTGAGTTGGATATGGCTGTACCAGCCGCTTGATCGAACGGGGAGAAGCAAGCCGTCCACGCGGAAAGCAGGCAGCTTCCGGATGAGGAAGCGCGCCGAACGACCGAAAGATGTTCGAGGCGAGGCACACCATGGACGCTCCGACCACCACGTCGGCCGACAACGGCACGTCCGGGGGCAGCGGCGGAAGCGGCTGGTTCACTCCGCGCAAGCAGCCGGAGACGCCTCCGGCCGAGGAACGTGAGACGACGGAGGGACGACGTCCCGCCGTACTGCGTCCAGTCCGCAGGTCCGCCAGAGGGAACAACGAGCGCTCGCCCACGGAGAGCGCGACCCCGGCGGCTCCAACGGCCTCACAGGCCCCGCCTGGTGACCCTGCGGTCTCCGATCCCGCCGGGCACGCCGAGCAGCAGAACATGACACCGGGCCAGGAGCGAATACCGTCGGCCGGGACCGCCCCGCAGCCGTCAACTCCCGCCCAGCCCACGGTTCCTGGCACCTTGGCCGTCGCCCCGCCCGCCCGCGCCCACGTGCCCGCCCAGCGCGGTTCAGGGCCCGCCTCCGCGACCGCCCCCACTGTCCCCGTCGCCGCCACCGAGAAGGCATCCCCGGACGCCGTACTCATCCGTCGGACCATGTCCGAAGTCGGGCCCGTGGCCGACAAGGTGACCTCGTACTTCTACGCCCTTCTCTTCGTGCGCCACCCCGAGCTGCGGTCGCTGTTCCCGGCGGCGATGGACACCCAGCGGGACCGGCTGCTCAAGGCGCTGCTCACCGCCGCGGAGCACATCGACAACACCGAGGTGCTCGTCGCCTATCTGCAGAACCTCGGCCGCGGGCACCGCAAGTACGGCACCCGCCCCGAGCACTACCCGGCCGTCGGCGAGTGCCTCATCGGCGCGCTGGACAAGTACGCCTCCGCCGTCTGGGACGCGGAGACGGAGGCGGCCTGGGTGCGGGCGTACACGACGATCTCGCAGGTCATGATCGACGCCGCCGCGGCGGACGAACTGCTGGCCCCGGCCTGGTGGCACGCGGAGGTGGTGACCCATGACCTCAGGACCCGGGACATCGCCGTCGTCACCGTCCGCCCGGACCAGCCGTATCCCTTCCTCGCCGGGCAGTACACGAGCGTCGAGACGCCTTGGTGGCCGCGGATCTGGCGGTACTACTCCTTCGCCTCGGCGCCGCGCTCGGACGGGCTGCTGACCTTCCACGTGAAGGCTGTCCCGGCGGGCTGGGTCTCGAACGCCCTGGTGCACCGCGCCCGCCCCGGCGACGTCATCCGGATGGGACCGCCGGCCGGTTCGATGACCGTGGACCACACGACCGACAGCGGACTGCTCTGCCTCGGCGGCGGCACCGGCATAGCGCCGATCAAGGCACTCGTCGAAGACGTCGCCGAACGCGGCGAACGGCGGCCGGTGGAGGTGTTCTACGGCGCCCGCACGGACCACGACCTGTACGACATCGACACGATGCTCCGGCTCCAGCAGTCCCTTCCGTGGCTCTCCGTCCGGCCGATCGTCGACCAGCAGGCGCATCTCCAACTCCCGGACGCCATCCGCGCGTACGGGCCGTGGAACGAGTTCGACGCCTACGTCTCGGGCCCGCCCGGAATGATCCGCAACGGTGTCCACGCCCTGCGGGACGCCGGTGTCCCGACGGACCGCATACGGCACGACTCGGTCGAGGAACTGGTGGTCACCGGGAACTGACTGACCCGGTGCCGGAGGCGTCAGCCCAGGTCGGGGGCGTGCATCGCAAGGACCCCTTCGATGTTGCCGTCCAGGTAGTGCCGTAGAGACAGGGGCACCAGGTGGACGGACGCGATGCCGACTCTGGTGAACGGGACTCTGACGATCTCGTACTCGCCGAGGGGCTCGTCCACTTCGGGGCCATGGCGCAGGGCCGGGTCCATGGACTCCAGGTGGCAGACGAAGAAGTGCTGCACCTTCACGCCTGTCGAGGCCGCGTCCGCGCCGATGTGCTCGACAGTGTCCACGAAGCAGGGAACCACGTCGGCGATCTTGGCGCCCAGCTCTTCGTACACCTCGCGGTGTAGGGCGTCGACGACGGTGGTGTCCTCGGGTTCGACGCCGCCACCGGGTGTGACCCAGTAGGGATCGACACCGGGCTTGGTGCGCTTGATCAGGATCAGGGCGTCGCCGTCGAGGAGAACAGCACGTGCGGTGCGCTTGACCACGGGTCGGACGGTCATGGGAGAAATGTGGCCCGGCTGGTTCCACGTGAAACATCGCGGAACGTGACCTCGGCAGTTCGGAGCGTGATGTTTCACGTGGAACCAGCGGATGCGCCCCGGAATGGCGGCAAAGTCCCTGGTCAGCCCCAGTGGGTGGCCGCCCGGTGCAGCCACTCGTGGGCGCGGGCGATGTGCGGCATCGCCAGAGTGCCGGTGCGGACCACCAGGAAATATGTCCGCAGCGGCGGAATCGCGGGTTCGTGGAGCGGGACGACCTCGCCGCGCTTCAGCGCCAGCGCGCACAGATAGCGAGGCAGCACCGCGAGCCCGGCGCCCGCGATGGCGCACGCGAGGACCGCGCGGAGGTCCGGCACGATCACGGTGCCCGGAGCGGCCGGACGGGAATCGAAGACGGAAGCCCAGTACCGGGAGACGAAGGGCAGCGACTCATGGACCTCGATCACCGGAAGGTCGTCCAGGACTGGCGCGCCCTTGGTGTCGGGTCCGGGCTGCGCGGAGTCGAGCCGCTCGGCCCGGTGCGGGGCGGCGACCAGGATGTGCTCCTCGTCGCAGAGTGTCGTCGCGGTGAGCAGAGCGCCGCGCGGACGGGCCGTACTGATGGCCAGATCATGGTGTCCGGCGGCCAACCCCTCCAAGGTCTCCTCGGCGTTCCCGAAGGACGCCCGCAACGCGAAGCCCTGGCCGTCGTCGCGGGTCAGCTCGGTGAGCGCGGGCAGGGCCCGCTCGGCGGTGAACTCGGGGGGACCGGCGAGGTGCAGGGTGCGCAGTGAGGCGTCATTGTCAGGGCCCGTCTCGGCAATCTCCACGAGGGCGTCGAGATGAGGGGCGGCCTTGTGCGCGAGTTCGTCGCCCATGGTTGTGGGGGTGACCCCGCGGGCCTGGCGCAGGAACAAGGGGCGGCCCAACTGCCGTTCCAGGGTGCGGATCTGGGACGTCACCGCCGGCTGGGAGAGGCCCAGCAATGCCGCGGCGCGGGTGAAGGAGCCGGCCCGGTGCACAGTGACGAAGGTGCGCAGCAAGGCCAGATCCATGGCTCGCACGCTCCTTTCCTCACCCTTTCTCCGGCCCCGGGCAGGGCCCAACTATAAATAAGTCGATAGGTTTCTGTCGCTACTGTGATTGGACACTGACACAGAGTCAACTAGCCTTGCTTGCGCGGTTCTTCGCGCGCAGAACCGAGGACGGTCCGAGCCACGAGGGGGGAGGCTCGGACCGTCCGTCGTGCGTAGCCGGGCACCGGCCGACGGCACGTAAGGCGCTCACCGCGCCGACTCGTCCAGCGCACGCAGCACATCGGCCACCAGGTCCTCGGGGTCCTCGGCACCGACCGAGAGGCGCACGAAGCCCTCCGGCACCGCGTCCCCGCCCCAGCGCGCCCGCCGCTCGGCGGTGGACCGCACCCCACCGAAGCTCGTCGCGTCGTCCACGAGCCTCAGCGCCTCGAGAAAACGGTCGGCACGCGCGCGCGTGGGCAGCGTGAACGACACCACACACCCGTAGCGCCGCATCTGCTGCGAGGCGATCTTGTACGACGGGTCGTCGGGCAGCCCCGGGTAGCGCAGCCCCGTCACGTCCTCCCGGTCGCGCAGGATCTGCGCGAGGGTCAGCGCGGTGGCGTTCTGCCGGTCGACGCGCAGCTGGAGCGTGGCGATCGAGCGGTGCGCGAGCCAGGCCTCCATGGGCCCGGGGATCGCGCCGACGACCTTGCGCCAGCGGCGCACGGCGGCCATCGCGGTCGCGTCGGTCCCGGCGACGTATCCGAGGAGGACGTCCCCATGGCCGGTGAGCTGCTTGGTGCCGCTCGCCACCGCGAAGTCGGCGCCGAGTTCCAGCGGCTGCTGTCCCAGGGGCGAGGCGAGGGTGTTGTCGACGGCCACGAGGGCGCCACGCGCGTGTGCCGCGTCCGCGAGCCGCCGTATGTCGCACACGTCGAGGCCGGGGTTGGACGGCGTCTCGATCCACAGCAGCTTGGCGCCGTCGAGAAGGTCGAGCTGAGCGTCCCCGCCGGTCGGCGCGGTGCGCATCTCGATGCCGTACGCCTCCAACTGCTCGCGCACCAGGGGCAGCACCTGGTAGCCGTCGTCCGGCAGGACGGCCACGTCGCCCGCGCGCAGCTGGGAGAACAGCACCGACGAGATGGCGGCCATCCCGGAGGCGAACACGAGCGTCTCGACGTCGTCCCGCCCGGGCGCCTCCAGCTCGCCGATGGCGCGCTCCAGGTGGGTCCAGGTCGGGTTCTCGTCCCGGCCGTACTTGTACGGTCCCGTCGCCTCGCCCGGGAGATGGAAGTGCGCGGCGAACACCGGCCCGGGGAGCGTCGGTTCGTACTTCACCGGCTCGGGCAGACCCGCCCGGACCGCGCGCGTGCCGTCCCCCGCGCCGTTCCCGATACCTCCGGTTGTCGCGGAATCACTCATACCGCTCGTCCCTCCACTTCCTCACGCACCGTGGCGAGCAGCCCTCTGCTCGCCGCCTCCACCATCTCAAGACACTCCTCGAAGCCGTCGAGGCCCCCGTAGTACGGATCCGGTACGTCGAGGTCATCGGGGGCGTCGGGGTCGTAGGAGCGGAGCAGGTGGACCTTCGCGGCGTCCTGCTCGGTCGGGGCCAGGCGGCGCAGGATCTTGCGGTGGCCGGAGTCGAGGGCGATGACGAGGTCCAGGCGGGCGAACCAGGAGGCGTGGAAGCGGCGGGCCACGTGGTCGGTGCCGTAGCCGTGCTCCTCCAGGACGGCGACGGCACGCGGGTCGGCGCCGTCGCCCTCGTGCCAGCCGTCCGTGCCCGCGCTGTCGACCTCGACCAGGCCGTCGAGCCCGGCCTCCGCCACCCGCGCGCGGAAGACCGATTCGGCCATCGGCGAACGGCAGATGTTCCCGGTGCAGACGAAGCTGACGCGGTACGTCATCGCGTGCTCAGTCCCCCTCGGGGAGGACGACGTTGAGCGCCCAGGAGACGACCGAGATGATCAGGCCGCCCAGGACGGCGGTCCAGAAGCCCTCGACATGGAAACTCAGGTCGAGCTTGTCGGCCAGCCACGAAGTCAGCAACAGCATCAGCGCGTTGACCACCAGGGTGATCAGGCCGAGCGTCAGGATGAACAGCGGGAAGGTCAGCACCTTGACGATCGGCTTGACCAGGAAGTTCACCAGGCCGAAGACAAGGGCGACCAGGAGCAGTGTCCAGACCTTCTTGAAGGTGCTGTCACCGGTCAGGGTGATCTTGTCGAGGATCCATACGGCGACCGCCAGGGCACCCGCGTTGGCGATCGTCTTGACTAGGAAATTCTTCATGTGTCTGATCGTGACAGAAGAGATCGACTCCGAGCGTGGACGAGGGCGATGAAGGCATTCCGGTTGGACGAACTGGAGGCGGAGCGTGCCGCCAACGACGGTGCGTACCTGCAGTTCCTGCGCGAGAAGAACATGTCGGTCGGCCTGTACGCGCTCGATTCCGGTGAGCACGACCCGCAGCAGCCGCACAACCAGGACGAGGTGTACTTCGTCGTGAGCGGCCGGGCCGCGATCACCGTCGGCATGGAGACCACTCAGGTGGCACGAGGCAGCGTGGTCTATGTGCCGGCCGGCGTGGCCCACAAGTTCCACCACATCAGCGAGGACCTGCGGGTGCTGGTGGTGTTCTCTCCACCGGAAGCCTGAGCCGCGTCTCAGGGTTCCCTAGGGGGACGGTCAGGGGAGGACAAGGGATGCGCGGCCCCCGTTCGGCCTTCGCCCGCCCTAGCATCGAGTGCAGGACATCAGAGATCCGGTGCGGGAGTACCGGACACAGACCGGACCCGGTTCGAGCGACGGGCGGAGAGGTACAGGACGAGGACAATGCGAGAGATCTTCGCGGGACTGCCGTGGTGGGTGAAGTGGGTCGCGGTGCCGGTCATCGCCCTGGTCGTGTTCGGCGGTCTGATAGCGACCGTCGTGGGCTTTGTCATCGGGCTGCTCTTCAAGGCGCTGGTCTTCGTGGCGCTGGTCGGCGGACTGGTCTACATCGTGCGGAAGTTCACGTCGAGTTCCTCCTCGCGCGGCGACTGGTGAGGTCCCGCGGGGCGACCGGTGATCGGTAACAGGAATCACCGGTTCCCTCGGCCGGGGGAAGTTTCCCGGACAGGCCGTCTGCGGACGGCGGCGGGTCGTTAAAGTCCGGAACTCGACGCGGGGACGAACCCCGCGAGCGGCGTACCCCCCGTGTTCCCCGCACGGGCCGCCCCCTCCCGCTCCGGAAGTGACCTTTGGCCACGGTTGACACCGCATCCGTAGAACAGCCCCACGCACCACCCACCCCGCCGGTCCCGCCCACCTGGCCGCGCGCGGTGGCGATCCCTGCGCAGCTACGACCCGTGGCTGTGTCCGCGCAGGCGAATCCCGGGGGAACTTCGGCCCAGGCAGGTCCCGGGGGGCTTCCCGCAGGGCTTCCCACGCGGCTCCGGCCGGTGACGGCCTCTGTGCAGCCCCCTTCCGTGGTGACTCCGGTCCAGCCAGGGCCCGTAGGGGTTCCCGTGCAGATCCGGCCGGTGGTGGATGCCGTGTCGCCTCGACCCGCCGCAGATGCCGTGCCGGTGAATGCCACGGCGGCCCCTGCGCCGATCAGTTCCGTGGCGGGCCCGGCGCAGCTACGACCCGACATGGACGCCGCGCAACCGCATCCCATGGCGGCCTCCGCGCAGCTGCATCCCGTGGCGGCCTCCGCGCAGACTCGTTCCACGGCAACCCCGGCGCACCTAGCCCCCGTTGGGGCTCCCACTCAGCTCCGACCGATGCCGGACGCCCCGCCGCTACGCCCCGCGACAGCCTCCGCGCCGACACGCCCCGCCGCAGGCGCTCCGCCGCAACGACCCGTGACAGCCGCCCCACGATCCCGTCCCGTCGCGGCACCGCCGCAGCAGCGTTCCGCTACGACCGTTGCTGGAGCTGGAGCTGGAGCTGGAGCTGGAGCTGGAGCTGGAGCTGGAGCTGGAGCTGGAGCTGGAGCTGGAGCTGGAGCTGGAGCTAGGGCTGGCGCCGACGCCGGGGTCTCCGGTCCGCAGGCGTCCGCCGCCACGCTCATCGGGTCCGTCCAGCGGGCCATGCGTCTGCTGGAATCCGTTGCTGCGCACGCGCACGGGGCGCCCGCCAAGCAACTGGCCCGGGAGACCGGCCTCGCTCTTCCCACCGCCTACCACCTGCTGCGCACCCTCGTGCACGAGGGCTATCTCCGGCGTGACAAGGGGTTGTTCTTCCTCGGGGAGGCGGCCACGAGGCTGAGCAGCAACGGGGCGCAGGAGAAACGTCGCAGCACGATCGTCGACGCGTTGGCAGGTTGGCGGGATTTGATCGGTGTGCCGGTGTACTACGCGATGTACCGCGATGGCGAGATCGAGGTTCTGTGCGTCTCGGACACCCCCGGCAATCCGGCGGTCCAGGAGTGGGCGGGCTTCCGTGAGACGGGGCACGCGCACGCGGTCGGGCAGTGTCTGCTGGCCCAGCTGGACGACGGCGCGCGCCGCGACCACCTCGACCGGTACCCCGTGCGATCCCTCACCCCGTACACCGTTCGGGACGACCGCGCCCTGCTGCGGCGCCTGGAACGCATGGGGCGGATGGAGCTGGTGGTGGAGCGTCAGGAGTACGCGCTGGGCACGGTCTGCGCGGCGGTCCCGATCACGTTCGGCACCACGGCGGCCACGATGGCCCTGTCCCTGCCCTCGCACCAGGCCGGACGGCTGCTGATCGCGGCCCGCCAGTTGCAGGCCGAGGTCAGCAGGCTGGTGGGGTCGCTCGAGCTCTCTATCAGCATCTGAAAACTTACTCCTTGTGATCTAACGTGTACGTTCAGCAATATTCCTTCAGTGTCACGGGGATCATTCCCGGCCACTCGGCGGCAATTGACGGGATAGGCGATGCACGAGTCTGTACAGGCAGAGGTCATGATGAGCTTCCTCGTCTCCGAGGAGCTGTCCTTTCGCATCCCGGTCGAGCTGGGCTACGCGACGTCCGATCCGTACGCCGTGCGGCTGACCTTCCATTTGCCGGGTGACGCCCCGGTGACCTGGACCTTCGGTCGTGAGCTGCTGATCGACGGGCTGGGCATGGCGTGCGGGGAGGGCGACGTGCGGATCGAGCCCGTCGACGTCGAGACGCTGGGCGAGGTGCTGATCCGACTTCAGGTGGGCAGCGACCAGGCGCTGTTCCGCACGGGAGCAGCACCGCTCGTGGCGTTCCTCGACCGCACCGACCGGCTGGTTCCGCTCGGTCAGGAAGCGGCCCTGGCGGACTTCGACACCCACCTCAGCGAGGCGCTGGAACGCATCCTCGCGGAGGAGCAGAGCGCGGGGTGACGCGTGGGGCGTCGGTGGGAGCGGGAGTTGGCGTAACGCTTCGCCACCCGTGCGGGAGCGCTTGAGCTCTTGGCTGCGCGGGAGGGGCTGGAGGCGCTGTGAGCCTCAGGAGTCCTTCGGGCGCCTCGAACGCCCCGGAGTTCCCCCGGAGGCGCGGAGCTCCGCAGTAACGCTTCTGCGTGGCTTCCTGGGGCGGTTCCCGCCGCATGCGGTGCTTGCCGGTGCCGGTGGCGGTGCTGCCTGTGCCGGCAACGGTGGCGAGGGCGGGGCGAGTGCCGGGGCCGGGGCATGGTCCGGTGGCGAGGCTGGAGTTGGGGCACGGTCCCGTCCTTGCGGCACCCAGCCATTGCCCTCGTCAACCAGGAGCACCACGCCGCCCGCCGCCCGCCGCCCGCCGCGCACCCGGCCTTTCCGGAACCTCAGCCCTTGCGGAACCTCAGTGCTTGGGACGGCCCGAGCGGTTGCGGAGCCTGAAGGCTGACGGCGGCCCAGAGGCTGTGGACAGAGACCGCGGAGCCGGAGTGCCGGCGAGCGCCCAGGGGCTGCGGCGCCTCAGAACCCGGAACGCCTCATCGCTTGCGCCGTCGGCCCTTCCCGCCCCGGGCCGGCGCGGGCTTGGCGCCCGGCGCCGCCGTGGACGCCGTAGCCGAACCGGTCGCACCCGCCGCACCAGCTACGCCCGCGCCACCCGGTACACCCGCTGCCCCGGCAGGAACCGCCTCGCGTCCCGGGCGGTCCGCCGAGACGACCAGGGCCGCGAGGGCCGTCGTGACCGGTACCGAGGCGACCAGGCCGATCGAGCCGACCAGTGTGCGCACGATCTCCTCGGCGACCAACTCGCTGTTGGCGACCGATCCCACGCTGCTCTGGGCGATGGAGAAGAGCAGCAGCAGGGGCAGCGCGGCGCCCGCGTAGGCGAGGACGAGGGTGTTGACGACGGACGCGATGTGGTCGCGGCCGATGCGGATGCCGGCGCGGTACAGCCCGCGCCAGCCCATCGACGGATTGGCTTCGTGCAGCTCCCACACCGCTGAGGTCTGGGTGACCGTCACATCGTCGAGCACACCGAGCGAACCGATGATGACGCCGGCGAGCAGGAGACCGCTCATGTCGATCGACGGGTACAGCCCGTGGATCAGGCCCGTGTTGTCGTCCGTGTTGCCGGTCAGCGCGGCCCAGCCGATGAACACCGAGCCCAGGACGCCGATCAGTACCAGCGACATCAGGGTGCCGAGCACCGCCACGGACGTACGGGCCGACAGGCCGTGGCACATGTACAGGGCGATCAGCATGATGGCGCTCGATCCGACCACCGCGACGATCAGCGGGTTCGAGCCGTGCAGGATCGCGGGCAGGATGAAGAAGTTCAGGATCATGAAGCTGATGGCCAGCGCGATCAGCGCCATGACTCCGCGCAGCCGGCCCACCACCACGACGGCCAGTGCGAAGATCCCGGCGAGCAGCGCCATCGGGAACTTACGGTTCACATCGGTGACGGAGTACTGCAGATCCCTGGGCGCCGAGGGTTCGTACGCGACCACGACCTTCTCGCCCTGATGCAACTGCCGTGACTGGTCGGGCTGGACGATCTCCGTAAACGTACGGCCCTTGTCCTTTCCGGTGGAGACCGTGACCGTGGCCTTCTTGCAGGTGCCGGCCGCTTCCTGCGCCGCGGAGGAGCCCTCGGCGGTGGAGGTGTCCCCGGTCGAACCCCCGCCGGACGCGTTCACCGACGCGCAGCTCACGCTGACGACCTTGGTGACCGTCGCCTGCTGGGTCTGCCGGTCGAAGCCGACGCCGGTGCGCTTGTGCGAGGGGGCGCCGCCGGGCCACAGCACCACCATGCCGACCACGACCGCCACGGTGAACGGGATCAGGATCGCCGCGATGACCTTCCGCAGATGCCGGGAGACGGGGGCGGCGGGGCCGTGGCTGTGCGAATGACCGTGCCCACCGCCGCCACCGGACCCGTGTCCACCGTCCGCACCCGAACCGTGGCCGTCCGAACCGTGCCCGCCCGGTCCGTGGTCGTGCCCCGAACCGTGGTCGTCGCCGGATCCATGGTCGTGGCCATGAGGCGGCCCGGTCGGCGGGTACGGAGGCTGCTGTGTCGTGGTCACCGCCCGATCATCGCAAGAACGCCGGAGGCCCACTGTTCACCGCGCCACTTATGGCGCTAGCGTGGAGGCACCTTTGCACACGCGGGAGCTCGGAGCACCGGGCTGAGAGGGCGCTGACCTTCGTCTCTGCGATGTTTCACGGGAAACGTCACCTGAATCGAGTGATGTTTCACATGAAACATCGGCTGACGGAAGCCGCTGCGTCGACCGCCGAACCTGTTACCGGGTAATGCCGGCGTAGGGAGTAGGTCTCATGACCAACAAGGACGCACGCACGCCTGCCTTCAGCCAGGACGAACAGCCCATTTCGGGCGATGAGTCCGCACGGGCCGAACAGCCCACGGAGGCCGGGAAGTCCATCGGCTGGCACAAGGGGTACGTCGAGGGCTCGCGCCCCGATCTGCGGGTGCCGGTCCGTCAGGTGCACCTCACCAACGGGGAGTCGGTGACGCTGTACGACACCTCGGGCCCGTACACCGATCCGCTCGTCGACACCGATGTCCGCAGGGGACTGGCGCCGCTGCGGGAGAACTGGATCATCGCCCGCGGCGACACCGAGGAGTACGCGGGCCGGCCCGTCCGTCCCGAGGACGACGGGATCAAGCACACCTCACCGCGCGGCGGCCTGCGCAACCTGGACGCGGTCTTCCCGGGCCGCCCCCGTCAGCCGCGCCGAGGCCGTGACGGTACGGCGGTCACGCAACTCGCCTATGCGCGACGGGGCGAGGTCACCCCCGAGATGGAGTTCGTGGCCGTACGCGAGAACGTCGAGGCCGAGGTCGTCCGCGAGGAGATCGCGGCCGGGCGCGCGGTGCTGCCCGCCAACGTCAACCACCCCGAGATCGAGCCGATGATCATCGGCAAGCGGTTCCTGGTGAAGGTCAACGCCAACATCGGTAATTCCGCGGTCACCTCCTCCATCGAGGAGGAGGTCGACAAGATGACCTGGGCGACGCGATGGGGCGCCGACACGGTGATGGACCTGTCCACCGGCCGCAACATCCACACCACGCGCGAGTGGGTGCTGCGCAACTCCCCCGTCCCCATCGGCACGGTCCCGCTCTACCAGGCGCTGGAAAAGGTCGACGGCCGCGCCGAGGAGCTGACCTGGGAGATCTACAAGGACACGGTCGTCGAACAGGCCGAACAGGGCGTGGACTACATGACCGTCCACGCGGGCGTGCGGCTGCCGTTCGTACCGCTGACGGCGAACCGCAAGACGGGCATCGTCTCGCGCGGCGGCTCGATCATGGCGGCGTGGTGCCTCGCGCACCACAAGGAATCGTTTCTGTACGAGAACTTCGAGGAACTGTGCGAGATCCTCGCCGCGTACGACGTCACGTACTCGCTCGGCGACGGCCTGCGGCCCGGCTCGATCGCGGACGCCAACGACGAGGCACAGTTCGCGGAACTGCGGACTCTCGGGGAACTCAACACGATCGCGAAGCGTTTCAATGTTCAGACGATGATCGAGGGCCCGGGACACGTCCCGATGCACAAGATCAAGGAGAACATCGACCTTCAGCAGGAGATCTGTGATGAAGCTCCGTTCTATACGCTCGGCCCGCTGACGACGGACGTCGCGCCTGCGTACGACCACATCACCTCCGGCATCGGTGCCGCGATGATCGCCTGGTGGGGCACGGCCATGCTCTGCTATGTCACGCCCAAGGAGCACTTGGGCCTGCCCAATCGTGACGACGTCAAGACCGGCGTCATCACCTACAAGATCGCCGCCCACGCAGCCGACCTCGCCAAGGGGCACCCCGGTGCACAGGTATGGGACGACGCGCTGTCCGACGCCCGCTTCGAGTTCCGCTGGGAGGACCAGTTCAATCTGGCCCTCGACCCGGACACGGCACGGGAGTTCCACGACGAGACGCTTCCGGCCGAGCCCGCCAAGACCGCTCACTTCTGCTCCATGTGCGGGCCGAAGTTCTGCTCGATGAAGATCAGCCACAGCATCACAGCGCAGTTCGGCGGTACGGCGGCTGCGGGGGCGACGGCCGAGGAGGTCGCCGAGGGGATGCTGCAGAAGTCGAAGGAGTTCGCGGCGAGCGGGAACCGGGTGTATCTGCCGATGGCGGACTGACGTCCGTCGACTGACGTCAGTGGCCTGATGCCAGCGGACTGACGTACGTGCACTGACGTCAGTGGACTGGTGCTGTGCCGGAGGCAGGGTGTGGGGAGGGTGTCTTCGGCACAGCAGCGCCATCGTGCGCACAGGGGCGACGGGTGTTACGGGGATAACGGGGCTAACAGGGACGAAGGGTGTTACGGGGATGAGGGGGAGTCTTGATCGTTCTCAAGGTGACGGCCGAGGCGCAGTCGCTGGTGTGGAACGGCGATGATCTGGTCGATCCGGTGGGTGGCCGCCGCTGGGGTCCTGACGGCGTCGAGCAGCATGCCTCGGTCGTCCACGGGTCTCCCTTCGACCGGTGCGTCGCCTCCCCCTCCGGTCGCTACTCCGTCGTCTATGCCGAGCGCGGTACCGAGGCGTTGCTGCTCGATGGCGACCGGCTCGTCCGTGAGCTGAGTCGCAGCTACGACCACGCGGAGGACTTCGACTACGCGGTGGCACTCGGGACGTTGCGCGGCGGCCGCGAGGTTCTGGTCCACTGCCCGGAGGAGTACAACGTCCTTGAGATCGAGGACGCGGAGTCGGGCGAGCGGCTCACCGTCGGCGAACGACGTCCGAGGGACGTCTTCCACTCGCGGTTGGAGATGAGCCCGGACGGGACACACCTGCTCTCGGCCGGCTGGCTCTGGCATCCGCACGGGATCGCCGAAGTCTTCGACGTGGCCCGCGCGTTGACGGACCCCGCCGTGCTCGATGACCGTGGCGTGCTGCCGTCGGAGCCAGGCGTCGACGATGAGGTCGTCTCGGCCTGTTGGCTCGACGGCGACCGTGTGGCTGTGGCGACCGGGGAGCTGGCTCTCGATGACGAGGGGTTCTCTGTCCTGGGCCCGGGACAGTTGGGAGTGTGGTCACTCTCGGCAGGGCAGTGGACCCATCGCAGCCGGGTCGACTTCTCCGTCGGCACTCTGATCGCGCGGGGCGACACGGTCGTCTCACTTCACGGGCATCCGCGGCTGGTCGATGTCACGACGGGTGCCGTGGTGGCGGAGTGGCCCACCGTGGAGGTGTCGCGAAGAGACGGCAGCTACGGGGCCACCCACATCCCGACGCCCGTTGCCGCCCTCCACCCGGACGGCACCCGCCTGGCCGTGGCCCAGCCGGAGAGCATCGCGATCATCACCCTTCCGGAAAGAGAGGACTCGCGACTGCCTGCTCCGGGCTGAAGCTGTCCTCGATGAAGACCTCCCCCGGGGCACCCACCGTGAGAGACATCGCCGTGAGCACGGCGGAAGCCGTGAGGAGAATCAGGCCGGAGAGAGGAGAACCAGGCGGCCGAGGAGAGGAGAACCAGGCTACGCTCACCGGCGCCGATCAGCCACCGTCGCTTTCCTGGCTCACTGGCGCCGATCAGCCACCGTCGATTTCCTGTTCCCGCGACCTGATCCGCCGGAGAGGCCCCAGCCCTTCGGTCAGCTCGTGGCGGGCTTCAGGCACAGGGCGTGGTCGACGAGGGTTCCCGTCGCGCGGTTGAGGGCGGCGAGGTCCGGCGGTGCGGTGGTGGTCGTGATGGAGACCGTCACCGCGCGCCTGCCGTCGGCGCTCACCGCGGGGCGGGTGTTGACGCCCGGACCGTCGCCCTCGTGCATGTAGGAGAAGCCGCCGCAGGACAGCGGGATCTTGCGGAGGCCGAGGCCGTAGGTGCCCTCGGGCATCTCGGCCAGGTCTTCCGGGTCGTCGTTCCGCGCGACGGTCTGCCGCATCTCGCGCCACTGTTCGGCGGGGAGCAGGCGGCCGTCGGCCAAGGCGCGGAAGAAGGTGTTCAGGTCGGCGGTGGTGCTCACCACACCGGAGTCGGCGGTGTGCTGGTAGCTCTGCTCGGTGACGTCGAGGCGCTTGCCGTCGGCGGTCGTCAGATACGCGTTCACATGCGGGTCAGGAAGGAACGGGTTGAGCCCGGGAACGGAGGTGTTGCGCAGTCCGAGCTTCGCGATGATCCGGTGCTCGACGAGGTCCTGCCAGCTCGCGCCGCCGGCCTTCTCGGCGATCATCCCGGCCAGCAGGTAGTTGGTGTTGGAGTAGGCCCACCGGGTGGCTCCGCCCGGCTGCGGCACGAACAGCGGCCGGTGCTTCATCGCCACCGCGACCAGGTCGGCGGTCGGGGTGTCCTCGTAGCGGTTCTCGTCGAAGTGGTTGATCAGCTGGTCCTGGATCGCCGGATCGTCGACGTAGTCGTACAGCCCGCTGGTCTGGCGGAGCAGGTCGCGGACGGTGATGCGGCTGCCGTCGTTGCCGTTGCCGGAGACGACCGAAGGGAGCCAGTGTTCGACGGTGTCGTCGAGTGACAGCCGTTTCTCCGCGACGAGTTGGAGGACGACGGTCGCGACGAAGGTCTTCGTGGTGCTGGCCACGCGGAAGTGCGCGTTCCAGGGAACCGGGTCCAGGGAACCGGCGGTCCGGGTGCCGATGCGGGCCATGAGCGGCGCGCTGCCCGTTCCGTCGACCCTGGCGAGTACGTTCACATCGCCGCCGCCGGCTTTCCGTACGGCCGCGAGGTCCTGTTGGAGTGTCTTCGCGGTGTAGGAGGGGTTCGGTGCCGGGTGTCCGGTGGTGGCGGCGGTCGCGGCCAGTGGTGTGCCCAGTGCGAGCAGGGCTGCTGCCAGCACGGCGGCGCCGGCCTTCTTCGACGACGGTATCTGCATGGTCGGATCCCCCGGAGATCTGGTTCTCGGTCGGTGACGATCACCAGCCAACCGGATCTCCCGGCGCGGGAGGATGGGACTGTCCTCCGAATGAGGGGTACACCCAGCCCCCGTGCGGACCACGGGTTCACCCCCGCCCGCCCGTTCCCGGCAGGGCGGCATGCCAGGGCCTCATGAGGGGATCCGCGACCCGCTGTCGCGCGAGCGGAGACGAGCGCAGCACTCGCCCACCCTGTGACTCCGCGGCCCCGTGCCGCCGTGCCCTCGTGCCCTATGCCCCGTGCCCTCGCGTCCCGTGGCCGGGCGTTCGGCTTGCGCTCCCCTGGGTGGGGGCGCAAGCCGAGGGGCTACTCCGGCTGGTGTTCGGGCCCCCCGAAGTCCGGGCTGGTGAAGTCCGGGCTGGTGAAGCTCGGGCGGTGACCCGGCTCCGGTCCGTCGTCCGGGCTGGAGAAACCGGGGCGGTCGTAGCCGAGGTGGGGCATGCGACTCGGTCCCGAGGGGGTCGTGCGGCGCAGGGCCGCCGTGCCCGGAGCCGCCAGTGCCTCCTGGAGGAACGGCAGGATGCCGCGTTCCAGAAGGGCGTCGTGCCAGGCCTCCCTGGCGCGGGCGACCTCGCCGCCCGACTCGCCGTAGGGGCCGGTTTCGAGTGTGGGCCGGTTGCGCAGGGCGGTGAGCAGCAGGCCGACGGCGGCGACGAGGATCGCCGCGGCGGTCATGGCCCCGAACACCCAGCCGGCGGTGAGCATGGTCTTGGCGAAGGCGGGCTCGGGGGTGAGCATCTTGAGGATGTACCCCACGAGCAGGAATATCGCCGCGGCCGTGCCTGCCAGGACGGGGGTGAGGACGGCGGCGACGGCGACGGCGCCCGCACCCTCGGCCGCTTCCCCCAGGGTGGTGGCGAGCCCCATCGCGCCCACGCCGCCAGGCTCCGTCGAGCCGGACTCGCGGACGGTCGACGGGGTGGACGACGCCGGCTGGCGCAGTTCCTCGCGGACCTTCACGTAGTGCTGGTACTCGGTCGCCGCGGCCGCCGTGATGAGTGCGGTGGCGTTCAGCGCCATGGTGCGCAGCTGTTCGGGGTTGAGCCGCTTACCGACAGCGGCCAGTTCCGGGCGGGTAGGGGCGGAGCGCAGCGCCTCATCGAGGATCCGCTCGTACTCTTGGCGGTCCTCGCTGTGCAGGTGCTGCGGAACGCTGTTCATGTGCATCCCCCGATGCTCCGTAGGGCTTGGGGCTCGCATGCCAACGAGCCGTCGGGCAGAAACGGAGGGGAGCCTGCTACGGATAAGCCGATGGTAGAGCGGCGACGGCACACGGTGACAGGGGGTTTCCAGAAATTGGCCCCTGGCCAGCGCTGTCGTCCGCCGGTCCTCCGAGGGGGACGCCTGCCCGATAAACGCTCAGATATCCAGGGGAAGTTGCTGGACCAGCAGTTTTCCGGCCATGGTCACGCCGCCGTCCATCGCGATGGCGAGTCCCTCGGCGTAGACGTGCGGTCCCTCGACCACGGGACTCGCGGTGTCCTCGCCGTCCTCGGAGCCCACGTCGCCCAGAAGATAGGGAATCGGGCTGTGTCCGTGAACGATCCGGGTCCCGCCGTACGTATCGAGGAGGGAGCGGACGTGGTCGGCGCCGCCCTCGTCGCGGAAGGAGAAGCGCTTGGTGAACTTGCGGAAGACGTCCCACACCTCGTCGGCGTCGTTGCGCGTGAGGGTCTCGCGGACGTTGTCGTTGACCGCCTCGATCGAGTCGCCGTAGTCGAGGTAGGCGGTGGTGTCGGAGTGTACGAGCAGGTGGCCGTCGACCTCCTCCATGGCGTCGAGCCGGGCCATCCACTGCAGGTGGACGTCCTGGAGGCGGTCCATGTCGGTCTTCTGGCCGCCGTTGAGGAGCCAGGCGGCCTGGAAGGTGGCGGTGCCCGCGCCGGAGTTGACGGGGGTGTCGCCGAACCGCTTCGCGCCGAGCAGCAGCAGCTCGTGGTTGCCCATGAGCGCCTTGCAGTACCCGCCGGCCGCGGCGGCCTCGGCGGACAGCCGCATCACGAGGTCGATCACGCCGATGCCGTCGGGTCCGCGGTCGGTGAAGTCGCCGAGGAACCAGAGCCGCGCGGTGCCGGCACACCAGCTTCCGGCCGCGTCGATCAGGCCCTTCTCCCGCAGGGCGGCGACCAGTTCGTCGAGATATCCGTGCACATCGCCTACGACGAACAGCGGACCGGCGCCCTCCGTCTGCTGCGGGACGGCCACCGACGCGGGGTCCACCGCGACCTGAACCGTGTCACCCCGACGGATGACGGGCAGATCGCGCTGGGTGGGTGTGTACCCCTCCGGATAGGCCTCGTCGAAGGCCTCCTCGTCGGGTCGTACGACCTCGCCCGGCTGCGCGCTGTCGGCGTACGGACCGGTCTCGTGGACGTACGCGGGTACCCGGAAGTCGCGCAGCGTCGCCGTCCGCTCCACCTCGGGTCCCTGACCGGCCCCCTGAGTCATCGACCCCTCCACCATCGCGCCGCAGCTGCACCGCGTCGGACTGCCTGGTCGCAGCGGCCCGCGGTGTCGTGGGCCCATCATAGGAATGCGGATCGCGCCATGTGATGACCCAGGGGTGGTGAATCGGAGCAGGACTCCACTCCACCGCGGCTTTCGCCCCGATTGGCCCGGGCTTCGACCGCTCGTCGTCTCCTTGACGGGGACGGGTTCACGCCGTGAGGGCGGCTGGAAATGGTTGGTGGGGATGCGGGGGGTACGGGGGTGACGCCGGGGGTGGGTGGGGTGCGGGGCCGGGCGCCGGGCCCCGGGTGCTCGTTCCGCGGTGGGGTCCGACGCCCGCGCTGCCCATCCACCTGGACGCCGGTCGCCGACGCTTGTCCTGTGCGGCGACGGTAGCGGTGACGGTGGCCGTGACGGTGACGGCGGCAGTGACGGTCCCTCAACCCGCCCTGTCCGCCTCGGAGTCGGCCTCTGGCGCCCGTTCCGCGCCCTCCGGCGCCGGGTGGGAGTCCCGGCGCCGTTCGGCCCGCCAGGGGCTGTCTGAGGGCGGTCCTGTACGCGTCGCGGGTCGGGGGAGCACCGGCAGCGACTCGGATACCGCGGGGCGGCCGTCGGCACCCACCAACACCCCCGAGGCCGAGTCCCCTCGGCCCCCAGGGCTCCCCCGGAACCCCGGCCCCCGCCCCATCTCCGCCCCGACCCGCCCCTACTTCCCCTCGGGCGACCGGGGCGGACTGACCGTCGTCCTCGGCGGACGCCGCTGGGACGACGTCCGCACGATCAGCTCCGTCGGTATCACCTGCTCGATCGGCATGTCCGACTCGACCCCCTCGATGGCGTCGATGAGCAGCTGCACCACCGCCGTACCGATCCGCCGCGGCTTCAGCGACAGCGTCGTGACGGGCGGCTCGGTGTTGGCGTACACCGTGGACTCGCTGCAGCACACGAGCAGCAGATCCTCCGGCACCCGCATCCCGTACCGCCGCGCGGCCGCCAGCAGATCCGTGCCGTTGGGATCGAAGAGGCCGTAGACCGCGTCGGGCCGGTCGGGCCGGGCGAGCAGCCGATCCGCGGCGACGGCCCCCGCGCACGGATCGTGCGCCGGATACGACTCGTACACCGGATCCTGGCCCACACGCTCGCACCAACGCAGGTATGCGGTGGTCGAGAGATGCGTGTACGTGTCCGTGCTCGTGCCCGTGAGCAGGCCGATCCGGCGGGCGCCGGCGTCGGCCAGGTGGTCCAGGATGTCCAGGACCGCGGCCTCGTGGTCGTTGTCCACCCACGCGGTGACCGGCAGCGAACCGGCCGGCCGGCCGTCGGAGACGACCGGTAAGCCCTGCCGGACCAGTTCGCTGACCACCGGGTCCTGGTCGGACGGGTCGATGACGACCGTGCCGTCCAGGGCGACGTTCGACCACACGTCGTGGCGCGAGGTCGCGGGGAGGATCACGAGGGCGTAGCCGCGGGCGAGCGCGGCCGAGGTGGCGGCCCGCGCCATCTCGGCGAAGTACGCGAACTCGGTGAAGGTGAAAGGTTCATCCCCGTACGTGGTCACGGTCAGACCGATGAGGCCCGACTTGCCGGTACGGAGCGTGCGAGCCGCCGCGGAGGGGCGGTAGCCCAGCCGGTCGGCGACTTCTCGGACATGGCGTCGGGTGGCGTCCGGGAGCCGGCCCTTGCCGTTGAGGGCGTCGGAGACGGTCGTGATGGAGACTCCGGCCGCGGCGGCCACGTCTCTGATTCCCGCCCGGCCCGGCCGGCTTCCTCGACGAGAGGTTTCCGCGCGGCTCACCTGGTGCTTCCCTGCTGCTGTCATGGCGAGCCGATAGTAGGGCTCATGCGGTGGGGTAGTGCGGACGCATATGCACGCGTTGACAGGCACGTTTCTGCAAGGTCAGAACGGGTCAACTGCCTTAGAAACAAAGTCAGTTAAACGATGCAATGGCATTACGTGACTTGTCGGCGCGCATGGGCCTGCCAAGCCCCCCATGTCTCGAAGAGGTCTCAACTCACCTGCACGAGGGATGCGCGCCACGGCGCGTGCCACCGGCGCATAGATATATGTACAGCGCGCCCCCGCTTCGTGCGCCTTCGTACGGTGATGCCCCTGATGCGCAAGTGAGGCGTGAGGCGATACCGGCCAGTCACGGCCGACTCTCCGGCGACCACCGTCGCCCCTCCGGCAACCACCGCTCACACCCGTCCGGCAACCACCGTCCGCACCCTTCCCGAAAGCCCCGTCCGCACCTCCCCGGACCCGACCTGTACGCCTCGCCCCCGAATCCTCATAAGGTGAGCAGTATTCGAAGCCGGTGGTGGTCACAAGGAGGACTGCGGTGAGCGAGACGAGCCCGAAGCTGCGCGCCGAGCTGGAGGGTATCCCCACCTACAAGCCGGGCAAGCCTGCCTCGGCGGACGGTCCGGTGGCCTACAAGCTGTCCTCCAACGAGAACCCCTACCCCCCGCTGCCCGGCGTGATGGAGAGCGTCACCGCCGCGGCCACGTCCTTCAACCGGTACCCGGACATGGCCTGCACCGGCCTGATGAACGAGCTGGCGGAACGGTTCGGCGTCCCGGTCTCGCACCTGGCCACCGGCACCGGTTCGGTCGGCGTCGCCCAGCAGCTGATCCAGGCGACCAGCGGCCCCGGCGACGAGGTCATGTACGCGTGGCGTTCCTTCGAGGCGTACCCGATCATCACGCGCATCAGCGGTGCCACGGCCGTGCAGGTGCCGCTGACTCCGGGTGACGTGCACGACCTGGACGCGATGGCGGACGCGATCACCGACCGCACCCGGCTGATCTTCGTCTGCAACCCCAACAACCCCACGGGCACGGTCGTCCGCCGGGCCGAGCTGGAGCGCTTCCTCGACCGGGTGCCCGGCGATGTCCTCGTCGTGCTCGACGAGGCGTATCGCGAGTTCATCCGCGACATCGAGGTGCCAGACGGCGTCCAGCTCTACCGCGACCGGCCGAACGTCTGCGTCCTGCGCACCTTCTCGAAGGCGTACGGCCTCGCCGGGCTGCGGGTCGGCTTCGCGATCGCCCATGAGCCGGTGGCGGCGGCGCTGCGCAAGACGGCGGTGCCCTTCGGGGTGAGCCAGCTCGCGCAGGAGGCGGCCATCGCCTCGCTGCGCGCCGAGGACGAACTGCTCGGCCGCGTCGGCTCGTTGGTGTCCGAGCGCACCCGCGTGGTCGACGCCCTGCGCGCCCAGGGCTGGACGGTCCCGGAGACCCAGGCCAACTTCGTGTGGCTGCGGCTGGGGGAGCGCACGCTGGACTTCGCGGCGGCCTGCGACCGGGCGGGTGTGGTGGTGCGGCCGTTCGCCGGCGAGGGCGTGCGGGTCACGGTCGGGGAGACCGAGGCCAACGACATCTTCCTGAAGGTGGCGGAGGGTTTCCCCAAGGAGCTCTAGCCGTCGCCTGAGGAGTTCCGGCCGTCGCCCGCGCGTGCCGGCGAGTCGTTCGTCACACCTGCCGATGTGTGGGTTCGTAACGAGTGACGTCAGGGGGGTTGCCATCAGGCGACCCCCCTTCGTACTGGGCTCCGGAACGGGACCCCCCGTGGTCCGTCGAAAATCCGTACGTCATAATAGCTTGTGAATGTGAACGCGTTCACAAGCGTGTCCCGGTTCGTCCCATGATGTGTGCGACAAAAGGGGCAAACTGCCGCTGTACCACGGCGACGTAAGGAGACTGACGACGTGGAATTGGCTCTGGCGCCGGAGACACTGGCGCGATGGCAGTTCGGCATCACCACCGTCTACCACTTCCTGTTCGTCCCGCTGACGATCTCGCTCGCCGCTCTCACGGCCGGGCTGCAGACCGCGTGGGTGCGCACGGAGAAGGAGAAGTACCTCAGGGCCACCAAGTTCTGGGGCAAGCTCTTCCTGATCAACATCGCCATGGGCGTCGTCACGGGCATCGTCCAGGAGTTCCAGTTCGGAATGAACTGGTCCGCCTACTCGCGGTTCGTGGGCGACATCTTCGGTGCCCCGCTCGCCTTCGAGGCGCTGATCGCGTTCTTCTTCGAGTCCACCTTCATCGGGCTGTGGATCTTCGGCTGGGACAAGCTGCCCAAGCGGATCCACCTGGCCTGCATCTGGATGGTCTCGATCGGCACGATCCTCTCGGCGTACTTCATCCTCGCGGCCAACTCGTGGATGCAGCACCCCGTCGGCTACCGGATCAACAAGGCGAAGGGCCGTGCCGAACTCACCGACTTCTGGCATGTGCTGACCCAGAACACCGCCCTCGCGCAGGCCTTCCACACGCTCTCCGCGTCCTTCCTGACCGGCGGCGCGTTCATGGTCGGCATCGCGGCCTTCCACCTGTTCCGCAAGAAGCACATCGCCGTGATGAAGAGC
The DNA here is from genome assembly GCF_044747445.1 of Streptomyces sp. NPDC090083. Classification (NCBI taxonomy): domain Bacteria; kingdom Bacillati; phylum Actinomycetota; class Actinomycetes; order Kitasatosporales; family Streptomycetaceae; genus Streptomyces; species Streptomyces sp. NPDC090083. The sequence continues at coordinate 211,132 of NZ_JBIVED010000006.1, read as the reverse complement.
TCGCTGCGGCTGGGCCTGGTCACCGTCGCCATCGCCGGCCTGCTCACCGCCGTCAGCGGTGACACCCTCGGCAAGGTCATGTTCAAGCAGCAGCCCATGAAGATGGCCGCCGCCGAGGCGCTGTGGGACGGTCAGAACTCCGCGCCGTTCTCGATCTTCGCCTACGGCGACGTCAGCAAGGGCCACAACTCCGTCGAGCTGTCGATCCCCGGGATACTGTCCTTCCTCGCCGACGACGACTTCAACTCGTACGTCCCCGGCATCAACGACACCAACAAGGCCGAGCAGGCCAAGTACGGTCCCGGCGACTACCGGCCCATCATCCCCGTCACCTTCTGGGCGTTCCGCTGGATGATCGGCTTCGGGATGGCGTCCTTCGTCATCGGCCTGGCCGGACTCTGGCTGACCCGCAAGAAGTTCATGCTGGCCCCGCACTTGAGGGTCGGCGACGACGAGGTGCCGCACGTGGTCCTTTTCAAGAACAAGGCCCTCGGCCCGAAACTCACCAAGCTCTACTGGCTCGTGTCGATCTGGACCCTCGGCTTCCCGCTGATCGCCAACTCCTGGGGCTGGATCTTCACCGAGATGGGCCGCCAGCCCTGGGTCGTCTACGGCCTCTTCCAGACCCGTGACGCCGTCTCCCCCAGCGTCTCCCAGGGCGAGGTCCTCACCTCGATGATCGTCTTCACCTCGCTCTACGCGATCCTCGCCGTCATCGAGGTCAAGCTGCTCGCGAAGTACGTCAAGGCCGGCCCGCCCGAACTCACCGAGGCCGACCTCAACCCGCCCACGAAGATCGGCGGCGACTCCCAGGACGCCGACAAGCCGATGGCCTTCTCGTACTAGGCCGAGGGAGCTGCAACTGTCATGGAACTGCACGACGTCTGGTTCGTCCTCATCGCCGTCCTGTGGACCGGCTACTTCTTCCTGGAGGGCTTCGACTTCGGGGTCGGCATCCTCACCAAACTGCTCGCCCGCGACCGTGCCGAGAAGCGGGTCCTGATCAACACGATCGGCCCGGTCTGGGACGGCAACGAGGTCTGGCTGCTCACGGCCGGTGGTGCGACCTTCGCCGCCTTCCCCGAGTGGTACGCCACCCTCTTCTCCGGCTTCTACCTCGCCCTGCTGATCATCCTGGTCTGCCTGATCGTCCGGGGTGTCGCCTTCGAGTACCGGGCCAAGCGGCCGGAGGAGAACTGGCAGCGCAACTGGGAGACGGCGATCTTCTGGACCTCGCTGCTCCCCGCGTTCCTGTGGGGCGTGGCCTTCGGCAACATCGTGCGCGGCGTGAAGATCGACAAGAACTTCGAGTACGCCGGCAACTTCTGGGACCTGCTCAACCCGTACTCGATCCTCGGCGGCCTGGTCACGCTGACGCTCTTCACCTTCCACGGCACGGTGTTCACGGCCCTCAAGACGGTCGGGGACATCCGGGCCAGGGCGCGGACGCTGGCCCTCCAAGTCGGGCTCCTCACCGCCCTGCTGGCGCTGGCCTTCCTGATCTGGACCCAGGTCGACAGCGGTGACGGCAAGAGCCTGGTGGCACTGATCGTGGCCGTCGTCTCGCTCGTCGCGGCGCTGGGGGCTATCCAGGTGGGTCGTGAGGGCTGGTCGTTCGCGTTCTCCGGGATCACGATCGTGGCCGCCGTCGCGATGCTCTTCCTGTCGCTCTTCCCGAACGTCATGCCGTCCTCGCTCAACCCGGACTGGAGCCTGACGGTCACCAATGCCTCGTCGAGCCCGTACACCCTGAAGATCATGACCTGGTGCGCGGGGATCGCCACCCCGATCGTCCTGCTCTACCAGAGCTGGACCTACTGGGTGTTCCGCAAGCGGATCGGCACGCACCACATCGCCGAAGCCGCGCACTGAGTGAGAAATGGGGCATGTTTCACGTGAAACATGCCCCGTGGGGACCCGCCGAGACGTCGGGCCCCGCGAAGCAGGGACCTCCTGAGAAGAGGGTGTGTTTCACGTGAAACCGATCGACCCACGTCTGCTCCGCTACGCCCGCGCCACCCGCTTCTTCCTGATGGCGGTCGTCGGCCTGGGTGCCGTCGGGGCGGCGCTGGTCATCGCGCAGGCGATGCTCATCGCGGAGATCGTGGTCGGTGCCTTCCAGCACCGGATGTCCGTCGGTGAACTCGGCACTCCCCTGCTGCTGTTGGCGGCGGTCGCCGTCGGCCGCGCCCTGGTCTCCTGGCTCACCGAACTCGCTGCCCACCGCGCCAGCGCCGCCGTGAAGTCGGAGCTACGGCGCCGGCTGCTCGAACGTTCCGCGGAGCTGGGGCCGGGCTGGCTGAGCGGGCAGCGGACCGGCTCGCTGGTCGCCCTCGCCACCCGGGGCGTCGACGCCCTCGACGACTACTTCTCGCGCTACCTCCCGCAGTTGGGCCTCGCGATCGTCGTCCCGGTGGCGGTGCTGGCCCGGATCGTCACCGAGGACTGGGTGTCGGCGGCGATCATCGTCGGCACGCTCCCGCTCATCCCGCTCTTCATGGTGATGATCGGCTGGGCCACGCAGTCCCGGATGGATCGGCAGTGGCAGCTGCTGTCCCGTCTCTCCGGGCATTTCCTGGACGTGGTCGCCGGACTGCCCACCCTGAAGGTGTTCGGGCGGGCCAAGGCGCAGGCCGAGTCGATCCGCCGGATCACCGGCGAGTACCGCCAGGCGACCATGCGGACCCTGCGGATCGCCTTCGTCTCCTCCTTCGCCCTGGAACTCCTCGCCACCCTCTCCGTCGCCCTGGTCGCCGTGACGATCGGCATGCGCCTCGTCCATGGCGACATGGACCTCTACATCGGTCTCGTCGTCCTCGTCCTGGCCCCCGAGGCATATCTGCCACTGCGTCAGGTCGGCGCGCAGTACCACGCGGCGGCGGAAGGCCTCGCGGCGGCGGAGGAGATCTTCGCCGTACTGGAGACACCGGTCCCGCACCGGGGGAACGTCGACGTCCCGTCCGACGCCCTCGCCTTCGACGGCGTGACGGTCCGCTATCCCGGACGCTCCGTGGACGCCGTGTCGGACGTGTCCTTCACCGTGGACCCCGGGGAGACGGTCGCCCTGGTCGGACCGAGCGGTTCGGGCAAGTCCACTCTGCTGAACGCCCTGTTGGGGTTCGTCCGCCCCGCCGAGGGCCGGGTGCGCGTCGGGGGAGTCGATCTCGCCGACGTGGATCTGGAGCGCTGGCGGGCCCGGATCGCCTGGGTGCCGCAACGGCCGCAGCTGTACGCCGGGACGATCGCCGAGAACGTCCGGCTCGCCCGCCCCGACGCCGATGACACCGCTGTACGGCGGGCGTTGGCGGACGCGGGGGCCCTGGACTTCGTGGACGCGCTGCCCGAGGGCATCGGGAGCGTGCTCGGTGAGGACGGGGCCGGGCTGTCCGCCGGGCAGCGGCAGCGGCTCGCCCTCGCCCGGGCCTTCCTCGCCGACCGGCCCGTTCTGCTCCTCGACGAACCGACCGCCGCACTGGACGGAGCGACCGAGGCCGAAGTGGTCGACGCGGTACGGCGGTTGGCGGTCGGGCGGACCGTCCTGCTCGTGGTGCACCGGCCGGCCCTGCTGGCGGTGGCCGACCGGGTGGTGCGGCTGGCGGAGGGCACGGCCGCGGTGCGGGCGGAAGCCGGGTCTGCGGCTCCTGGGGCGCGGACTGCCCAGGAGATGCCGGGGAGTTCCGTGGCCCCCGACGGACCCGAGCCGCGGATCGGCGCGGACAGGGGCAGCGTCTTCGCCCGGGTCCGTGCCATGTCCGGTGCCCGGCGCGGTCGTCTCGCCCTGGCGCTGCTGCTCGGAAGTCTCGCGCTCGGCAGTGCCGTCGGGCTCATGGGCACCTCGGGGTGGCTGATCTCGCGGGCCTCCCAGCAGCCGCCCGTGCTCTATCTGATGGTGGCCGTGACGGCGACCCGGACCTTCGGGATCGGACGGGCCGTGTTCCGGTACGCGGAGCGGCTCGTGTCGCACGACGCGGTGCTGCGGATGCTGGCCGACACCCGGGTCGCCGTCTACCGGCGCCTCGAACGGCTGGCGCCCGCCGGACTGCGCGACACGCGCCGGGGCGATCTGCTGTCCCGGCTCGTCGCCGACGTGGACGCGCTCCAGGACTACTGGCTGCGCTGGCTGCTGCCCGCCGGGGTCGCGGTCACCGTCTCCGCAGTGACGGTCGGCTTCACGGCCTGGCTGCTGCCCGAGGCGGGTGCCGTCCTCGCGGTCGGCCTCCTCGCGGCCGGTGCCGGAGTCCCCCTCGTGACCGGCGCGGTGGCCCGCCGTGCCGAACGCAGGCTCGCCCCCGCCCGCGGTGCCCTCGCCACCCGGGTCACGGAACTGCTCACCGGCACGGCCGAGTTGACGGTCGCGGGCGCGCTGCCCGCGCGTACGGCCGAGGCCGGACGGGCGGACGGGGTTCTCACCCGGATCGCCTCCCGGGCCGCCACCGCCACCGCGCTCGGCGACGGCCTCACCGCGCTGGTCTCCGGCCTGACCGTCACCGCCACCGCGTTCGTCGCCGCCCAGGCGGTCGCCGCGGGACGGCTCAGCGGTGTCCTGACGGCCGTCGTCGTGCTCACCCCGCTCGCCGCCTTCGAGGCGGTCCTCGGACTGCCCCTCGCCGTGCAGTACCGGCAGCGGGTCCGCAAGAGCGCCGAGCGCGTGTACGAGGTGCTGGACGCCCCCGAGCCCGTACGCGAACCGGAGCGGCCCCGCCAGGCACCCGCGACGCCCTTCCCGCTCGTCGTGCAGGGACTGGCCGCCCGCCACACCGGGCAGGACCGGGACGCCCTCGCCGGGCTCGACCTGACGCTGGAGAAAGGCCGCAGGGTCGCCGTCGTCGGGTCCTCCGGGTCCGGCAAGACGACCCTCGCGCAGGTGCTGCTGCGGTTCCTCGACGCGGACGCCGGCACGTACACGCTGGCCGGGGTGGACGCGTACGCCTTGGACGGCGACGACGTACGACGGCTCGTCGGGCTGTGTGCGCAGGACGCGCATCTCTTCGACAGCTCGGTGCGCGAGAACCTGCTGCTGGCGAGGAGGGACGCGACGGAGGCCGAACTGCGGGCCGTGCTGGCGCGGGCCCGGTTGCTCGACTGGGCCGACGGACTGCCCGACGGCCTCGACACGCTCGTCGGTGAACACGGGGCGCGGCTCTCCGGAGGGCAGCGGCAGCGGCTGGCGCTCGCTCGCGCGCTGCTCGCCGACTTCCCGGTGCTCGTGCTCGACGAGCCCGCCGAACACCTGGACCTGGCGACCGCCGACGCGCTCACCGCCGATCTGCTGGCCGCCACGGAGGGCCGTACGACCCTTCTGATCACGCACCGGCTCGCGGGTCTGGAGGACGTGGACGAGGTGATCGTGCTGGACGAGGGGCGGGTGGTGCAGCGGGGGCCGTTCGCCGGACTGGCGTCGGTGGAGGGGCCGTTGCGGGGGATGGCGGCCCGGGAGGCGGAGTCGGAGTCGCTGGTGGCGGCCGGTCAGGGGTGACCGGCGCCGGGCCGCTCGACTTTCGGTGACAAAGGGGACTAATTAGGCTCGGGGGTATGGAAGCCGCCGCGCGCCCCGGCCCTCCGTCGTCCGTCCCGGGACCGTCGGCCGAACTGGCCGTCCGCGTCCCGCAGTTGCTGGAGGCCATGCGGTCCGTGGGGAGCGGCCTCGGACTGCACTCCACGCTGGAGCGGATCTGCGAGGCCGCCGCCGCGCTGACGGATGCCCGGTACGCGGGGATGGGCGTCGTCGACGAGGACGGCGACGCGCTCGCCGACTTCGTCTTCCACGGTGTCGGCACGGAGACCGCGCGGCGCATCGGACGGCTGCCCGACGGACACACGGGGCTGCTCGGCGCACTCATCCGGGAGCCCGGTCCGGTACGGCTGACGGATGTGACCGACGACCCGCGGTCCTGGGGCTTCCCCGACCACCATCCCCGGATGCGCACGTTCCTCGGCGTCCCGGTCCGCGTCCAGGGCGAGGTCTTCGGGAACCTCTACCTCGGCGAGAAGCGCGGCGGGGCACCCTTCGACGACTACGACGTCAGCATGGTCCGGGTGCTGGCGACCGAGGCCGGAATCGCCATCGGCAACGCCCGGCTGTACGAGGCCGCCAAGCAGCGCGAGCGATGGATCGACGGGTCGGTGGCGGTCACGACCGCCCTGCTGTCCGGCGGGGACGCCGAGGAGGCGCTCCAGGTCGTCGCGGAACGGGCCCGCCGGCTCTCCGGTTCGGCGGCCGGGATCGTGCTGCTGCCCGCCGCTGAGGGCGGTATGGAGATCGTCGCCGTGGCCTCGGAGCAGCCGTCCGACCAGCTCGGCAGGGTCGTCCCGCCGGAGAGCGAGATCATCACGCAACTCCTCGCCGGGAAGCCGGTGTTCGTGGCCGACGCGGCCACCGATCCCCGGATGCTCAGCGCCCTCGCCCACTCCTACGGGCCGATCATGGTGCTGCCCCTGCAGAGCGGCGGGCGGGTCCTGGGGGCTCTGGTCACGCCTCGCGGGCGGGGCGAGCGGCCGTTCACGGAGGCCGAGCGCACCCTCGCCGTCCAGTTCGCCTCCCAGGCCGCGCTCGCGCTGATGATGGCCGAGGCGCAGCGCGACCGGGAGCGGCTCGCGGTGTACGAGGACCGCGACCGCATCGCCCGTGACCTGCACGACCTGGTGATCCAGCGGCTGTTCGCGACCGGGCTGATGCTGGAGAGCGCCCAGCGCGGGGCGCTCGTCCCCGAGGTGCGCCAGGGCGTGGGCAACGCCGTCGATGAACTCGACGTCACCATCCAGGAGATCCGCACCGCGATCTTCGCACTCCAGCAGGGCCCCGCCGAGGCGCCCTCCGGGCTGCGCACGCGAGTGCTGCGGGAGATCAACATGGCGGCCGTGCCGCTCGGCTTCAAGCCCGGACACCGTTTCCTCGGCGCGGTCGACACCACGGTCGGCGACCTCACCGGCAAGAACCTCATCGCGGCGCTGCGCGAGGCCCTCTCCAACGCGTTCCGGCACGCGGCGGCGTCCCGTATCGAGGTCGTCGTCGACGCGACCGTGACCCTCCCCGACGGCCGTCCCGGCGTCCGGCTCACCGTCGCGGACGACGGCGTCGGCATCCCGGCGGGCGGCCGTCGCAGCGGCCTCAAGAACCTCGGACGCCGGGCCGAGTCGCTGGGCGGAGACAGCTGGTACGGGCCGGGCATCGGCGCGGACGGCGGCGGTACGACGGTGGTGTGGCAGGCCCCGCACTAGACCCCGCGCCGAGCCCGCCCGGGACCTGTCCGACACGGCTCCCGCTGAGCCGTTCGCGGCAACGTGTCCCCCATGCGTACGACTTCAACAGGGTCCTCGCCCGGCGCGCGGGTCACGATCGCTGACATGCGCTCATCTCGCCGTCATCCACTGCTTGTTCCGGTACTGCTGTGCGCGCTCGCCGTGCTGGCGGCCAGGCCGGGCGACGGCGACGGGGGTGCTCCCGCCGACGCCAGCGCGCGGGTGGCGCGGCTGTACCAGGACGCGGCCGTCGCGGCCCGGCAGTACGACGCGGGCCGGCAGGAGGCCGACGCGCAACAGGTCCGCGCACAGCGGGTCGAGGGCCGACTGGACCGTGAACGGCGGGAGATCGCACGGTTGCACGAGGAGCTGGGCCGGATCGCCCGCGCCCAGTACCGCGGGGGCGGCGGTGTCCCGATGGCGGCCCGGATCATCCTCGCGGACAGCCCCGAGGAGCTGATGCGCGATCAGCATGTCTTCTCCCAGGCGGACCTGGCCGTCGGCAACGCGATCGGCAGAAGCCACCGGGCGGAGAAGCGGCTCGCGTCGGACCGGGCGAAGGCCGCGTCGGCATGGCGGAACCTGGAGCGGCGGAACGCCGAACTCGCCGACCTGAAACAGGGCATCCAGCGGCGGCTGGAGGAGGCGCGCGGCCAGTTGCAGGGGCAGGCGGACGCCTCGGTCGCGGCGGGCAACTGCCGGGGCGCCGTCCGTCTCGACCAGCCGCCCACCCGTGACACCGCCCCGTGGGTCGCGCCGGTGGAGACGATCCAGCTCTCCGCGGGCTTCGGCAGCGGCGGCTCCCGCTGGGCGAACCGGCACACCGGCCAGGACTTCGCGGTGCCCATCGGCACACCGGTCAGGGCGGCCGGCGCGGGCCGGGTCGTGCGGGTGTCCTGCGGGGGTGCCTTCGGTATCGCGATCGTCGTCGAGCACCCGGGCGGCTACTACACGCAGTACGCCCATCTCGCCGCCGTCGCCGTCGACCAGGGGGACCGTGTCACCACCGGCCAGTGGATCGGCCAGTCCGGTACGACCGGCAACTCCACCGGCCCGCATCTGCACTTCGAGGTGCGGGTCACCCCGGACATGGGATCGGCGGTCGACCCCCTGCCCTGGCTGGCCCAGCGGGGCGTACCGACCGGCTGAGCCTCCGGACGGGCGCGCGCTCCGGGCCTGCGGCCCTTACCGCCGCTCCGCCAGGATGCGCTCGATCACGACCGCCACGCCGTCCTCGTTGTTGTCGACGGTCCGTCCGGAGGCCGCGGCGACCACGGCGGGGTGCGCGTTGCCCATCGCGTACGACTGTCCGGCCCAGGTGAGCATCTCGACGTCGTTCGGCATGTCCCCGAAGGCGACGACTTCCTCGGGCGCGATACCTCGCTCCGCGCAGCACAGGGCGAGGGTGCTGGCCTTGGAGACGCCGGGTCCGCTGATCTCCAGCAGGGCGCTGGGGCTGGAGCGGGTGACGTTGGCGCGGTCGCCGAGGGCGAGGCGGGCGACGTTCAGGAAGACGTCCGGGTCCAGCTCGGGGTGGAACGCCAGGATCTTCAGCACGGGTTCGTCGGCCCCGGGGGCGTCCGGCGCGAGCAGTTCCTCGGCGGTGGCGAGGCTGTCCGGTATCTCCATGTGCAGCTTCGGATACGCCTGCTCCTGGTAGAAGCCGTACGTCAGCTCGATCGCGTACACCGTGCCGGGCGCGGCCTCGCGGACCAGGTGCACGGCGTCGAGGGCGTTCTCCCGGGCCAGTTCGCGGACCTTCACGAAGCGGTGGGTGCCGGGGCCGCCGTGCAGGTCGACCACGGCGGCGCCGTTGCCGCAGATCGCCAGTCCGTGGCCGTGCACGTGGTCGCTGACGACGTCCATCCAGCGGGCCGGACGGCCGGTGACGAAGAAGACCTCGATGCCCGCCTCCTCGGCCGCGGCGAGGGCGGCCACCGTGCGCGGGGACACCGATTTGTCGTCGCGCAGCAGGGTGCCGTCGAGGTCGGTGGCGATCAGCCGTGGCGGGACGGCGGAGGCCTTGGTCTCGGGCTGTCGAGTCGCTGAGGTCACCGGGCCATTCTCCCGCATATGCCCGCACGGTCGTGCGGGGCTGTGCACAGGTGAGTGGTTACCGCCCCCACCAGGGCTGTTGTGCGCCGGAGCGTCGGCTGCCGGCTCAGCGGAGCTGGGCCGGGGCCTCCATGGCGATCTGCTCGAAGGTCTTCTCGTCGGCGGCGAAGTCGGAGTCCGGGATGGGCCAGTGGATCACGATGTCGGTGAAGCCCAGTTCCTGGTGCCGTCCCGCGAAGTCGACGAACGCGTCGACGGACTCCAGCGGGCCGCCGCGGTCCGGGGTGAAACCGGTGAGCAGGATCTTGTCGATCCCGGACGCGTCCCGGCCGATCTCCGCGCAGGCGTCGGCCAGCTTCTCGACCTGGCCGCGAATGGCGTGAACCGACTGCTCGGGGGTGCCGTTCTCGAACAGCTTCGGGTCGCCGGTGGTCACCCAGGCCTGTCCGTGGCGGGCGGCGAGCCGCAGCCCGCGCGGTCCGGTGGCGGCCACCGCGAAGGGCAGCCGGGGCCGCTGCACACAGCCCGGGATGTTCCGCGCCTCGTGCGCCGAGTAGAAGTTGCCCTCGTACGACACCGAGTCCTCGGTGAGCAGCCGGTCCAGCAGCGGCACGAACTCCCCGAACCGGTCGGCCCGCTCCCGCGGGGTCCACGGCTCCTGGCCGAGCGCGGTGGCGTCGAAGCCGGTGCCGCCCGCGCCGATGCCGAGGGTGATCCGTCCGCCGGAGACGTCGTCGAGGGAGATGAGGTCCTTGGCGAGGGTCACCGGGTGCCGGAAGTTCGGCGAGGTGACGAGGGTGCCCAGCCGCATCCGCTCGGTGACGGCCGCGGCGGCGGTCAGCGTGGGGACGGCACCGAACCACGGGCCGTCCCGGAAGGTGCGCCAGGACAGGTGGTCGTAGGTGAAACCGGTGTGGAAGCCGAGTTGCTCCGCGCGCTGCCAGGCCTCGCGGCTCCCCTCGGTCCAGCGGCGGTACGGGAGGATCACGGTGCTCAGACGCAGGCTCATGGGTCCCAGGTTATGCATCTGTCCCTGTTTCACGTGAAACCGTCACTGCATGCGGCTGTTCAGCCACGGCGTGAGGCTGATCATCGAGATCCACTCCTTGTGCGTCCGGTCGCCGGGCAGGGGGACGATCAGGCTGCAACTGGGCGGGAAACGGCGGGACTTGACGTAGGCGCGGCCGTCGAAGACGGAACGGAGGAAGGCGGGGACGTCGTCACGGGCGATGTCGGGGCAGTTGATGCTCTCGACGGTGATCAGCGCGTCGTCCTCGGGGTAAAGGTGCACCGTCACCCGGGGCAGTCCGCCGAACTCGATGAACGCCTCGTGCGGGAGCGAGCCGTCCGGGTCGGTGGTGACGCCGAAGCCCGCGGAGGTACGGCGTGAGGTCTGGTCGGCGCCGATGTCGTGGGTGACCTCGATCTCCCGCGCGTACTCGGACGCGAGGTCCCGGAGGGCGGCGACGGCGGCCTCGGTGCTGTGGAAGTGGTCCATACCACTGATCATGCCGGGGGCGGTGCGGCCGGGGCCAGGCAGGGGCGGCACTTCCCGGCCTCGCGGGAGCGGTGGGCGCGAGGTCAGTGGGAGGCGGGGAACCGCAGGTACCGCACGGGTACCGCCTCCGTGAGCCACACTCCGTTCTCGCTGACCTGGAACACATGGCCGTCCTTGTGCATGGCCCCCGCGTCCACGGAGAGCACGACGGGCCGGCCGCGGCGGGCGCCGACGCGGGTGGCCGTCTCCCGGTCGGCGGAGAGGTGGACGGCGTGGCGGTTCATGGGCCGCAGCCCTTCGGCCCGGATCGCGTCCAGGCTGCGGGCGACCGTGCCGTGGAAGAGGTACGGCGGCGGGGTGGCCGGGGGCAGCCCGAGGTCGACCTCGATGCTGTGGCCCTGGCTGGCGCGGATCCGGGTGCCCTCGATCGCGAAACGGCGCTTGTCGTTCGTGGCCACCACATGGTCGAGTTCCTCGCGGCTGAACCGGAACCCGTTCGCGGCGCAGGCCGCGATCAGCGTGTCGATCTCGACCCAGCCGGCCTCGTCGAGGGTGAGCCCGATCCGCTCGGGCTGGTGGCGCAGATGCTTGGAGAGGTACTTCGACACCTTCACGGTGCGTCTTTCATCCATCAGGTCAGGATGACGCGAGAGACGTGGATCACGCATTTTATTTTGCGACCGATGTTTGATCCACAACCAACTGTAGTTATCCACAGGGGAATTGGCGTTTCTGTGGACAACTCCCTTTCCTGTCAGCCCTCTTCGTCAAGATCAGCTGGGGGCCCACCCCTTGGCATGAGCGCATCCAACGCCCGTGCCCGCACCTCCCGTTCAGCCGCCAACGCGATGAACTCGCCCGCGTGCTCCACCCCAACCAGCGCCTCCACGGCCCGCATTGTCGACTCGGGCACGGCCACGGAACGTGACGAGGAGGCGGTCCCGGACGACTCCGCCGCCCCGAGGTGCTGCCGCAGCGACCTGGTGGCGAACAGCCGCATCGCGCGGGCGAGTTCGGCGTCCATGGTCTGCTGCGCGAGGGGCCGCAGCCGTCGTACGAGCGAGGCCGCTTCGGTGGCGTCCGCGTCGGTCGGGCGGTGCGGGCCGTCGAGGTAGCGGGCGAAGACGTGCTCGGTGGTGAACTCCAGGAAACGGGAGGCGATGTGCTCGACCTGGACCCTCAACTCCCGCAGGTGGGAGGAGATCGCGGGCAGCGGGACCCCGGAGGCGTGCAACTCGACGGCCACCGCCAGCTCTTGGGGGCTCGGCACGAGGAAGGCGTCGGGGTCTCCGGGGACCGGCTCCAGGACGCCGAGTTCGACGGCCTCGGCGACGGCCGCGTCGTCCGGGCTGCCGCCGAAGCGCTGCTCCAGCTCGGCGCGCGAGATCCGTGCCGCCTGCTCGTCCGTCCACGGCCCGTCCACCTCGGCGACCAGCCCGAGGACCCCGCCGAGCCCCCGGCCCGCGTCCCAGGCGTCCAGCAACTCCTTGATGGACGCCAGGCCGTAGCCCCGGTCGAGCAGGTCCGCGATCTGCCGGAGCCGGGCGAGGTGGACGTCGGCGTACACGTTGGCGCGGCCCCGCCGCTCGGGGCGGGGGAGCAGGCCGCGGTCCTGGTAGGCGCGGATGGTCCGCACGGTGGCGCCGCTGAGATGCGCGAGGTCCTCGATGCGGTAGGAGATCTCGTGCGGGCCGGAGTCGGCGCCCGCGCTCACGCGGTCCCCGCGCGGGCCGGTCGCGTGGTGTGCGTGCGCGGAGGTCACAGCGGCGGCTCCAGGCGGGCCATCGCCCGCAACGCGCGCGGTGCGAACCGGGACATGAGATGGGCGCCGCGTGCCTCCGGGGTGACCGGCACCACCGCCTCGTCGCGCACGACCGCCCGCAGGATCGCGGCGGCCACCTTCTCCGGCGGGTAGTTGCGCATCCCGTAGAGCCGCGCCGACTTCTTCTGGCGGCGTTTCTCCTCGTCGGCGTCGACACCGGCGAAGTGCGCGGTGGAGGTGATGTTGGTGTTGACGAGGCCGGGGCAGATCGCCGAGACGCCGATCCCCTGCCCGGACAGCTCCGCGCGCAGGCACTCGCTGAGCATCAGCACGGCCGCCTTGGAGGTGCTGTACGCGGGAAGCGCCTTGGAGGGCTGGAAGGCCGCCGCCGACGCGGTGTTGACGATGTGGCCGCCCTGGCCGCGCTCGGCCATCTGCTTCCCGAAGAGGCGGCAGCCGTGGATCACGCCCCACAGGTTGACGTCGAGGACCTTCTTCCAGTCCTCCGGGGTGGTGTCGAAGAAGGAACCGGAGAGTCCGATTCCCGCGTTGTTGATCAGCACGTCCACCACGCCGTACTCGGCGGCGACCTTCTCGGCGAGCTTCTCCATGGCCTGCTCGTCGGAGACGTCGACCGTCTCCGCCCAGGCCTCGGGTGCGCCGATCAGCCGGGCCAGTTCGGCGGTGCGGGCCGCGCTCTCCGCGTCCCGGTCGACGGCCACCACGCGCGCGCCGGACTCGGCGAACGCGAACGCCGTGGCCCGCCCGATTCCGCTGCCCGCGCCCGTGACCAGCACGAGCTGCCCGCCGAACCGCTCCGCGTACGCACCGGTCGCGGGCGTCGGCCTGGGCCGTCCGCCCTCGTGGGTGGTCACGAACTCCGTGATCCAGGACGCCAGTTGGTCGGGCCGGGTGCGCGGGACCCAGTGCTTGGCCGGCAGGGTGCGGCGCACCAGTTCCGGCGCCCACAGCTCCAGGCCGTCGTAGAGCCGTTCCGACAGGAACGCGTCCCCCAGGGGCGTGACGAGCTGCACGGGCGCGTGCGCGTACGCGTCCGGGCGGGGCCTGCGGAGCCGGGCGCGGACGTTGTCGCGGTACAGCCAGGCGCCGTGGGCCGCGTCCGTGCGGAGCGAGGAGGTCGGGTAGTCGCCGCGGGGCACCTTCTCGACGCGCTCCAGGATCTTCGGCCAGCGGGCGCCCAGGGGGCCGCGCCAGGCGAGTTCGGGCAGCACGGGCGTGTGCAGCAGGTACACGTACCAGGACTTGGCGCCCTGGCCCAGGAGCTGGCCGACGCGGCGCGGAGTGGGCCGGGTCAGGCGCTGGTTGATCCAGTGCCCGAAGTGGTCGAGGGACGGCCCGGACATCGAGGTGAAGGAGGCGACACGGCCCCGGGTCCGCTCGACGGTGACGAACTCCCAGGACTGCACCGAGCCCCAGTCGTGCCCCACGAGGTGCACGGGCCGGTCCGGGCTGACCGCGTCCGCGACCGCCAGGAAGTCGTCCGTGAGCTTCTCCAGGGTGAACCCGCCCCGCAGCGGCTGCGGGGCCGTCGACCGGCCGTGGCCCCGGACGTCGTAGAGCACGACGTGGAAGCGGTCCGCCAGCCGGGAGGCGACCTCGGACCACACCTCCTTGCTGTCGGGATAGCCGTGCACCAGGACGACCGTGGGGTTCGAGGCGTCCCCCAGTTCGGCCACGCACAGCTCGACCCCGCCGGTCCGCACCCGGCGCTCCCGCACACCCTCAAGCGTCACTTGTCCTCCGCCCAGCGCCGCACGTGCGGCAGATCGTCGTCCAGCCAGAAGGCGCTCTGTTCGGGGTCCCTGGAGTCGGTGACCACCAGGATCTCCTCGAACTTGGCGCCGGTGCCCCGGAATCCGAGATGCGGTTCGACCGCCCACAGGCCCGGGTGCGGGGGATGGTCCGAGAAGCGGTACGGCGACCACAGCGGGGACCAGCCGTCGCGGTGGCCGTGCAGCGCGTCGCTCGCGAGGCCCTTCAGGGACTGCGTGCCGAACCCGAACAGCCGCGGCGACCAAGGGCGTTGGGTGACCCGGTCGACCTTGTGCGCGATCACTCCGAAGGGGTACGCGCGGTGCCGGTTGGCATAGCCCTGGCGGACCATGAGGCGGTCCACGTCCTCGTAGATCTCGCGCAGCGGGCGCCGCTCGCGCACCTCCCGCAGAAGCAGCTCGCGGTGCGCCTCCAGGTCGGCCATCAGCCTGGCCTGCACCGGGTTGCCGCCCAGGGAGCCCGAGTAGCCGATGTCGGCCGTGAAGCCCTTGTGCACCGGGGCCATGTCCAGGATGAACGGCATCCCGGGCTGGAGCCGGCGGCCCGTGGGGAAGAACTGCAGCGGCACCCGGAAGTTCGTGAACGCCGTGCGGTCGCCGAACCAGGCGAAGGGCAGATGGAACCAGTCCGTCACCCCCCGCGCGCGCAGCCAGGACCGCTGGAGCCGCGCCGCGTCCCGCTCGGTCATGCCGGGCTCCAGCCGGGCCGCGACGGCCTCGGCGCACTCGTACGCCAGCCGCTGGACCTCTCTGAACCCCCGCAGTTCCCCGGAGAGTTCGCGTGTCACCGCCGTAGTCATGCCACCGCCCCACCTGTCCGCGCCGACTGCGGTACGTGCTCGTAACTTGACACTCGTGAATGTGACAGTTGTTAGAGGCTGCGTCAATAGGCTTGATCCCCGCCTGTGGACAAGTGCGGGGGCGGCGCCGGGTAGCTCTCAGGCAGGGGATCCCCTACGGGCCCGTACGTCTGGAGTCTGACGCGAGGACAGCTCTGCGGGGTGACGACCGGGGTGGCGCGCGTCACTACCTTCGTAGGTGTGACTGTGATCGCGACCGAAAGCCTGAGCAAGCGGTTCCCCCGGGTGACCGCGCTTGACCGGCTCTCCGTGGACGTCGGACCCGGTGTGACGGGGCTCGTCGGTGCCAATGGAGCCGGCAAGTCCACCTTGATCAAGATCCTGCTGGGTCTGTCCCCCGCCTCCGAGGGCCGAGCCGAAGTGCTCGGCCTGGACGTGGCCACCAAGGGCGCCGACATCCGCGAGCGCGTCGGATACATGCCGGAGCACGACTGCCTGCCGCCCGACGTCTCGGCCACCGAGTTCGTCGTCCACATGGCGCGCATGTCCGGACTTCCGCCCACCGCGGCCCGCGAGCGCACCGCGGACACCCTGCGCCATGTCGGTCTGTACGAGGAGCGCTACCGTCCCATCGGCGGCTACTCGACGGGCATGAAGCAGCGCGTCAAGCTCGCGCAGGCCCTCGTCCACGACCCGCAGCTGGTCTTCCTGGACGAGCCGACCAACGGCCTCGACCCGGTCGGCCGCGACGAGATGCTCGGCCTCATCCGCCGCATCCACACGGACTTCGGCATCTCGGTCCTGGTCACCTCGCACCTGCTGGGCGAGCTGGAGCGCACCTGCGACCACGTGATCGTGGTCGACGGCGGCAAGCTCCTGCGCTCCAGCTCCACCACCGACTTCACCCAGACCACGACCACCCTGGCGATCGAGGTCACCGACACCGACGCACACCCGGACGGCACCCGCGCGGTGCGCGACGCGCTCCACGCGCGCGGGGTGGACACTCACGACAGCAGCGGCCTCCCGGGCGCGGGCCACGTCCTCCTCCTGACGGCCACCGGCGAGGAGACGTACGACGTGATCCGCGACACGATCGCCGACCTCGGTCTCGGACTGGTGCGCATGGAACAGCGCAGACACCACATCTCCGAGGTCTTCACCGACGCCGACGCCGACACGGGCACCGGCCACGACGCGGAGCGGAAGGAGGCCGTAGGCCATGGCAATTGACCAGCCCCTGGTCCCCCAGCCGGGCGACCAGACCCGTATCCACAACATCGGCTACCGCAACTACAACGGCCCCCGCCTGGGCCGCGCCTACGCCCGCCGCTCCCTCTACTCGCAGTCCCTGCGCGGCGCCTACGGCCTCGGCCGCTCGGTGAAGTCCAAGGTCCTGCCGATGCTGCTGTTCGTGGTCATGTGCGTGCCCGCGGCCATCATGGTCGCCGTCGCGGTCGCCACGAAGGCGCACGACCTGCCGGTGAGCTACACCCGCTACGCGATCATCATGCAGGCCGTCATCAGCCTGTACGTCGCCTCGCAGGCACCCCAGTCCGTCTCGCGCGACCTGCGCTTCAAGACCGTGCCGCTGTACTTCTCACGGCCGATCGAGAGCGCCGACTACGTGCGGGCCAAGTTCGCGGCCCTGGCCTCGGCCATGTTCATCCTGACCGCCGCGCCGCTGATCGTGCTCTACGTGGGCGCACTGCTCGCCAAGCTGGACTTCGCCGACCAGACCAAGGGCTTCGGCCAGGGACTCGTCTCCGTGACCCTCCTCTCGCTGCTCTTCGCGGGCATCGGCCTGGTCATCGCCGCGGTCACCCCGCGCCGCGGCTTCGGCATCGCCGCCGTCATCGCCGTCCTGACCATCTCCTACGGCGCGGTCTCCACCCTCCAGGCGATCGCGGACGCGCAGAACGCGACCGGCGCCATCCCCTGGATCGGCCTCTTCTCGCCCGTCACGCTCATCGACGGACTCCAGTCGGCGTTCCTGGGCGCCGCCTCGGCCTTCCCCGGAGGCATCGGCCCCACCCACGTCGAAGGCGTGGTCTACGTCCTCGCCGTCCTGGGCCTCATCGCCGCGACCTACGGCCTCCTGATCCGCCGCTACCGGAAGGTGGGCCTGTGACCACGCTCTCCATCGACCACGTCTCCCGCTGGTTCGGCAACGTGGTCGCCGTCAACGACATCACCATGACCGTCGGCCCCGGAGTCACCGGACTGCTCGGTCCCAACGGCGCCGGGAAGTCCACCCTCATCAACATGATGGGCGGCTTCCTCGCCCCCTCCACCGGCACCGTCACCCTCGACGGCCAGCAGGTCTGGCGCAACGAACAGATCTACCGGCACATCGGCATCGTCCCCGAGCGCGAGGCGATGTACGACTTCCTCACGGGACGCGAATTCGTCGTCGCCAACGCCGAGCTGCACGGCCTCGGTGCCAAGGCGGCCCAGAAGGCGCTGGCCACGGTCGAGATGGAGTACGCGCAGGACCGCAAGATCTCGACGTACTCCAAGGGCATGCGCCAGCGCGTGAAGATGGCGTCCGCCCTGGTGCACGACCCGTCGCTGCTCCTGCTCGACGAGCCGTTCAACGGCATGGACCCGCGCCAGCGCATGCAGCTCATGGACCTGCTGCGGCGCATGGGCGACGAGGGCCGCACGGTGCTGTTCTCGTCCCACATCCTCGAAGAGGTCGAGCAACTCGCCTGGCACATCGAGGTGGTGGTCGCCGGACGGCACGCGGCCAGCGGTGACTTCCGCAAGATCCGCCGCCTGATGACCGACCGCCCGCACCGCTACCTGGTCCGCTCCAGCGACGACCGCGCCCTCGCGGCCGCGCTGATCGCCGACCCGTCGACGTCCGGCATCGAGGTCGACCCGGCCGAGGGCGCGCTGCGCGTCGAGGCCGTCGACTTCGCCCGGTTCACGGTCCTGCTGCCCCGGGTGGCCAAGGACCACGGCATCCGGCTGCTCACGGTCTCGCCGTCCGACGAGTCCCTCGAGTCCGTCTTCTCGTATCTCGTCGCGGCGTAGGAGGCCAAGATGTACGACCCCACAGTCGCCCGACTCACCTACCGCGCCCTGCTCGGCAAGCGGCGGGCCCTCATCCTGGGCGCCCTGCCCCTGCTGCTGATCGCGATCTCCGTGGTGGTGCGCGGCCTCGCCGGCGCCGACGACCAGACCGCGGTCGACGTCCTGGGCGGCCTCGGCCTCGCCACGATGGTGCCGATCATCGGCGTCATCGCGGGCACCGGCGCGATCGGCCCGGAGATCGACGACGGCTCGGTGGTGTACCTGCTGTCCAAGCCGCTGAAGCGGCCCACGATCATCTTCACCAAGCTCATCGTGGCCATCGCCGTCACCATGGTGTTCTCCGCGGTCCCCATGCTGATCGCCGGGCTCGTCCTCAACGGCAACGGCCAGCAGATCGCCGTCGCCTACACGGTGGCCGCGCTGGTCGCCTCCATTGCCTACGCGGCGCTCTTCCTGCTGCTCGGCACGGTCTCCCGGCACGCGGTCGTCTTCGGACTCGTCTACGCGCTCGTCTGGGAGGCCCTGTTCGGCTCCCTGGTCGCCGGTGCCCGCACCCTCAGCGTCCAGCAGTGGGCCCTGGCCGTCGCCCAGAAGGTGGCCGGCGGCGACCTGGTCACCTCGGACGTCGGACTGACCACGGCCACGGTGTTCCTCGTCGTCGTCACCGCTGGAGCGACCTGGTTCGCCGGGCAGAAGCTGCGCACGCTGAAGCTCGCGGGCGAGGAATGACAGGTCCTGATCTTGACGGGGGCTTCATCTCTGTCCGGGCACACTGGGCAAACGGGACGTAGGGCTGGGAGGACGGGGATGGCCGGAGAGGCGACGTACGGAGGCGGACAGGCGGAGTCCGGGGACGGCTGGGACAAGCTGGTCCTGGACGACGACTTCATACGCTCCGCAGAGACGGCCGAACCGTCGGCCCGCGCGCGGATGCTCGCCGCGCGCTGGCGGGCGGAGTCTCCCGAGCCGCAGCCGTGGCGCTCCGACGAGCCGCCCGCGGGATGGTTCTTCAGCAAGGCCCGGCGCCGGAAGTGGCGGCGGAAGTGAGCGTCCGCGCCCACGCGGCGGAGCCGCACGGTGTCACGGCCCGGCGCCCCTTCGGGAATCCCGGCTGAGCCCCGCTTAATTCGGTGGCACCCCACCCGGCTTACCGGCACAGTTGTCGTGTCGACGCCGGATCAGCCGGTGCCACTGACCGGGAGAGGAGCCGGACGACGTCGATGCACGACAGGACGTCCGACTCCCTTCAGGGCAGCCCGCGGCGGTCTCCGGAGTAGTTACCCTCCGTCGAGTCGCCCACCACGGGGAGCTGCCCGGGCGGCCGCTTCGAGCACGCGACTCATTATCGCGTGGGCCGCCTTCCCTTTCGCCCTCATGCCAGGGGGCGTCTCACGCTGGGGCGGTTGCCCTCACCTACGCGAGCAACCGCTCCAGCACCACCGCGATCCCGTCCTCCTCGTTGGAGGCCGTCACCTCGTCCGCGACCGCCTTGAGCTCCTCGTGCGCGTTGGCCATCGCCACACCGCGGGACGCCCAGCCGAACATCGCGATGTCGTTGGGCATGTCGCCGAAGGCGATCGTGTCGGCGGCCTTGAGGCCCAGACGGCGGGCCGCGAGCGACAGGCCCGTGGCCTTGGAGAGGCCGAGCGGGAGCAGCTCGACGATGCCCTCGCCGGCCATCGCGACGGACACGAAGCCACCGGCCGACCGCTGGGCGGCCTCGGCGAGCTGGTCGTCCGTGAGGGTGGGGTGCTGGATGTAGATCTTGTTCAGCGGCGCCGCCCACAGCTCGGACACGTCCGAGAGCGGGGTCGACGGCAGCGAGCCCGTGAGCGCGTATCCGTCGCCGACCAGCACATCGCCGTCCAGGCCGTCCCGGCTCGCCGCGAGGTACAGCGGGCCGACCTCCGCCTCGACCTTGGCGAGCGCCACCCCGGCCAGCTGCCGGTCCAGCGTCACCGACGTCAGCAGGCGGTGCTCACCGGCGTCGTAGACCTGGGCGCCCTGGCCGCAGACCGCGAGGCCCTCGTAGCCGAGGTCGTCCAGGATGTGCCGGGTCCACGGGACCGCGCGGCCCGTCACGACGATGTGGGCCGCGCCCGCCGCGGTGGCCGCGGCGAGCGCGTCACGGGTACGCGAGGAGATCGACTCGTCGGAGCGCAGGAGCGTCCCGTCGAGGTCGGTCGCGATCAGCCTGTACGGGAAGCCGGTGCTCACTTGGCGACCGGCTCCAGCAGCTCACGGCCGCCCAGGTACGGACGCAGCACCTCGGGCACGCGCACGGAACCGTCGGGCAGCTGGTGGTTCTCCAGGATCGCCACGATCGTGCGCGGTACGGCGCACAGCGTGCCGTTGAGCGTGGCCAGCGGCTGGACCTTCTTGCCGTCGCGCAGCCGCACCGACAGGCGGCGGGCCTGGAAGCTGTCGCAGTTGGAGGCCGAGGTCAGCTCGCGGTACTTGCCCTGGGTCGGGATCCACGCCTCGCAGTCGAACTTGCGGGACGCCGACGAGCCCAGGTCGCCCGAGGCCACGTCGATGACCTGGAAGGGCAGTTCGAGGGCGGTGAGCCACTGCTTCTCCCAGTCCAGGAGACGCTGGTGCTCGTTCTCCGCATCCTCGGGGAGGACGTACGAGAACATCTCGACCTTGTCGAACTGGTGCACGCGGAAGATGCCCCGCGTGTCCTTGCCGTAGGTGCCGGCCTCGCGGCGGAAGCACGGGGAGAAGCCCGCGTAGCGCAGCGGGAGCTTCTCCGCGTCGAGGATCTCGTCCATGTGGTACGCGGCGAGGGGGACCTCGGAGGTGCCGACGAGATAGAAGTCGTCCTTCTCCAGGTGGTACACGTTCTCCGCGGCCTGGCCGAGGAAGCCGGTGCCCTCCATGGCGCGCGGGCGGACCAGCGCCGGGGTCAGCATCGGGACGAAGCCGGCCTCCGTGGCCTGCGCGATCGCCGCGTTGACGAGCGCCAGCTCCAGGAGGGCGCCGACGCCGGTGAGGTAGTAGAAGCGCGAGCCGGAGACCTTCGCGCCGCGCTCGACGTCGATGGCGCCGAGCGCCTCGCCCAGCTCCAGGTGGTCCTTGGGCTCGA
Organism: Streptomyces sp. NPDC090083; assembly: GCF_044747445.1. NCBI lineage: Bacteria > Bacillati > Actinomycetota > Actinomycetes > Kitasatosporales > Streptomycetaceae > Streptomyces > Streptomyces sp. NPDC090083. The sequence continues at coordinate 189,858 of NZ_JBIVED010000006.1, read as the reverse complement.
AGCCCTCGGCGGCGAAGTCGCGGATCGTGCCGTGCGTCTCCAGGACGACGAAGTCCTCCTCGCCGCCGACGGGCACCTCCGGGTGCACGAGGTTGCCGAGCTGGAGCGCGAGGCGCTTGGTCTCCTCGTCCGCCTCGTGCTGCTCGGCGTCGGCCGCCTTGACGTCGGCGGCGAGCTGGCCGGTCTTCCTGAGCAGCTCGGCCTTCTCGTCGCCGGAGGCCTTGGGGATGAGCTTGCCGAGCGCCTTCTGCTCGGAACGCAGCTCGTCGAAGCGGACGCCGGACGACCTGCGCCGCTCGTCGGCGGACAGGAGAGCGTCGACGAGCGCGACGTCCTCTCCACGGGCGCGCTGGGACGCGCGCACACGGTCGGGGTCCTCACGGAGCAGGCGAAGGTCAATCACGCGACCAGGCTACCGGTGACGGGTTCCGGCTCACGACCCGGTATTCCGAACTGTTCCTTACCTCCCGTCATGCGGCAATTGCGCAGAGTGCCGGAGTGGGGTGGGGCGGGTCAATGAAAAGGCCGCACGCTCCCTGGAACGGGGCAGGCGCGAGGCGGCCCGTTGACTCGAATCCCTTGTGGGAAACGGGACTTGGGGATGCGGTTGTCCACAGGAATCCACATCCCGGAAGAGTTATCCACAGGGTGTGCGAAAGATCTGTGGACATCGGAAGTGATCATTTCCAAAGGGTTTCGCATCACGGGCAATTCCTGTCCCAAACGCTCCCCGGATCCACTTTCGGGTGGAAATGCGTCGCTCCATAGGATTGCCCGAAGGAAACAGGTGGACGAAGAGTGACCTACGCGCCGGTGGACGGATCGACCCCCTGTAGGGAGATTTGTCGACTGGATCGCACTTCGTTGTCGACTTGTCCCCAGGTCGAGAAGCGGACCTGTGGATAACTTCTGTGGATAACAAAGATACGCAGGTAGTACCGGGGTCCTGCACAGGCCCCACCGGTCAGAAACGGCCGTCCTGGCAGTGCGCGACCCAGTCCGCGGCGGCCAGGAAATCCTCGTCCGAGGTGGCCGGGAACAGCGGCCGGACCCCGTCCACCCCGACGTCCGCGCGCGGGTACGAACCCAGGAAGCGCACCTGCAGACAGATCCGCTTGAGCCCCGCCAGCGCCTCGGCCACCCGGCGGTCGGAGATGTGCCCCTCGGCGTCGATGCAGAAGCAGTAGTTGCCGATGCCGGCACCGGTCGGGCGGGACTGGAGCAGCATCAGGTTGATGCCCCGGGTGGCGAACTCGCCCAGCAGGTCGCGCAGACCGCCGGGATGGTCGTCCCGCTGCCAGATCACCACGGACGTCTTGTCCGCGCCGGTCGGCGCCGCGGGACGGGCGGGCCTGCCCACCAGCACGAACCGGGTCTGCGCGTTCTCCGCGTCGTGGATCCCGGTCTCTAGCGCCTCCAGGCCGTACCGGGCGGCGGCGAACTCACCGGCGAACGCGGCGTCGTAGCGGCCCTCCTGGACCAGGCGGGCGGCGTCCGCGTTCGAGGCCGCCGACTCCCACAGGGCGTCCGGGAGGTTCGCCTTCATCCAGTTGCGGACCTGCGGCTGGGCGGCGGGGTGCGCGGAGACCGTCTTGATGTCGGAGAGCTTCGTGCCCGGCCTGACCAGCAGAGCGAAGGTGATCGACAGCAGCACCTCGCGGTAGATCATCAGCGGCGCGCCCGCGACCAGCTCGTCCAGGGTGGTGGTGATGCCGCCCTCGACGGAGTTCTCGATCGGCACGAACGCGGCCTCGGCCTCGCCGGTGCGGACCGCGTCCAGCGCGGACTGCACGGACACGTACGGGATCAGCTCCCGGGTCGCCGCCTCGGGCAGCGTCCGCAGGGCGACTTCGGTGAAGGTGCCCTCAGGGCCGAGATACGCGTAGCTGGCTGGCATGACCTCACCCTAATGGGCCTTGCGAAACCCGGTGCACGCTTCCTCAGGGGGCCACTCCTTAGGGCGACGGCCTCACCCCTCCAGCAACCGCTGCCCCACGTACTCGCCCTCCGTCGCCCCGCCCGGCACCGCGAACAGGCCGCTCGCCTCGTGGCGGATGTACGTCGACAGGGCGTCTCCGCGGTCGAGTTTGCGCTGCACGGTGACGAAGCCGCGCAGCGGGTCCGCCTGCCAGCACACGAAGAGGAGCCCGGCGTCCGGGGTTCCGTCGGCGGCGATGCCGTCGTGGTACGAGAAGGGGCGCCGGAGCATCGCCGCCCCACCGTTCTGGTCGGGCCGGGCGATCCGGGCGTGCGCGTTGAGGGGGACCACCAGGTCGCCCTTCGCGTCGGTCTTCTCCAGGTCCATCGCGGTCGTCTCACCGCCCCCGGACAGCGCGGCCCCGTTCGACTTCCGGCGCCCGACCACGTTCTCCTGAGCGCCGACCGAGAGCTTCTCCCAGTCGTCGAGGAGCATGCGGATCCGGCGTACGACGGCGTAGGAGCCGTTCGCCATCCACGCCGGGTCGGTCGAACCGGACGCCGGCACGAAGATCCGCCGGTCGAAGTCGGACTCGGACGGCTTGGGGTTGCGGGTGCCGTCGAGCTGGCCCATGAGGTTGCGGGCGGTCATCGTGCGGGACGTGGCGCCCGGGGTCCGGTTGAAGCCGTTCATCTGCCAGCGGACCCTGGCCGCGCTCCCCGCGTCCTTCTGGATCGTGCGCAGGGCGTGGAAGGCGACCAGCGCGTCATTGGCGCCGATCTGCACCCACAGGTCGCCGTTGCTGCGCGCCTTGTCGAGGTGGTCGGAGGAGAAGTCCGGCAGCGGGTCGAGGGAGGCGGGCCGCTGCTTCTCCAGCCCGGTGCGGGAGAAGAAGGAGTTGCCGAACCCGAAGGTGATCGTCAGGGAGGAGGGTCCCGCGTCCCGGGCGACGTCCGTGTCGTCCTGGGCCGCCGCCTCGCCCGCCATCAGCCGCTGGGCGGTCGTCGACCAGCGGCGCAGCAGGGCCGCCGCCTCCTTGCGGCCCGCGCCGGCCGCCAGGTCGAAGGCGACGAGGTGGCCGCGGGCCTGGAGGCCCTCGGTGATGCCGGGCTGATGTTTCCCGTGAAACATCGCCATGTCCTCGCCGAGCGAGGTGAGCGGGGTGGCACCGGCGGGCGCGGACGCGTAGCCCACGGCCCCGCCCGCCGCGCCGAGCACGAGACCGGTGGCACCGGCCGTACCGAGGAGGCGCCGGCGGGAGATGCCCTCCCCAGGGGAGGCGTTTTCGGAAACGGCCTCCCCGGGGGGTGCCTCTACGGTCCGGGTCTGAGGATGGGACTGGTCGGGCATGGCGTGGCTCAGCCGATCTGCGCGTTCTTGTCGACGGTCGTCTGGTCGATGTCGGAGGTCCGCACGGTCACCGAGATCTTCCAGTCGCCCGCCATGGGGATCTGGATTCCGGTCGCTGCCCAGTGCCCGGTGGTGATGTGGTCGGGCGTCACGGGCAGCGGGCCGATCTTCTTCGCGGCGAGGGTGAAGGCGACCTTCACCTCGGGGACGTCGAAGGCCCGGCCGTTGGGGCGCTGCACATAGATGTGCATCTCGTTGCCGCCCACGCGCGCGGGGTCGAGGTCGAGCCGTATGACGCCCTTGCCGTCCGTGCCGCCGGTGTCGAAGGACATGTCCAGGGTCAGGGCGCCGGCGGAGGACGAGGAAGCGGCCGACGAGGAGGAGGCCTTGGCCGCCTTGGCGTCCTCCTCCGTGCGGCCCGGTTCGGTGGTCGTCAGGGCGGTGGTGACGGCCAGCACGGCCACGGCGACGGCGGCCTCGGCGAGCACCGACCGGCGCAGCCCGAACCGGATCGGATCGGCGTCCCGCAGCCGCTTCTGCCGCGTGGAGTCCACGGCGGCCTGCTGCCGGGCGAGTTGAGCGGCCCGCTTGGAACCGCCGGGCGCCTTGGAATCACCACCCTGGGAGGACGAGGACGAGGACGAGGACGACGACGATGAGGACGACGAGGACGCGGCCAGGGCGGAGTCGGCCTCGGCGGACGTCGTGGCGCTGGAGTCGGCGGTCTTCGAAGAGGCGCTGGCATGCGCCTTCTCTTTCTCCCGCTCCCCCTTCTTCTCCCGCTTCTCCCGCTCCTTCTTCTCGCCCGTGTCCGCCAGCCGTCCCGTCCAGCGCCGCGAGATCGACGCGATGCCGACGAGGAGCGCCACCAGCCCGATCTTCACGAGCAGCAACTGGCCGTAGCCGGTGTCGGTGAAGGCCGACCAGGAGCCGAGCTGGCGCCAGGACTGGTAGATGCCGGTCGCGACGAGGGCGAGGACGCTGCCGAAGGCGATGCGGGAGAAGTTCTGGACGGCCGTCCGCCCGACCTGGTTGTCGGCGGGTGCCCGGTAGAGCGCGACGAGGAGGGCGGAGAGGCCGCCGAGCCAGATCGCGACGGCGAGCAGGTGGACGACGTCGACGGGCATCGCGATGCCGGGCTGGAGCCCGGTCGAGGCGTGCTCGGCCAGCGCCCAGCTCGCGGCGAGCCCGGCGGCCACCACACCGCCGCCGATCGCGAGACCGAAGGTGAGGTCCCGCTTCTCCTCGTCCTCGCGCTTGTCGTAGGTGCCGAAGAGCACGGCGATGAACAGCGCGGCGGCGGCGAGCAGCAGCAGCCGGGAGACGAGCGCGGCGCCGGTCTTGGTCTGGAGGACCTGTCCGACGAGGTTCAGGTCGAAGATGTCGCCGAGCTTGCCGGTGGTCGTGTACGAGCCGCGCAGGAGCAGCAGCCAGAGCGTGGCCGCGGTGAGCGAGACCCAGCCGGAGACGACGAGCCGCTGCAGCGCCCGCACCCCGGCGCCCCGCTGCCAGCAGGCCAGGACGAAGGCGGCGCCGCCGACCATGACGATGAAACCGGCGTACGACATGTAGCGCCCGAAGCCGTAGAGCCCGCCGACGAGCCCGCCGCCGACGTCCTGGTCGGAGACGGAGACGGTGGTCTTGGAGGGGGCGCCGACGGAGAAGGTGAAGGCGCCGGCCACGGGGTGGCTGTCGGCCGAGACGACCTGCCAGGCCACGGTGTAGGTGCCGTCGGCCAGGCCGCTGCGGACCTGGATGGCGTAGGTCGTACCGCTGATGTTGGAGGGTTTGCCGACGTCGACGCGTTTGCCCTTCGGGTCGAGGACGCGCAGCGAGTCGTCGTTCGTGGAGACCTTCTCGGAGAAGGTGAGCGAGATCTGCGTCGGAGCCTTGTCGACCACCACCCCCGAACTGGGGTCGCTGCCGGTCAGCGCGGCGTGCGCGGAGGCGGTACCGGCCCCGGCGAAGAGCATGCCGGTGACGGCCAGGAACAGCAGCACCAGATTGCGGACGCGGGGGGTGATGGTCGTGGTCAAGGTGGGGTCCCTCCCTCAGTGCCCGGTCGTGGGGTTGTACGTGGCCGACTTCACCGGCATCTCAACCGTGAGAGGGCCGGACTTGGCAAAGTGCAGCTTCACGGTCACGTGATCGCCCTGCTTGAGCGTGTGCTTCAGCTTGTCGAACATCAGGTGGTTGCCCCCGCTCTTGAACACGAGTTGACCGTGTGCGGGCACATCGAGGGACTTCACCTCCTCCATCGACTGACCGACGGTCTCGTGCACGGAGACCGGGCCGAGGTCGCTGGTGACGGAGGTCAGCTCGTCCTTCGCGTCGCCCTTGTTGGCGATGTCCAGGAAGCCCGCGGCCATCTCCGAGACCGGCTGGGGCATGTAGGCGGAGCTGACGGAGAGCTGGGCCTTGGCGTCGTCCGAGCCGCCGCAGCCCGTGAGGACCAGTGCCCCCGCGAGGACGACGACGGAGGACGCGACCGCGTGTCTCACGGCGTCTCCCCCTTCACGATCTTGGGGAGGTCCTTGGTGTAGTCGTCGACGGTGGTGTCCTCGCCGTAGAGCAGGTACCCGCCGTTGGTCTTCGGGGAGAACGCGACGACCTGGGTGCCGTGGACCGAGACCAGCTTGCCGTTCTTGTCCTTCGAGGTCGGCTCGATGGAGATGCCGATCGAGCGGGCGCCGGCCTGGATGTCGGCGAACTTCCCGGTCAGGCCGACGAACTGGGTGTCGATGCCCTTGAGCCACTTGCCGAGTTCCGAGGGGGTGTCCCGGGCCGGGTCGGTGGTGACGAACACGACGAGCAGCTTGTCCTGTTCGGCCTTGGGCAGCGCCTTCTTGGCGACGGCGATGTTGTTCATCGTCAGCGGGCAGATGTCGGGGCAGTGGGTGTAGCCGAAGTAGATCAGCGTCGGACGGCCCTTGGACTCCGCCCGCAGGTCGTACTTCTTGCCGTGCGTGTCCGTGAGCACCAGGTCCGGCTTCTCGAACGGGGTGTCGAGCACGGTGGCGGCCTGCGTCGCGGTGTCGGCGGAGACCGCGGCGACGGGGCTCTTGCCGTCGTCCCCGCTGCCGCAGGCGGAGAGCGTCAGGGTGGCGGCGGCGAGCAGGACGGCCGCCGCGAACGTCTTCTTGCGCATAGGAAAATGTCCCAGTTGTGAGAGCTCCGGCGCGCACCGGGGTCGTCGCGAGAGTCGCACGGACCCCTGTGCGCGCCATGAGTGAACGGGCCTCAGACGGTCGTACGCCGTCGACCGGCCAGAACGCCGTACGCCACGCCCGCGGCGCCGACGACGATGCCGACCACGCCGAGGACGCGGGCGGTGGTGTCGGAGGAACCGGAGGACGACGACGTGGAGTCGGCGGCGGTGGTCTCGGTCTTCTTCGCGGTGTCGGAGGCGTCCTCGGCGGTCGCGCCGGACGCGGCGGCGGAGGTCAGCTTGAGGGTGGGAGCCGGGTTGTCGGGCTCCTCCTCGCCGTCCTTCTGCACCTCGATCCAGCGCACGACCTCCTTGTTGGAGTACGTCTGCAGCGCCTTGAAGACGAGCTGATCGGCGTCCGTGGGCAGCATGCCGACGGAGACCGGGAACTTCTGGAAGTAGCCGGGCTCGACGCCCTTGCCGGTCGCGGTCCAGGTGACCTTGGTGACGGCCTCGGTGATCGTCTCGCCGTGCATCTCGGCGGGCTGGGCGAGCTTCGACTTGGTGACCTTGACGGTCCAGCCCGCGATCGGCTCCGGCATCACGGAGGCCAGCGGGTGGTCGGTCGGGAAGTTCACTTCCAGCTTGGTGGTCGAGGCGTCGTCACGCTCGTTCGGGACCTTGAAGTCCACGACCGCGTAGCCGCCCTTGACGGCCGCGCCCTCCGGCTGCACGGAGACGTGCGCGAAGGCGGGGGAGGACAGGACGAGCACGGCCGAGCCGGCGACACCGACGGCGGCGGCGATACGAGAAGCCTTCATGAAAGGAGCACTCCACTTCGAGTTCGAGCGAGTTCCGGTGGTGAAGAGGGGCGCGTGGTGTCCCAGGTGCACCGGGGGTTCCCGGCGGAAGAACACGGGCACGCGCGTGTGCCGCACGACGGCGGCCTCTCCACGCACGGAACGGAAGGGAGTGCGAGGTCGGTGGTCGCGTCGCGTCAGGCGGCGAGGGTGTGTGCGGCGGCGGCCGGCGGGCCGCGGCGGATCACCGAGTGCTGGAGCGCGGTGGTGTGCGGCGCGGGCGGCGCGAACAGGGCGCCCCGGCACGGGCGCGGGCCCGCCTCGGGCGCCCCCGGCAGTCCGGCCCGCAGGGCGCGCACCAGGGCGAGGGCCCCGCGCAGGGACCGTACGAGCGCCCCTTCGGCGACTCCGTGCGCCGACAGTTCCATCAGACGCAGCAGCGCCTGGTCCCCGCGCCGCAGCAGCCAGCCCGCGGCGAGCGCCGCGAGGACGTGACCGAGCAGCATCGACAGGGACGGGAACAGCGACATCGAGGAGGAGGCGGCGGACGTGGACATGGCGTCCGCCGAGTGATGCATGGACGCCATCGACCCCATGGCGCTCATCGAGCCCGCCGAGCCGTTCGAGCCCGTGGAGCCCGAAGCCGGCAGCAGGCGCGCGTCGGTGAGGATCTGATGGGCCTGCGCCGGGCTGATCGCCGCCGCGGTGGTTCCGCAGAGCAGATGCGCGGCGCGCGCGACGAGCGTGGCGTCCGACGCCGACAGGGAACCGCCACTGGACGTGCCCGTGCTCTGCCCGAGCCCGAACAGCGTGTGCAGCACGGTCTGTCCGACCGCGAGCGGTATCGCGATCCCCGGCAGCGAGCGCGCCCGCCCGGCGAGCGGCGCGACGACGAGGAAGGTCGCGAGGAAGCCCGCGCCCACGGTCCACAGCGGAACGGTCGCGCAGGAGGCGATCGCGTGACCGGCCGCGGCCAGCACGACACAGACCGCGGCGAACACCGCGGCCCGCAGGACCCGGAGTTCACCTCCGGAGCGCGCCGTACGTGGGTGGGGGGCAGTCATGGCGGGCTCATCATCGCACCGGCTCCGTCGTGGCTATACGGCAGGTCCGCCACATCGGGGCCATAGTGTGTTGTACGTCACAAAGATCACTCTCCGGTGTGGGCTACCTCCGGATACACCAATTACGTTTGGGACACATCCCCCATATGGGCGGCATCACGTCAACTCCGTGCTTACGCAGGGGCACTGGCGGCAATAGGTATCACTATGTCGAGCCGCGGCCGGGAGGCTGGAGCATGAGCATCTGGTGGTCACTCCATCTGAGGCGAGAGGCCGCGAGCGTCCCGCTCGCGCGGCGACTGTTCCTCGGCACGATGGAGACCGCGGGCGTCGACCCGGACATCTCCTACGACCTCTCCGTCGCCCTCACCGAGGCCTGCGCCAACGCCGTCGAGCACGGCGGCGACACCGCGCTCGGCACGTCCTCGGAGGCGTACCGGGTCACCGCGTACCTCGACGGCGAGAAGTGCCGTATCGAGGTCGCCGACTCGGGCCCCGGTTTCGCCCGCACCCAGTCCGTCCGCCCGGCCCCGAGCGAGGCGGAGAACGGTCGCGGACTGTGTCTCATCCAGGAACTCGCCGACCACGTCCACATCGGCAACAAACCGGGCGTGGGCGGCGCGGTGGTGAGCTTCGACAAGATCCTGAAGTGGCGGAAGGACGCCCCGCTGATGGCGGTGTAAGGACGTGCCCGGGGCGGGTGTCCGGAGCGCCGCGCGACGGCGGCAGAATCTGCGGATGGACATCCGACCCGAACACCTGGCCGACGGCGTCACCCTGCGGCTCGTCGAGCAGGCCGACGCCCCGGCGCTGGCCGCCACCCACCTGGAGAACAGGGAGCGGATGCGGCCCTGGGAGCCGTACCGCCCGGAGGACTACTACACCGCCGAAGGACAGCGCGAGCGCGTGACGGCGCAGCTGCGGGAGTTCGAGGCGGGTCGGCTCGTGCCCCTGCTGCTCGTCTCCGACGGGCGGATCGCCGGGGCCTTCACCCTGTCGGGAGTCGCGCTCGGCCCCCTCCGCAGCGCCTCGCTCGGCTACTGGATCGCCGGCGACTTCCAGGGGCGCGGCCTTGCTACCACCGCGGTCGGACGGATGTGTGTGATCGCCCGGGAGAAGGTCGGGCTGCACCGGCTGGAGGCGGGCACCCGGCTCGACAACCTGGGCTCCCAACGCGTCCTGGAGAAGAGCGGGTTCGAGCCGATCGGGATGGCTCCGCGCTTTCTGCACATCGACGGGGAGTGGCGCGACCACCGGCTGTTCCAGCGGATCCTGCACGACGACGATCCGACGCCGGTCTCCTGACGGTCCGAACCCGGCCTCCTGACGACCCGGCGTCAGCTTTCTCAGGATTCTTACCTTGCGCACAGCCCAGGCCCATGACCCTGACGGGTGCCGTCCCTAGCTTCCCGATCATGACGGGAAACCAAGGAAGTCACGGAACCCACAGGGACAAAACGATCAGCCGGCGCCGCGCCCTCGCGGTGACCGGCGGGACGGTCGTCGCCGGCGGACTCGTGGTGGGCGGCCTCCAGTCGGCGTTCGCCGACACGGCCGACACCACCGACGCGGACGCCTCGGCCTCCGCCGGCTCCACCAGCGGTGAGTGCATGACGCTGATGACGAGCGTCACGGAGGGCCCCTACTACCTCGACGGCGCCCTGGTGCGCAAGGACATCACCGAGGGCAAGGCAGGCGTCCCGCTCACCCTGCGCCTGACCGTCGTCGACGCCACCGACGGCTGCACCCCGGTCAAGGGCGCGGCCGTCGAGATCTGGCACTGCGACGCCTGGGGCTACTACTCCGGCTACACCACCGCCAACCCCGGCGGCTCCGCCCCCGCCGAGAGCGAGGAGGGCGACTCGGCCAACGACCAGACGTATCTGCGGGGCTACCAGGTCGCCAACGCCAACGGGGTCGTCAAGTTCGAGACGATCTTCCCGGGCTGGTACACACCCCGCACCTGCCACATCCACGTCAAGGTGCACACCGGCGGCGAGAAGGCGGACGGCACCTACGAGGGCGGCAAGGTCAACTACACCGGCCAGCTGTTCTTCGCCGACGACATCGCCGAGGAGATCTTCACCCTCGACCCGTACGCGAAGCACACAGGCACCTACACCGTCCTCGCCGACGACATGGTCTACGACGGCGGAGGCGCAGCCAGCGGTCTGCTCACCCTCAAGGCCGTGCACAAGAAGGACCCGTCCAAGGGCTACAAGGGCTCCCTGACGCTCGGCGTCGACCCGGACGCGGAGAACACCGGCGCGGGCAGCGGCGGAGGCGGCACACCGCCCAGCGGCGCCCCCACGGGCGCGCCGCCGTCCGACGGCGCAAGCCCCTCCCCCTCGGCCTCCGCCTCCTCGTAAGGTACGACGATGCAGAGCCGCGAGGACGAGGCTTTGGCGCGGGCCGCCGTGGACGCGCTGACCGGGCAACTGGCGCTGGCTCCCAAGCCGGGGCTGCCCGACCCGCGCGACCTGGCCGCCCGGACGACCCGGGTGGACCACCGCGCCCTGCGCTGGTCGGCCAAGGCGCTGGTCCCCGGCCTCGCGGCGATGGCCGCCGCCGCCCGCCGCACCGGCGAGCCCACCCCTCAACTCCGCGCCGAACTGGGCGCGATAGGCCGCTGCGCCGAACATTCCCTGGCCCTCGCGGGCGGCGGCCACCGGGGTGCCCTGTGGGCGCTGGGCCTCCTGGTGGCCGCCGCCGCCCTCGACCCCCGTGCCGGGGCGAAGGACGTCGCCGCGACCGCGAAGCGCATCGCCACCCATCCCGACCGGCGCGCCCCGCGCCGCCCCTCACGCGGTTCGTCGATCTCGGCCACGTACGGCGCGGCCGGTGCGCGCGGCGAGGCCAAGGCCGGATTCCCGCACGTACGGCGGGCGTTGGACACCCTCGGCACGGTCCGCGCGAGCGGCGCCACGGAGACCCAGGCCCGCCTGGACGCGCTCCTCACCGTGATGTCCACCCTCCAGGACACCGAACTCCTGCATACGGCGGGCCCGTTGGGGCTGCGGCACGTCCAGGCGGGCGCCCGCGCGATCCTGGAGACGGGCGGCACGGCCACGGAGGAGGGCGCCCGGGCACTGTCCGCCTTCGACACCGACCTCCACACGCGCGCGTGGAGCCCACGCGGAAGCGCGGGACTCCTGGCGGGCGCGCTGTTCCTGGACTCGCTGCCGGTCAGCTCGTCACCACCGGCTGCCTGACGGCCACTTCACCGCGTTCCGCCGCCCGCCGCACCGCCGGCCCCATCGCGTACGACGCCATGACCGTCGCTCCGCCCAGCAGCAGCCAGCCCGGTGTCCCCCACTCCAGGAGGAGGGACGTGAGCACCAGGGGGCCCATCGTCCGGGCGACCGTGACGCCGGTCCCGAAGAAGCCCTGGTACTCGCCCACCCGGTCGGCCGGGGCCAGGTCGAAGGAGAGCTGCCAGGAACCCGCCGACTGGCCCATCTCGGCGGCCACTTGGAGTACGGCGCCGACCACCAGCGCCGCCACGGCCACCCACGGCGACGCGCCCGCCGACAGTGCGAACACCGCGCAGGCCGTCAGCATGATCCAGCCGGACCGGCGCACCGCGCGCGTGGCCGACGCGAGCCCCGTGATCCCGCGGGCCGTCCGCACCTGGAAGGCCATCACCGCCCCGGTGTTGAGCACGAACAGCGCGGAGACCAGCCAGGTCGGCGCGTCGGTCCGCTCGGCGATCCACAGCGGCAGCCCGAGGCTGAGCAACGGCATCCGGAGCAGCAGCACGGTGTTGAGCAGCGTGACGACGGCGTACGGCCGGTCCCGCAGCACCCCGAGCCCGCCGGCCTTCCGCACCCGCGCGCCGCGCACCGACGGCAGCCGCAGCAGCAGCCCGGCGCACACCAGGAAGCTCACCGCGTCCAGCGCGAACACCCCGAGGTACGCCGACCGCGTCCCCGCCCGCAGCGCGAGCCCGCCGAGTCCCGCGCCGACCGCGAGACCGGCGTTCAGCGTCGACTGGAGGTGCGCCAGCAGCCCGGTCCGCTCCCCGGCGGACACCAGCCCCGCCAGCAGCGCCTGCCGGGCCGCCGCGAGCCCCGACTGCGCGGAGGCGTAGGCGCACGCGGCGATCACGAACGGCACGAAGCCCCGGACGACGAGGAAGGACGCCACCGCGAGCCCCGTGGCCAGCGCCAGCAGCACCGCCGTCCCGCGCGGCCCGCGCCGGTCGGCCAGCCGCCCCAGCGGCACCCCGACCAGCGAACCGACGGCCCACGCGAGGGTGAGCCCGAGCCCCACGCGCGCGGGGGCGAGCCCGACGACGTGGGTGAAGTACAGCGCCGAGGTCACGTAGTAGGCGCCGTCGCCGACCGAGTTGGTCAACTGGGCGAGCGCCAGGGTGCGGTGCGGTCCTGCGGGCGGGACGAGCGAGTTCGTCATGGCTACGACGTTAGAAGCCCAGTGGGCCTGTGAAGAGGCCCAATCACTGCCCCTTTTATTGGCCCAATTGGACCTCGTCAGGCGCTGTCAGACCCCCGCCAGACCCCGTCGGGTCCCGTCAGGTCCCGTCCAGCACCCGGCCCAGCGCCTCCAGCGCGTCCGGATAGACCCGCTCCCTGGGCGTCCCGTATCCGACCACCAGCCCCTGTGGCCGCCCTGCGTCCGGCCCCGGCGAGTGCCAGTGCTCACCCAGCCGCCCCACCGCGAGCCCCTCCTTCTCCGCCCGCGCGAGCGCCGCTTCCTCGTCGGGTACCTCCACCAGGGCGTGCAGCCCCGCCGCGATGCCGTACACGTTCGCCTGCGCCCCCAGCCGGCCGAGGAGCTGGTCGCGGCGGCGCCGGTACCGCAGTCGGCACGCGCGCACGTGCCGGTCGTAGGCATGGCTGTCGATCAGTTCGGCGAGTGCCAGCTGGCCGATGGTCTCGGTGTGGTGGTCGCTGTGCAGCTTGGCGTCGGCGACCGCGTCGACCAGGTGTGGCGGCAGCACCATCCAGCCCAGCCGCAGCGCCGGTCCGAGGGTCTTGGACGCGGTCCCCAGGTACACGACCTGGCCCGGTGCCATCCCCTGGAGCGCGCCCACGGGCTGACGGTCGTAGCGGAACTCCCCGTCGTAGTCGTCCTCGACGATCAGGCCCCCACGCGCGCGTGCCCAGTCGGTGAGCGCGCGTCTGCGTTCGGGGTGCAGGGTGACGCCCGTCGGGTACTGGTGGGCCGGTGTCACCACCACGGCCGCCACGTCCCCCAACTCCTCGGCCCGGGCGCCCCGTTCGTCGACCCCTACGGGCACCACACGGCCGCCGTTGTGCCGGACCACCTCCCGGTGGAAGGGCAGCCCCGGGTCCTCCATGGCCACCCTGGAGCCGTCGAGCACGCGCGTGAGGAGCGCGAGCCCCTGGACGTACCCGGAGGTGATCACGATCCGCTCCGGCGGCGCGATCACCCCGCGCGCCCGCCCCAGGTACCCCGACAGCGCCGTCCGCAGCTCGATCCGGCCGCGCGGGTCCCCGTAGTCGTACGCCAGGGAGGGTGCCGTCGCGATGGCGCGGCGCAGGGAGCGCAGCCAGGCCGCCGCCGGGAACGCGCCGACGTCGGGGCTGCCGGGCCGCAGGTCGAAACGGGGCACACGCGCGCGTGCCGCCGCGCCCGGTGCCTCCGCGTCGACGGAGGGCAGCAGCGCGACCTGGGTGCCGGACCCCTGGCGCGCGGTGAGGTAGCCCTCGGCCACGAGCTGGTCGTAGGCCGCCTTCGCGGTGCCCCTGGAGACGCCGAGTTCGGCCGCGAGACGGCGGGTCGCCGGGAGACGGGTGCCGGGGGCGAGGCGGCCGTCCCGGACGGCGTCCCGGAGGGCGCGTTCGAGACCGGCCCTCCGGCCGCCCTCCGGGTCGGGTTCCACGTGCAGGTCGACGCCGACACCTGACCAGAAGTCGTTCACGAAAAAGCCCTCCCCCTAGGCGCGTTCATGAAAAATGCCCTCCCCGGGGCACACGATCGGCACACCAATGGCCGGACACCGCAGGTGTGCCCGGCCATCAGTCTTGTATCAGGTGCCCGCCGACGACCGTCAGCCCTTGAGGGATGCCATCCAGCTCTCGACCTCGGCCGAGGTCCTGGGCAGGCCGTCCGAGAGGTTCCGGTTGCCGTCCTCGGTCACCAGGATGTCGTCCTCGATGCGGACACCGATGCCCCGGTACTCCTCGGGGACGGTGAGGTCGTCCGCCTGGAAGTACAGGCCGGGCTCCACCGTGAGGACCATGCCGGGCTCCAGGGTGCCCTCGACGTACGTCTCGGTCCGCGCGGCCGCGCAGTCGTGGACGTCCAGGCCGAGCATGTGGCCCGTGCCGTGCAGCGTCCACCGGCGCTGGAGACCCAGCTCCAGGACGCGCTCCACGGGCCCCTCGACCAGGCCCCACTCGACGACCCGCTCGGCCAGCACGCGCTGCGCCGCGTCGTGGAAGTCGCGGTACTTGCCGCCCGGCTGGACCGCCGCGATACCGGCCTCCTGGGCCTCGTAGACGGCGTCGTAGACCTGCTTCTGGATCTCGCTGAAGCGGCCGTTGACCGGCAGGGTGCGGGTGATGTCGGCGGTGTACAGGGTGTGCGTCTCGACGCCGGCGTCCAGGAGGAGCAGGTCGCCGGAGCGGACCGGACCGTCGTTGCGCACCCAGTGCAGGGTGGTGGCGTGCGGGCCTGCGGCGCAGATCGAGCCGTAGCCGACGTCGTTGCCCTCCACACGCGCGCGGAGGAAGAACGTGCCCTCGATGTAGCGCTCGCTGGTGGCCTCGGCCTTGTCGAGCACGCGCACGACGTCCTCGAAGCCGCGGGCCGTCGAGTCGACGGCCTTCTGCAGCTCGGCGACCTCGAACTCGTCCTTGACCAGGCGTGCTTCGGAGAGGAAGACCCGCAGTTCCTCGTCGCGCTCGGCGGTGACCTTGTCGGTCAGCGCGGCCTCGATGCCGGCGTCGTGGCTCCGGACGACCCGGACGGGTCCGGTGGCCTCGCGCAGGGCGTCGGGCAGCTCGCGGACGTCGGAGGCGGGGATGCCGTAGAGCCGCTCGGCCTCGGTGAGGGAGTGGCGGCGGCCGACCCACAGCTCGCCCTGGCCGGAGAGCCAGAACTCGCCGTTCTCGCGGTCGGAGCGCGGCAGGAGGTAGATCGTCGCCTTGTGGCCGTCCGCCGTGGGCTCCAGGACGAGAACGCCGTCCTCGGTGAGGTTGCCCGTCAGGTACGCGTACTCGACCGACGCCCGGAAGGGGTACTCGGTGTCGTTCGAGCGGGTCTTCAGGTTGCCCGCGGGGATCACCAGGCGCTCGCCCGGGAAGCGCGCGGAGAGCGCGGCACGGCGGCGGGCGGTGTGCCCGGCCTGCTCGACGGGCTGCAGGTCGTGCAGCTCGGTGTCGGCCCAGCCGGACTTCATGCTCTCGGCCAACTCGTCGGAGACGCCCGGGTACAGGCCGTTCTTCCGCTTCTTGATGGGCTCCTCAGGCTCCGCTTCCGGGGTCTCCGGATTGAGCTCGTCGGCCACGGTCATCCTCCTAGATACGGCACTGGACCCCGTCCATCGTACGGTCGTACGGAAGGGGGTCCAGGGCCGTATGGCCTGTTACACATGGCGTCCGGACGACTACGGACCCCTACTCGAAACGGGCCGCCAGGAGGACGACGTCCTCGTCGCTGTCGGCCGTGTCGAGGCCGTCCGGCAGGACCGTCCGCAGGACGTGGTCGGCGATCTTGGCCGGGTCGTCGCGCAGCGCCCTGGGGACACCGGCCGCCGCCGCGTGCAGACGGGCGAAGGCACGGTCCATGGGGTCGCCGGTGCGGTGCAGCAGGCCGTCCGTGTAGAGCAGGACCGTCTCGCCGGGCTCCGCCTCCAGCTCCACGCTCGGCGCCTCCCAGCAGGCCAGCATGCCCAGGGGCGCGGACACCGACGTCTCGACGAACTCCGTGCGCCGCTCGCCCACCAGGAGGGGCGGGCTGTGCCCGGCGCCGGCCAGGGTGATCTTGCGCAGCGCGGGCTCGCAGTAGGCGAACAGGGCGGTGGCCGAGCGGGCGGGCTCGGTGAGTCTCAGGAGCAGTTCGAGGTCGGACAGGACCGCGACCGGGTCCTCGCCCTCCATCACCGCGTACGCCCGCAGGGACGCGCGGAGCCGGCCCATCGCGGCGATCGCGCTCGGCCCGGAACCGGTCACCGAGCCGACCGCGAGCCCGAGCGCGGCATCGGGCAGCGGCAGCGCGTCGTACCAGTCACCGCCGCCGCGCGGACCCGTGCGGTGCAGCGCGGCGAGCTGCACCCCGGCCACCCGGGGGAGCCGGGACGGCAGCAGCTCCTCGGCGATGGTCGCCATGCACGCGCGCGTGCGCTCGACCTCGAGGACACGGGCGAGGTGCTCGGTGGCGTAGCGGGCGTACAGGCCGACGAGGTGGCGCTGCCGCTCGACCGGCTCGGCGGGCTCGTCGTACAGCCACACGGCGGCCCCGAGACGCCCGGCCGCGTCGCTCGCCAGCGGCAGCGCGTAACTGGCCGCGTAGCCCAGGCGTACGGCGACCTCGCGGTGGCGCGGGTCGAGGGCGTCCTCGGCGAACAGGTCCGGGTGCGCGATCTCGCCCCCCTCGCCGCCGGGAACGCCGTCGAGGATCTGGCCGTACGACATCGCCCCGCGCGGGACCGTCTCGATGTGGCCGAGGTCGGAGCGGTCGAGGCCGAGGCCGATGGTGGTGCGGGGGCCGAGTCCGTCGCCGGGCTCCAGGACGACGAGTCCGCGCCGGGCGCCCACCAGGGCGGCTCCGGCGCGCAGCAGCTCCTGGAGCGCTTCGTCGAGTGCGTCCGTGCGTGCCAGCCGCTCCGTGAGTTCATGGAGGGTCGTGAGATCGGAGACCCAGCCGGCGAGCCGGTCCTGGAGCAGGGTGCCTGGCGCGTTCGGAGCGGTTTCCTGCGTGTTCTGGGTGTGAGAGGTGGGGCTGGGAGGGGTCCCGGTGGCGGCGGACGCGGGCGCGACAGTGTGTGCGGGCGAGGGAACCGTTGAATCGATTCCGGCCACTTTCGGAGGGTGAGGGGCGTTCATGGCGTCCGGCTTTCCGACCGGTGCGTATTGCTCAAAAGCATCGCAAACCCCCATGTCATTCTGCGCCGCAAGCAGTGTCTCCACATGTACACGCACTCGTGAGGGGATGTCCAGCATTGTCCTGCCGGGATTCCTGGTGTCCATGGGTTTACCGGGTGTATTTCGCTCTCCCCTTGCGGATTGGCAAAGTTGGCTTAAAACTGCATCAGGGGACGGTCCATTGCGGTCGACTGGGCTTGCTCGACGGAGCGTCACAGCGGTCGTGATGGGTACGTACTCGGAGAAGGCCAGGGGTGGCGGGGGCCACCCGGAACCTGGTGAGGGACCCGGGCGTCTTAACCACCGACGATCGTGCCCCATCCTCCCGTGGCGGAGGCGGAGAGAAATACGCGGGACGGCAAACGCCATACTTCGCCACCCCCACGCCACGCCCACGCTTTTCAGCACGTACGGGCTCCCCTTGCCGAAGGCAGGGGTGTGATGCGCCAACAGGTACGCACAGTGAAGTGATCGACACATGGTGTGATGTGGTCCTCGGTGTTGCCAGCGGTGCAACGGAAAGGAACGAGCGCTCATGCGCGAGATCCTCGGAAAGCGACGCAGGCTCCTGTCCAGGC
Source organism: Streptomyces sp. NPDC090083 (assembly GCF_044747445.1). Lineage (NCBI taxonomy): Bacteria > Bacillati > Actinomycetota > Actinomycetes > Kitasatosporales > Streptomycetaceae > Streptomyces > Streptomyces sp. NPDC090083. The sequence goes on along the minus strand of NZ_JBIVED010000006.1, from coordinate 171,929 downwards.
GAGACAACAGGAGGTCTGAGATGCTCAGCGCGGCCCTGACCTTCGCGACGGAATGGCAATGGCCCGTACTTCCGGGCGTGGCACCGGATCCTCAGGGCCGGGCCCGCTGCGGCTGTCCGGACCCCGAGTGCACGGTGCCCGGAGCCCATCCCTTCGACCCGGGCCTCCTCGCGGCCACCACCGACGCCCGCATGGTGCGCTGGTGGTGGGGCAACCGGCCCACGGCCCCGATCGTCCTCGCCACCGGCGACAAGGCCCCCTGCGCGGTCAGCCTGCCCGCACCCGCCGCCGCCCGCGCCCTGGCCGCGCTCGACAGCCAGGGCATGCGCCTCGGCCCGGTCGTCGCCGCGCCCACCCGCTGGTCGCTGCTCGTCAAGCCGTACTCCCTGGAGCAACTGGGCGAACTGCTCTACGCCAAGGACCACGTCCCCGGCTCGCTCCGCTTCCACGGCGAGGGCGGCTACCTCGCCCTGCCCCCCTCCGAGACCGGCCAGGGCCAGATCCACTGGGAGCGCGCACCACTGCCCGGCTCCGCCTCGCCCTGGGTCCCCGACGTCGAGGCCGTGGTGGACGCCGTGGTCGAGGCCCTCACTCGTACGGGTGTGAGCGCCCCCGAGTTGTAGGGGTGTCGGGCGTGCGCGGAACGTGGCGCCCGTAGTTGGTCGTTATCTTCCGACACATGAACCTTCGTCTGCTCGCCCTCGCGGGCGTCGCGGTGTGCGCGGTCGCGCTGCCGCTGGCCGTGGCGTCCGCGGGACCCGTACGCGACGAGGGTCACGCGGTCGTACGCTCCCTGGTCCGCGGCCCGGGCTCCTCGGACACCACCGACGTGTCCCGCTCCTCGGACTCCTCCCGCTCCTCCGGCGGTGACGCCAAGGCGCCGTCCGCCGAGCCCTCGCCGGCCCGCTCCCCGCTGACGCTCGGCCTGGGACTCGCCACGGCGGCCCGCTGCGGGCCCGAACTCTCCTCCCCCGACGGCATCGAGGCGCAGACCTGCGTCATGACACAGGGTGAGGACAGCTGGGCGCGCACCTACTACCGGAACGCGACCGGCGACGACCTGGACGCGGTGCTGAGCCTCATGGGGCCGGGGGACCGCACCGTGCAGATGCACTGCGTCGTGGAGGCCGAGGACGAGCCCGCGCTGTGCGAGACACCCCGGGAGCGGACACGGGGCGAACTGGCGGCCTACACGGCCGTCGCGGAATTCGCCGGGCGGGGCGGTGACGGGCCGCTGTTGCTGCGCTCGGGGAGCAACTCCTCGACCTCTACGACGAGTTGACGGACGGCGTCGTTCCGTAAACAGCGGCCGGGCATGAAAAGACCCGGTTGCTGGCGACGGGGGATGCACCAGCAACCGGGCTACTCGAACGGTAACAAGAGATCGGCGGTTCGCAAATTCGATCTCGGCTATTCGGACACCGACTTCCCTTTCACAACGGGGAGTTGTGACAGGGGTCACCGGAGTGAACAGGCCTGTTCCGACTGAACGGCCGTTCAGTCGAACCCCTGCGCCCTTCCGGGTGTCAGCTCAGCGTGACCTGCCGGTTGGTGAGACCGCCCCGGGCACGACGCTCGTCCGGGGTGAGCGGGACATCCGTGGCCAGAGCGGCGGTGAGGCGCTCGGCGAACTCCGCCGCCGGCTTCTCGATGTCGTCCGCGCCGAGCCCGCTCGGAAGGTCCCACACGGGCACGGTGAGACCGTGAGCACGGAAGGACCCCACGAGACGGGTGCCCTCGCCGAGACTTGAGCGGCCCGCCGCGTGCAGCCGGGCGAGTCCGTCCAGAAGCTGCTCCTCCGGGTACGGCATGACCCAGCGCAGATGGTTCTTGTCCGGGGTCTCGCACCAGTACGCGGCGTCGACGCCCTGGAGCTTCACGGTCGGGATGGCGGCGGCGTTGGCACGCTCCAGGGAGGCGGTCACCTCAGGTGACGCGTTCTCCGCCTCCGGGACCCAGAACTCGAAGCCCGGGTGCACAACTGGCTCGAACGCGCCTTCAGGGTCGAGCAGATCCTGCAGCCGCGGACCGTCGGCCGGGGCGCGTCGCGCCTGCACCGGAGTGCCCGGCTCGGCGGTCAGCGCGCGCTGGAGGGTGTCGGCGAGGTCGCGGCTGATGTCGCCGGAGGCCGTGTCGTTCTGCAGGCCGAGCAGCACCGAGCCGTCGTCCCGGCGCAGGGCCGGCCAGGCCATCGGCAGCACCGTGGCGAGCGTGACCGACGGGACGCCTTCGGGGAGGCCGCCCTTGAGGGGCAGCGCGACCGTGGCCGCGGGGACCAGCTCGCGCAGGGCCACCCAGTCGCCCTCGCCGGGCAGTCCGTCGAAGGGGCGCTGGACCAGCTCGGTCACGGCGTGGGCGGCGGCGCGGCCGTGGCAGGCCTTGTAGCGGCGGCCGCTGCCGCAGGGGCAGGGCTCGCGGGCACCGACGACCGGAAAGTCTCCATCAGCGCCCGCGGCGCGGGCCCCGTCGCTGAGCTGCGGCCGCTTGGCCGTGGTCTGGGGGCGCTTCTTGGCCATCGTGGGTGTCTCCCGGTTACGGCTCGTCTCGTACGGGCGGGAGCCTAGCCGTTCACGCCACGACCGACGGGCGCCTGTGGACAAGCCGGGCGAGTGGGGAACGGCGGGCTGTGGACGACACGCCGGTGGTGCGGGTCGGTGTCGACCGGTGCTGTCGGCATCGACCGGGTGTGGATCGGTGTCGACCGGTGGGTGTCGGCGTCGAGCGGATGCGGATCGGTGTCGACCGCTGGGGACCGGTGGGTACTGGTGCGGGCCGGTGTGACTGGATGCAGACCGATGTGGATCAGCGGCGACCAGTGCGGGCTCGTGCCGACCTGGTGTGGGCCGGGGTGTGCCGGTGCGTTGCGGTCGGTGAGTGCTGGTGCCGACCGGACTGGACCTGCGCGGACCGGACTGGAGCTGTGCGGATCGGGCTGGACCAGTGCGGACCGGTGGTCAGTCCAGGTCGTCGAACGCGTCCGCGAACTCCAGCCGGGGGATCGCGGAGACGGTGGGCGCGGTGACGCGCGTAGCGAAGTCGTCGCGTCGGTGTCCGGCATCCGGATCATGAACGTCGACGTGCACGACCACCCACACCGTGACCTCGCCCCGGGTGTCGTCCCGGACACCCCAGTCGTCCGCCAGTGCCGTGATGATGTTCAGCCCGCGTCCGCCGTGCGCCGTCACCGACGGGGTGGCCGGAGCCGGGCGGGTCGGGCCGCCGCCGTCCGTCACCTCGACCGTGAGCCGCCCGCCGGTCTCCACGCGCCAGGCGCACCGGACGTCACCGTCACCGGCCAGGGCGTCGCCCAGGGGCCGACCGTGCTTGCACGCGTTGCTCAGAAGTTCGGAAAGGATCAGTACGGCATCGTCGATGACCGCTTCCGACACACCGCCCGTGCGCAGCTGGTCGCGCATGCGATGCCTTGCTTCCCCCACGCCCGCAGGGCCATGGGTTACGGCCATGCTCGACGACGTGGGCACCTCCTGTGCCACCACCAACGCCACCCCCGAGACCTCCTTCGCCCCACGCCACGGTGTGGATGCCCCATTGGCCTGAACCGGAAACCGGCCAATCCACGTTCAGTGACGCACTCGCAGCGATCGAACACGGACCGAACGCGCCGGAGCACTCCCTGTGACCGGGTGGCTTGTTTTCGACGGTGTGGCCGAGTTCGGAGGATGGTGCAGGTGAGGTGCCCGGGTCAAGGGGTGTTTGGCGGTCTTTATGAGGTTGTTCAGAGTGTGCGGCCGAGCTGGCTCAGAACAGCCCGCGGCCGGTTGGTGATGATGGCGTCAATGCCCAGGTCAACGCAGAGATCGACGTCCTCGGGCTCGTTGACCGTCCATACATGCACCTGGTTACCGGCGTTTTTCAGCCGCTCGATATACGCAGGGTGATTGCGCACGATGCGGATCGAGGGGCCTGCGATCCGGACACCGGCCGGAAGTCGACCGTCCCTCAGGCGGGGCGAGAGGAACTGCAGCAGGTAGACCGTGGGCAGCGTCGGGGAGGCGGCCCGCACCCGGTGCAGCGAGCGCGCCGAGAAGCTCATGACCCGTACCGGGGAGTCGGCGGCGGTGGCCGGGGCGTCCAGCCCGAAGCGCTTCAGGAGGACCAGCAGCCGTTCCTCGACCTGACCCGCCCAGCGCGTCGGATGCTTCGTCTCGATGGCCAGCTCCACCCGCCGGCCCGCGTCCGCGACGAGTTCGAGCAGCCGCTCCAGGGTGAGGACGGAGGTGTCCTCGCGGTCCTCCGGGAGGTGCTCCCAGTCGGGCTCCTCGTCGCGCGTCTTCCAGGAGTCACGGCTGTCGCGGGCCTTCCAGGACCCGAAGTCGAGGGCGGCCAGGTCGGCGAGCTCCAGGGCCGAGACCGCGCCGCGTCCGTTCGACGTGCGGTTGACGCGGCGGTCGTGGACGCAGACGAGATGGCCGTCGGCAGTCAGCCGTACATCGCATTCGAGGGCGTCCGCACCGTCCTCGATCGCCTTCTTGTAGGCGGCCAGGGTGTGCTCGGGGGCCTCTTCGGAGGCTCCGCGATGGGCGATGACTTGGATCCGGTGCTGCCGTGCGAGGGTCACCGCGTCATGGTGCCACCGCGACGGGGAAGGCGTGGAACCGAAGGGTCGTAGGAGGCCCCGAGCGGGCCTCGGGAACGGCCGCTGGGCGGGCCGCAGGGAGGTCTGCGTGGAGGGCCGTGGGTGGCTCGTAGCGGGTATGTCGTTTTAGTCCGACAGATCCCTTATAAAGGTTCGCCATGAACCCACAGGCACCGCTTATGGTGCTCTGACGGCCGGTGGGAAAAGCTGACGGCATACAAAAGCACATGCACAGCTGTTTCGCGCCGGACCCATCGACAAGCGTGAAGAGTGTGACCGCATGCTTCCGAGAACAACAGCCGTGGACCGAGGAGAAGAGCTGTGAGCACCGAGAACGAGGGCACTGAGGTACCCCCGGCCCCGTCTGCACCTCCTGTGCCGGTGGAATCTCCCGCAGCTTCCCCGCAGGCGGCCGCGCCCGAAGCGGGCGCTCCCACGACGCAGCTCCCGCCGGTGCCTCCGGGCGCCCCGGGAGGCACACCGCACGCCGGCCCCGCGCCGGCGTACGCCGCCACGCCCCCGCAGGGCACGGGATCCGCTCCCGACGCCTCCTGGCCGCCCCCGCCGCCCGCCACCCCGTCGTACGCCGACAGCGGCGCGGGCACGGGCGCGTACGGCGGCGAGGGCGTCGGCGGCTACGGCGGTGACGCGGCCGGCGGCGGGTACGGCGGCTACGGAGGTGACGGCGCCGGAGCCGGCGGCGGCTGGGGCGCGCCGTACCAGCAGCAGCCCGCGCCCAAGAAGGCCGGCGGCGGACGCGGTGGCCTGATCGCCGCGGTGCTGATCGCCGCGCTGGTCGCCGGCGGCCTGGGCGGTGGCCTCGGCTACACCCTGGCCAAGGACCACGACGACAACAGCAACTCCACCACCGTCTCCGCCGACACCGGCAGCAGCGCCTCCGTGAAGCGCGACCCGGGCACGGTGGCGGGCGTCGCCGCCAAGGCGCTGCCCAGCACGGTGACCATCGAGGCCGAGAGCACCAGCGGCGAGGGCGGCACGGGCACGGGCTTCGTGTTCGACACCCAGGGCCACATCGTCACCAACAACCACGTCGTCGCCGACGCGGTCGACGGCGGCAAGCTCACGGCCACCTTCCCTGACGGCAAGAAGTACAACGCCGAGATCGTCGGGCACGCGCAGGGCTACGACGTCGCGGTCATCAAGCTCAAGAACGCCCCCAGCAACCTCAAGCCGCTCGCCCTCGGCGACTCGGACAAGATCGCCGTCGGCGACGAGACGATCGCGATCGGCGCCCCCTTCGGGCTGTCGAACACGGTGACCACGGGCATCATCAGCGCCAAGAACCGCCCGGTGGCCTCCAGCGACGGCAGTTCCACCAGCAAGGCGTCGTACATGAGCGCCCTGCAGACCGACGCCTCGATCAACCCCGGCAACTCGGGCGGCCCGCTGCTCGACGCGCAGGGCTCGGTCATCGGCATCAACTCGGCGATCCAGTCGACCAGCAGCGGCGGCCTCGGCTCCAGCAGCCAGTCCGGTTCGATCGGCCTGGGCTTCGCCATCCCGATCAACCAGGCGAAGTACGTCGCCCAGCAGCTGATCAAGACCGGCAAGCCGGTGTACGCCAAGATCGGCGCCTCCGTCTCCCTGGAGGACAGCACCTCCGGGGCGACGATCACCGCCGAGGGCGTCAGCGGCGCCTCCTCGGTCGAGGCCGGCGGTCCGGCGGCCAAGGCGGGCCTCAAGGCCGGCGACGTCATCACCAAGCTCGACGACTCGGTGATCGACAGCGGCCCGACCCTGATCGGCGAGATCTGGACCCACAAGCCGGGCGACAAGGTGACGATCACCTACAAGCGCGGCGGTTCGGAGCACACGACGGAACTGACCCTGGGATCGAGGGTCGGCGACAGCTGACCTGACGTCACACGTCCAACGGCCGGGCCGGGCAGGGGAATCCTTGCCCGGCCCGGCCGTTTTTCGCCCTCCACGCGTGCGTGCGTCACGACGGCCTCACGCGCGCGTGCACACCGCCGGAAGCCGCAACGGCGTCTCACCGAGGCCCGTCGAGAACCTCACGGCCACCGTCCCGAGGAGCCCGGCGCCCGCGGCATCATGAACCATGCGACCGGACGCCTGGCACCTCACCGAAGACCTGGACGACTTCCTCGCCGGAAGCGGGGAGTTCCTGCGTTCGCGACCCGCCCTGCACACCCAGCAGTTGACGGTGCTGGAGAAGCTGCGCACGCGGGGTCCGGCCGAACACGCCGACCAGGCAACGCTGTTCGGCCGACTGGAGCGGGCGGGAAGGGTCGAGGCCACCTTCTACCGCCTCCCGTCCCGCGGCCTCGCCCCCACCGCCCTCACCCCCGACCAGGCCGACACCCTCGCCGCCCGGCTGGTGGACCGCGGATACACGCTTCCCTACGTCACCGCGGACGAGGACACCGCCACCGTGTTCGCCGAGGCCTGGCGACGGCACACGGGCGTGACGCCGGCCTTCCGTACCAGGCTCCACCTGTACCGCCTCGGCACGCTCACCCCGCAGGAGCCGTTCCCGGAGGGCGCCGGCCGGCTCGCGGGCGAGCAGGACCACGGCCAAGTGGTCCACTGGTGCCGGGAGTTCGCCGCGGCCGTGGACGAGGTCCTCCCCGACTCCTGGGCCGACACCCGCTTCGCGGACAAGCACTTCACCTTCTGGGAGACCCCGGACGGCACCCCGGTGTCCCTCGCGGGCGCGACCGCGAGGATCGGCGGCATGGTCCGCGTGGACCCCGTGTACACCCCGGCCCACCTCCGGGGCCGCGGCTACGCGGGCGCCGTGACGGCCGAGGTGACCCGAGCCGCGCTGGCCACGGGCGCGACGGACGTTGTCCTCTTCACCGACCCGGGCAACCCCACCAGCAACGCGCTCTACCAACGCCTCGGCTACGTCCGCATCACCGACTGGGCCGTCTACGACTTCCCGGCCGCCCCACCCCGCTGACCGCCCCCGCCCACCGAACCCGGACCACGACCCCGCACGCGCCCCGGGCCCGGTACGCTGTACCCGCTCCGTCCCTGGTGGGCGGCTGCACAGGTGGGTTGCCCGAGCGGCCTAAGGGAACGGTCTTGAAAACCGTCGTCGCAGCGATGTGACCGTGGGTTCAAATCCCACACCCACCGCAGTGTTCGTAAGGGGCGTCCTCCATCGAGGACGCCCCTTACGCGTGTCCGCTCCGAGCGCGCCCGGGACCCGTCTCACGGCCGGTGTCGTGTCATCCGGGCCGCCGACGCGATCGTCGCCCGGGCCTCCCGTTCCGTCAGCCCCGTGCGTACGGCCGCCTCGACCAGGGGGTCGACGAGTGCGGGTCCGATGTCGTTCTCGTAGGCGCGGCAGGCCGCCCAGAAGAGGCGGGTGTTGCGTTGGCCTTCGTGGGCCGCGAGGACGAACTGGACGAGCCCCTGGCCGTGCTGGCCGGTCGACGCCGGTGTGGGGTGGTGGGTGCTGCGGGGCGGGGGGAGCAGGAGGCGCAGGAGCGAGGGCGGGCAGGGCGCGGGGGCGAGGTGGGCGGTGGCGGGGGCGGCGCCGTAGAGGCCGTGGTCGGTGCGGGAGCCGGGACCTACGAGGTAGCCGCCCGCGCCGCGGATGTCGATGCCGGGCGCGAGCCGGCCCGCGGAGTTGGGGACGATCACGTCGGGCGGGCCGCTGAGCCAGAGGTGGCGGCCACCGCTGGGGGTCAGCACGACGACGGTCTCGGGGATCGTGAACAGGTGGCGCAGGGCGAGTTCGCGCAGCGCGGCCGAGGAGTCGGTACCGGACTTGGTGTCGAGGTCGATGCCGATCAGGTGGTACGGCGGCAGTCCGCACGCGATGCCGTAGCCGGTGGCCCAGGGCGCGGCGGCGAACAGTTCGCGGATGCGCGCCGGGTCGGTCGAGGCGTCGTACACCCCGTGGCCCATGCGTCCGCACGCGCCGTGGCAGATCGGGCCCGCCGGGTCGGGGTCGTCGCGGTGGGGGGAGCGCAGGGCCGGGAGCTTGGTGCGGGACAGGGGGATCACGGCCAGTCCGCGTTCGGCGGCTGACAGGGCGTGTGCGAGGGCCAGCGTCGTGGCCTGCCGGTCGGTGGTGGCCATGCCTCCATGTTCGTACGCATGTTCGAAAAAGGGAAGAGGGGGCGGTGCCGACGCGCCGGGCCGGGCGGAAAGGCCGGAAATCTGGCGGAACGCTTCGCCTCTTGGGGCGCCTGGGGCGGACTGTCCGTACTGCACTGAACTGCGGCTTCGGGGCGACTGGAGGGGTTTATCGACTTGTCATCACGCTTCAGGGGGAATAACCCCTTCCGCTCTGGTTCGCCGGGGATGCGGTGGGCAACTCTGGTTCCGCGACGTCGTGCACCACACCGAGGCGGTCGGCCAACTGCCCTGGTAGAAGCCGTACTTCATGTGCGTTCGGCTACGAAGCCGGTACGTACCTTGTTCTGGAGGAACAACATGGCAAGCATCCGTACCGCCCGCGTCATCGCCGCCGTCTCCGCCCTCCCGCTGGCAGCCGCCCTCTTCACCGGCGTCGCGGCGGCGGACAACGGCGCCATCGCGGGCAACGGATCGAACGCGGGTGTGGCGACCGTCAGCGGGAGCGGGGTCGGGCACGACAACAAGGGCAACTCGTCCACCACGCAGCAGCAGGCGGTCGGCTCCGGGGCCTCGAACCAGAGCAACACCGCCCAGGTCAACGGGTCCGCGTTCACCGCCATCAACCAGGGAAACTCGAACGTCGCCGTCAACTTCGCCAACTTCTGGTAGCCGAACCCCGCTTCCGCGTGGGGATGCGCGGGGGTGTGTGAGGTGTGCTCTCTGGGGTCGTAACGCGTCTGCGCGGTGGCACTTCGGTGCCGCCGCGCAGGCGTTTTTCGTGTTCCACGCGCGCGTGCCCGTTGACGGGGCGCTCGGCGCGAGCCACCCGCGGGGAACGACCTTGACAGTGCACGGTATCTGACGGACAGTCAGAAACCCTCGTCCGTACGACGCCCCGGAGGTCCGCCGTCGTGCATCTCGCCCCCACCGAACGCCAACGGCGACTGCGCGCGGAACTCCGCACGTACTTCGCCCGGTTGATGCCGGACGGACCACCCGCAGCCGAAGACCTGGAGGGCCAGCGGGCGTTGCTGCGCCGGATCGGCGCCGACGGCTGGCTCGGACTCGGCTGGCCGGTCGAGTACGGCGGTCAAGGGCGTGGCGCGGACGAGCAGTTCGTGTTCTTCGACGAGGCGTACCGCGCGGGCGCGCCCGTGTCGATGGTCACCCTGAACACCGTCGGACCGACCCTCATGAAGTACGGCAGCGAGGAGCAGAAGGCCGCGTTCCTGCCGGGCATCCTGCGCGGCGACATCGTCTTCGCGATCGGCTACAGCGAACCGTCGGCCGGTACCGATCTCGCGTCCCTGCGCACGCGCGCCGTACGGCGACGAGCGGAGACGGAGCCGGAGCCCGAGCCGGAGACGGGAGCGGCAGAGGGAGCGGTAGAGGAGGGAGACCCTGGTGGGGACGCACGGGGAGGCGGCGCGGGCGACTGGCTGATCGACGGGCAGAAGATCTTCACCTCCAACGCCCAGAACGCCGACTGGATCTGGCTCGCCTGCCGCACCGACCCCGAGGCCCCCAAGCACCGCGGCATCTCGATCATCCTCGTCCCGACCGACGCCCCCGGCTTTTCGTGGACCCCGATCGAGACGGTCGGCGGGCAGCGCACGACGGCCACGTACTACGACGGGGTCCGGGTGCCCGCCGGCCATCTCGTCGGCGCGGAGAACGAGGGCTGGTCCCTCATCACCAACCAGCTCAACCACGAGCGGGTCGCCCTCGCCGCGATCGGACTGCAGGCCGAGGAGTTCTACGCCGCCGTCCTCACCGCCGCCCGCACGCCGGACCGGGTGACGGGTCGGCGCCGGGTCGACGAGCCGTGGGTGCGCTCGCAGCTGGCCGAGGCACATGCCCGGCTGGCGGCAACACGCCTGCTCAGCTGGCGTCTGGTGGGTGATGTCGGTGCGGGCCGGCTGGCGCCCGGCGACGCGAGCGGCGTGAAGGTCGTGGGAACCGAATCGACGGTGGCGGTGTACCGCATCTGCCAGCACATCGCCGGGACGGACGGGCCGGCGGGACTGGCGGGGCTGGTGCGTTCGGGCTCGCCGGGCGTGTTCGGGGACGGCGAACTGGAGCGGTTGAACAGGGCGGCACAGATCAACACGTTCGGGGGCGGGGTGAGCGAGGTGCAGCGGGAGATCGTCGCGACGATGCGGCTCGGGATGACGAGGGGGCGGCGATGACGGGCGAGGCGGAGGCGAGCGGTGGCTCGCGGGCGCCAGGGACAGGTGGGCCGGGGGCGCCCGGAGGCCTGGCGGCTGCGGCGAAGGATGAGTTGGGCGCGCGGCTCAAGGCGTACGAGGGGCAGGCGGCGTCCGTCGCGGGCAAGGGGAAGGACCTCGTCAACGAGCCGATGATCCGGCACTGGTGCGAGGCCATGGACGACACCGACCCCGCCTACACGGGCCCGGACGCCATCGCCCCGCCCACCATGCTCCAGGCCTGGACGATGGGCGGACTCTCCGGCCACTCGGGACGGACGGGGGCCTACGACGAACTGTTCGACCTCCTCGACGAGGCGGGCTGTACGTCCGTGGTCGCCACCGACTGCGAGCAGGAGTATCTACGGCCCCTGCGGCCGGGCGACGAGGTCGGCTTCGACACGGTGATCGAGTCGGTGTCGGACCGCAAGACGACGAAGCTGGGCACGGGCTACTTCGTCACGACGCGCACGAACGTCCGGGTGGGCGGGGATCTCGTCGGCACCCACCGCTTCCGCATCCTCAAGTACGCCCCCGCCCGGCAGAAGAAGGAACCGGAGGGACCCCGCGCGCGGCGGCCCCGGCCCGTCGTCAACCGGGACAACGCCGGCTTCTGGGAAGGCGTCGAACGCCACCAACTCCTCATCCAGCGCTGCACGGACTGCGGAACACTCCGTCACCCCTGGCTGCCCGGCTGCAACGCCTGCGGCGGCCCGGACTGGGACACGGTCGAGGCGAGCGGCGAGGGCACGGTCTATTCGTACGTGGTGATGCACCACCCGCCGTTCCCCGCCTTCGACCCGCCCTACGCGGTCGGTCTGATCGAACTGGCCGAGGGGGTGCGGATCGTGAGCAACGTGGTGGGGGTGCCGTACGACAAGGTCCGCATCGGACTGCCGGTGCGGCTCGAATTCCGGCGGTACGACGAACCCGAGGGGGACGCCGAGGGCGGTCCGTCGGTGCTCCCCGTCTTCCGGGTGCTGGAAGGCCGAGCGGGCGGGGAGGGCTGACATGGACTTCACGCCTACGGAGGAGCAGGCGGCGGCACGCGATCTGGCGCTCCGGATCTTCGGCGACCTCGCGACACCGGAGCGGCTGGCGGCGGCCGGTACGGGGAGCGACCCTGAGGCGTGGAAGGCCTTGTGCGCGGCCGGACTGGTCGGCGCCGTCGCGGAGTTGGGGCTGCTGGGGCTCGTACTCCTCCTGGAGGAGCAGGGGCGGACCACGGCCCAGGTGCCCTTCGCGTCGACCTGCGTGTACGGGCTGCTGGCGGTGGCGACGCATGGTTCGCCGGAGCAGCGGGCGCGGTTGCTGCCGGGAATCGAGGACGGGTCGGTGGTGGTGTGCGGGGCGGTCTCGGGACAGGGGGCCGTGCGGGCGAGGGTGAGGTCGAGGGGACGGGCGGCACGGGGTGAGCGCGAAGCAGGTGAGGAGCAACGGCCGGCCGCACGAGGGGAGTTGAGCGGGACGGTCCCTGTGGTGCCCTGGCTGCGGGACGCCACGCATGTGCTCGTCGCCGACGAGCGGCGAGGGCTGTGGCTGGCGCCGGTCACGGATGCCGTGGGGGTCGAGGCGGTGGAGCTGACGGCGCCGTGGGCGGCGGGTCGGCTCACGCTGGACGGGGCGCCGGCGGAACGGCTCGGCCCGGCGGACGCCCACCGCGCTGCCGAGGCCGAGCGCCCCGAACCCGATCCCCACTCCCCCTCCCGCCTCCCAACTCCCTCTCCCTACGCCGACGTTCTGGCCACCGCCCGTACCGCCTTCGCCGGGTTGCAGGCCGGGGTGGGGGCCGGGGCGCTCTCGCGGGCCGTGGCTCATGTGAATGCCCGGGAGCAGTTCGGGCGTCCGTTGGCCACGCGGCAGGCGGTTCAACTCAGGGCGGCCGACGCGCACATGGACATCGAGGCGATGCGCGTGACGGCCTACGAGGCGGCCTGGCGGCGCGACGCGGGGCTGCCGTACGCCACGCACGCGCTGACCGCGGCCTGGTGGGCGTCCGAGGCGGGCCAGCGCGTCGTGCACACGGGTCAGCATCTGCACGGCGGGGCGGGAGCCGACCTGGACCATCCGGTGCATCGGCACTTCCTGTGGGGGCGGCAGTTGGACGCGTATCTCGGTGGTGGGGGTGAAGTGCTGCAGGAACTGGGGGAGTTGATCGTGCGCGAGGAGGAGGAGAAGGAGCGGGAGGTGGGCGAGGGATGACGGCGGAAACGAAGTCGGTGGGGCCCGTGAGGCCGGGGGACGAACTGCCTCCGCTGGAGATCGAGATCACCCGGACCCTGATCGTGGCCGGTGCCATCGCGTCCCGTGACTACCAGGATGTGCACCACGACGCGGAGTTGGCCCGGCGGAAGGGCTCGCCCGACATCTTCATGAACATCCTGACGACGAACGGGCTGGTCGGCCGTTACATCACGGACCACTTCGGACCGGGGGCCACCCTCCGCAAGGTGGCGATACGGCTCGGTGCGCCCAACTACCCCGGCGACACCATGGTGTTGACCGGAAGGGTCGAGGACGTGGACGGCGACACGGCGACGGTGCGGGTGGTCGGGGCGAACGGCATCGGCAGCCATGTGACCGGCACCGTGACGGTGACTGTGCCGGCCGCGACGAGTGCGTTGAGCGCGTCGAGTACGGCGAGCGCGTCGACCACACCCGTCGTGCCCGCGGCGTCGGGGGAGGCGGGATGAGCGTGAGGACGCGGGACGCCCTTGGCGGGCGGGCGGCGATCGTCGGGATCGGGGCGACGGAGTTCTCCAAGGACTCGGGGCGCAGTGAGCTGCGGTTGGCGGTGGAGGCGGTGCGGGCCGCGCTGGACGACGCGGGGCTGACACCGGCCGACGTGGACGGGATGGTGACCTTCACGATGGACACCAACCCGGAGATCACCGTGGCCCAGGCCTGCGGGATCGGCGAGTTGTCGTTCTTCTCGCGGGTGCACTACGGGGGCGGTGCGGCCTGCGCGACGGTGCAGCAGGCGGCGCTGGCGGTGGCGACCGGGGTCGCGGAGGTGGTGGTCTGCTACCGGGCGTTCAACGAGCGGTCGGGACGGCGGTTCGGTTCCGGGGTGACGCACCGGGAGCCGTCGGCGGAGGGCGCGGCGCTCGGGTGGTCGCTGCCGTTCGGGCTGCTGACGCCGGCGTCGTGGGTGGCGATGGCGGCGCAGCGGTATCTGCACCGGTACGGGCTGACGCCGGAGGTGTTCGGGCGGGTGGCGGTGGTGGACCGGAAGTACGCGGCGACGAACCCGGCGGCGTACTTCCACGGCAGACCGATCACGCTCGCCGAGCACGCGGCCTCGCGGTGGATCGTGGAGCCGCTGCGGTTGCTGGACTGCTGCCAGGAGACGGACGGGGCCCAGGCGATCGTCGTCACGTCGGTGGAGCGGGCCCGCGACCTGCCGCGTCCGCCCGCCGTCATCGCGGCGGCGGCGCAGGGCGCGGGTCGGGCGCAGGAGCAGATGACCAGTTTCTACCGGGACGATCTGAGCGGCCTGCCGGAGATGGGCGTGGTCGCGCGGCAGCTGTGGCGGACGGCGGGGTGGGGGCCGGGCGACATGGACGTGGCGATCCTCTACGACCACTTCACGCCGTTCGTGCTGATGCAGCTGGAGGAGTTCGGGTTCTGCGGGAGGGGGGAGGCGGCGGACTTCGTGGGCGAGGAGCGGTTGCCGATCAACACGCACGGGGGGCAGCTCGGGGAGGCGTATCTGCACGGTATGAACGGGATCGCGGAGGGCGTCCGGCAGGTGCGGGGCACTGCCGTGAACCAGACAGCGGGCGCCGCGCGGGTTCTGGTGACTGCGGGGACGGGGGTGCCGACGTCGGGGCTGGTACTCACGGCCCTCGCGGAGCCCGCGGCGCCGGGTCGCTCGGGGGCGGTCCCGGCGACTCTCCCCGACCCCCTCGCCCCCACGTCCCCTCCCTCGGACGGGTGAGCCCCCAGGGGTAAACCCGCAGTAGCTGTCAGCCGCTCGTCCACCTTCAGGAGGTGGAGTCAGCCCCACCCCTACAACCTGAGGCGGAGTCCGCTGCGGGACCTGCGGGCGATCCGCGGGTGTGGGGGTCACTCATAGCGTGGAGCCATGACCACAGCAGTCTGCACCAGCGCGCCGAACGCCTCCGCAAGGGCCGCCGCAGGAGCCACCACCCGGCCTTCCGCCCGGCCTGCCACGCGGCCCGCCGCACGGGTCACGCAGACCCGGGCCGCTCAGCCCCAGGCCCAGCCCGCACAGGCCGCTCAGGCTTCCCAGGCCCAGGGCGTCCAGCCGCACGCGGGGCGGGGTCAGGCGCAGGGGCAGATGCTCGCGTACCCGTCGTTCGCGTCGTACATGAGGGCCAGGCAGCCGGTGCTGCTGCGCACCGCGCGGTCGCTGACGGCGAACCCGTGCGACGCGGAGGACCTGCTGCAGACCGCGCTGACCAAGACGTATGTCGCCTGGGAGCGGATCGAGGACCACCGGGCGCTGGACGGCTATGTGCGCCGGGCGCTGCTGAACACGCGGACCTCGCAGTGGCGCAAGCGCAAGGTGGACGAGTTCGCGTGCGACGAGTTGCCCGAGCCGGAGGCGGTCGGCGGCGCGGAGGACCCGGCCGAGCAGCAGGCGTTGCACGACGCGATGTGGCGGGCCATCGCGAAGTTGCCGGAGCGGCAGCGGGCGATGGTGGTTCTGAGGTACTACGAGGACCTCAGCGAGGTGCAGACGGCCGAGGTGCTCGGGGTGTCCGTGGGCACGGTGAAGTCGGCGGTGTCGCGGGCGCTGGGCAAGCTGCGCGAGGATCCCGAGCTGGGCGTGGTGCGGTAGCGGACGGCCGTTGAGGGCGCCGCCCTCGGCGGGACCCGGCGCTCCCGGTCCGCCCCCCGCCACATCCCCACCAGACCCGCCCCCACCTCGCAACGTGACGTGATCGATCGCCCGGCCCTAGTGACATACCGTGCGGTATGTGCGCAGAATCAGCGCAACCCTTACTACCGCGTAGGCAATGTCGCCCCGGGAGGACGCCGTGCTGAGCACGATGCAGGACGTACCGCTGCTGATCTCCAGGATCCTGACCCACGGGTCCACGGTCCATGGAACATCGCAGGTGATCAGCTGGACGGGTGAGGGGGAGCCGGAGCGCCGTTCCTTCAGGGAGATCGGTGACCGGTCGGCCCAGCTGGCGCACGCCCTCCGGGAGGATCTCGGGGTGGTGGAGGGGGAGCGCACGGCGACGCTCATGTGGAACAACGCCGTCCACGTCGAGGCGTACTTCGCGATCCCGGCCATGGGCGCGGTGCTGCACACCCTCAACCTCCGGCTGCCCGCGGAGCAGCTCGCGTGGATCGTCAACCACGCGGCGGACCGGGTGATCATCGTCAACGGTTCGCTGATCCCGTTGCTCGCGCCGCTGCTGCCCCACCTCAAGACGGTCGAGCACGTCGTCGTGTCCGGCCCCGGCGACCGCACCCCCCTCGACGGCGGCCACGCGCGCGTGCACGAGTACGAGGACCTCATCGCCGGCAAGCCGACGACGTACGACTGGCCCGAGCTGGACGAACGCCAGGCCGCCGCGATGTGTTACACCTCCGGCACCACAGGCGACCCCAAGGGCGTGGTGTTCAGCCACCGGTCGATCTACCTGCACTCCATGCAGGTCAACATGACCCAGTCGATGGGGCTCACGGACCAGGACACCTCCCTGGTCGTCGTGCCCCAGTTCCACGTCAACGCGTGGGGGCTGCCGCACGCCACCTTCATGACCGGCGTGAACATGCTGATGCCGGACCGCTTCCTGCAGCCCGCCCCGCTCGCCGAGATGATCGAGAGCCAGCGCCCCACGCACGCGGCGGCCGTCCCCACCATCTGGCAGGGCCTGCTCGGCGAACTGACCGCCCGGCCCCGCGACGTCTCCTCCCTCACCCAGGTCACCATCGGCGGTTCGGCCTGCCCGCCCGCCCTGATGGCCGCCTTCGACGAGCTCGGCATGCGCGTCTGCCACGCCTGGGGCATGACCGAGACCTCCCCGCTCGGCACGGTCTCGCGCCCGCCGGCCGAGGCGGTCGGCACCGACCGGGAGTGGGAGTACCGGCTGACGCAGGGCCGTTTCCCGGCGAGCGTCGAGGCCAGGCTCTCCGGTCCCGGCGGCGAACGGCTGCCCTGGGACGGTGAGGCGGCGGGCGAGCTGGAGGTGCGCGGACCGTGGATCGCGGGCGCGTACTACAACGGCCCGGACGCCGAACCCCTGCGCCCCGCCGACAAGTTCAGCGAGGACGGCTGGCTCAAGACCGGTGACGTCGGCACCATCTCCCCGGACGGTTTCCTCACCCTCACCGACCGCGCCAAGGACGTCATCAAGTCCGGCGGCGAGTGGATCTCCTCCGTCGACCTGGAGAACGCGCTGATGTCCCACCCGGACGTCACCGAGGCCGCCGTGGTCGCCGTACCGGACGAGAAGTGGGGCGAGCGTCCGCTGGCGACGGTGGTGCTCCGCGAGGGTTCCACCGCCGACTTCACCTCCCTGCGCGCGTTCCTCGCCGAGGAGGGAAAGATCGCCAAGTGGCAGCTCCCCGAGCGCTGGACGGTCATCGAGTCCGTCCCGAAGACCAGCGTCGGCAAGTTCGACAAGAAGGTGCTGCGCAGGCGGTACGCCGACGGTGACCTGGACGTCACGCAGCTCTGACCGCGCCGTCGCGCACACCGGGCGGGGCGTCCCTCGGCACCCCGCCCGCCGCGGGTGCGGACCGGCTCAGGTCAGCAGGCCGAGATCGTGGGCGAGGGTGATCGCCTTGTTGCCGCCCAGCGTCAGTTCGTCCGGCTTGCGGCCGAAGAGATACGGGACCAGCAACGACCGCAGCGCTGCGAACTGCTGGAAGTCGGACTTGCGGACGAAGGCGGGATTGTCCAGGTCGTCGGGCACGTGGTACGGCCGGGTGTACCGCATCATGGTGCCGGTGGACGTGCCGCTGCCGGCGGAGTCGGTGGCGACCAGGCCCGGGTGGCCGACGCCGAGTTCGACGCAGTAGCGCGTGCTGGAACGCTGCCCCGAGGTCGCGGTGGCCGTGTCGGCGCTGAACTCGACGGTCGTCCCGTTGCGCAGCTCGATGCTGTACTTGATCCGGGTGGAGCTGACGGTCAGCGCCACCTCCAGCCGCCAGCTCTCGCCCCATGAGGTCGGCCGCGTCGAGCGCGTCAGCGCGTCGTCCACGATCCGGGCGAACGGATTGTCCGTCATGGTGTCCCGGCACAGCGCCCAGACCCTGGGGCCCTCCGTCTCGGACGCCGGGTTCAGCAGCAGCTGGGTCTGCGCGGACAGCCGGAACCGCTCGTGCTCGAACTCCGCGCTGCGGCCCTTCACCGAGAACAGGAAGGTGCCCGGTGCGTCGCCCTCGCAGTGCCGGCGGCGCAGCCCGATGCCCCGGCTCAGCAGGTCCTTGGCCGCGGTGTCGTAGTAGGTGTCGGTGGTGATCTTGTCGTCGAGCCGCTTCATCTCCAGGATGCCCATGTCCGCGCGGGCGTCCTGGTCGCCCAGCAGCCGGGCCATCGCGGCCAGGGCGCCGGCGTGGGCGTCCTTGCCGACGTCGTACTCGGCCTCCGCCTCGATGCCGGTGGCCATCTCCTCGCCGGGCCGCAGGACGTCGGCGTACTTCACGTAGACCGCGCGGTCCGAGCGCAGCCGCTCGCCCGCGTTCCAGTCGCTGAGCCGGACCCGCTCGGCCGCCTTGAGTTCGCTCTCGGTCAGCGGGCGCAGTTTGACCTTGCCGGAACCGCCCTTGCCCTTGATGCCGCCGCTGAAGTGGTTCGGGGCGTTGGTGCCGCCCTCGGTCTGCGCGGTCAGCCACTCCGCCTTCACGCCGAGCTGCGGGTACTCCGCGATGAACCAGTCCCGCAGCGCCGCGCCCGAACTGCCGGACGGCGGCGTCGCCTTCAGCAGCTGGGCCAGCTGCTCGTAGGTGTAGGCCACCTCGACGTCGCAGACGTTGCCGTTGGTGCCCTTTCCGGGTTCGAGGAGCGTGATGCGGTCGAGGACCGTGTTGTCCTGTATTTCCAGAGTCACCGGGACGAGGTCGTGTGGTGTGGCCATGTGCTCCGGATTGCACAGGATCTGGCAGTGGAGCGTGATTCCGGTTTCCGTGACGACCGGCGGTTCGGTGACGATCTGTGCGAATTTCGAATAGTCGTTCCGTGCCGAATACTGCGGGTCGGAGACTTTCGGCGGGTTGCTCTTCCAGATCCGCAGCCGCTCTTCTTCGAATTCCATACGGAGTCCGCCGGGTGTTTTCTTCGACGTCCGCTCCGACTCCGGGACCTGGGCGTCGGTGGTCAGCACGTGCCCCTTGCGGACGGCGCTCGGCCGGGCGGCCTCCTGGGCGCCTCCGGTGCTGACGGGCGCTGCCACCCTGAGGTTCCAGGACGGGAACCACACGATCTCGCCCTTGGGGTCGAGCTGCCCCTCAAGGCTGTACTGCACCCGCTCCTTGACGAGGCGATGGCCGGTGATCTTCTGCGGTTTCGGCAGCGAGCTGACGTTCACGATCGTCCCCGCCGGTAAAACCAGCGGAGAACCGCCCGATTTGGCGGCAGGATTCTGTGATGCAGATGTGGTCACATTTCCCCCTGTGGTCGGCACCGCAATTCTGGAGCGGCCCGACTCATATTCGGCAGGGGTGCGCCGATCGTCAACCGTCACCGACGGCTGATTACCTCTGGTATCGAACGTCTAGTTCCGGTCCGAAATGTGTGTATGAAACGGCTCAGTTGGTGCCGATCCGGGCCAGCAGGTCGACGATCCGTGCCTGGACCTCCGAACTCGTCGACCGTTCCGCGAGGAAGAGCACGGTCTCCCCCGAGGCGAGCCGCGGCAGATCGGCCTGGTCCACCGCGGCCGTGTACACGACGAGCGGGGTGCGGTTGAGCTGTCCGTTCGCGCGCAGCCAGTCGACGATCCCGGCCCGCCGCTTGTGCACCTGGAGCAGGTCCATCACGACCAGGTTCGGCCTCAACTGCCCTGCCAGCGTGACCGCGTCGGCGTCACTCGCGGCCCGGGCCACCTGCATCCCGCGCCGCTCCAGCGTCGCCGTCAGCGCCAGCGCGATCTCCGCGTGCTCCTCGATCAGCAGCACGCGCGGCGGATGCTGCTCGCTGTCCCGCGGCGCGAGCGCCTTCAGCAGAACGGCGGGATCGGCACCGTAGGCCGCCTCGCGCGTCGCCTGCCCGAGCCCGGCGGTCACGAGCACCGGCACCTCGGCCGCGACGGCCGCCTGCCGCAACGACTGCAACGCCGTCCGCGTGATCGGCCCGGTCAGCGGGTCCACGAACAGCGCCGCCGGGAACGCGGCGATCTGCGCGTCGACCTCCTCGCGCGAGTGCACGATCACGGGCCGGTACCCGCGGTCGCTGAGCGCCTGCGTGGTCGTCACGTCCGGCGCGGGCCACACGAGCAGCCGGCGCGGGTTGTCGAGCGGCTCCGGGGGCAGCTCGTCGTCGAGCGGCTGCGGCCGGGGCGTGTCCGCGATCTCCACGGCCCCACCGGGACCGTCCAGCGGCTCCGGCCCCTCGGCCGCGTTCTCGTCCGGTGCTCCTATGGCGTACGACCGTCCGGCGCCCTCGGTCAGGTGCGCGAGCCGCGACTGCCCGGCCAGGGACGGCTGCGCCTGCTCACCCTGCGGGTGCGTCCGGCCGCCCTGCTCCCCCGTCCCGTGGGCGGGTTCGGGCCGCGTACCCAGCTTCCGTCGCCGTCCGCCCCCACCCGGCTGATGCGGCGGCGGAGTGGCGGTCGGCTGCTGCACCTGGGCCGCCTGCCGTGTGAACGGCACGCCCTGCCCCAGGGTCCGCACGCTGATCGCCCGCCCCTGGGTGGAGTTGGGATCGATGGGCGCGACAGCCTCGGCGGGCAACGGCTGAGCGGCCCGCCCCTGCGCACCTACGGGAACACCCGGAGCAGGAGTGTGCGGAGCCGGGGTATGAGGGTTCCCCTCCACGTCCGGCGCCACGGCCGCCTCGGCACCGTTCGCCGCTCCGGCGGCCGGAGCCGTACCGGGCACCGGCTGCGCGGCCGGAAGCGCCTGCGGTGCCACCGGCTCGGCGGACTGCCCCTGAACGGGGGCGACTTGACCGGGAATGCCGTGCGGGGAGACGGGCTGCCCCTGAGCCGGAAGCCCTTGGGCGGGCACGGCCTGACCGGGAACACCCTGCGGCGGAATCGGCTGACCCGGCGCACCGGGCACACCGGGGGCCACTGCCCCAGGGACACCCTGACCAGGGACGCCCTGCGGGGCGACCGGCTGGCCCTGGATCCCCTGCGGAGCGACCGGCTGGCCGGGATTGCCCTGCGGCGGCACGCCCTGAGCCGGGATGCCCTGCCCGGGGACCGCCTCGGCCGGAAGCGGCAACGCCTGCCCCGGAGCCTGCCCCGGAGCGGCTGGATTCTGCGCGGGAGCGAGTTGCATGGCGCCGCCGGGCTGCCCGGCCGGCTGCCCGACCTGCCCGGCTTCCTGCTGCGCAACGCCCTGGTGCTGCCCCGCACCGACCTGCGCCGGCACCCCCTGCTGCCCCTGCCCGGCCGTACCCTGCGCCGGAACCACCGCACCGGGCCGTCCGTGCGCCTCGGCACCGGCGGCCTGGACCGGGGCCATCGCGGGCACCGACTCCCCTGCCTGCGGCTGCTGTTGAGGCTGCGGCTGGCCGACGGCCCGCCGCCGTCGCCCGGTCGGCGCACTGGCGGGATGCGGCTGCGGCGGAGTGTGGTCCTCGGACTGATCGACCGGAACGGCATCGTGCCGCCCGCCGTCACCGGGATGCCCGGCCGGTCCCTCGGGTCCAGCGGGAACCTGCCCCGGCACCACCGGAACTCCCGGCGCCTGCGCGGCCGTTGCCCCGGAGACGTCCGGCGTCCGGTCGGCGTCGGCCGGCGGCAGCGCGAACACCGTCCGCGCGCCCGCCTCCTGCGCGGCGGCCCGCTCGGCAGCGGCGGCCAACGCCCGCCTACGGCGCCCGGTCGGCTGTCCGTCCCCGTCACCGGACTCGCCGGAGCCCTCGGGGCCACCGGCGTCCTCGGCGGAGCCGCCCGCGGGCAGCGCGGCGGGCAGCGCCTGTCGTTCACCGCCCACCGGCACGCCCCTGGGCGACACCGTGCCGCCCAGCCCCGTACCGGAGGCCGCGGTCCCGGCGGCATGCTCCGCCGCCGTCATCACAGCGCCCTCGGAGACACCCTCGGACCCGCTCTGGTCACCGTCGGCCGCGCGCCCGCGCCGCCGCCCGGTACCGCCGGACGCACCCTCGCCGCCCGCCTCCGCGGCGGCCACCGACTCGTCGCCCGCGCGCCTCCTGCGCCGCCCGGTCGGCACCGCCGCCTCGCCGCCGCCGGAGGAGTCGTCGGGACCCTGCCCCTCGCTCTCCAGGAACGCGTCCACCGAGGACCGCTTGGCCCGCCGCCTGCCGCTGGTGCCGGACGCCTGCTCGGGCAGGGCGAGTTCGGCCCCGCCGGGCGCCGCCGGAGCGGCCACCGCGCCCGCCCCGCCGCCGATCGGAACCTCCAGGACGTACGCGCTGCCGCTCATCCCGGGCACGTCGTGCGTCTGCAGCACCCCGCCGTGCGCCCGTACGATCCCGCGCACGATCGGCTCGTGCACCGGGTCTCCCCCGGCGTACGGCCCGCGCACCTCGATCCGTACGACCTCACCGCGCTGCGCCGCCGCCACGACGACCGTGTTGTCCATGTAACCGCCCGCCGACATGGGCGAGTTGCCGGTCGCGTCGACGCCCGCGACATCCGCGACGAGATGCGCGAGCGCGGTCGCGAGCAGCACCGGGTCGACCTCGGCCTCGATGGGCGGCGCGTGCACGGCGAACTGCACCCGGCCGGGCCCGATCAGCTCCACGGCCCCGTCGACACCGGCCGCGACCACCGCGTCCAGCATCACCTTCGTACGGGCGAGTTCCCCGTCGCCGGTCTCCAGCCGCTGGTAGCCGAGCACGTTGTCGATGAGCTGCGTGATGCGCGAGTAGCCGGCCGAGAGGTGATGGAGAACCTGATTGGCCTCGGGCCACAGCTGCCCGGCGTCGTCGGCGGCCAACGCGGCCAGTTCGCGGCGCAGTTCGTCGAGGGGGCCGCGCAACGACCGGCCGAGCAGCGTGAGGAGTTGGTCGTAGCGTCCGGCCAGCTCCTCGAAGCGGTCCTTCTCGCGCTCGCCGAGGGCGGCGTACCGCTCCTCGTTCGCCGCGAGTTCCTCCCCGTGCCGCTCCTGGAGCTCCTCCACCTCGGTGATGTGCTTCTGGCGCAGCGAGGTCAGCTCGGACGCGTGCTCCTCGTCGAGCCGCTCCAGCTCGTCCCGGTGCAGCTTGTCCGCCGCGTCCTTCTCCTCGGCGAGCGAGTCGTAGGGCCGCCGGTCGGTGAACGTCATCACGGCGCCGACGAGCTGGTCGCCGTCGCGCACGGGCGCGGTGGTGAGGTCGACGGAGACCCGGTCCCCGTTCTTCGCGAACAGCACCTGTCCGCGCACCCGGTGCTTGCGCCCGGACCGCAGGGTGTCGGCGAGCGGCGACTCCGCGTACGGGAACGGCGACCCGTCCGCCCGCGAGTGCAGCACGAGGGTGTGCAGTTCCTTGCCGCCGAGATCGCTGGCGCGATACCCGAGGATCTGCGCGGCGGCCGGATTGACGAGCACGACCCGCCCGTCGGTGTCCGTTCCCACGACGCCCTCGGCGGCCGCGCGCAGGATCATCTCGGTCTGCCGCTGCGAACGGGCCAGCTCGGCCTCGGTGTCCACGGTCCCGGAGAGGTCGCGCACGACGAGCATCAGGAGTTCGTCGGAGGTGTAGCCGTAGCCGTCGTAGGCCTGCTGGCCGTCCTCGAGGTTGGCGCTGGTGACCTCGACGGGGAACGCGGAGCCGTCGGTGCGGCGGGCGGTCATACGGGTGGGCTTGGTCCGGCCGCGCGGGTCCATCGAGTCGGGGCGGCGCATGGACCCGGGGATGAGCCGGGAGTCGAACTCCGGCAGCAGGTCCAGCAGTCCGCGCCCGACGAGCGCGGTGCCCGGCGCCTCGAAGGCCTCCAGCGCGATGGTGTTCGCGTTGACGACGGTTCCGTTGGCGTTGACCAGCACCAACGCGTCCGGGAGTGCGTCGAGTATGGCTGCGAGGCGAGCAGCGCCTCGGGATGGCCTGCTGCTCACGAGACGCTTCCTCCCTGTTACCGCACCTTGCCGACCGCGGAGGCCATCTTGCCAACCTGCCCGCGACGTGTCACGCGAGGGAGTCTAAGGGCAGTCGTTGTGCTCGCGGAGTGAGATGAGAGGGAGGTCGCACGGTGAAATGACGTAGAACGTGTGACCGACCGTCGTCGAGCCCCTACCGACGGAGGTCGGGCAGCAGCGGGACCATCGCGTTCCAGCGGGAGATCGCGCAGCCGTTTCCGCGGTCGTACGTGGTGTCGACCGGGCGGCCGGCCCAGGTGCCGGTGACATGGGCGGTGGCCGGGCCGCCGTAGATCATCGTGCACATGCTGTCCGGGGGGACCGGGGCGAAGGGGTCCTTTCCCCACTGGGTGTTGCGGCCGACGGCCGCGCAGGCGCCGGTCACGTCCGGGTGGGTGCCGCCACCGGGGTGGCAGTACAGGTCGTGCGTGCCGTCGGCCGCGGTGCCCGTGTTCCGGACGGTGACGGTGAGGTGGTCTCCGCCCGAGCGGTCCTCGTCACGGACGGGTGGTGGCGCGAGGACGTGGGGCGCGGCGGGGGCGGTGTGGACGCGGGCGGCGGCGGACGAGGCGGCCGGCGAACCGACGGCGGCGGCGGACGCGGCGGCGATCACGAGGAGACGCTTGACCTGCAACATGACCTGACTAACGGCCGCCGCCCCCGGACGTTGCGGACCCGGCCGCCGGCATCAACGGCTTTGCCCTGCGGGCCGCCTGCCTAGTACCGTAGGACGCGATTGGTGACAGCGCGCTCGTCTGTGTCATCATCTGCACGCACCACTCGCGCTCGCGCGGGAGGTTGATGCTGGAGGCGTCGCCTAGTCCGGTCTATGGCGCCGCACTGCTAATGCGGTTTGGGACGCAAATCCCATCGAGGGTTCAAATCCCTCCGCCTCCGCACCACACCCGAAGCCCCGGTCCACGCGACCGGGGCTTCGGTCGTAGCAGGGGTCGTCCCGGAGCCGCTCCGAGACCGTTTTCGCAGCTCACAACGGGTGCGGCTAACGGATTTCACATGGCGGCGGCAGTCATGTAATGTTCTTCCTGTCGCCGCGAACGGGCCGGAAGGGCCGGGAGCGAGACAGAAAAACAAGAGAAAACAAGCACTCGTAGCTTAACGGATAGAGCATCTGACTACGGATCAGAAGGTTGCAGGTTCGAATCCTGCCGAGTGCACATCGACGAGAGGCCCCGGAGCGATCCGGGGCCTCTCGCGTATGCCCCGACGACGCCTTGATCCCGTTCCGATCGCGACCCGGCCCGCTAGGCCTCCTCGGGTCTCCCTCGTGGGGTCGCGCGGCATAGAGTGCTGCGGCAGATCCGACAGAACCGGCCGAACCCACGGAACCACCCCACCGTCCGGCCGGGCCGACCGCCCGTGGAGGCAGATCGCGATGGAGACCCCGCCGCAGCTCACCGACGGACGGCTGTTCACCTCGTGGCAGGCGGACGTCCCCGCGCTGCTGGTGGTCGTGGTCCTCGGCGGGCTGTACGGCTGGGGCGTCCTGCGTCTGCGGCGGCGCGGCGAGGCCTGGCCGGTGGCGCGGACCGCCGCGTTCGCGGTGCTCGGCCTCGGCACGATCGTCGTGGCGACGATGTCCGCGCTGGCCGTCTACGACCGCGTGCTGTTCTGGCCGGCCGCCGTCCAGAACGTCCTCCTGGACCTCATCGCCCCCCTCGGCCTGGCCCTCGGCGATCCCCTGCGGCTCGCCCTCCGTGCCCTGCCCGAACGCGCCGCGGCCCGCGCGCAGGCCACCCTGACCGGCCGTTTGGTGCGCCTCCTCACATTCCCGCTGGTCAGCACGGCCCTGGTGCTGGCGACCGAGCTGACGATCTACTTCACGCCGTACTTCGAGACCGCTCTGGCCGACGACTGGCTGCACCAGCTGATGTACCTCCACCTGCTGCTCGCCGGAAGCCTGTTCGTCCTCCCGGTGCTCACCCGCGAGGAGGCGCTGCCCGCCTGGTGCACGCATCCGGTGCGGGCGGGTCTGGTGTTCGTGGACGGGATCATCGACGCGGTCCCGGGCATCGTGGTGATGACCCACGGCACGCTCATCGCCGGCTCCTGGTATCTCAGCCACTCCCCGTCCTGGGCCTCCGACGTCCAGCACGACCAGCAGCTCGGCGGCGGCGCGATGGTCGGCATCGCCGAACTCGTCGCCCTCCCCTTCCTTCTCGCGATCCTCGTCCAGTGGGCCCGCACGGAGCGCGCCGAGACGGTGGCGCTGGACCGGCGGCTGGACGCGGAGCTGGAAGTGGTCCGGCCTGCGCCCACGGAGGCGACGGCGGGAGCGGCGGCGGTCGCGGCGGGGGCGGGTGGCCCGGCCGAAGGCCCCGGCCCCGAGCTGGTGCGCCCGTGGTGGGAGACCGAGAACAGCGAGGTCGCCCAGCGCATCCGCGGCCAGCGGTGACCGGGCCGCGACCGTCCGGCCCCGGGTCCGGACCCGGGGTCGGCCCTACCGCACGATCCGCACCTCGCGGGACATGCTCACCTGATCCACGTCCGACGTCCGGACCGTCACCTTCATCGTCCAGTTCCCGGCGATCGGGAGGTTGAGGCTGTTGGTGCCCCAGTAGCCGCCCTCGTCCTTGATGCCGGCGTCGAGCGGGCCGATCTTCTGGGCGGGGAGGGTGAAGGAGAGGCGGAGTTCGGGGACGGTGGCGAAGCCGCCGTCGGGGCCGTAGACGACCGCCTCCACCGAGTTCAGGCCCACGCGGCCGGGGTCGAGGGTGATCTGTACCTTGCCGCCGGCGTCGCCGACGCGGAAGGGGACCATGGTGACGGAGGCGGCCGGGATGCCTGCCGCGGTCGCCGTCTGCTGGGCGTCCGCCGCCGCGCGGCCCGGGAGGGTGTTGGTGAGGAGGGTGGTGACCACCAGTACCGCCACGCCTACGGCGACCTCGACCAGCACCGAGCGGCGCAGGCCGCGCCGGAGACGGTCCTGGGAGTCGTCCGGGCCCGCTTCCGTCGTGCCGTTCCCGCCGTCCCCCGGGGACAGGGGCGCCCCGACCGTCGTGGAGGCAGGTGCCTCGTCCGGTGCGGAAAGAGTCGACCCGTCCGCGCCCGTCCGCACCAACTCCGGTGTCCGGAGCCGGACTTCCGCCCCCGTCAGGCGGCCCGTCCACTGCCGGGACCAGGCCGCCGCCGCGAGCAGCAGCGCGACCGCGCCGAGCTTCACCAGCAGGATGCGGCCGTACGACGTGCCGGTGAGGGCGTTCCAGGAGCCGAGGCCGCGCCAGGACTGGTAGATGCCGGTGACGACCAGGACGGTGACCGAGGTGAAGGCGAGGCGGGAGAAGCGGGCGACGGAGGCCGCGTCGAGGGTCGGTGAGCGGTAGAGGACGGTGAGGAGGGCCGTCAGGCCGCCCAGCCACACCGCCATCGCGAGCAGGTGCAGGACCGCCGAGGTCATCGCCACCGGCACCTGGATCCCGGCGGACGCGTGTTCCGCCGACGCCCAGGTCAGGGCCAGTCCGATCGCCAGGGTGGTGCCGGTCGCCACGGTCGGGCGGCCGAAGCGGGTCCGGCCCCGGAGCCGCAGGAGGAAGACGGCTGTGGCGGCGAGGAGGACGAGTCGGGCCGCGAGGGCTTCGCCGGGGCGGGTCGTGAGGGTCTTGGGGAGGGCGGAGGGTTCGAAGGCCGTGGTGAGGGCGGTGCCCGCTTCGTAGGGGGAGCGGAGCACGAGCAGGGCGAGTGTGGCCGCCAGGAGGGTCCACCAGCCGGTGCGGATCGGCTTGTTGAGGACCGCCGGGTCCGGGGGGCGGCACAGGAGCAGGAAGGTGGCGGTGCCGATGAGGAGGGCCGCGGCTATGTAGGCGACGTAGCGGGCCATGTCGTAGAGGGTGCCGGTGAGGGGGTCCTCGGTGGGGGGCGCGGGGATCGGGGCGGTGGTGGCGGAGGGTTTGCCGATGGAGAAGGTGAAGGCGCCCGAGACCGGGTGGCTGTCGGCGGAGACGACGCGCCAGGCGACCGTGTAGGTGCCGGTGCCGAGCTTCGCCGGCAGGGTGACGCTCGCCGTGTCGCCCGCGCCCTTCGCGTGGCGCGCCGAACTCGTCGACACCCGGCGGTTGTCGGGGTCGTAGACGCGGAAGGAGTCGTCGAGCAGGGCGACGGACTCGGAGAAGGTGAGGGTGACCGTGCGGGGGGCGGACTTGACGACGCTGCCGTCGGCGGGGTCGGTGGATTCGAGGGCCGCGTGCGCGGAGGCGGTGGACGCGGTGCCGAGGAGGAGCAGGAGCAGAAGGGGGGCCAGGAGCAGCACCCGTCGCAGGCCTCGGCGTCCGGGCCTCCGGGGGCCGGGGTTTTCCCGGTCGGTCTGGTCGCGCTGGTTCCGTCGTCGGCTCACGTCACGTCTCCGTCTTCGCTTCCCCGTCTTCGGACCTGCGGGCCCGTCCCGGTCGTGTCAGGTTCCGGGTCCCGTCGGCCCCGGTCACCTCGGGCCTCCCGATAGGTACGGAGGAGCCTCCCGTCCCGCTCACCACGTGGGTCTCGCCGTCACCCCGCCGTCGACCACCAGGTCGTGCCCGGTGATCCAGGAGGCGAGGCGCGAGGCCAGGAACACGCAGGCGTCGGCCACGTCCTCCGGTCGCCCGAGCCTTCCCGTCGGCGCCGCCTCCCGCCATCTCCGCACGCCGTCCGGCCAGGCCGCCGCCAGCCCCTCCCGGTCGATCAGGCCGGGCGAGACGGTGTTGACGCGGATGCCGTACGGGCCGTACTCCAGGGCGGCCGACCGGGCGTGCATGACGACGGCGGCCTTGGACGCGGAGTAGTGGGCGTGCAGCGCGGCGGGGGCGCTCGCCTCGATCGACGCGATGTGCGTCACCGTGCCGCCGCCGTCGCCCTGTTCGCGCATGATCTCGGCCGCCGCCTGGGTGCAGGCGAAGACGCTGGTCAGGTTGGTGTCGACGACCGTCCGCCAGTCGGCCGCGGTCATCGCGGGCAGCGGCTGCGTGGGCTGTACGCCCGCGTTGTTGACCAGGGCCGTCAGCCGCCCGCCGCTCCACTCCGCCGCCTCGCGGACCAGTCGGCGGCAGGCGTCCTCGTCGGTGAGGTCGGCCTGCAGTACGACGGCCCGTGCGCCCGACTCCCGTACGCGCGCGGCGACTTCACCGGCCGCCTCCACCGCCGTACGGCAGTGGACGGCGACCCCCGCCGCGCCCTCCTGCGCGAACCGCAGCGCGATGGCCCGTCCGATGCCGCCGCTCGCGCCGGTGACCAGGGCGAACCGGCCTGCCAGGAGGCCGTTCACGGGCGGCACAGGGCGGTGATGCGGGCGGCCTCGGACGGGTCGTGGGCGTAGCGGGCGGTCAACTCGGCCGCGTCGCCGTGCTCGTAGCCGTCGTAGGTGAAACCGGGGGCCATCGTGCAGCCGAAGAACGTCCATGCGCCGCCCTCCACCACCCGCGCCCCCATCCAGGTGCCGCCGGGGACGGTGAACTGGAGGTGCTGGCCGTGCCGTACGCCGGGGCCGAGGACCGCCGTGCGCAGGGTGCCGTCGGGGGTGAGGAGGAGGAGTTCGAGGGGGTCGCCGAGGTAGAAGTGCCAGATCTCGTCGCCGGGGAGGCGGTGGAGCGCGGAGAAGTCGTCCGCCGTGAGCAGGGCGACGATCGCCGTGCCCGCCGGGCGGCCGTCGGTGCGTTCGGGGCCCGCCCAGGTCTGCCGGAACAGGCCGCCTTCGCGGGGGATCGGTACGAGGCCGTAGTGGGCGACGAGGTCTTCCGGGGTCACTCGGGCAGGCTACGGGAAGACCACCTCACGGGGGAGAAAGGCCAGTTGAGCGTGTTTTTCGGGCAGGAAGACGTCCGGTATGTCCACCTCGGGGAGGACGACCCTCGGCCCCGGCACGAACCCCTGCCGCAGGAACCGCGCGATCGCCTTCTCGTTGCGCACGTCCGGATCGACCACGACCCGGCGCCGGTCGAGTCCGAGCAGGACGTACGACGCGAGAGCGCCCATGAGTGCCGACGACCAGCCGGGCCGTCCGCCGTCCGGTCCCGCGGGAGCGAGGAGGAGGTGGATGCCGATGTCTCCGGGGCGTACGTCGTAGCAGTCGCCGACGCGGTCGGCCGCGGGGTCGTAGGTCTGGAGGAGCGCGACGGGTTCGGCGTCCCGGAGCACGAGGTGGGCGTGGTGGGTGTCGAGGGTGGCCATGTGGGCGTAGATCTCGGTGACTTGGGCCCGGGTGAGGCCGTTCATGCCCCAGAACGCGGCCCGTTCCTCGGTGACCCAGCGGTGGATCGTCCCGGCGTCGGCCCGCGGGTCCAGGGGGAGGACGTGGACGGTGCCGAAGCCGTCGACGTGCTGCGAGTGGAGCGGCCTGCGGGTGTGACCGGGGTGACGGGCGGGGGCGTGCGGCTCAGACATCGGTGTCCCTCACGAGGGGTTCGAGGCGGTTCCAGTCGGTGATCACGGGGGCCATGTCTCCCCCGAGCCACAGGGGCAGTTGGTCGTGGTGGTGCGGTGCGGCGGGATTCCCCGACGCGCCCAGCGGCACCACCCACAGGCTGTCGTCCCGCCGGGCCAGGTCCCAGACGAAGCGGGCCGCCGGACCCCGCGCGCTCAGGTCGGTGAGCCCGGGGACGGAGGACGTGCACAGGACGCAGTCGTGGTCACCGGACAGGCGGGGAGCGGGAGTTGGGGTGGCGGTGTCCGTGAGGGCTCGCCAGGGTGCGAGGCGGTGGCGGTCGCCCCATTCACCGGACGGGGCGACCGCCGCCTCCTCCAGCGCCGCCCGCACGGTCGCCGGCCGGTCGATGCCGTACAACTCCGCTGCCCGCAGCAGGTGTTCGAGCGCGAAGCCGACGCGCGGGAGCAGTGCGAGCCATGGCAGGAACACCTCCGGGTACGCGGGCGGTTCGGCCAGCGCGGCGAACGCCGGGTGGGCCGCGAGCCGTTGGACGACAGCGCCGCGAACGGCCGCGTAGGCGGCGGCGTCGGTGCTGTCGGCGTCCATGCGGCGGTCCCAGGCCAGCAGCCGGTCCCGGAGTGCGGCGGCCTCCGGGGTGAGGCCGGTCAGGGCGGCCAGGTGGTCCAACAGGGGTGCGGCGGAGCCGAGATGGGTGTCGGTGTGGATCGCGGGCATGTCGGCGGCAGACCATTTCTCGCGCTCGCCGAGGAGTGCGGTGATGCGGTCGGCGCGGTGGCCCGGGGCGAACTCGACGCCGAGCGGGGCGGCGGGGCCGCGCTGGTTGGCCATGACCGCGATGCCGTCGGCGGTGAGTCCGGCGCGGGGCGGCGCGTGCCAGCCGTGCCATTCGTGCCCGGGTTCCCAGGCGGGGACGAGCCGGGTGCGGTTGGCCTCGGCGCGCGAGGGCACCTTGCCAGCGACCCGGTGCAGCAGTCCGCCCTCGGTGTCGGCGGCCTGGACGACGTTCACAGGTTCGGCCCAGTCGTCGAACGCCCGGTCCACGTCGGCGACTTGGCGGGCGCGGAGGAGCGGGAGCAGCGCGGTGAAGCCGAGGTCCTCGGTCACGCGGGGCGGGTAGCGGAGGCTCACGGCGAGGGGCGGGGCGGGGGACGAGGTGCCGGGCGGGTCGGCGACGATGCCTCCGTCCAGTCCTTCCGGTCCCCCGATCACGACGGGCCCGCGCCCGGTCTCGATGATCTCGACCTCCACGGACTCCTCGCCGGCCACGTCGACGGTCTCGGTGTGCCGGGCGGTGCGGTGCCACCTGCCGTCGGGGCCGAGGGCCTCGACACCGGCGCCGGTGCGGCGCAGGCGTTCCCGGTAGAGGTCCTGGTAGTCGGCCATGGCGTTGGTGATGGCCCAGGCGACGGTGCCGGCGTGACCGAAGTGGGCGATGCCGGGGACGCCGGGCACGGTGAGGCCGACGACGTCGAACTCCGGGCAGGAGAGGTGGATCTGCTGGTAGACGCCGGGGTCCTCGATGTAGCGGTGCGGGTCACCGGCGAGGACGGCCCGGCCGGTCGTGGTCCGCGCCCCGCTCACCAGCCAGCCGTTGCTGCCGGAGGTGCCGGGCCCGTCGGTGGCGAACAGGCCGACGGCGTCGGGCCCGAGGTGCCGTACGGCCTCCTCGCGCCAGAGTTTGGCCGGGAACCCGGCGAACAGGATGTGCGCGCCGAGCCAGACGGCGAGAGGGGTCCAGGGCTGCCAACGGCCGGGTGTGAGGCCCGCCGTGGCGAACTCGGGTGCTGAACCGCCCGCCGGCAGGCCCTCGTTGACCCCGTCGACGTAGGACCTGACCCAGCGCGCGGTCTCGGGGTCCCGCTTCTCCAGTGCGGTGAAGCAGCGTCTCGCCGTGTCCTCCAGGCGGGCGCGGCGGGCGAAGAGGTCCCAGGACAGGGCGCCGGTGCCGAGGAAGGACGCCGAGGTGCCCCGCGCGCGGTGCCGTTCGACCTCGATCTGCCAGGCGCGGTCGCGGGCGGTGACGCGGCCCTGGGCGCGGGCGAGTTCGTCGGCGCTGTCGGCTCGCAGGTGGGGGATTCCCCAGGCATCGCGGTGGATCTGGGTCGTCACCCTGTGGCCTTTCTGTCGTGCGGCTGTTTTTTAGGTTAGCCTTGCCTAAGTTACTCGTGGGGAAAGCGTACGCGAAAGGTGAAGAGACGATGGCGCAGGGGCGCGGCTGGGAGGGCGCGGTACTGAAGCTGCTGCGCGCCAAGGACTACGAGTTCACGGTGACGAGAGCCGAGGACGTCACCCCGCACTACCGCCGCCTCCGCCTCACCGACGGCGGCATGCTCGCGGCGACCGGCGTCCACCCGACGATGTGGGTCCGGCTCTGGTTCGACAACGCGGGCAGGCCGCACCAGCGGGCGTACACCCTGGTCGACCCCGACCCCGGGGCCGGCACGTTCGGCCTCGAATTCGCCCTGCACGAGGGGCGGGCGAGCGACTGGGCGCGGGACGCGAAGCCCGGCGACACCATCGAGGCGACGGTCCAGGGGACGGGCTTCGAGACACCGGACCCGGCCCCGTCCCACCTCTTCGTGATCGGCGACCCGGCGTCACTGCCCGCCGTCAACTCCCTGTTGGGAGCGGTGGGTTCGACGGTCCCGGCGACGATCTGGTTCGAGGGCGACGGCGAGGGCCTGCCGTTCCGCACCGACCCGGACCGGCACGAGGTCCGCCGGCTCTCCCGGGGCCGCCTCACCGAGCGGGTGAAGGCGGAACTCCCGGACCTGCTGAGGACGAGCGCCGACCCCTACGTCTGGATCACCTGCGACACGACGACCACCCGGGCCCTGTCGTCGTACGTACGAAGGGAGTTGGGCGTCCGCAAGGAGCGGGTGCACGCGCTGGGGTACTGGCGGGCGGGCTGAACAGGGCCGCCGAAACGCCTGTGTGCCGAGGCCGGGGCCGGTCTACGCTCTGCGGATGACCTTGGAATGGGAACAGGTAATCGTCCACGCGGAGGACCCGACGGCCCTGGGCCAGTGGTGGGCCGAGGCGCTCGGGTGGGTCGTGGTGTACTCCGACGCCGACGAGTACGAGATCCGCCCCGCACCGGACCGCCTCCCGGGCCTGGAGTTCGTCCGGCTCGACGAGGCCAGGCAGAGCAAGAGCCGCCTGCACCTGGACTTCCGGCCCGACGACCAGGCCGCCGAGGTGGCCCGCCTGGAGGCGCACGGCGCGCGCCGCGTGGACATCGGCCAGGGCGAGCAGTCGTGGGTGGTCCTGGCGGACCCCGAGGGCAACGAGTTCTGCGTACTGGGTCAACGCCGGCCCTAGGTCGTGTCGGCAAAGTCCTGTCGCCCGCCGACCCGGCGCACCGGCGGGCATCCGCCGCCCGCACGGGCCATCATCGACCCATGGACGTCACCCTTCACCTCGCCCAGGACCCCGACGCCGACGAACTCCTCGGCCGTTCCCCGCTCGCCGCGCTGGTGGGCATGCTGCTCGACCAGCAGGTGCCGATGGAGTGGGCGTTCAAGGGGCCGCGGACGATCGCCGACCGCCTCGGGGCCACCGACCTCGACGCGCACGACATCGCGGCCCGCGACCCCGAGGCCTTCGCCGCCCTGCTCTCCGAGAAACCGGCGGTGCACCGCTACCCGGGTTCCATGGCCAAGCGCGTCCAGCAGCTCTGCCAGTACCTGGTCGAGCACTACGACGGTGACCCGACCGGCATCTGGGAGGGCGTCGGCACGGGCCGCGAACTGCTCGGACGCCTTGAGGAACTGCCCGGCTTCGGCAAGCAGAAGGCCCAGATCTTCCTGGCCCTGCTCGGCAAGCAGCTCGGGGTCCACCCCAAGGGCTGGCGCGAGGCCGCGGGCGCCTACGGCGAAGCCAGGTCCTTCCGCTCCGTCGCCGACATCACCGGCCCGGAGTCCCTGGCCAAGGTCCGCGCCCACAAGCAGGAGATGAAGGCCGCGGCGAAGGCGGCGAAGGCGAGCGGCAGCGGCGGCGGCAAGTAACCGCGCCGGCGTCCCCGGAACCCCCGCGCCGGCCACCCCCGTCAGCCAGGTGGCCCGCCCCGGTGGCGGGCCGCGGGTCCCCGGTCAGAGCATGGATCATGACCGAGGCACCGAGCGGCCCCTGGGGCCCGGAGTACGACGACCGCCGCGCCCACGACACTCGTGCCCCGCGCGGCCCCCGTGACGAGCGGGAACCGGAATTCGAAGGCCCCCTCTTCGCCCTGTCCAAAGCCGCGTGGCAGGTCGTCCTGTTCACCGGCGTCGCGTCCCTGGTCCTGGGCGTGCTGGTCCTGGTGTGGCCCGGCGCGTCCCTCTTCGCGGCCGGCATCCTCTTCGGCCTGTACCTGCTGATCAGCGGCGTCTTCCAGCTGGTCGCCGCGTTCGGCACGCACCGGGCGACCTCGCTGCGCGTCCTCGCGTTCATCAGCGGCGCGCTGTCGATCGTGCTGGGCCTGTTCTGCTTCCGCGGGCCGATGCAGTCGATCCTGCTGCTCGCCCTGTGGATCGGCATCGGCTGGCTGATCCGGGGCATCACCCAGACCCTGGCCGCGATCCACGACCGGACGATGCCCGCCCGCGGCTGGCAGATCTTCCTCGGGATCGTCACCTTCATCGCCGGCATCGTGCTGATCGACTCCCCCTTCCGCTCGGTCGCCGTCCTGACCCTCGTCTGCGGCATCTGGCTGGTCGCGGTCGGCGTCGTGGAGATCGTCACGGCCGTCCGGATGAGGAGTCACGCCAAGAAGGTGCCCCAGGCCCTGTGAGCCTCGCCGGTAGGCCGTGCGGGCGGTTTACGCGCCCGCCGCGATGAACACCGCACGGCCGCTGGGAGATGACCTTCCATGAGCACGAGGGTGCGCCCCGCACACCGCCTCGCCCGCAGCCGCGCCTGGCTGCGGGCCCTCGTGCTGCTCCTCGCCCTGCTGGTGCCCGGCACCCACGCCGAACTCCGTGCGACACCGGCCGCGCCGACCTCCGCGGAGACGACCGTCGAGTATGACGTCCTCGACACGGCGGCGGCCCTGCGGCCCGTCGGCGCCCTCGCCGTCCACCGGCCCACCGCGGCCCCGCGGCCCGCGCCCGCCCCGGCGTCCCGGGCACCCCGGGCGCGGTCCCTGCCCGCGCCGCCCTCGCCGCCGTACCCCCTCCGCGCCCTGCGCACCGTGGTCCTGCGCTGCTGACGGACCGGCCCCGCCCAGGTCAACCGTCACCACGACGCTAGGAACACAGCCATGCCCGTCGACCCGTACGCGGTCCTGCGCGCCCTGCTGCGCGCCGAGGCCGTCCGCAACGCGCCCAAGCCGGAACCCCGCCGACCCGAGCCGCAGCGGCCCCCGGAGGAACGGTCGCGCTGAGCCGTCGTACGGCCCGGCGGGGGCTACCGCTTCCGCCGGGCCGTGCCGAACAGCGAGCGGGTGATCTCACGGCCGATCTGGGTGCCGACCGAACGCGCCAGGGACTTGAACATCCCACTGCCGACCACCTGTTGGACCATCGACTCGTCCTCCTTGGCCGGCCTGGCGGCCTGCTTGGCCGGCCTGGCGTCCTTCGGCGGCTCCGGGACCGCCTGCGCCTGCGCCGCCGTCAGCTTCTCGTACGCCGACTCGCGGTCCACAGCCTGTGCGTAACGGCCGTACAGGGGCGAGGACTTGACCGCGCCGTCCAGGGCCGCCGCGTCGATCGGGCCCATCAGGGACTCGGGGGCGCGGAGACGGGTGACGGCGACCGGCGTCGGGGC
Organism: Streptomyces sp. NPDC090083; assembly: GCF_044747445.1. Classification (NCBI taxonomy): domain Bacteria; kingdom Bacillati; phylum Actinomycetota; class Actinomycetes; order Kitasatosporales; family Streptomycetaceae; genus Streptomyces; species Streptomyces sp. NPDC090083. The sequence goes on along the minus strand of NZ_JBIVED010000006.1, from coordinate 135,763 downwards.
GCCGTTCTCGCTGAGGACCGTGACGACCGCCTCCCCCGTGCCCAGGCCCGTCAGGGTCTCCTCCAGGTCGTAGGGGGAGTTCGGGAAGGTCTTCACCGTCGCCTTCAGCGCCTTCTGGTCGTCCGGGGTGAAGGCGCGCAGGGCGTGCTGGACGCGGTTGCCGAGCTGGGCGAGGACGTCGCCGGGCACGTCCTTGGGGGTCTGGGTCACGAAGAAGACGCCGACCCCTTTCGAGCGAATGAGGCGGACGGTCTGCGTGATGGAGTCCAGGAACGCCTTGGAGGCGTCGTTGAAGAGCAGATGCGCCTCGTCGAAGAAGAAGACGAGCTTGGGTTTCTCGGCGTCGCCGACCTCGGGGAGGTCGTGGAAGAGGTCCGCCAGCAGCCACATCAGGAAGGTCGAGAAGAGCTGCGGTCGGTCCTGGACGGCGGGGAGTTCGAGGACGGAGACCACACCCCGGCCGTCCGTCGCCGTGCGCAGCAGCTCGCTCGTGTCGAACTCCGGCTCACCGAAGAAGTCGGCCATGCCCTGCGCCTCGAAGGCGGTGAGGGAGCGCAGGATCACCCCGGCCGTGGCGGTGGACAGGCCGCCGATGTTCTTCAGCTCCGGCTTGCCCTCGTCCGAGGTCAGGAAGGCGACGACGGCCCGCAGGTCCTTGAGGTCGATCAGTTCGAGGCCCTTGGTGTCGGCGTAGTGGAAGATCAGGCCGAGGGACTGCTCCTGGGTCTGGTTGAGCTGGAGGACCTTGGAGAGCAGGACCGGGCCGAACCCGGTGATCGTGGCCCGCACCGGGATGCCGTGGCCGATGCCGCCGAGGGCGTAGAACTCGGCCGGGAACCCGGTCGCCGTCCACTGCTGCCCGACCTCGGCGGCCCGGCCCGCGACCTTGTCGTTCGCCGTGCCGGGCGCCGAGATGCCGGACACATCGCCCTTCACGTCCGCGAGGAACACGGGCACGCCCTGCGCCGAGAGCTGCTCGGCGACGAGCTGGAGGGTCTTGGTCTTGCCGGTGCCGGTGGCGCCCGCGACGAGGCCGTGGCGGTTGAGCATCGGGAGGGGGATGCGGATCTGCGCGTCGGGCAGACAGGCCCCGTCCCACAACAGGGCGCCCAGGTCGAGTGCAGGTCCTGTGAAGGCGTACCCGGCGGCGATCGTCTCGCTGTCACTCATATCAGGCCCCTGTTCCCGTTTTGCCCGGCTTTACGGCATCTTTTCCAGCGTCGCACTCCGTCTCCATGGCTGCGCCCGGAACGTCATGACCGGTAGGCTTTCCGTGTGATCTTCAAGCGCATCGGAAACGGCCGGCCATACCCCGACCACGGCCGGGAGAGCACCCGGCAGTGGGCGGATGTCGCGCCGCGCCCGGTCCGCCTCGATCAGCTCGTGACGACCAAGGGCCAGCTCGACCTGGAAACACTCCTCGCCGAGGACTCGACCTTCTACGGCGACCTCTTCGCGCACGTCGTGAAGTGGCAGGGCGACCTGTACCTGGAGGACGGCCTGCACCGGGCGGTCCGCGCCGCGCTCCAGCAGCGCCAGGTGCTCCACGCCCGCGTCCTGGAGCTGGACTAGGCCCTGCCCCAAGCGCCGGACGGCTGCCTTCCGGTCATCCGTTCGCCCTTTCGGGTTGGTCTCGGCGCTGTCGAATGATCATCTAGTAGGCATCGCCGCCCCGGCGCACTACGCTGCGCTCATGAGCATGCTGACTCCCCCAGGCATGGGCGGCCAGTACCGGATCACGGGGGACAAATACCCGCGCATGCGCCGTCCGCGGCGCCGCGGACGGCTCGTCCTCATGGTGGTCGCCTCCGTCGCCGTACTGGGTGTGGGCGGGTGGGGCACACTGCAGCTCATCGACGTCTTCACCGGTGGCGGCAAGCAGGCGGCGGCAGCCGGTTCCAAGGCCGCGTGCGCCTCCAAGGCGAGCCCCTCGCCCACCACCGACGCCGCCGTGCCGAAGCCGGCCCAGATCACGGTGAACGTCTACAACGCCACGCCCCGCAGCGGCCTCGCCAAGTCGACCGCCGACGAACTCAAGAAGCGCGGCTTCAAGATCGGCGACGTGGGCAACGCGTCCGCGCAGTGGGACAAGAAGGTCAAGGGCACCGGCGTCCTGCTCGGCCCCGCCTCCGCCCTCGACACCTCGCTGCCCGTCCTCGCCACCCAGCTCACCGGCGCCGAGCGCCGCACCGAGGCCACCCGCAAGGGCACCGCGGTCGACCTCGTCATCGGCACCGCCTTCAAGAACCTCACCGCGAAGGACGCCGCCGACAAGGCCCTGGCAGCGCTGACGGACCCCGCCCCGACGCCGAGCGCGTCCCCGAAGGCGTGCTCGTAGCCGCACGGAAACCGCGGTGCGCGAGCGGCCTTGGTACGCCGTAGTACGCGGTCCTACGACAGCACCCGGCACCCGATCCCCGTCCGTCGGGTAAGAGCTTTACGGGAATCGGGGGCCGGGTGTCAGGTGTCAGGTGTCAGGTGGGGCAGGCCTACTCGGCCGCGCCGTAGAGGCGGTCGCCCGCGTCGCCCAGGCCCGGGACGATGTAGCCGTGCTCGTTCAGGCGCTCGTCGACCGAGGCCGTCACGACGGTCACCGGGGTGCCCGCCAGGTCGCGTTCCATGACCTCGACGCCCTCGGGGGCGGCGAGCAGGACCACGGCCGTCACGTCGTCGGCACCGCGCTTGATCAGCTCGCGGATCGCGGCGACCAGGGTGCCGCCGGTGGCCAGCATCGGGTCCAGGACGTACACCTGGCGGCCCGAGAGGTCCTCCGGCATGCGCGTGGCGTACGTGGACGCCTGGAGCGTCTCCTCGTCGCGCACCATGCCCATGAAGCCCACCTCGGCGGTCGGCAGCAGCCGGACCATGCCGTCCAGCATGCCGAGACCGGCCCGCAGGATCGGCACGACCAGCGGGCGCGGGTAGGACAGCTTGACGCCGGTGGTCGGGGAGACCGGCGTGACGATGTCGACCTGTTCGGTGCGCACGTCGCGCGTGGCCTCGTAGGCGAGCAGGGTGACCAGCTCGTCGGCGAGCCTGCGGAAGGTCGCGGAGTCGGTGCGCCGGTCGCGCAGCGTGGTGAGCTTGTGGGCGACCAGGGGGTGGTCGACGACGTGGAGACGCATGTCCACAACAGTAGCCGGGCCCCGCGGCTGCCGCGGTCCGCGCTCCCACCGGCCCCGATCCGGCCCGCGGTGGCATCAAACCGCCCGTCCGGGGGAAAGTGGGAGGGACGGAACGGGGTGGTGAACCGATGCCTGACCGTGAGTCCCGCCGGGACCCGTCGCAGTCGAAGAGCCGGGAGCAGGACCGGGGCACCCGGCTGGGTCCCGACCGGGACACGAGCCGGGAGACCGAGGCCGAGCGCAGGCGGCGCCGGGCCCAGTTCCTGCGCGAGCTGACCGAGGCCCGAGAGCTGCGCGACCGGGTCCAGCCCCGCCGCGCCAAGACCGCGCGACTGCGCCACGCCATGCGTATGCGCACGTTCCGCTGGTAGTTGAGGCCTGTCTCACAGCGACTTGTCAGGCCAACCGAGTGCGTACGCAAGGCGATCGCCGCGTACGATCCCGCTGGTGGTCGATCAAAACGAGCGGACACAGGGAGCCGAAGACGTCCCCTGATCGCCTTGTTTCTGCCACGATTCCGAGTGGGTGGGGCTCGGAGCACGAGCTCTCCCCGCCCGCAGCCTCCGCCGGGGGGACCCCCAACCGGCACACCTATGACCAGTGGGAGAGTCACGGTGTACTTCGCCGCACTGCTCGCGCGCACCGAAGACGGGTGGGAAGCGAGCGACACAGAGCTCGACGATGTCGAGAGCCTGTCGGATCTGGCCGAACTGGCCCGTGAAGCCTCGCCCGAGGACGACACGGTGCTGGTGCTCATCGAGCAGGAGGACGCCTGGTTCGGCGTCGTCCGCATCGACGGCGAGGACGACCCTCGGATCTATGTCTCGGACGCAGCTGCCGCCGCACGCAGCTCGTACGGCGAGATCCTGCTCACCGACGAGCTGCTCGGACGGGATCCGGACGCCGACGACGACGTCGATCTGGACTCGCTCGACCTCGACGGCACCGAGGACGGTGATCCGGAACAGGACGACGGGGACGACGACGAGGACGGCACCTCGGCCGAGGCCGTTCCGCACAGCCCCGTCGGTGACGCGCAGATCCTGGACGATCTGGGCGTCGGCGAGAAGGAGTTGCGGCTCCTCGACGCCGACGACGCGCTCAGCTCCATCGCCGAGGCCCTGGGGGCCTCGGAGGTCCTGGAGACCGTCCGCTGACCACAGCACGCACAGGAGGGCCCTGGGACCCGGTACGCGACCGCTGGCGGGCCGCGATGCGGCTCGCCCTGGACGCGGCCGGAGCCGCCGCCCGGGGCGGTGACGTCCCGGTCGGCGCGGTCGTGCTGTCCCCGGACGGTACGACCGTGCTCGCCACCGGGCACAACGAACGCGAGGCCACCGGCGATCCGACGGCGCACGCCGAGGTCCTCGCGATCAGACGGGCCGCCGCTCTCCTCGGGGAGTGGCGGCTGTCCGGCTGCACCCTCGTGGTCACCCTCGAACCCTGCACGATGTGCGCGGGCGCGCTGGTGCAGTCCCGGGTGGAGCGGGTCGTCTACGGCGCCCGCGACGAGAAGGCGGGCGCGGCCGGCTCGCTCTTCGACGTGGTCCGCGACCGGCGCCTCAACCACCGTCCCGAGGTGATCGGGGACGTCCTCGGGGACGAATGCGCGCTCCTGCTCACGGAGTTCTTCCGCGACCGGTAGGAGGGCCGGCCGCGGGTCCCGGATACCGATTTCAAACCACGCCCCACCTTGTTGTAAGGTCTCTCTCGGTAGCGTGTCCGAGCGGCCGAAGGAGCTCGCCTCGAAAGCGAGTGTGGCGCAAGTCACCGAGGGTTCAAATCCCTCCGCTACCGCTTCTGAAGGGCCCCGTCGAAAGACGGGGCCCTTCGTGCGTTGATCCATTCGAGGGCCGCGAAGGTTACACTCGCCGCCGGCAACAGGGGGCCCACGGGCACGGATTCACAGGGGAGGCCGCGATGGCGGTGAACGCGAAGAAGATCGCCGTCTATTTGCTCGTGGTCTTCGCGCTGTACGTGATCATCACCGACCCGTCCAAGGCGGCCGACTACGTCCAGATAGGCTTCGAGGGCATATCGGACGCCGCGAAGGCCATCGGCGACTTCATGACCTGGCTGGCCGACGGGGCACAGTAGCCAACTACCCAGCGGGAGCGCGCAGATGATCCGCCACCTCGTCCTCTTCAAGCTCAACGAGGGTGTCGGGCGCGACGACCCGCGCGTGGTGGCGGGCGTGGAGGCCTTCCGCCCGCTCGGCGACCTGATCGACGACCTGCGCTTCTGGGAGCTGGGCTGGAACATCAGCGACCGCCCGATCGCGTACGACTTCGCGATCAACTCGGCGGTCGACGACCCCGCCGCCCTGAAGCGGTACATCGAGCACCCCGCGCACCAGGCGGGCGTCGCGCTGTGGCGCGAGTTCGCCACCTGGGTCGTCGCCGACTACGAATTCTGAGCGCTCTCCGGGAGCTTCCGGAAGCTCCCGGAGAGCCGCCTCCCTACAGCCCCTTGCCGTGACGGCAAGGGGCTTTTGTTGCTCAACACGGCATAACACGGTATTAGGCGGTGCTTGCACACAGTGCACATGTCTTGTGATGCTATGACCGCTTTTGACGGATGAGTTGACCTATTGAAGAGGTGTGGCGTTGACCGTGTCGGCCAGTACAGCGCCGCCCCAGGAAGAGGCACCCGCCCAGACCCCGGCGCCGGCCGCTCCGCCCCGCAGTCGGGGCGCCGACACCCGGGCCCTCACCCAGGTGCTCTTCGGCCAGCTCAAGGGACTCCAGCCGGGCACGCCGGAGCACAACCGCGTGCGCGGGGCGCTCATCGAGGCGAATCTCCCGCTCGTGCGCTACGCGGCCGCCCGCTTCCGCTCCCGCAACGAGCCGATGGAGGACGTCGTCCAGGTCGGCACCATCGGTCTGATCAACGCCATCGACCGCTTCGACCCGGACCGGGGCGTGCAGTTCCCGACGTTCGCGATGCCGACCGTCGTCGGCGAGATCAAGCGGTACTTCCGCGACAACGTCCGCACGGTCCATGTCCCGCGCCGGCTCCACGAGTTGTGGGTGCAGGTCAACGCCGCGACCGAGGATCTGACGACCGCCTTCGGGCGCACCCCCACCACCGCCGAGATCGCCGAGCGGCTGCGGATCGGCGAGGACGAGGTGCTGTCCTGCATCGAGGCCGGCCGGTCGTACCACGCGACCTCGCTGGAGGCCGCCCAGGAGGGCGACGGACTGCCCGGGCTGCTCGACCGGCTCGGCTACGAGGACCCGGCCCTGGACGGCGTGGAACACCGCGACCTGGTCCGCCATCTCCTGGTCCAACTCCCCGAGCGGGAACAGCGGATCCTCCTGCTGCGCTACTACAGCAACCTCACCCAGTCGCAGATCAGCGCCGAGCTCGGCGTCTCCCAGATGCACGTCTCCCGGCTCCTCGCACGCAGCTTCCAGCGGCTCCGCTCCGCCAACCGCATCGAGGCTTGACGCCCCCTCGGGCCGCGCTCGAAAGCCCGAGCGAGCTGTCACCGGTACGAACGAATCGCCCAGACGACTATTTCCCGACATTTCTGCGCTGAAAAACCCTCAGACCCCTGTTTTCCAGCGCTGATTCGTCACAGACATGTCGACATGTCACTACAGCGTGTTGCCGACATGTGGCATTCTGCGGGAAGCGCGTTTGCCGTGGCCCCGGCTCCGGTATTCAGGTGAAGGCACCGCTCCCCAGACGGGGGCGATCGCCGCGACCGTCCCGCGACCCAAAGGGGGTGGCATGTCCGCAGACCAGGGCAGCTCGAAGGTGCTCACGCTCACCAAGAGCGAGGCTGAGCCCGCACTCGACGCCGTTACGGTCCTCGAGGCCGTACCCGCCGTACCGGCCCCGGCCCTCCCGACCACGGGAGCCATCGACACCCGCACCCTGTCCCGCTCCCTCTTCCTGCGGCTCGCCGCACTCGACGAGAACAGCCCCGAGCGCGGTTACGTGCGGGACACCCTCATCGAGCTGAACCTCCCGCTGGTCCGGTACGCCGCCGCGCGTTTCCGCTCCCGCAACGAGCCGATGGAGGACATCGTCCAGGTCGGCACCATCGGCCTGATCAAGGCGATCGACCGGTTCGACTGCGAACGCGGGGTGGAGTTCCCGACGTTCGCGATGCCGACCGTCGTGGGCGAGATCAAGCGCTTCTTCCGCGACACGTCCTGGTCGGTGCGCGTCCCGCGCCGCCTCCAGGAGCTGCGGCTGGCCCTCACGAAGGCCAGCGACGAGCTGTCCCAGAAGCTGGACCGTTCGCCGACCGTCCCCGAACTCGCCGCGGTGCTGGGCGTGTCCGAGGAGGACGTCGTCGACGGCCTCGCGGTGGGCAACGCGTACACGGCGTCCTCGCTCGACTCCCCGGCCCCCGAGGACGACGGCGGCGAGGGCTCGCTGGCGGACCGCCTCGGCTACGAGGACACGGCCCTGGAAGGCGTGGAGTACCGCGAGTCGCTGAAGCCGCTGCTCGCCAAGCTGCCGCCCCGTGAGCGCCGGATCATCATGCTGCGCTTCTTCGCCAACATGACCCAGTCGCAGATCGGCGAGGAGGTCGGCATCTCCCAGATGCACGTCTCCCGGCTCCTCACGCGCACCCTGTCCACCCTGCGCGAGGGTCTCATCTCCGACTGAACCCGGTACCGAGGGTTCCTATTTGACGGAGTGTCAGCCACCATGGCGCGATGCTCCGCGCGACCTGGACACGTGGCCGCCGAGGCGCCTCCTGGGGTGCGTCGGCGGCCGTCGCCTGCCTGACCGTCCTCCTCGCGGGCTGCGGAGGCACCAAGGGCGACGGCTACGCGGCGGTTGGCCCGCCCCGGCCCTCCTCGGCCCCGGCGACCCGCCCGACCGGCAGCGTCACGCTGGTCCCACTGGACACCCCGAACTCCTCCGCGACCAACGGCACTTCGGCCCCGGGCTCCACATCCACGCAGGAGTCCACGCAGGAGTCCACCCCGGGGTCCGCTCCGGGGCTCACGCCGCCCTCGTCGCGTTCGTCGCCCCGATCACCGTCGTCGCCGTCGTCGCCCGTCAACTCGGGCCACGGCAGCGCGCATTCACCGTCCTCGGCCCCAACTCCCGCCCCCACGAAGGCACCTCCCACGCCCGCCGCCCTCACCTGGGGCGCCCCCTCCCGCAAGGCCACGGACAAGCGCTGGTGCGAGGACGTCACCCTGGCCTTCCGCAACTCCGGCGGCACGGTGGTGCGTTCGGGCACGGTGACACTGGGGACGCACATCATCGGGGCGCTGGGGATCGACTGGGCCACGATCGAGTCCACGGAGCGACTCCCCGCCCCCATCGCGGCGGACGAGCACAAGAACGGCACCTGGACGGTGTGCGTGGAAGCGTGGCGGGTGCCGCTGGGAATGCACATCGAGACCCGGGACGTGTCGGTGCGGTGGGACTGAAGACCACCGGCGGCGCGGCACGCCCGGCCGAGCGCCCCGCACGCCACGGAACACCCTGCCGGAAGCGCGCTCGATAGGCTCCCGGCATGGACGTTCACGTAGAGGTCGCGCGCGAGGCGACCGACGAACTCGTCGCCGCGTTCGGCCGGTTGGTGCCGCAGCTGTCCTCGACGGCGGAGCCGCTGGACCGGGCGGCGGCCGGGCGGATTCTCGCGTGCGCGGCGAACACCGTGCTGATGGCACGCGCCGAGGGCACGATCGTCGGAACCCTCACCCTGGTGCTGTTCCCGGTGCCGTCCGGACTGCGCGGACGGATCGAGGACGTGGTCGTCGACGGCGCGGCCAGGGGACGGGGGATCGCCGCGCTGCTGACGAACGAGGCCCTGCGCATCGCCGGGGAGGCCGGCGCCCGCACCGTCGACCTCACCTCACGCCCCGACCGCACGGCGGCGAACCGGCTGTACGAACGGCTCGGCTTCCGCCGCCGGGAGTCGACGGTCCACCGGTTCTCCGTGGAGTCCGACCGGCAGACCGTCGCGTCGGGCGAAGCGCCCGGTGTCGCATGAGGGCCAGGCAGGCCCGGTGCTACATGAAGGCCAGGTAGGCCACCGCCGCCACGACGAGCACGGCGACGACGACGCCGACGATCAGGCCGACGCGGGGTCCGGCCGAGGCCGTGGGCGCGGCCTGCTGGCGGCTGCCCTGTGGAGTCTCGTCGACGAAGGCACGGAACATCTGGGTGCTGCCGGCGGGGTCGTAGTTGCCCTCGGGGCCCTGGGTGTTTGCCATGGGCCGAGACACTAGCGAATCCGCCGGTGACACCCAAGTGCGGGGCCTCGGACAGCCTTTGCCACCTGCGGGTTTACGTTCAGAAATGCTTGCCTTTGCCAACTTTTTATGCCACACCCGGCCATTTTATTTGCCTGTAGCAACCAACCTCTCTTACGCTCTTATGGTTGCCCTAAGCAACCGAACATGGGAGGTGTGATGGCCGGGCGGACGCAGTACGAGGAGCTGATGCGTCAGTTCAGTGCCTTCGGCGCCGTACGCAGGGAGTTGGGACGGATCATGCCGTCCGACTGCCCCGCCGGCTCCGCGGCCGTGCTGACCCTGCTCGACCGGCACGGCGACATGCGCATGAGCAAGCTCGCGGAGCTGCTCTCCGTCGACATGTCCGTGACCAGCCGCCATGTCGCGCACGTCGTCGACCGGGGCTGGATCGAACGGTCCCCCGACCCCGCCGACAAGCGCTCCCGCATCCTGCGCCTCACCCCCGGCGGCCGGGCCCAGGTGGACGAACTGGTCGGTCGGACCGCCCAGTTGTTCGCCGACCGGCTGAACGACTGGAGCGACGAGGAGATCGGCCAGCTGATCCGGCTGATGGCCCGGCTGCGGGCGAGTTTCGGCGACTGCCGGACCGCACAGCCCCCGCCCACCCGGCCGCCCGTCGTGGCCGACACCCCCCACTCCCCCCACCACGAACTCGAACACACCACCCGTACACCCGCATAAGCACGGAAGAAAAGGAAGCCCATGGCAACGACCACACCAGCCGGTGTGCGGGCTCACGCCAAGCACGGAGGGGGATCCCCCGCGGCCCCCGACGGCGCACCCATGACACACCGGCAGATCATGGAGGCCCTCTCCGGACTGCTGCTCGGCATGTTCGTGGCGATCCTGTCGTCGACGATCGTCACCAACGCCCTGCCGCACATCATCGGCGACCTGGGCGGCGGCCAGTCCGCCTACACCTGGGTCGTCACGGCCTCGCTGCTGGCCATGACCGCCACCACCCCCCTGTGGGGCAAGCTCTCCGACCTGTACAGCAAGAAGGCGCTCGTACAGATAGCCCTGGTCATCTACGTCCTGGGCTCGGCCGCCGCCGGGCTCTCCCAGAACGCCGGCATGCTGATCGCCTGCCGCGTCTTCCAGGGCATCGGCGTCGGCGGTCTGTCCGCCCTGGCGCAGATCGTCATGGCGGCGATGATCTCCCCGCGCGAGCGCGGCCGGTACTCCGGCTACCTCGGCGCCACCTTCGCCGTCGCCACCGTCGGCGGCCCGCTGCTCGGCGGTGTCATCACCGACACCTCGTGGCTCGGCTGGCGCTGGTGCTTCTACGTCGGTGTGCCGTTCGCGGTCATCGCGCTGATCGTGCTGCAGAAGACCCTGCACCTGCCCACCGTGAAGCGGGACGTGAAGGTCGACTGGGGCGGCGCGTTCTTCATCTCCGCCGCGGTCTCGCTGCTGCTGGTCTGGGTCACCTTCGCCGGTGACAAGTACGACTGGCTGTCGTGGCAGACGTACACCATGGTCGGCGGCTCGATCGCCCTCGGGCTGCTGTTCGTGCTGGTCGAGTCGAAGGCCTCGGAGCCGATCATCCCGCTGCGGCTGTTCCGCAACCGCACGATCACCCTCTCCTCCCTCGCCTCGCTCTTCGTCGGCGTCGCGATGTTCACCGGCACGGTCTTCTTCAGCCAGTACTTCCAGCTGGCCCGCGACAAGTCCCCGACGATGTCGGGCGTGATGACCATCCCGATGATCGGCGGTCTGTTCATCGCGTCGACGGTCTCCGGCCAGTTCATCACCAAGACCGGCAAGTGGAAGATCTGGCTGCTCACCGGCGGTGTACTGCTCACCGCGGGCCTGGGGCTGCTCGGCACGATCCGCTACGACACGCCCTACTGGCACGTCGCGGTCTTCATGGCGCTGCTCGGCCTCGGCGTCGGCATGATGATGCAGAACCTGGTGCTGTCCACGCAGAACCAGGTGGCGCCGTCCGACCTCGGCTCGGCCAGCTCCACGGTGACGTTCTTCCGCTCGCTGGGCGGTGCGGTCGGCGTCTCCGCCCTCGGTGCGGTCATGGCCACGCGGATCACCGACTACGCCAAGGACGGCATCGCCACCCTCGACCCCAAGTACGCGGCGGCGGCGGCCGGTTCGAGCTCCAGCAGCATCCCGGACATGAACAGCCTGCCCGGACCGCTGCGCACGGTGATGGAGAGCGCGTACGGCCACGGCATCGCGGACGTCTTCCTGATCGCCGCGCCGATGGCACTGATCGCCTTCCTCGTCACGCTCTTCATCAAGGAGGTCCCGCTGCGGACCAAGGGAGCGCTGGCGCAGGCGGCGGCGGAGGACCTGCCCGCGCAGGCGTCCGCCCCGGCCGGCGAGAACGTCCCGAGCCCGTCCGACGCTTCCGACCCGCAGACCGGCCACGAGGACACACGGCAGTTCGCCGCCGCAGCCACGACGGCCAGGGAGGAGACCGCACCTGTGACCGCATCCGAGTCCACGCCCGTCTCGGGCGGGATCCCCGTCCGGGGCCACATCCGCGGCGCCGAGAGCGCGCCCGTCCCGCAGGCCGCCGTCACCCTGATCTCACTCGGGGGACGCCAGCTGGGCCGCTCGGTCACGCAGGCGGACGGCTCCTACGCGCTGGACGCGCCGAGCGTCGGCTCGTACGTCCTGATCGCCTCCGCCGACGGCTTCCAGCCGCAGGCGTCCACGGTCGTCGTGAACGGCCACGAGCCGGTCTCCTACGACGTGCTCCTGAGCGGCACCAGCGGTCTGAACGGACTCGTCCGGGCCGCCGGGACGGGCCTGCCCGTCAAGGACGCGATGGTCATCGTGACGGACGTGCGCGGTGACCTGCTCTCCACCGGAACCACCGGTGAGCAGGGCGAGTTCGCCTTCACCGAACTGGTGCCGGGTGCCGTGACCGTCGCGGTGAACGCCGCCGGGTACCGGCCGCGCGCCCTGCCCGTCGAGGTCGGCGGCACCGGCGTCACCCGGGTCGAGATCGACCTCGACTCCGGCGCCCAGGTCCAGGGTGTCGTCCGCGCCCCGCACGGCCCCCTGGCCGACGCCCGCGTGACCCTCGTGGACGCGGCGGGCAACGTGGTCGGCAGCGCCACCACCGGGACGGACGGGGCGTACGCCTTCACCGACCTGAGCGGCGGCGACTACACGGTGATCGCGACGGGCTACCCGCCGGTCGCGACCGCCCTCACGCTGAACGGCGGCGGGGCGGACGGCCACGACATCGAACTCGCGCACCCCGGCGAGTAGGTGACACCCCGGCCCGCGGAACGCGTCCCGAGCGGGGGCGTGTTCCGCGGGCCGGTCTCATTCGTGCCGAATCTCGGCCGTACGGCAAGGAGTTAGAAGGACATGGGACTGACCGCGAAGATCCGCACCCGCGACGGATGGGCCGTGTCGCACGCGGTCGTCACGGTGACCGACATGACCGGCGCGCAGGTGCTGCGGGCCGAGGCGGACGTGGAGGGGGCCGTGCGGGACGTGAATCCGCTGGCGCCCGGGCCGTACACCGTGATCGTGACGGCCGTCGGGTACGCGCCCGCCGCCGCCACCGCGATCGTCACCGCGAGCGGGCGGGCCGAGGTCGGCACGGTGACGCTGGCCCGGCAGGGCGGTACGGAGCTGCCGCCGCCCGGCCCGTGGACCGTCGACCCCGCGCACTCCACGGTCGGCGCGGTCGCCCAGCACCTGGGGATCTCCAGCGTGCGCGGCCGGTTCACCGACTTCGCCGCCACGGTCGAGATCGCGCCGGACGACATCGCCAAGTCCCGTGTGGAGGCGGTCATCCGAGCCGCGTCCATCGACACCGGCAACGGCATGCGCGACGACCACCTGCGCTCGGCGGACTTCCTGGACGTGGCCCGCTTCCCGGAGATCACCTACCGCTCGACGGGTCTCGCCCCGGCCGGTTCCGACCGCTGGACGGTCTCCGGCGAGCTGACCCTCCACGGTGTCGTACGGCCGGTCGCGCTCGACCTCGCCTACCTCGGTACCGGGGCCGATCCCTGGGGCGGCACGCGGGCCGCGTTCCGGGCCACCACGGAGCTGCACCGGGAGGACTTCGCGATGAACTACAACCAGGTCGTGCAGGCGGGGATCGCGGCGATCGGTACGACCCTGAAGGTCGAGCTGGACGTGCAGGCGGTGCAGGGGGAGTCGTTGCCGGAGGCCTGACCGGGCGCCCGGGGGCCGGCTGCGCCTAGGCTGATCCGTATGGCACCGAACATCGCGAGCAACACCTCCGTGTCCCTGGACGATCTGCTCGACTTCGTACGGCCCCGGCACCGGGCGATCCTGCTGACCCGGCGGGCGGACGGGAGCCCGCAGGGGTCACCGCTGACCTGCGGGGTCGACGACTCCGGGCGGATCGTCGTCTCCACGTACCCCGAGCGGGCCAAGACCCGCAACGCGAAGCGTGACCCTCGGGTCAGCCTGATCGTCCTGAGCGACGACTGGAACGGGCCGTGGGTCCAGGTCGACGGCACGGCCGAGGTCATCGACTCCCCCGACTCCGTGGAACCCCTCGTCGAGTACTTCCGGAACATCTCCGGGGAGCATCCGGACTGGGACGAGTACCGCGCGGCGATGCTGAAGCAGGGGAAGTCGATCGTGCGGGTCACTCCCGAGCGGTGGGGGCCCGTGGCCACCGGCGGTTTTCCGGCGCGGCTCGTCGAGGGCTGAGGCGGTGCCGGGCTATTTCTCCCGCTCGACCATCGCCTCGATGCCCGCCACCAGCAGGTCCAGGGCGAAGGTGAAGTCCCGGTCCATCATCTCCGCGACCGTGTCGCCGCCCCGGGCCGCCATGAGCTGACGGGACTCGGCGAGGACCTCGGCGGCGGTGGGGGCCTCGGTCACCGTCGTCATGGCGTGGCGGAAGTAGTCGTCGGGGGTCATGCCGGTGTCGGCCACGCGGGCGAAGAAATGGCCCTCGATCGTGCCGTAGCCGTACACGAACTGGAAGACGGCGACGATCGCACCGGTCAGCCCGTGGTCCGGCAGGCCGGTGCGGCGGACCACCCGCTGGACGACGCGCGAGAACGACAGCGAGTTCGGGCCGATGTTCAGGAACGTCCCGGCCAGCGGCGACAGCCAGGCGTGCCGTACCAGCAGGGCCCGGTACTCCGTCGCCAGCGTGCGCAGTTGCTCCCGCCAGTCCTCGTCCCCGGCCTCCGGTTCGGGCAGCCGCAGCTCTCCGAAGACGGCGTCCAGGGCGAGTTCGAGGAGGTCGTCCTTGCTGTCCACGTACCAGTAGACCGACATCGCCGTCACGTTCAGCTCGGCGGCCAGCCTCCGCATGGAGAACTTGGCCAGGCCCTCCGCGTCCAGCAGCCGCACGGTGACCTCGGTGATCCGCGTGCGGTCGAGCCCCGGCTGCCCCCCGCCCCGGCCGCTTCGAGGCGCCTTGCGGTCCAGCCAGACACTCGTACGACCGGAACGCCCCGACGACGGCGATGTCTTGGCCACAACACACCTTCCTCACCTACGAAATCCCGGCCGGCTGTTCCTGCCCAGGGGCGCGAGGCACTGCGCGACCAGCCACAACGCTCCCGCGGACCCTACTGAGCGACCGCCACCCCCGAGTCTGCCCGCTCCGCCCGCCACAACAACGCCGCCGCGAGCAACCCCCCGGTCAACACTGCGGCGGCCCCGACCAGTTGGCTCAGTTCCAGGCCGGCGGAGAACGAGTCGGTCACCCTCCGCCGTTCCTCCGCCGACGTCGCCGCCGCCAGCCCCACGGGCAGTGACACCGCGGCGAACCGGGAACTCAGCACCGCCCCCAGCACCGCGACCCCCAGACCGTTCCCGAACTCGCCCAGCGTCCCGTTGACCCCGGCCCCCACCCCCGCCTTCTCCGGAGGAATCGCACTCATGATCGCGTGAGCCATCGCCGGATTGGCCAGCGCCGCCCCGGTCCCGATCAGCACCAGCCCCCACAGCGTCCCCGCGTAGCCTCCGGTCGCGAGCACCGCGACGGACACCAGTCCCGCCGACATCAGCACCATGCCCAGCGCGATGGCCGCCGGAGCGCCGAGCCTCGCCGTCCACTTCGCCGCGAGCCCCGAGAAGTTGAGCGCGACGATCGCCAGCGCGAGCGGCGCCGTGCGCACACCCGCCTCCAACGGGCCGTAGCCCAGGACGAACTGCAGGTGCTGGGTGAGGAGGAACAGCGAGCCCGCCATGCCGAAGGTGATCAGCACGACCCCGGTCACCGCGCCGGTGAACCGGCGGTCGCGGAAGAAGTCGAGGTCGAGCATGGGGTACGGGACACGGTTCTCCCAGTACGCGAACGCGGCCAGCACCACGACGGCCACCGCCGCCGTGAGCAGCACCCGGCCCGACGTCCAGCCGTGTGCCGGACCGGAGATGATCGCGTAGACCAGCGCCGCCATGCCGACCGTGGAGAGCAGGGCGCCCAGGAGGTCGGGGCGGTCGCCGCGCGGGTTCCTGGACTCGGGGACCAGGACTGTGGCCGCCACCAGCGCCAGCGCCGCGACCGGCAGGTTGATCAGGAAGATCGCGCCCCACCAGAAGTGGTTCAGCATGAAGCCGCCGAGGAGCGGGCCCGTCGCGAAGCCGAGGGCGTTGACCGCGGCCCAGATGCCGATCGCGCGCGGCTGTTCCTCGGGGGTGAAGATCTGCATCACGACGGCGAGGGTGGTCGTGATGAGCAGCGCCCCGCCGACCCCCATCCCGGCCCGCGCGGCGATCAACTGCCCGGTGGACTGGGCAAGTCCGGCGATCAGCGAGCCCGCGCCGAACAGCACGAGGCCCGCGATCAGCATCTTCTTGCGGCCGTACCGGTCGGCCGCGCTGCCCGCGGTGAGCAGGAGGCCGGACTGCACCAGCGAGTACGCGTTGATCATCCACTGGATGTCCGCGGTGCTCGCGCCGAGTTCGCGGGTGAGCGAGGGGATCGCCACGTTCAGCACGGTGTTGTCGAGCAGCACGGTCAGCTGGGCGAGGCAGATGACCCCGAGGACGATCCAGCGCCGGGAGTGGCCCTGGAGGGTGGGGGAGGTCGACATGCCGTACACCGTAGAACAGTTCTTGTACGGCGTACAACGGAGTTGTGGCGGACAAGGAGAGGGGCGGTGACCGGGTGGTCACCGCCCCTCTCCTTGTCAGGCCGCCGTCAGCTGCTCGTCTTCTGCGTCAGGTCGTAGAAGGTGGCCGAACCGACCGTCACCTTCTTGTAGTTCTTCTCGACCCACGAGGAGATCTGCGAGGACGTGCCGGTGCTGCTGCCGCCCATGCCGGTGCCGCCCGAGATGAAGTAGTGGATCTTTCCGTCCGCCACGTACTTCTTGAACTGGGCCAGCGTCGGCGACGGGTCGGTGCCGTTGAAGCCGCCGATGGCCATCACCGGGTCGCCGGTGGCGAGTTGGTAGCTCGCGGCGTTCTGGGAGCCGATGGACGCGGCGACCCAGGTGTAGTTGTCCGCGTCCGTCTGGAGCAGCTTCTTGGCCGCCGAGGTGACCGTCGCGCCATTGAGCAGGCCGCCGACGCCACCGCCGCCGCCCATGCCGCCCTCGCCGCCCGTCCCGCCGCCGAAGCCGCCGCCCTGCCGCTGGGTGCCGGTACCGCCGCCGGGCATGGTGCCGCCGCCCGTGCCACCGCCGGGCATCGTGCCGCCGCCGGGGAAGCCGCCGCCCTGGTTCTGGGTCGTGCCGCCGCCCTGCTGGCCGGGCATCGTGCCCATGCCGCCGGTGCGGTTGCCACCGCCGAAGCCACCGCGACCGCCGCCACCACCCGGACCGCCGCCCATCATGCTCGCGCCGGCCGGACCGGCCGTCGGAATCGAGCCGGTGTGGGCGGAGTCGACGGTGGACAGCGTGTACGCCGTGGGGCCCGCCAGGCCCGCCACGATGCTCAGGCCGACCGCCGCGAGGGCGAGTTGACGGCCGATCCTCGCCACGAAGATCAGGCCGAGCGCACCGGCGAGCGAGCCGATGAGGACCAGCCACTTCAGCCAGGGCAGGTAGTCGGGGGTGCGGTTGAGGAGGGCGTAGCCCCACACGCCCGCCGCGACCACCGCCGCCGCGAGGGTGATCGACGCCCAGATCTCGCCGCGCTTCTCCCAGAGGGAGCCCGCGCCGATGCCGATCACGGCCGCGATGTAGGGGGCCAGCGCGATCGTGTAGTACTGGTGGAAGATGCCGGCCATGTAGCTGAAGACGACCAGGGTCGTCACCAGCGAGCCGCCCCACACGAGCATCGAACTGCGCCTGACCGACGTGCGGTTGAGCTTGCGCGTGGCCACCAGGCCGGCCACGAGGAGGATCAGCGCGGTGGGCAGCAGCCAGGAGATCTGGCTGCCGATCTCGTCGTTGAACATACGGTTCCAGCCGGTGGCACCCCACATGCCGGTGCCCGTGCCGCCGCCTCCGCCGCCGACGCTGCCGGTCTCGTCGCCGCTGAGCCGGCCGAACCCGTTGTAGCCGAAGGTCAGTTCAAGGAAGCTGTTGTTCTGCGAGCCGCCGATGTACGGGCGCGAGGACGCCGGCCACAGCTCGACGAGCGCCACCCACCAACCGGCCGCCACGACCAACGCGCCGGTGGCCAGGCCCAGTTGGGCG
Source organism: Streptomyces sp. NPDC090083 (assembly GCF_044747445.1). NCBI lineage: Bacteria > Bacillati > Actinomycetota > Actinomycetes > Kitasatosporales > Streptomycetaceae > Streptomyces > Streptomyces sp. NPDC090083. The sequence continues at coordinate 117,838 of NZ_JBIVED010000006.1, read as the reverse complement.
AGCCTCTTCTTCACGCCCACCGGTGCGCACACCGCGTAGACGATGGCCAGCGGCGGCAGGATCAGGAAGGCCTGGAGGGTCTTGGAGAGGAACGCGAAGCCGATCGCCACCCCGGCCCAGACCAGCCACTTCGTCCGGCCGTCCTCCAGGGCCCGGACGACGAGGTAGCAGGCGGTCGCCATCAGCAACGCCAGTGCCGCGTCAGGGTTGTTGAAGCGGAACATCAGCGCGGCGACCGGGGTGAGCGCCAGCACGGCACCCGCGATCAGACCGGCCTGGGGGCTGTGCCGGCGCCGTACCGCCGCGTAGACGACCGCGACCGTCCCGACGCCCATGAGGACCTCGGGGACCAGGATCGACCAGGAGTTGAGGCCGAAGACGCGGACCGAGAGCTCCATCGGCCACAGGAACGCCGAGGGCTTGTCCACGGTGATCGCGTTGCCCGCGTCGAGCGAGCCGAACAGGAACGCCTTCCAGCTCTTGCTGCCGGCCTGGACCGCCGCCGAGTAGAAGGAGTTCGAGTAGCCGGACGCGCTCAGGTTGTAGAGGTAGAGCAGGCCCGTGGCCAGCAGCATGCCCCAGAACGCGGGGCGCGCCCAGCGCGGGTCCTCGGGCCGGCCACGCCACAGGCGGCGGCCGAGCGGCTGCTTCGGCTCACCGGCCCCCGGGGCCGGCGGGTGCGCGCCGGCACCCGGTCCGGTCGCGGCCGGCATTCCGCCGGTGCCGCCGTCACCGGTGGCCGGCCCCCAGGACGAGGGGCTGCCTCCTCCCGGATACGTCGTCTGATCGGTGTCGGTGGTCATCGGGAGTTCCTCGGATCGGTGTCGTGGGGACGCACCGGCTGCAACCGCATCGTCGCGTCCCTCCAGGTGCCGTCCGCGGCTTCACCGGCGCGGAACTGGGTGGTGGAGGCGGTGTCGTACGTCTCCTGCTGGGGCTGGCGCTGCGGCAGCGGGGCGTAGGAACCGGGGTACCGCGGGTGCTGCGGGGACTGCGGTGCCGTCGCGTACGTCGGCGACGAAGGGGAGTCGAGAGCCGCGAGCGGCGGTTCCTCGGTGCTGTCGTCGCGGTCCGGGAACACCCAGGCGCGGAAGAGCAGGAAGCGCAGCACGGTCGCGGCGAGGTTGGCGGCCACCAGGACCGCGAGTTCGGTGGAGTGCGCCGGGTCGCTGCTGGCCGCGTTCAGCGCGGCGAGGGAGCCGCTGGTGAGCGCGAGGCCGATGGCGAAGACGACCAGGCCCTGCGCCTGATGGCGGACGGCCCCGCCCTTGCCCCGGACCCCGAAGGTGAGCCGGCGGTTGGCGGCGGTGTTGGCGACCGCCGACACCAGCAGGGCCAGCGCGTTGGCGACCTGGGAGCCGCCGAACTGCCGGAAGAGGCTGTAGAGGACCAGGTAGAAGAGGGTGGAGAGACCGCCGACCACACAGAACCCGACGAGCTGGCGGGCCAGCCCCTTGGGCACGTCCTGGATGTCGCGGTCGCGCGGGTCGTCGCCGAAGGGACGCGTGACACGGTCGAGCGGCAGCGAACCGGAGGCCAGGGCCTTGCCCACCCGCCACACCCCCTTCAGGTCCTCGGTCGCCGTCCTCACGATGTGGACCGTCGAGTCCGGGTCGTCGACCCAGTCGACCGGCACCTCGTGGATGCGCAGTCCGGCACGCTCGGCCAGCACCAGCATCTCGGTGTCGAAGAACCAGCCGGTGTCCTCGACGAGCGGCAGCAGCGCCTGGGCCACATCACGCCGGATCGCCTTGAACCCGCACTGGGCGTCCGAGAAGCGGGCCTGCAGCGAGCCGCGCAGGATCAGGTTGTAGGTCCGGCTGATGAACTCCCGCTTGGCGCCGCGCACGACCCGCGACGAGCGGGCCAGCCGGGAACCGATCGCCAGGTCGGAGTGACCCGAGATCAGCGGCGCCACCAGAGGCAGCAGCGCGTTGAGGTCGGTGGACAGGTCGACGTCCATGTAGGCGAGGATCGGGGCGTCCGAGGCGGACCAGACGGTGCGCAGCGCCCGGCCGCGCCCCTTCTGCTCCAGCCGGAAGGAGGTCACCTCCGGGATCTCCGACTCCAGCCGCGCCGCCACCTGAGGGGTGGTGTCGACCGACGCGTTGTCCGCGATGGTGATGCGGAACGCGTACGGGAACGTGCGCTTGAGGTGCTCGTGCAGTCTCAGCACACATGGCTGGAGGTCCTTCTCCTCGTTGTAGACGGGGATCACTACGTCCAGGACAGGCGTACCGGCGTCCGCGGCCGGGAGGTGCTCCCGCGCCGGCAAGGTGCCGGGAGAAGTGTCGGTTCGCATGGAACCGACTCTCCTCAAGCGCCCTGTTGCACCCATGTGGTGGCACTGTGGTGTGCCTGTGAGTGCGATTGCCAATTCGTTTCGGGGGCGGGCGTCGGCACGGCCGGCGCGAGCGCGGGCAGATGCACGGTGAACACCGTGCGTCCGGGAACGCTGTCCACGGTGACCGCGCCGCCGTGTGCGGTCGCGACCGCCTGCACGATGGCGAGACCCAGCCCGGTCGATCCCGTCGAGCGGGACCGCGCCGAGTCACCGCGCGCGAACCGCTCGAAGACATGCGGCAGCAGATCGGGCGGGATGCCCTGGCCGTTGTCCTCCACGTCCACGCACATCCACGGCCCGCGCCGCTGCACCCGGGCGGTGATCGTCGTACCGGGCGGGGTGTGCTTGCGGGCGTTGCCCAGCAGGTTGATCAGGACCTGCTGGACACGGGCCGCGTCCGCCGACACGAGAGCCGGTTCGTCGGGCAGGTCGAGCCGCCAGTTGTGGTCCATGCCGGCCGCGCGCGAGTCGCTGACGGTGTCCACGACGAGCGGGATGAGGTCGGTCTGGTCGAACTGGAGCGGCCGCCCCGCGTCGAGGCGGGCGAGCAGCAGCAGGTCCTCCACGAGCAGGGTCATCCGCCCGGCCTCGGACTCGATCCTGCCGAGGGCGTGCTTGGTGTCGGGCCCGGTCTGTTCCCGGCCGCGCCGGGTCAGCTCGGCGTATCCGCGGATCGACGCGAGGGGGGTCCGCAGCTCATGGCTGGCGTCGGCGACGAACTGCCGTACCCGCATCTCGCTCTGCTGGCGGGCGTGCAGGGCGCCGTGGACGTGGTCGAGCATGCGGTTGAGCGCGGCACCGACCTGGCCGACCTCGGTGTGCGGGTCGGTCTCGGACTCGGGGACGCGTTCGTTGAGGGTGACTTCGCCGGTGTGCAGGGGGAGTTCGGAGACCCGGGTGGCGGTGGCGGCCACGCGGCGCAGCGGGCGGGTGGCGACGCCGACGAGCACGTAGCCCGCGATGCCCGCGGCCACCAGGCCGGCGGCGGTGACGCTCAGCTCGACCAGGATCAGGGTGTTGATGGTGTTGTCGACCTCGGAGGTCGGAACGGCGACGTAGTAGTTGCCGCTGTCCCCGCTCTTGTACTCGACGCGGAAGTCGCCCACACCCGGGATGCCCACGGTGTGCTGCTTGCCGTCCTGCGGGACGGAACCGAGCGCGGCGAGCTGGGCGCTGCTGAGCGTCTTCGAGGTCATCTGCAGATCGCTCGCCTGCTTCACCCCGCGACGGGCGTCGGTGATGGAGCCGTTCTCGACCTTGGCGATGATCGTGCCCTGGGGCTGCGGGCCCTTGGTGACGAAGTCCGACAGGGAGGTCGGGTGGACCTGCGTGCCCGTCTGCGCCTTCCCGTCCGGCGCACCGAGGCCGTCCTTCGGCTGCTGGCCTCCGGGCGGCCCGAACGAACCGGACGCACGCGAGGCCGACTCGTTCAGCTGGCCGTCCAGCTGACCGTACAGATGCGAGCGCAGCGCGAGGGTGGTCACGGTGCCGATCACCGCGCACACCACCGCGATCAGCGTCACGGACGCGACGACGAGCCGGGTCCGCAGGGTGCGCGGCTTGCCCGCTCGTTTCTTCTGCGCACGCGGCCGTCGTCGCCCGCTCATGACGCGGCGGGCTTGATCAGGTAACCGGCCCCACGCCGGGTGTGGATCATCGGCTCACGGCCGGCGTCGATCTTGCGCCGCAGATACGAGATGTAGAGCTCGACCACATTGGCCTGCCCACCGAAGTCGTACGACCACACACGGTCGAGGATCTGCGCCTTGCTGAGGACCCGCCGGGGGTTGCGCATGAGGAAGCGCAGCAGCTCGAACTCGGTCGCCGTGAGGTGGATGCCCTCACCGGCCCGCGACACCTCGTGGCTGTCCTCGTCGAGGGTGAGGTCACCCACGACCAGCACGGAGTCCGAGCGCCGGTCGGCCGCACCGGAGCGGCGGATCAGCCCGCGCAGCCGGGCCACGACCTCTTCGAGGCTGAAGGGCTTGGTGACGTAGTCGTCGCCACCGGCGGTGAGTCCGGCGATACGGTCCTCGACGGCGTCCTTCGCCGTCAGGAACAGCACGGGCACATCCGGCAGCTCCCGGCGGAGCCGGCCGAGGACGGTGAGGCCGTCCATGTCGGGCAGCATCATGTCCAGCACGATGGCGTCGGGCCGGAACTCGCGCGCGGTCTGGATCGCGCCGGTCCCGTCACCCGCACTGCGGATCTGCCACCCCTCATAACGAAGGGCCATGGACAGCAGCTCGGTGATCGACAGCTCGTCGTCCACCACAAGCACTCGGACGGGGCTCCCGTCCGGCCTCAGCAGTTCGGTGCGCCCCTGGGGCGAGGTCGTGGTCATAGTGGACACCTTGTCGGGGCCCCCTAAGAACACGCTTTCCGGAGTCTGTGATTTTCCTGAGAAACGCACAGCCACCACTCAGGGAACGCCTTGGAACCGCTTGCCCTGCCCTCATCCAACGGTCACCGACCCGTGCTCTCCCCCGTACCGGCCGGCCGCTCAGGCCACCCTCACAGACCACCCACACAAGCCATCGACACAGGCCGCCCTCACAGGCCGAACAGCCGCGCCGCGTTGTCGTGGCAGACCGCGCGCAGCCAGTCGTCACCGAGGTCCAGCCGCTCCAGGGCGTGCAGTTGGTGCAGGTAGGGATAGGGGATGTTCGGGAAGTCGGTGCCGAGCAGGATCCGGTCGCCGAGCGCGGCCAGCCGGGGGAGTGCGCGGGGAGGGAAGGGCGCGAGCCGTTCGCTGAAGTCCGTGAACGTCATCGTCGTGTCCAGCCGCACCTCGCCGTACCGCTCGGCCAGGTCCAGGAAGTCCTCGTACTCCGGCATCCCCATGTGCGCGAACACCAGCCGCAGCCGGGGGTGCCGGGCCAGCACCCGGGCGATCGGCTCGGGCCCGGTGTGCTTGCCGGGCGCGGGCCCCGACCCGCAGTGGATCACGACGGGCGTCCCGCTCTCGGCGAGCAACCCCCAAGCGGGGTCGAGCAGTTCATCGGCCGGGTCGTACGCCCCCACCTGCACGTGCGCCTTGAAGACCCGCGCCCCGGCGTCGAGTGCCTGCCGCACATAGACCTCGACTCCCGTCTCCGGGAAGAGGGTCGAGGTGTGCAGACAGTCAGGCGTCCGCGCGGCGAACTCCACGGCCCAGCCGTTGAGCCACTGGGCCATGCCGGGCTTGTGCGGATAGAGCATGGCGGTGAAAGCGCGTACCCCGAACTCCCTTATCCGCGCTACCCGTTCGGCCTCCGCGTCCCGGTAGGTGATCGGCCACTCCAGGGCTCCGCCGGTCGCGGGTCCAAGGGCGTCGAAGTAGGCCCAGACCTTCCGCAGAACCTGCTCGGGCATGAAGTGGGTGTGCACGTCGATCAGTCCGGGCAGGCCCAACCCCCGCCAGAACCGGCTCACTTCGACGGCTTCGGTCATACGTCCGCTCCTGTTTCGACGCCCCGCTCGAATCCCCGGCTGTACTCGACCTTGGCGATGTGCAGCGAGTACCGCTCGTACCAGTGTTCCCGCCCGTACTCCTTCGCCGCACGATGCTCCGCGTGCGCACGCCATGCCTCGATCCCGGCGAGGTCCCGGAAGTAGGCCACGGTGATCCCCACCCCGCCCGGCACCCGGGCCGAGTCCTCCCCGAGGAATCCGGGAATCCCCTTCACCAGCTCCCCCATCCGCTCGGCCGTCTCCCCGTATCCGCCATCGCCCTCGGTACGGAGGGAGGTGAAGACGACGGCGTAGTAAGGGGGTTGATGGGCGGGGACAGGTGCAATTCCGTGATCGCTCATGTCATCCACGATCCGTCCCCACCCCGAGCCGAGTCCACCGCCTTGCCGAAAGGGATCCATGGGGGATCCAAGTCTTGACCTTGAGGGGTGGGTGGCGGGTAAGTGGGCGGGCGGGTGGTGGTGGAGCCGCGGCAGCGGTGAGGTGTGGGCAGCGCGGTGTGACGTGCACGCCCCGCAGGCCTCTCTTCCACCTTCTGGCCTCTCCGCCCTCTCCGCCCTCTCCCCCTTTGTCCCCCACCCCCCCTTCCCCACCCCCACCCCCACCCCACGCCCCGCCCCTCCTCCGCCCCCCTCAGAACAACCCCTCCTGCACCCCCGCTCCCTCCGCCTCCCGCCTGAACTCCCGCACCGGCACGGTGAATCCCCCCGTGTCACCTCCGGAGGAACCCGCCGGGATCAGCTCCCACCCCGTCATCAACCGGCTGTCGAGCACGATCACCCCTCGCTCGGTGGCGAGGTGAAGGTCCGGCCCGGCGGCGGCCACCACCTCCCCGCTCACCGTCCCGCCCGCGACGAGCCCGCTCACCTCGCCCACCGGGGCCGGAAGTCCCGGGAGGCCGAACACGTCGGCGTGGTCCACCGGGTGGTACGGCTCACGGCGGAGCGACTCCGGCCAGTCGCGCAGCGCCACCGCGCGGACGTGCAGGTCGGCGATCTCGGCGGCCCGCTCCGCCGCCGACCCCGGCAGCGCGGACCGTACGGCGCGCTTCTCGGCGTAGGGGATCCGGTCCGGGACGCGCAGTGCGGCGCGCAGGAGTTCCTCCGAGCGGCGGGCCGCCATCAGCGGGCCCAGGCCGAGCCAGCTGAAGCAGACGGCACCCTGCTCAAGGAGCCGCGCGGAACCCCGTTCTTCGGCGGTGATGCCGACCTTGAGCAGGCCGGGGCCGAACCAGGCCAGATATACGTGGTACGGCCGCGGGTCGTCCGCGATGGTGTCGGCGGCCACCGAGTGCGCCCGGTCCAGCCGCGCACACTCCTCGCACCGCGCCCCCGTACTCCGCTCCGGCACCGCCGCCCGCAGCGGACAGGCGTGCCCCCGCGCTCCCACACATGTCCGCCCGCCCCCTTCCGCGACCTCGAAGGCCACCCGCTTCCCCCGGGGCAACGGGCTCCCGCGCCCGCCGTCCCACTTCAGCTCGGGACCGTCCGCAGCCCACCGCAGCCCCGAGCACTTCCATGTCCGTGCCATCCCTCACGAGATTAGACGGCACCACTGACAACGCCCTCAGCCCGAGGTTTCACCGACCGGGGCGGGCTCCCGGGCCACGGCCGCGCGCGCCTCGACCGCCGGCCCGCGATCCCGGCCCCGCCCCGCCAGCCGGCACCCCACACACCCGGCGTGCCCCGCCCGCGCCGACGGGTCCCGTACCCGCATCGCCCACTGCTCCCGGCCCCGCCTCCCCGGCGGCTTCCCCCAGCCGGTGAGGTGGAGCGCCCAGGTGACCAGGGCGCTCACCGCCACGATGCCCAGCCCCGCACCGATCAGGAGGGCCGACACCGCGCACACGCCGACCCCGGCGACGGTCGTCCCGACGGTCGCGATGCCGAATCCGGTCCAGCCCGCGACCGTATGCCCCTCGTCATACTGATGAGCGCCCTGGTGTGGGCCTTGATGCGCGCCTTGATGTGCACTCATGCCTCGACCTTCCCTTCGCACTTGTCTCACCATCTAAGAAGTTTAGAGCAGAAACCTCTCACGAGCTAAGGCAATAACGATGCAAGCCAAGCCCCGCCCCGCCGCCACCCCGGCGCAGGCGCTGGACGCGATGGACTCCCTCATCGCCGACGCCCAGCTCGGCCAGCAGGAAATGGCCGAGCGGCTGGGCGTGAACGTCACCGATCTCGTCTGCTTCGGCTGGGTCCTGAAGGCCGGCGAGAACCTCCTCACCGCGGGCGACCTCGCCGAACACGCCCACGTCACGACGGGCGCGGTGACCGGCATCCTCAACCGGCTGGAACGCGCCGGTTTCATCACCCGCGTCCCCGACCCCACCGACCGCCGCCGCGTCCGCGTGGCCTCGGTACCGGCCGCGGTGACCCGACTCACCGCCCTCTACGGCCCCTACTACGACCGTCTCAACGCCCTCTTCGCCGACTACTCCCCCGCCGAGATCGCCGTACTGTCCGACTGGTTCACGCGCGCGTCGGCGCTGACGCACGACTACATCGAGGAACTCCGCGCCGGGGACGAGCAGGTGTGAGCGGGTGCCGCCCCAGCGCGTAGGGGGGTAGACCCGACCCCCTTGGTGGAGCCCGCTGCACCAAGGGTTCGGGAGACCGCTTCATCGTGCGCGGAACCGTACGACGGCATCGTTGAGCCCAGCCGGTCACGAGGGTCGGCACAGGCCGGACGGCCGCCGTACGGAGGGACCTCCCATGAAGTCGCTGCTCTCGCCGAAGCCGGGAAGGGCGACCACGGGGAGGATCGCCGGGGTGTCCGGCGGGAGGCCCAAGGAGACGGGCACGCCTGGGGCGTTGGCGTCGTTCGTCAGGTTCGTGGTGTGCGGCGGCGGGGTCGGGGTGCTGTCCAGCGCGGCGGTGCCGCTGCTCGCCGCGCTGATGCCGTGGGTGGCGGCGAACGCCCTGATCACGATCGCCTCGACCGTCCTCTGCACGGAACTGCACGCGCTGTTCACCTTCGGCACCGGGCGCCGCCCCGGCCTGCGCGAGCACGGGCAGTCGGCGGGTTCCGCCACGGTGGCCTACGCGGCCACGTCCGCGGCGATACTCGTGCTGCACACCGTCCAGCCGTCCCCGGGGATGCTCACCGAGCAGACCGTGTACCTCGGGGCCTCCGCCCTCGCCGGCATCGGCCGCTTCCTGGTGCTCCGCCTGTTCGTCTTCGCCGACAGGGCCCCGCGAGCCGCGGCGATCCAGCTCCCGGTACGGCCGGCACACGTGTCGCCGGTGGCCCCTGTGGCACCCGTGTTCAGCGCGGCGGCGTAAGGCCCCGCGCCCGGAAACCGGCCGTCAGCGGCGTGCGACGCGTCGTTGACTGAGGGGGCTTCGCCGGGCCCGGGCATGCAGGACCGGCCCGTCGGGTTCCGGGGCCCGGCCCGCCGTGACTAGCCCGCCCTGCGGTACGCCTCGTCCAGGTCCGAGAAAGCCGTTTGCCCGTCGTCGAGCAGCAGGGTCTCGTCCTCCCCGAAGTCCGGGGCCTGGAAGGGGTTCGTCGCCGGAGGGGGCGATCCCGCGTTGGGATGGCGGGACGCCCCTTCCGGGGCGGAGAACAACGAGGTCAGGTCGATGAGAGGTCTCCCGTTCGTTACAGGCCGCTGGGACCTGGTGTGCCGTGACCGGGCACGGCGGTCCTACAGCTTGCTCATCTTGGCGTACGGACTCAGGATGCGCTCCTGGACCGACCCGAAGTCGACGAGCACCGCGATGCCGTCCTCGATGCCGATGACCCGGCCGAGGCCGTACATGTCGTGTGTGACCTGGTCGCCCACGGCGAACTGCTTGGGTGCCGCCGCGGCCGGGGCCTTGAAGGGACTGGTGGGCAAATAGCGCTTCGGTGCAGCTGGCTTTGTCATTGACTCCAGTATGGGCCTAGACACGCCGCTCGCTGAGGCCGTCCACATCGCTTGTTCATCACAGATCGGGCACTCGGGAACCACGACGAAGTCTCGGACGTACCCCTCACGCCCCTGACCTGGCGCTTCCCGCACCCGCCCCGGAACCGTCCGAAAACCACCGCCCGCCTTCGAAACAACGGACGCCGGGGCACGACCGGAACGGGACCAGGACGCGGCCGTCGCGGCCCCCGCCCCCGGGACATCCGCGGATCCCGGTGCGGCCCCACCACCATCACGGGGACGCCCCCTGCGGACGACGGTTCGGGGTGGGTGGGCCGGGCGCAGGGGCCGCCCGGCCACGGTCACCAAGACGGCAACCAATACAGAAAGTTGAGACGGCCAACGACGAAGGGCCCCACCGCGAACGGTGGGGCCCTTCGACATCGTGCCCGGTGAGGCACTGGCGGAGGATACGAGATTCGAACTCGTGAGGGGTTGCCCCCAACACGCTTTCCAAGCGTGCGCCCTAGGCCACTAGGCGAATCCTCCGCGGCAAACAATACAAGACGTTGAGGAGTGCTCGCGAACTCGTTCCCCCCGCTCAGATCCTGTAGCCTGTGCGGAGCCCCTCACGCGGCGCTATCTGACTGAACTCCCCCAGGGCCGGAAGGCAGCAAGGGTAGGTTGGCTCTGGCGGGTGCGTGGGGGGCGCTTGCGTTCCCGGGGCGGGGAGTGCCGCCGTGGATCCTGTCGGCGGCCCGCGTTGTCAGTGGGCGCCTATAACCTCGTACGCGTGTCGTCTCTCGCGCTGTACCGCCGTTATCGCCCGGAGTCGTTCGCCGAGGTCATCGGGCAGGAGCATGTGACCGACCCGCTGCAGCAGGCGCTGCGGAACAACCGGGTCAATCACGCGTACCTGTTCAGCGGACCGCGCGGCTGCGGCAAGACCACGAGCGCGCGCATCCTGGCCCGCTGTCTGAACTGCGAGAAGGGCCCCACCCCGACCCCCTGCGGCGAGTGCCTCTCCTGCCGCGACCTCGCGCGCAACGGCCCGGGTTCGATCGACGTCATCGAGATCGACGCCGCGTCTCACGGTGGCGTGGACGACGCCCGTGAGTTGCGCGAGAAGGCGTTCTTCGGACCCGCGAGCAGCCGTTACAAGATCTACATCATCGACGAGGCCCACATGGTCACGTCGGCCGGCTTCAACGCGCTGCTCAAGGTCGTGGAAGAGCCCCCGGAGCACCTCAAGTTCATCTTCGCGACGACCGAGCCCGAGAAGGTCATCGGGACGATCCGGTCGCGGACGCATCACTACCCCTTCCGGCTCGTCCCGCCCGGCACCCTGCGCGACTACCTGGGGCAGGTGTGCGGGCAGGAGGACATCCCCGTGGAGGACGGCGTGCTGCCGCTCGTCGTGCGCGCGGGCGCCGGTTCCGTGCGTGACTCCATGTCCGTCATGGACCAGTTGCTCGCGGGGGCGACCACCGACGGTGTGACGTACGCCATGGCGACCTCCCTCCTCGGCTACACCGACGCCTCGCTCCTGGACTCCGTCGTCGAGGCCTTCGCCACCGGTGACGGCGCCGCCGCCTTCGAGGTCGTCGACCGCATCATCGACGGGGGCAACGACCCGCGCCGTTTCGTCGCCGACCTGCTGGAGCGCCTCCGCGACCTGGTGATCCTCGCCGCCGTCCCGGACGCCGTCGAGAAGGGCCTCATCGACGCCCCGGCCGATGTCCTGGAGCGGATGCAGGCCCAGGCAGGCACCTTCGGCGCCGCCGAGCTCAGCCGCGCCGCCGACCTCGTCAACACCGGCCTCACCGAGATGCGCGGAGCCACCTCCCCGCGCCTCCAACTGGAGCTGATCTGCGCCCGGGTGATGCTCCCCGCCGCCTACGGCGACACACAGTCCGTCATGGCCCGCCTCGACCGACTTGAGCGCGGCGTCAACTTCTCCGGTGCCGCCGCCGCGCCCGCCATGGGCTACGTCCCCGGCCCCGACGCCCACGTCCAGGCGCAGCCCGCTGCCCAGGCCCACGCCCCCGTCCCCCCGGGCGGCGGAGCCGCCGCGGCACGCGCAGCCGTACGAGGCCCGGGCGCCCCCGGCACCCCCCCGCCCGCGATGCCGGCGGAACAGCCCCCCGCACCCGTCGCCTACGCCCAGCCGACCCCACCCACCCCGGAACCCCAACAACCCCAGCCCCAACAGCCCCAACAGCCCCAACCCCAGGCCCAGCCCGCCGCCCCCGCCCCCGGCGCCTGGCCCACCGCCACGGCCGCGGGCAGCGGCAGGCGCCCCGGCGGCTGGCCCACGGCGACCCCGGCGGGCGGCGGCCAACCCGCGGCCCCGGTGCGCAACACCCCCACGCCCACCCCCGCACAGGCCCCCGCACCCCAGACCCAGCCCCAGACCCAAGCGGCTCCGCCCCCGGCGGGCGGCCCCGACCCCCGCACCCTCTGGCCGAACATCCTGGAAGTGGTCAAGAACCGCCGCCGCTTCACCTGGATCCTGCTCAGCCAGAACGCGCAGGTCACCGGCTTCGACGGCACGACCCTCCAGATCGGCTTCGTCAACGCCGGCGCACGGGACAACTTCAACAGCAGCGGCAGCGAGGACGTCCTCAAGCAGGCGCTGTCCGAGCAGTTCAACGTCCAGTGGAAGATCGAGGCGGTCGTCGACCCGTCGGGCGGCGGCACCCCGCCCCCGCAACAGGGCGGTCCCTACGGCGGCGGTGGCGGCGGCACACCCGGCGGCTACGGCGGAGCCCCGACCGGCGGCTACGGCACCCCGGCCCCCGCGGCACCGGCCGCCCCCCGCCCGGCCTCCGCCCAGCCCACCCCCACGCCCTCTTCACCCCAGGCCCAGGCCCCCGCTCAACCCCCCACCCCTCCGGCCCCCGCCCCCCGCACGGTCTCCGCCGAGGACGACACCCCGGAGGACGATGACCCCGACCTCGACGAATCCGCCCTCTCCGGCCACGAACTGATCGTCCGAGAGCTGGGAGCAACGGTGATGGAAGAGTTCACCAACGAATAGCCGCCACCTCTCGGCCCCGCTCACCCCAACCCCCTAAGGGGCGCGGGGAACTGCGCGCCCGCCCCCACCCACGCGCGCCCCGCAGACAACCGAAGCCCCCACCCCGACCCCGGCTCCGATCCGGCCCCCACCCCGCCCCACCCCCACCGTGACCTAGGCTGACCCCGTGAAGGTCCTCGTCATCGGTACCGGTGCCCGCGAACACGCCCTCTGCCGCTCCCTGTCCCTAGACCCCGACGTCACCGCCCTGCACTGTGCCCCCGGCAACGCAGGCATCGCCGAGGTGGCCGAGCTGCACCAGGTAGACCCCCTCGACGGCGCAGCCGTAGCCGAACTGGCGACGACGCTCGGCGCCGAACTCGTGGTGGTCGGCCCGGAGGCCCCCCTCGTCGCCGGCGTGGCCGACGCCGTACGCGAGGCAGGCATCCCGGTCTTCGGCCCCTCCGGTGAAGCCGCGCAGCTGGAAGGCTCCAAGGCGTTCGCCAAGGAAGTGATGGCGGCAGCCGGCGTGCCGACCGCCCGTTCCTACGTCTGCACGACCCCGGCAGAGGTCGACGAGGCCCTCGACGCCTTCGGCGCGCCGTATGTCGTGAAGGACGACGGACTCGCCGCGGGCAAGGGCGTCGTCGTCACCGCCGACCTCGACGCGGCGAAGGCACACGCGAACGCCTGCGAGCGGGTCGTCATCGAGGAGTTCCTCGACGGCCCCGAGGTCTCCCTGTTCGCGATCACGGACGGCGTGACCGTCGTACCCCTCCGGCCCGCGCAGGACTTCAAGCGCGCGCTGGACGGCGACGAGGGCCCGAACACCGGTGGCATGGGCGCGTACTCCCCGCTGCCGTGGGCCGACCCGAAGCTGGTGGACGAGGTCATGCAGACCGTCCTCCAGCCCACCGTCGACGAGATGCGCCGCCGGGGCACCCCCTTCTCGGGTCTCCTCTACGCCGGTCTCGCGATCACGAGCCGCGGTGTGCGGGTCATCGAGTTCAACGCCCGCTTCGGCGACCCGGAGACCCAGGTGGTCCTGGCCCGCCTGAAGACCCCGCTGGCCGGCGTCCTGCTCGCCTCCGCGAACGGCACCCTCGACGACCTCGCCCCCCTGCGCTGGAGCGAGGACGCGGCGGTCACCGTCGTCATCGCCTCGCACAACTACCCCGGCACCCCCCGCACCGGCGACCCGATCACCGGCCTCGACGAGGTGGCCGCCCAGGACGCCCCGCACGCGTACGTGCTGCACGCCGGGACCAGGCAGGACGGCGACGACGTCGTCAGCGCGGGCGGCCGTGTCCTGTCCGTCACGGCGACCGGCACCGACCTCGCCCAGGCCCGCGAGCGCGCGTACGCGGCCGTGGCCCGTGTCCGCCTCGACGGCTCCCAGCACCGTACGGACATCGCGGAGCGGGCGGCGGCGGGCGACGAGTAGGAGGAGGGCGAGGAGGGCGAGGAGGGCGAGGAGGCAGAGGCCGGCCGGCCGACGCGCCCCGGACCTCCCCGCCCGGACCTTCCCGCCCCGACCTTCCCGCCCCGGACTTCCCGCCCCGGACTTCCCCCGCCCCGACCCTCCTCCCCGCCCGGAAAACACCCGGTATCACCGGACTCCGATGAACCCTGCAGGCCCCGAATCCGTCTCACGATTCGGGGCCTGATCCTTGCCCTCTGTCATCCACCTTTCCCCTGAGCCATTCCATCGAGTGACCGATGCCCCAACCGGCTGACGGGGGCCGGGGCCCCAACTATGGTGCGGCGCAAGCGTTCCGGCACTTGGCCCACCGGCATTGCGATGTCAGTGGCGGGTGCCACAGTGGGGGAGTGAGCAACGCCAGCGGAGCGGGACAGCACGGAGGGGGTGAGGTCAGGTCGTGACCGGTATGGGTGTGGAGGCGGGCGCGCAGGCGGCGCGGTCCAGGGCCTTGGCCGTGCTGCGCATCCGCAGCCGGGCGCTGGCCGTCGCCCTGTTGCCCGCGGCCGTCGCGGTGATCCTGCTCGCGGGCGGTGCCACCGGCCATCTCGTGGGCCGGGGCTGGGACGTCTCCCGCTGGGTCGTGGGCGTGGCCGCGATCCTCGTGCTGCTCGCGGCCGGTGCCATCGCGCTGGTCGTCGCCCGGGCCCGCCCCGCGGTCAGTCCCACGGTCGCGATCGCTGAGGAGTCCGCCCCGGACCTGTACCGCATGGTGCGCGACCTGGCCGACCGCCTCGACGTCCCCGCACCCTCCGCGATAGCCCTCACCCCGGACTGCGACAGCTGGCTGGAGGACCGCACCCACCCGGCCCACGGCCTGCCCCCGCAGGAGGACCGCGACGAGATCACGGGCGTACGGGGCCTCGCCCCGGGCCGTTCCCGTCGTACGGCCGCCGCGCCCGTCCTCGTCATCGGCTCGCCGTTCCTGTGGTGGATGCGGGTGGGCGAGCTGCGCGCGGTGCTCGCGCCGGTCGTCGCCGGCACGGGCCCCTCCGCGCACCCGGACATAGCCGCGGCCCGCCGTTTCGTCCGGGGGCTGGACGCGGCGGTGGCCGTGACCTCGGCACCCCGCGGGCCCGTGTTCCGTTCGGTGCTCGCCGGTGTCGGCTGGGTCGCCCGGCTGCTGCTGCGCAGTTGCCGGGGCCACGCGGCCGAGATGGAGCGCGGGGTGGCCGCCGCTGCCGCCGAGCGCGCACAGGCCGTGGACTACGGCCTGCGGATCGTCGCGCAGGAGCAGGTGGGCCTGGCGTACGCGGGCTGGGACCGGCTGCTGACCCGGGTCGCGCTGCCCGCGTGGCGGATGGGCCGCTGGCCGTCCCGGCTGGACGCGGGTGTGGTCGCCGCGCTCACGGAGCTGTCCCGGCGCGACCGGCTGGCCGAGGGCTTCGCCTCCCGGCTCGGTGAGCGTCCGGCCTGTGACCTGCTCGAAGAGCCCGGTTCGATGGACGAGGCGACCTCACTCCTCGCCGCCCGTCTCTTCCACGGCGGCCCCGCCGAGGCCGGTCCCGACTGGGCGCCGGTGGACTGGCAGGAGTATCCGGAGGAGGTCGTCGACCGTAAGTGGCGCACGGACGCGGCCCGTCTCCACCGCGTCCTGGACACCCTCGGCGTCCGCCGCGCCCCCGACCCGGCGACCCCCCACCACGACGCCCCGACCCTGGCCCGGGTGGTGGACCACCTGACGGACCCGACGGCGGAGATCGCGCCGTACGGCGAGACGGAGGGGGAGGAGAGGCGACACGAGCGGGCGGAGGAGGCGGAGGGGGAGATCGCCGGCGCCGTACCGTTCGGCCTGGACGCCCCCTTCCCCGAGCCGGAGCCGTACAAGGCGATGGCGGCCGACGACGACGATGAACTCGGAGAGGGCGGCTCCCCGCACAGCGCGGCCCTCGCCGCGGGTCTCACCGCGGAGCTGGCACGCGAGGAGGCCGCGGCCCCGCCGCCGAGTTCGGCACCGCCGGGGCAGGGCCCGGACACCGGACTCTGGGACGACGGTTCGCTCCCCCTCTTCCCGCTCCAACCACCGCGTACGGGAAGGGAGTTGCTCGCCGATCACGTCACGGCGATGGTGTGCTGCGCCGCGATGGACACGGCGGGCGCGACCCCAGGCCTCGACTGGCTCGACGGCCCGACCCTGCTCGTGAACGGCGAGCGGGCGGCCGATCTCGCCCCGAGAGTCCTCTGTCTCGTCGAGGACGGCGACCCGGCCCCTCTGCGGGCCTGGCTGATCGACCTCGGCATACGCCCGGAGAAGCCGGTCCGCCTCGGTTGACCTCGGCCGCCGCTCCGATCCCGCTCGCCCCCATGCCTCCATACCCCCAGGGGCGCGAGGAACCGCACGGCCGCGGCCAACCCCCACGAGCGCGCACTCCGCACACAACCGAGCCGGCCCACCAGCTACGTCACCGCCTCCCCCCACCCACCCGTACCGGAACCAGACCCTCCACTTTTGGTCAATTAGCGACGACCAGTGACAGGGTGAGTGCTTAATGTGATGTGCTGGGCCCGATCCCGTACGTGGCAAGGGCTCGTGACATACGACAAGTGAACGAAGCACCACCACGGCGCGTGAGGGAGGGGAGCGACCATGGGCTCGGAGCAGATCCGCCGCTGGGAGTCGGGAGCGCTGGCGCACGCCGTCACGGACCCCTTCGGGCAGGGCCCCGTCCCCTGGCTCCGGGGCAGCGAGACCTACTTCGACGACACCGGCCACGTGGTCCCCTGGTACGTGGACCCGGCCCCCGCCCACACCCCCGGCAGGGACACCCCCAGGCTCCCCGCGCCGCGAGGCTCCGGCGGTGCACCCCGCTCCGCCGACGACGTCCGCCGCCAGATCAAGGGGTTCACCTCGGCCGGCGCGGTCGCCCCCGGCGAGGCCCTCGACTTCCATGTCACGGTCGACCCGCCCCAGGAGTTCGCCGTCGACATCTACCGCATCGGCCACTACGGCGGTGACGGCGCCGCGAAGATCACCACCAGCCCGCGCCTCTCGGGCATAGTGCAGCCCCCGCCGCTCACCGCCGACCGTACGGTCTCCTGCCATCACTGGTGGCTGTCCTGGCGTCTGCAGATCCCGAGTTACTGGAGCATCGGCGCGTACGTCGCCGTCCTCACCACCGCCGACGGCTACCGCTCGCACATCCCCTTCACGGTCCGCGACAGCCACCCCGCCGACCTGCTCCTGCTGCTGCCGGACATCACCTGGCAGGCGTACAACCTCTACCCGGAGGACGGCCACACCGGCGCCAGCCTGTACCACGCGTGGGACGGCGACGGCCGTCTCCTCGGCGAGTCCGAGGCCGCGACGACGGTCTCCTTCGACCGCCCGTACGCGGGCGCGGGCCTGCCCCTGCATGTGGGCCACGCCTACGACTTCATCCGCTGGGCCGAGCGCTACGGCTACGACCTCGCCTACGCCGATGCCCGCGACCTGCACTCGGGGCGCGTGGATCCCACCCGTTACCGGGGCCTGGTCTTCCCGGGCCACGACGAGTACTGGTCACTGCCCATGCGCCGTACCGTCGAACTCGCCCGCGAGAGCGGCACGTCCCTCGTCTTCCTCTCCGCCAACACCATGTACTGGCAGGTGGAGTTGGGGCCGTCCCCGTCCGGCGTCCCCGACCGCCTGCTCACCTGCCGGAAGCGCCGGGGCCCGGGCAAACCGGTGCTGTGGCGTGAAGTCGACCGTCCCGAGCAGCAGTTGGTGGGCATCCAGTACGCGGGCCGGGTGCCCGAGCCGCACCCCCTGATCGTGCGCAACGCCGACCACTGGCTGTGGGAGGCGACCGGCGCCGGCGAGGGCGACCCGGTCGAGGGCCTGGTCGCGGGCGAGGCCGACCGGTACTTCCCGCGCACCCAGCTTCCTCCGCACGAGGAGCGCATCCTGCTCGCCCACTCCCCGTACACGGACGGCGAGGGCGTCCTCCGCCACCAGGAGACCTCGCTGTACCGCGCGCCGTCCGGCTCCCTCGTCTTCGCCTCCGGCACCTTCGCCTGGTCCCCGGCCCTGGACCGTCCCGGCCATGTGGACGCCCGCGTCCAGCGGGCCACGGCCAACCTCCTGGACCGCATCTGCAAGCACGACTGACCCCGTGACCAGCGGTCGGCCAACCCCGCGACCAGGGGACGGCCGCGCATACGGGACAATCGAGCCAGTTGGACAGACCCACTGGAGGAACCCGTGTCCGGATTCGTAGAAAAGCCCGAGCCGCTCCAGGTTCCGGGCCTGACGCACCTCCACACCGGCAAGGTGCGCGAGCTGTACCAGAACGAGGCGGGCGAGCTCGTGATGGTCGCCAGCGACCGCATCTCCGCGTTCGACTGGGTGCTGCCCACCGAGATCCCCGACAAGGGCCGGGTCCTCACCCAGCTGTCGCTCTGGTGGTTCGACCAGCTCGCCGATCTGATCCCCCACCATGTGCTCGGCACCGACCTGCCGCCCGGCGCCCCCGCCGACTGGGCGGGCCGCACGCTGATCTGCAAGTCCCTCCAGATGGTCCCGGTCGAGTGCGTGGCCCGCGGCTACCTCACCGGCTCGGGCCTGCTGGAGTACGACGTCTCCCGCACGGTCTGCGGCCTCGCCCTGCCCGAGGGCCTGGTCGACGGCAGCGAACTCCCCTCGCCGATCTTCACCCCGGCGACGAAGGCGGCCGTGGGGGAGCACGACGAGAACGTGTCGTACGAGGAGGTCGCCCGGCAGGTCGGCGCGGACACCGCCGCACGGCTGCGGCAGGCGACCCTCGCGGTGTACGGGCGGGCCCGGGACATCGCGCGGGAACGGGGGATCATCCTCGCGGACACGAAGTTCGAGTTCGGCTACGACGGGGAGACGCTGGTCGCGGGCGACGAGGTCCTCACCCCGGACTCGTCCCGTTTCTGGCCGGCCGAGGAGTGGGAGCCGGGGCGCGCGCAGCCGTCGTACGACAAGCAGTTCGTGCGGGACTGGCTGACCGGTCCTGAGTCCGGCTGGGACCGCAGGAGCGAGCAGCCTCCGCCGCCGCTGCCGCAGCAGGTCGTGGACGCGACCCGTGCCAAGTACGTGGAGGCGTACGAGCGCCTGACCGGCCTGAGCTGGGGCTAGACACACGAGAAGACCCCGGTCCACTGGACCGGGGTCTTCGTCTTGAGCGGACGACCAGGTTCGAACTGGCGACCTCAACCTTGGCAAGGTTGCGCTCTACCAACTGAGCTACGTCCGCGCTGCGCCGTGGCGCGAGAGCAACTATACCCAACCTCGCTCGCGTGCGAGACGCACTGCCGTATGACGGTTCTCGGCACCGAGTTTCGAGGCGGCGGAGGAGAGGTAGTTGCGCACGGTGCCCTGCGAGAGCGCGGCCCGTTCGGCGATCTCCGCGACCGGCGCCCCGTCGGCGGCCAGTTCCAGCACCTCGGCCTCACGGGCGGTCAGCGGGGAGTCCCCGGCGGAGATCGCGTCGGCGGCCAACTCGGGGTCGACGTAACGGTTTCCCGCGTGCACGGTACGGATGATCTCCGCGAGCCGCTGCGCGCTGACGGTCTTCGGCACGAACCCGCGCACCCCGGCCGCGAGCGCCCGCTTCAGATGCCCCGGCCGCCCGTGCCCGGTCACGATCAGCACCCGGCAGCCGGGCAGTTCGGCCCGCAGCGATGTGGCCACCTTCACACCGTCCGCCCCCGGCATCTGGAGATCGAGCACCGCCACATCCGGCTCATGCGCCCGGGCCATGGCCAACGCCTCGGGCCCACTCGCCGCCTCGGCCACCACCACGAGGTCATCCTCCAGCCCGAGCAGCGCGGCGAGCGCACCCCGGATCAGATGCTCGTCGTCGGCGAGCAGAAGTCTTACGACGGGGGCGGTCATGGGGTGCTCCTGGTCGAGGTGGGAAGGGTGCGGGGGTGATCCGCGGGCCGTGCGACGGCGAGGCGCTCTCGCGCACGGCGGGCGGAGGCCGTACGAAGCTTTCGGCCGCCGGGTCCTGGGCCGCCGCCCCGGCCACCTCCGCCGCCCGGCGGGCACGCGGCGCGCACCGGCGTCATGAGACGTCGGCTCCCGGTCCCGCGCCCGTCGCCGAGGGCACCGGCACGGTGGCCGTGACCCGGAAGTGGTCGTCGTCCACCGGGCCCGCCTCCAGTGCGCCGCCGACCGCGCTCAGCCGTTCGCGCAGTCCGATCAGGCCCGCGCCGCTGCCGCCCTCGGGTGCCGTGCCCGCCACCTTCGCGCCGTCGTTCCCGACGGTCAGGACGACCCGGCCCCCGGCCACCCGTACCTCCACCACGCATCGCCTCGCATCCCCGTGCCGGAGCACGTTCGTCGTCGCCTCGCGGACCACCCAGCCGAGCGCCGACTGGACCTCGACCGGCAGCCCCACCGCGTCGCCCGTCACCTCGCACTCGATGCCCGCGGCGCTCAACACGCCCTGCGCGCCCGCCAGTTCGAGCCGGAGATCGGCCTCGCGGTAGCCCCGTACGACATCGCGCACCTCACGCTGGGACTCGCGGGCGATCCGCTGCACCTCGATCATCTGCTCGACGGCCTCGGTCCGTCCCCGGCGGGCCAGCTGCACGGCCAGTTCGCTCTTCAGGGCGATCACCGACAGGTTGCGGCCCATGACGTCGTGGAGGTCGCGGCCGAACCGGAGCCGTTCCTCGGCGACGGCGAGGCGGGCGCGGGTCTCCCGGGCCTCGTCGAGTTCGTAGACGGCGTCGAGCAGCCAGACGGAGAACGCGGCGGTGAAGGCGAGTCCGCCGCCCGCGACGAGGACGGCCAGCGCGGTGCCGAGCGCGGCCGGGGCGGCCACCTCCAGCGGGAGCTGTGCGAGCAGCGTGCCGGCGACCGCGCCCGCCACCATCGTGAGGATCTGCCGCCGCCCGCGCATCCCGAGGGTCAGCGTCCCGGCGCCGAAGGTCAGCACCCCCACGAAGACCGTGCTCGCGGCGGCCCGCGCCTGGTCGTCGGCGGGACCCCGTTCGCGCAGGACCAGCGCGACCAGGGCGATCAGCACGGTCACCGAGCCGAGGAACCACATCAGCCGGACCGGCCGTGGGCGCCGGTCGCGGGTCCAGTCGAGCGCCCGGGACGCGGTCGCCGAGCAGATCAGCGCGTGCACGGCCACGAGGGCCGCGAGCCAGCTCGCCGTGCCCGCCCCGACCTGCGCGAACAGCGGCAGTCCGAGCGAGGTGACCTCGACCAGGGCGAAGAAGTGGAAGGACCACCGGGTGTAGGTCTCGACCTTCCCGGGCGTGCTCTTCCGTCCCCACCAGCCGCCGGATGCCTGCATCACATGGTCCCCGTACCTCAGCGCCGCGGTTCCCAGCGGAACCACCGCCGTACAGCAAACACCGCGAGGACGGTCCAGGCCAGCGCGGTCAGGACGGCGCCGAGCGCGTCGTAGCCGGACAGGTCGCCGTTCCAGCCGCCGCTGATCAGCCGGATCGCGGGGGAGAAGGGCAGGAACCGGCAGACGTCCGCGACCCGGTCGGGCAGCAGCTGGAGCGGGATGATGATCCCGGAGCCGAGCATGGAGGCGAACAGCACCGGCAGCGCGGTCACCTGCGCGCTCTCCGCCGTCCTGGTCACGCTCGCCGTGAGGGCGGCCAGCGCGGCGGCCAGGAAGAGCCCGAACAGCAGCCCCAGGACGAAGAGTTGGGGCATCGCGGGCGTCCCCGCGTCCAGCAGCAGCGCGCAGGCCACCGCGAGCAGCACGGACTGGACGAGCCCGAGGACCACCGACGGCAGCGCGGTCCCGGCGAGGATCTCGGGGTCGCCCAGCTCGCCGGTGCGCAGCCGCTTGAGGACCAGTTCCTCCCGTCGCGTGACGAACGCGCTGACCAGCGACGAGTACACGGCGAACAGCAGCGAGAACCCGACCGCGGCGGTGAGCATCACCGCGCCGACCGACAGCCCCTCGCCCTTGAGGTCCATCTGGTCGACGGCGGGCCGCACGCTGAACGGCAGCGCCAGCGGCACCAACAGGGCCGTGAACATCGCACCCCGGTTCCGCCCGAGCAACGCCAGCTCGGCCCGCCCCAGTGCCCGCAGCCGCCCGGCCGGGGTCGTCGTGGCACTCATGCCGCCACCTTCCGCTCCCGGGCGATCCCGAGGAACGCCTCCTCCAGCGAGGCCGACCGCACCTCTAGCCGCCGCAGCTCGACCCGCCCCCGCTCGGCCCACACCAGCAGCCCGGTCGCCGCCCGCTGCGGTTCGTGCGTCTCCAGCCGTACGACCCGCCCGGCCACTTCGTGCCCGACGATCCCCAGGTCGGCGAGCGGCGGCAGGTCCCCCACGAAGAATCCGGCGGGCAGTTCGAAGGAGATCCGTGACGGCTGCCCGGCCGTCACCTCGGCCGGGGTCCCGGTGACCGCGATCCGCCCCTCCCGCATGATCGCGAGCCGGTCGGCGAGGCCTTCCGCCTCCTCCAGGTAGTGGGTGGTGAGCAGCACGGTCGTCCCGCCGTCCCGCAGCGCCCGCACCAACTCCCAGGTGTCCTGGCGCCCTTCGGCGTCGAGTCCGGTCGTCGGCTCGTCGAGGAACAGCACCTCGGGCGACCCGAGCAGCGCCAGCGCGAGATCGAGCCGCCGCCGCTCACCCCCGGACAACTGCTTCACCCGTACGTCGGCCCGCCGCGCGAGCCCGACCAGGCCGAGCGCCTCCGCCTCGGGCCGCGCCCCGCTCGTGCACCCGGCCCACATCCGCGCGGTCTCGGCGACGGTCAGCTCGGACGGGAACCCGCCCTCCTGGAGCATCACCCCGGTCCGCGGCCGTACGGCGGCCCGCTCGCGGTGGGGATCGTGGCCGAGGACGCGCACCCGGCCGCCGGACGCCGGTGCGAGGCCTTCCAGGAGTTCGACCGTGGAGGTCTTGCCGGCGCCGTTGGTGCCCAGCAGCGCGAAGACCTCCCCGCGGTGCACGGAGAAGCTGATTCCGCGCACGGCCTCGAACCCGCCCCCGTACACACGGCGTAGGTCAGTGACCTCAATCACGTGTTCGTGTTCGTTGGTGTCCATGACATCAGCGTCCCGGCGAACGGGGCGCGGACGCAGTGCGCGGTGTCATCACTCGGCATGACAAATGTCAGACGCGTGGTGGTGGACGTCCGGGCGCCGGGCGCACAAAAAACCCCGGTCCACCCGGACCGGGGTTTTTGCTGGAGCGGACGACCAGGTTCGAACTGGCGACCTCAACCTTGGCAAGGTTGCGCTCTACCAACTGAGCTACGTCCGCATTGCCTCCGACCGGCTCTCACCGATCGGCGCGAGCACTAGCCTACCCGATCCACCGGAGTGGTTCGGACGGTGATGCCGCAGAGCGGGTGACAGGAATTGCACACTGCGCCTTCCCCCTGGAAGGGGGATGTTCTGCTACTGAACTACACCCGCGTGTACTCCGTGAGCTGGGCCTTTCGGCCTTGCCCCTCGGCGTGCTCCGAACTCTAGCTGACCAGGAGGGGTGCAGCGCAAGTCGGTTGTCCCGAGGGGCCGATGACCGGCTGTCGGCTCGGGGCCTGCGGCCCGTGTCCTGCCGCCGGTTCAGGTCCCGCCGCCCCTACTGCGCTGCGGCGAACGCCTCGTAGACCTTCTTGGGGATGCGTCCGCGCGCCGGCACGTCCATCTTGTTCGCCTGGGCCCAGGCCCGGACGGCCGCCGGGTCGGGTGCCACCTCGGTCTGGCGGTAGGCCTTGCCCGACCTCGACCGCTTGCGACCTGCGTCCACGTAGGGCGCGAGCGCCTTACGCAGTTTCTTGGCATTGGTTTGATTCAGGTCGATCTCGTACGACTTGCCGTCGAGCCCGAAGGCGATCGTTTCCGCCGCTTCCGAGCCGTCGATGTCGTCAAAGAGAGTGACCACGACCTTCTGCGCCACGAATATCGGTCCCTTCGTGCGACCCCTCCGACACCTCTCTCCGTGAGGACGTAGGGAGACGTCACGGAGGTGCGGAGATGTCGACTGTCCGCCTGTTAATGGGCAAAGTATCGGCTATTGCCAATTCATTTGTACAGTGCCCGGCAATGCAATGTGAAGCCCGACTAAATCTCCCCGCGTGTCTCCGCGCAATAGGGAACCGGGATCGATCCGGGATCTTTCCCTGAACTTTTCGTGAAGACCCCCGCCCGACACCGGATCGTGATGGTCATCACGTAGATTCCTACAACTCTACCCGCGTAGAAATTTTGTGCAGGTAGTCTGAAGTCACCTGCAGGGACCTGCTCAGCACCACACCACCGGGAGTGCCCGTGGCACGCGTCGTAGTCGACGTCATGCTCAAGCCGGAGATCCTCGACCCCCAGGGCCAGGCGGTGCAGCGCGCACTGCCGCGCCTGGGATTCGACGGGATCTCCGACGTACGTCAGGGAAAGCGATTCGAACTGGAAGTGGACGGACCGGTCGACGAGGCCGCGCTCGCCCGCATCCACGATCTTGCGGAATCCTTCCTCGCGAACACCGTGATCGAGAACTTCACGGTGCGCGTCGATGAAGTCGCGGAGGCCGCGAAGTGACCGCTCGTATTGGCGTCGTCACTTTCCCCGGCAGCCTGGACGACCGCGACACCCAGCGCGCGATCCGTCTCGCCGGTGCCGAACCGGTAGCCCTCTGGCACAAGGACAAGAACCTCCACCAGGTCGACGCCGTCGTCCTCCCGGGCGGTTTTTCCTACGGCGACTATCTGCGCGCGGGCGCCATCTCCCGTTTCTCGCCGGTGATGGAGACGGTCATCGAGCAGGCGAAGTCGGGGCTCCCCGTCCTCGGAATCTGCAACGGCTTCCAGATCCTCACCGAGGCGCACCTCCTCCCCGGCGCGATGCTCGGCAACAACCACCTCCACTTCATCTGCCGTGACCAGAAACTGCGGGTGGAGAACGCGGACACCGCCTGGACCAGCGACTACAGCGCCGGCCAGGAGATCCACATCCCGCTGAAGAACATGGACGGCCGCTACGTCGCCGACGAGCACACGCTCGACGAGCTGGAGGCGGAGGGCCGCGTCGTCTTCCGCTACCTGACCGACGGCGAGGCCGCTCACGGCTACGGCAACCCGAACGGCTCGCTGCGCGACATCGCCGGCATCACGAACGCCGCCGGGAACGTCGTGGGCCTCATGCCGCACCCGGAGCACGCCGTCGAGCCGCTCGTCGGGTCCGGCCGCACCGACGGCCTTCCCTTCTTCACCTCGATCCTCAAGAAGCTGGTCAACGCATGAGCCGGACGCCTCTGGACACGGTCGAGCACGCGGCCGAGACCCCCGACGTCGAGCTGCCCTGGGCCGAACTCGGCCTGAAGAAGGACGAGTACGAGCGCGTGGTCGAGATCCTCGGCCGCCGCCCGACCGGCGCCGAGCTGGCCATGTACTCCGTCATGTGGTCCGAGCACTGCAGCTACAAGTCCTCCAAGGTCCACCTCCGCCAGTTCGGCGAGAAGGCACCTCAGTCGGACGCCCTCCTCGTCGGCATCGGCGAGAACGCGGGCGTCGTCGACGTCGGCCAGGGCTACGCCGTCACCTTCAAGGTGGAGTCGCACAACCACCCCTCCTACGTCGAGCCCTACCAGGGCGCGGCCACGGGCGTCGGCGGCATCGTGCGCGACATCATCGCGATGGGTGCCCGCCCGGTGGCCGTCGTGGACCCGCTGCGCTTCGGCGCGGCCGACCACCCCGACACCAAGCGCGTCCTGCCGGGCGTCGTCGCGGGCATCGGCGGCTACGGCAACTGCCTGGGCCTGCCCAACATCGGCGGCGAGGTCGTCTTCGACGCCTGCTACCAGGGCAACCCGCTGGTCAACGCCGGTGCCATCGGCGTCATGCGGCACGAGGACATCCACCTCGCGAAGGCCTCCGGCGCGGGCAACAAGGTCATCCTCTACGGCGCCCGCACGGGCGGCGACGGCATCGGCGGCGCGTCGATCCTCGCGTCCGAGACCTTCGACGACGCCAAGCCGTCGAAGCGTCCGGCGGTCCAGGTGGGCGACCCCTTCCAGGAGAAGCTGCTCATCGAGTGCACCCTGGAGGCCTTCGCCGAGAAGCTGGTCGTCGGCATCCAGGACCTCGGCGCGGCCGGACTCTCCTGCGCCACCAGCGAGTTGGCGTCCAACGGCTCCGGCGGCATGACGGTCACCCTGGACGACGTCCCCCTCCGTGACTCGACCCTCTCGCCCGAGGAAATCCTCATGAGCGAGTCGCAGGAACGCATGTGCGCGGTCGTCGAGCCGTCCAAGGTCGACCGCTTCCTGGAGATCTGCGAGAAGTGGGACGTCATCGCCACGGTCATCGGTGAGGTGACCGACGGCGACCGGCTGGAGATCTTCTGGCACGGCGGCAAGATCGTGGACGTCGACCCGCGCACGGTCGCGCACGACGGCCCGGTCTACGAGCGCCCGTACGCCCGCCCGTCCTGGCAAGACGCGCTCCAGGCGGACGACGCCAACTCGCTTGCGCGCCCCGGTACTCCGGAGGAGCTCAAGGCCCAGGTCCTGGCGCTGGTGTCGTCCCCGAACCAGGCGTCCAAGAAGTGGATCACCTCGCAGTACGACCACTTCGTGCAGGGCAACACCGTGCTGGCGCAGCCCGAGGACTCGGGCATGATCCGCATCGACGAGGAGTCCGGCCTCGGCGTCGCCATCGCGACGGACGGCAACGGCCGGTACGCGAAGCTCGACCCGTACGCGGGCGCCCAGCTGGCGCTCTCGGAGGCGTACCGGAACGTGGCGACGACGGGTGCGAAGCCCCTCGCGGTCTCCGACTGCCTGAACTTCGGTTCGCCCGAGGACCCGGAGGTGATGTGGCAGTTCGCGGAGGCGATCCGTGGACTGGCCGACGCCTGCCAGCAGTTGGGCACGCCGGTCACCGGCGGCAATGTCTCCCTCTACAACCAGACGGGCGACGTCGCGATCCACCCGACGCCGGTCGTGGCCGTGCTGGGCGTGATCGACGATGTCGCCCGCCGCACCCCGGTCGCGTTCCAGGAAGAGGGCCAGCTCCTTTACCTGCTCGGCGACACCCGTGAGGAGTTCGGCGGCTCGGCCTGGTCCCAGGTCGTCCACGACCACCTCGGCGGGCTGCCCCCGAAGGTCGACCTGGAGCGCGAGCGGCTGCTCGCCGAGATCCTGATCTCCGCCTCCCGCGACGGCATGATCGACTCCGCGCACGACCTGTCCGACGGCGGTCTGATCCAGGCGGTCGTGGAGTCGGCGCTGCTCGGCGAGAAGGGCGCGCGGCTGATCGTGCCCGACGGTCTGGACGCGTTCACCCTCCTCTTCTCGGAGTCGGCGGGCCGCGCGGTCGTCGCCGTCCCGCGCTCGGAGGAGCTGCGCTTCAACGACATGTGCGGCGCGCGGGGTCTGCCCGTCACCCGCATCGGTGTCGTCGACGGTGAATCCGTGGAGGTCCAGGGCGAGTTCACGCTCTCCCTGGCGGAACTCCGCGAGGCGCACGAGGCGACGATCCCGGCGCTGCTGGCGTAGTACCGCCTGGCCGAGGATTACAAGAACGTTCGTGGAACGGTCTGCGTGACCGTTCCACGAACGTTTTTTGCGTACCGGCGCCGACCGGTACCGACCGGCACCGCCGTTGCGCGGCGGGGACGGCGCTTGCATCATCGCCGGATGGACGACACCCCGCGCTGCGCCCCAACCGCCGTTGCGCGCCTGCGTGTTGCGGCTGCCGGGGCGGGCTTCACCAGGTCCTGCGACACACGCACCGGCAGCCTGCTGGCCGCGCTCGCGGCGACCCGCCCGGCCGGGCGGGTCCTCGAACTCGGCACCGGCGCCGGCGAGGGCACCGCCTGGCTGCTGAGCGGGATGGACCCGGCCGCGTATCTGGTCACCGTCGAACGCGACGCCGGTGTCCAGACGATCGCCCGCGAGGAACTGGCCGCCGACCCGAGGGTGACCTTCGTGACGGCGGACGCGGGGCCATGGCTGGAGGAGTACTCCGGTGACCCCTTCGACCTGGTCTTCGCGGACACCTGGCCCGGCAAGTTCACCCACCTGGAACGGGCCCTCGCCCTCGTCGCCCCCGGCGGCACCTACCTCATCGACGACCTGACCCCCCGGCCGGACTGGCCGGAGTCCCACGAGGCCGCCGTGACACGCCTGTTGGCCGACTTGGAGGGCCGTCCGGACTTCCGCTCCGTCCGCCTGGCGTGGTCGAGCGGCCTGGTCATGGCGGTGCGGGGTGCGCCGGGCGGGCGCGAGCAGGCGAGGGCGGGAGCGCGAGGGTGAGCGGGAAGGGTTGGCCGGCGACAGCGGGTCGCTGGACGCCGGGTGTTTTCCCACCGCTGTTCCGTCACCTGAGCGGTCAGAGCTGTCCCCGGCTTCCGGAGGGAACCGGTGCGGGACCGTCGGCCACGATCCCTTCCGCATCCCGGAGAGCGGAGTGCCTCGGCAGCCGCAGGCCCATCAGCACGCAGGCCGCCATCAGCACCGCCCCGCACAGGAACACCGCGTCCATCGCGTCGACGTAGGACCTCACCCCCGCCGCCCGCGCCGCGCCCGTCAGCGCCGTGAGCGGGCCTGGGCCGTCGTACAGCCTGGTGATCACCGTGCCGAAGAGGGCCGCGCCCAGTGCCGTGCCCAGGGTCTGGAAGAAGCGGATGGCGGTGGTCGCCACGCCCAACTGGTGCCGCGGGGCCGCGTCCTGGACCAGCTGGATCAGCTGGCCGAGGAGCAGGCCGAAGCCCATGCCGACGAGGAGCAGGTCACCGCGGAGCAGCCAGAGGGACGTGTCCGTGCCGAGGGTGGACAGCGACAGGAACGCCACCGTGCCGATCGCCGAACCGGCTATCGCGAAGGTCCGCTCGTGCCATCCGCGTTCCGTGAGCCTGGCCGAGAGCACGCCGACCACGGTCATGCCGAGCGCCATGGGCAGCAGGTAGAGGCCGGCCGAGGAACTGGCGATGCCCCGGGCCACCTGGAGATAGACCATGACGTAGTACATGGCGCCCACCAGCGCCGCCCCCATCAGCCCCTGGATCGCGAACCCCCACCGCAGCTCCGGCACCCGGAACAGGGACAGCGGCAGGATCGGCTCGGGCGCGGTGCGCTGGCGCTGCAGGAACAGGGCGAGCGCGGCCACCGCGGCCACGGCCAGCCCGACGATCTGCGGTGACGACCAGGCGTACTGCTTGCCGCCCCACTCCGTCAGCAGCAGCAGCGACGCGGAGAACGCGGCGGCGAGGGCCGCACCGAGGAAGTCGATGCGGTGGCGGTGCGGCTGCCGGGGGAGTTTCAGGACGAGCGCGCCGAGGACCAGGACGGCCAGGCCGAGCGGCAGGTTGACGTAGAAGATCCAGCGCCAGCTCGCGTGGTCCGCGAGGAGGCCGCCGATCCACGGGCCCAGCGCCATGCCGCCGCCGGAGACGATCCCGCCCATGCCCGCGCCCTTGGAGTCCTTCGCGCCGGGGCCTCTCAGCTCGGCGATCACCACCATCGTGACGCTCATCAGCCCGCCCGCGCCGATGCCCTGCACGGCCCGCGCGGCGATCAGCGCGCCTATGGACTGGGCCGCCCCGCACAGCGCCGAGCCGGCGAGGAAGACGCCCACCGCCGTCAGGAAGACGCGCTTGGCGCCGAGGGTGTCGCACAGCTTGCCGTAGAGCGGAAGCACCGCGGCCGACGCCAGCGCGAACGCGCTGACCAGCCACGGGATCTTGTCGATGCCGTGGTCCGGGTCGAGGTCACGGACGATCGGCACGGTCGCCGCGGACACGATCTGCATGTCCAGGACGGCCAGGACGATCGTCACCAGACAGACGAGGAAGCCGATACGGCGTTGGGTCTCGGTCATGCCACAACGATGAAGGAGAGACGTATACCGAGTCAATCTTTTTTTCGGGCTTATTTTTCGTCCCGGATCATAATTCGTCTTGGTACAGTGGAGTCATGGCTGCTGAGGCGATGGGGCTGCGCGAGCGCAAGAAGATCCAGACGGAGCTGCGGATCCACCGCACGGCCGTGGAGCTGTTCCTGGAGAGGAGCTTCGACGCGGTCTCCGTGCAGGAGATCGCCGACGCGGCCGAGGTGTCGAAGATGACCGTCTTCAATTACTTCGGGACCAAGGAGGACCTGGTCTTCCGCCCCATCGAGGACCACTTCTCCGACGCCGCCCGCGCCGTCCGCGACCGCGCCCCCGGCGAGTCCGCGGTGGCCGCCGTGCGCCGGCAGTTCCTGGAGATGATCGAGACCCGCGACCCGTCGATAGGGCTGCACGTCGAGCCGTTCGGCCGCCGGATCCGCCGCCTCATCGTGGAGACCCCGGTCCTGATGGAGCGCGCCTACCTCGCCTCGGAGAAGGGCGCCCGCGAACTGGCCGACCTGCTCGAGGACGAGACCGGCGACCCCGTCCTCGCCCTGATCGCCGCCGCCACCCTCAACGCCGCGCGCACCGCGCTGGTCGAGGACCACCACCGCCGCCTGGACGCGGGCGCGGCCGTCGAGGAGGTCGTCGTGGACGCGGCCGAGCGCGCCCGGCACGCCTTCGACCTGGTGGAGCGCGGCCTCGGGGACTACGCCCGCAGACCCGCCTGACCCCGGAAAACGCCGTGAGCAGCCCCGTCCCGGGGATTAGGCTCACCGCCATGCCCCCGGCCAAGAAGCGCGCGCGTACCTACGACCCGGCCAAGACCCGCCTCGCGGTACAGGCCCAGTTCGGGAACGTACGGAAGGCGGTGGCGACCCTCACCCCCGGCCAACTCGCCCTGCCCACCCGGCTGGGCGACTGGACCGTCCGCGAACTCGTCGCGCACACCGGCATGGCGCTCACCGCGATCCACCGCTCCCTGGACCGCCCCGCCCCGCCCGCGCAGGATGTCGTGCTCCTCGACTGGCCCTTCGCCACGGCGGCCGACTCCGAGGCCATCGACGACTTCACCCGCACCCTCGTCGCGGACCACCCCGACCTCGGCGCCTACCTCGCCGACATCGACCGCAGCTTCGGCGCACTCCTCGACACCCACCCCGGCACCCGGCTGCTGGAGACCAACGCCGGCGCGCTGCCCCTCGCCGACTACCTCGTCACCCGCACCGTCGAACTCGTCGTCCACACCGACGACCTCAACGCCGCCGTCCCCGGCCTCGACATCCCCTACGACCGTCAGGCCCTCGCCGCCTGCACCCGCCTGCTGGCCGACGCGCTCGCCGCGAAGGCCCCCGGCGGTTCGACCGAGGTGCGCATCCCGCCGTACGCCGTCGTGCAGTGCGTCGAGGGGCCCCGGCACACCCGCGGCACCCCGCCCAACGTCGTCGAGACCGACCCCCTGACCTGGCTCCGGCTCGCGACCGGGCGGACCCGCTGGGCGGACGCCGTGGAAGCGGCGAAGGTCAGCGCGAGCGGGGAGCGGGCGGATCTGAGCGCGCTGCTGCCGATCATGGGCTGACCCCGGGCGCCCCGGAAGTCTTCCGCGAGGGCTCGGGAGGGAACCCGTCCTCCGTCCCTCCCGTCCCATCCCCATGGACACACAGCGATTCACCCTCGCCGTCCTGGCCGTCGTCCCGCTCGTGGTCGCGTGCGGCAGTGAGAAGGCGGGCAGCGGCAGCGAATCCGTCGACGCGCAGCGGCCCGTCACCGGGGTCGACTGGCGGGTGCAGGGCATCACCGCGGACGGTGCGACCACACAGGCGCGGGGCAAGCCGTACCTCGCCTTCGACGCGAAGAGCGGCAAGGTCGGCGGCCGGCTCGGCTGCAACGCCGTCAACGCGACGGCCACCGTCCGTCCCGCGCAGATCACGCTCGGCCGACCCTCCACCACCCGAATGATGTGCGACGCCTCACTCATGAGCACCGAACGCGCCCTGCTCGCCCTCTTCGACGGCCGCGTCGACTACCGAGTGGATCACGACACCATCACGCTGACCAGCGAAAACGGCACGATCGTGCACGCCGTCGCCGACGAGTGATCCACTACCGGCGGGTAACCCGAATTCGGACCAGTGGTCGATCTCGCCTACACTCGGTGCCGTGCCACGTGGTGACGGTCGACTCAGTCATGATCTGCTCCCCGGCGAGAAAGGACCCCAGGACGCTTGTGGCGTCTTCGGAGTCTGGGCTCCCGGTGAAGAGGTCGCCAAGCTCACTTACTTCGGGCTCTACGCCCTCCAGCATCGAGGCCAGGAATCCGCGGGTATCGCGGTCAGCAACGGCTCGCAGATCCTCGTCTTCAAGGACATGGGCCTCGTCTCGCAGGTCTTCGACGAGACCTCGCTCGGTTCGCTCCAGGGTCATATCGCGGTCGGTCACGCCCGCTACTCGACCACCGGCGCCTCCGTGTGGGAGAACGCCCAGCCGACGTTCCGCGCCACCGCGCACGGTTCGATCGCGCTCGGCCACAACGGCAACCTGGTCAACACCGCCCAGCTCGCCGAGATGGTCGCCGACCTGCCCAAGCAGGAAGGCCGGACGCCCCGCGTCGCGGCCACCAACGACACCGACCTCCTGACCGCGCTGCTCGCGGCCCAGGTCGACTCCGACGGCAAGCCGCTGACCATCGAGGAAGCCGCCCACGCGGTTCTCCCGCAGGTCAAGGGCGCCTTCTCGCTCGTCTTCATGGACGAGCACACCCTCTACGCGGCCCGCGACCCGCAGGGCATCCGCCCGCTGGTCCTCGGCCGCCTGGAGCGCGGCTGGGTCGTCGCCTCCGAGTCCGCCGCCCTCGACATCTGCGGCGCGGCGTACGTCCGCGAGATCGAGCCGGGCGAGTTCGTCGCCATCGACGAGAACGGCCTGCGCACCTCCCGATTCGCGGAAGCGAAGCCCAAGGGCTGCGTCTTCGAGTACGTCTATCTCGCCCGCCCCGACACCGACATCGCCGGCCGTAACGTGTACCTCTCCCGTGTGGAGATGGGCCGGAAGCTCGCCAAGGAAGCTCCGGTCGAGGCCGATCTGGTCATAGCGACCCCGGAGTCCGGCACCCCGGCCGCGATCGGCTACGCGGAGGCCTCGGGCATCCCGTTCGGTGCGGGTCTGGTGAAGAACGCCTACGTCGGCCGTACGTTCATCCAGCCTTCGCAGACCATCCGGCAGCTCGGCATCCGGCTGAAGCTGAATCCGCTGAAGGAAGTCATCAAGGGCAAGCGCCTGGTCGTCGTCGACGACTCGATCGTGCGCGGCAACACCCAGCGGGCGCTGGTGCGCATGCTCCGCGAGGCCGGGGCCGCCGAGGTCCACATCCGGATCTCGTCCCCGCCCGTGAAGTGGCCCTGCTTCTTCGGCATCGACTTCGCCACCCGCGCGGAACTCATCGCCAACGGCATGACCATCGACGAGATCGGCACCTCGCTCGGCGCCGACTCCCTGTCGTACATCTCCATCGACGGCATGATCGAGGCGACCACCATCGCCAAGCCGAACCTGTGCCGCGCCTGCTTCGACGGCGAGTACCCGATGGAGCTCCCGGACCCCGAACTGCTCGGCAAGCAGCTCCTGGAGACCGAGCTGGCGGCCGGTCCGGCCGCCACGGCAGCGGCCGACGCGATCCGTCGCCCGTAAGCCCCGTATCACCAACCCGAAAGATCCCAGGCAATGTCTGCTGCATCCGATCGGTCGACTCCGTCGGCGGACCCTTCTGCCGGTGCCTCCTACGCGGCGGCCGGTGTCGACATCGACGCCGGCGACCGCGCCGTAGAACTCATGAAGGAGTGGGTGAGGAAGACCCGCCGCCCCGAGGTCCTCGGTGGCATCGGCGGCTTCGCCGGGCTCTTCGACGCCTCCGCCCTCAAGCGGTTCGAGCGCCCCCTGCTCGCCTCCGCCACGGACGGCGTCGGCACGAAGGTCGACATCGCCCGCCAGATGGGTGTCTACGACACGATCGGCCACGACCTGGTCGCCATGGTCATGGACGACATCGTGGTGTGCGGCGCCGAGCCGCTCTTCATGACCGACTACATCTGCGTCGGCAAGGTCCACCCCGAGCGGGTCGCGGCGATCGTCAAGGGCATCGCCGAGGGCTGTGTGCTGGCAGGCTGCGCCCTCGTCGGCGGCGAGACCGCCGAACACCCCGGGCTGCTCGGCCCGGACGACTTCGACGTCGCGGGCGCCGGAACGGGCGTCGTGGAGGCCGACCGGCTGCTCGGCGCCGACCGCATCCGCGAGGGTGACGCGGTCATCGCGATGGCGTCCTCGGGACTTCACTCGAACGGGTACTCGCTCGTCCGGCACGTGCTCCTCGGCCAGGCCGGCCTCGACCTGGAGGCGCGGATCGACGAGCTGGGCCGCACGCTCGGCGAGGAACTCCTCGTTCCGACCCGGATCTACTCGCTGGACTGCCTCGCCCTGACCCGTACGACCGATGTGCACGCCTTCTCGCACGTCACCGGCGGCGGACTCGCCGCGAACCTCGCCCGGGTCGTCCCGGACGGCCTGCACGCGATCGTGGACCGCTCCACGTGGACCCCGGCCCCGATCTTCGACCTCGTCGGCAGGACCGGCCAGGTCGAACGCCTGGAGCTGGAGAAGACCCTCAACATGGGCGTCGGCATGATCGCGATCGTCCCCGAGGAATCGGCGGACGCGGCCCTGGCCACCCTGGCCGACCGCGGGGTCGAGGCGTGGGTCGCGGGCGAGATCACCGAGCGGGGCGATCACGCGACGGGCGCGGAGATGGTCGGCGACCACGCGGCCTGATCAACGACGGCGGCCGTACGGCAGGCAGCACAAAACCCGGTCCGGTGTGAGGTGCCCCGGACCGGGCGAGGTGCAGTCAGCTGACGGGAAGATGTACCGCTGAGCGCGCTGCAAGCGATGACGGCAAGCGATTACGCACCGCGACGATGCGATTGAGGACCGGACTCGTCGTCCTCGTCCTCATCGTCGTCGTTATAGAGATCCGCGTACTGAGCGTACGGGTCGTCTTCTTCCTCGTCGTCGTCCTCGAACGGCTCGCCATTCGGCGGCTGGCTCGAAGTCGAAGCGCCCAGCTCATTGGCCAGACGCGAGAGGTCAGTCCCGCCGCTGCTGTACTTCAGCTGGCGGGCGACCTTCGTCTGCTTGGCCTTTGCCCGGCCGCGCCCCATGGCTCGACCCCCTCGGATACGGGGCTCGGTGGCCCCAGAGTCTTGACACGCGTTCATGATCTGGAACGGACTCTCCGTGGAGAGACCGGTCCGTAGGGCTTCCACGGTACCTGAGCCCGCGCCCATACGGTACGTCGCCCGCAGCACGTGCCGGGCTCCAGGACCCGCGAGGTGCCCTGTACTCGCTGGTCAACCGCGATTTTAACCACTTCTTGGCAGCCGACCCGCCGATGAACGTGAGAGTTCTCTCCAAGTCGTCGCCGACGGGTACCGAAGACGCCTGCCGAGGGGCTTACCGGAACCTCAGCGTCCGCGCACGGCGGCGGCCTCGTGCATCCGCTGCTCGGCGATCCGGTCGGCCGCGGCGGCCGGCGGAATACCGTCTTCCTTCGCACGTGCGAATATGGCCAGCGTGGTGTCGAAGATCTTCGCCGCCTTCGCCTTGCACCGGTCGAAGTCGAACCCGTGCAGCTCGTCGGCGACCTGGATCACGCCACCGGCGTTCACCACGTAGTCCGGCGCGTAGAGGATCCCGCGGTCGGCGAGGTCCTTCTCGACGCCCGGGTGCGCCAGCTGGTTGTTGGCCGCTCCGCACACCACCTTGGCGGTCAGCACGGGCACGGTGTCGTCGTTCAGGGCGCCGCCGAGCGCGCAGGGGGCGTAGACGTCGAGCCCCTCGACCCGGATCAGCGCCTCCGTGTCGGCGACGGCCGTCACGCCCGTCGGGTGCTTGTCGAGGATCCGCCGTACGGACTCCTCGCGCACGTCGGTGATCACGACCTCGGCGCCCTCGTCCCGCAGGTGCTGCACGAGGTGGTGCCCGACCTTGCCGACGCCGGCGACGCCGACCTTGCGGCCGTGCAGCGAGGCGTCGCCCCACAGGTGCCGGGCGCTGGCCCGCATGCCCTGGAAGACGCCGAAGGCGGTGAGGACGGAGGAGTCGCCCGCGCCGCCGTTCTCCGGGGAACGGCCGGTCGTCCAGCGGCATTCGCGCGCCACGACGTCCATGTCGGCGACATACGTGCCGACATCGCACGCGGTGACGTACCGCCCGCCGAGCGAGGCCACGAACCGGCCGTAGGCGAGCAGGAGTTCCTCGGTCTTGTCGCGCTCCGGATCACCGATGATCACGGCTTTCCCGCCGCCGTGGTCGAGACCGGCCATGGCGTTCTTGTACGACATCCCGCGCGCGAGGTTGAGCGCGTCCGCGACGGCCTCCTCCTCGCTGGCGTAGGGGTAGAAGCGCGTACCGCCCAGGGCGGGGCCCAGGGCGGTGTTGTGGAGGGCGATGACGGCCTTGAGGCCGCTGGCCCGGTCCTGGCAGAGCACGACTTGCTCATGACCGCCCTGGTCCGAGTGGAACAGGGTGTGCAGGACGCCGTTGTCTACGTCGGTCACGGTGGTGACTCCTGGGTAAGTGGCGGCGGTTGGAGACAGGCTCCCGTAGGGGTGGCGGGTGCCGTGGCATGAGCGTAGAGCCTGCGTCAGGCCGGCATCCGTGCAGTGTTCAGGATCACCTACCGAAGGGGGTTGTCCGTGCGACGATTTGCATAGTTTTCCCGCGCGTTTGTGAGCGGGTTCCGGAGGTTTTCCTGGCGGACGGCGGGGGAGGGAGCAGGCGTGCCCAAGAAGGTGTCCTCGGTGATCGTTCCGTACGCGACCTATCTACGGGTCTACGAGCCGCTGGCCGCCTTCCCCGAGCCGGAGCGCGGCCACTGGACGCGGTACGCCCGTCGCCCGGACCGGCCGTCGTACCAGGACGAACTGCGCCGCGCGCTGGCCGATCTGCTGCCCACCCCGCCGGTTCCCGTCCCGGTGCACGAGAGCGCGGACGCCTTCGTGGTGGAGGTCGACGGCGTGGTCTGCGTCTGCCCCTGGCGCACCCGGCTGCGCGGCTGGCAGGCCCTGGGCGACCTCGCCGAGGAACTGCCGCCGCCGGTCCTGGACGCCGTGCTCCCGCCGTTCGTACGGGACCAGGCCACCCAGGACTACGAGCGCTGGCTGGCCCGGAACCCGGACGCCCGGCCGTGGATCCGGACGGCGACCTGGCAGGTGCCGCTGAACTGGTTCGTGCTCGTCGGCGACGAGGAGCGGCGCTACGACAAGGCGTCCGGGGACGATCCGCCGATGCTGCGGTACCGGACGCCGATGGTGCAGGCGCGGCGGCGGGTGGCGCGGGCGCTGCGGGCCCTGAAGGACGCGATCGACGACGGCCCGCTGATCGAGGGCCTGGTGGACGTGGGGCGCTGGCTGGAGGAGTTCCACCCGCGGTCCCTGGTCGAGCTGGACTACGGCGGGCTCGTGCACGTCCTGCCGGCCGGCGAGCTGGAGGACGACCACTCGGCGGCCGATGTGGCGGCCGGCATCGAGGCGCTGCGGACCGGGGACGGGGCGGCGGCGGGCGAGGCGTACGGGCGGCTCGTGGAGCGCTGGCGGTCGGTCAGGGACCGGCGCTCGGCGAACTGACTCCGGCAGTCGTCCCGGTCACACATTCGAACGTGGCTGACATCTTCGAACAGATGCGCATAGGATTCTTACGGTTCGTCAACACGGGACGTAGGTCCCGATCCGGGCGATTGTGCCCAAGCGTGACGGACCGCACGTGCAGACGCCTTGCGCCGCTTGCCCCTCCTCGTGCCAAAATAGGACAAGGAGTCCGGGGAGGACTCCATCCGTCATGCTTTGGGCGGAATCTCGGCATTGCGCGCTTTGGGGGGTCTGGATGACTCCTGATCACCCCTGTGACTGATCGTCACAGTGGTGTGACTGTCCGCTATGGCATGGTCCATCGGCTTCCGTCGCTGATGGACACCTGGGAGGGCAATTCCATCGGTTTGGCCTACGCGGTTGGACAGATGGTGTAGTTGTAGTGCCGAGGACAAGCCGTTCGTCCTATAACCGACTCGACTCGCGTCCGCCATTTCGGGCAACGCGGGTCAAGGTGCAGAATTTAGAGGAAAGAACCGAGAAGGTTCGGTTCTCCCGAGGAGGCCGCTCATGACCGCTCGCACCCCTGATGCCGAGCCGCTGCTGACCCCGGCTGAGGTCGCCACGATGTTCCGTGTGGACCCCAAGACGGTCACGCGGTGGGCGAAGGCCGGCAAGCTCACTTCGATTCGCACGCTCGGCGGACACCGCCGTTACCGCGAGGCGGAGGTCCGTGCACTGCTCGCGGGCATCCCGCAGCAGCGCAGCGAAGCCTGACCAACTGAATACGGGCGAATCGGCAGGTCCCCCAACCCGCCTGACGCCCGACAGCACAGCTCCAAGCGACGCGGGTTCTGCCCCAACAGGGCCCACGCCCAACGCTTTTGAAGTAACTGAACAGGGTGCGTCGTAGATCGCGCTGGACTCCGCCGGGTCCAGCGCGATCTTTTTTTGTGCCTGGTCGTGGGTGCGTGCGCGGTGGGCGCGGGGTTCTGTGAGGGACCTTGTCGGAGTCTGGGGAGGGCTGTCGGATCTCCTGTGGACCATCCCTCGTAGGGGTGCAATTGCACATATTAAATTGACTAGTTGTAGGTGGGGTGTAAGTTCCGACGTTTCAAAAACTTATGCGGTGACACCCGTCACATGCCAGACGGCTTGTTGCCTCTGACTTATGTGCGCTAGGAGGTCTGGTCCTGTGGAGCGTCCTCCGGCTCCCGGGGTGGCGGGGCGTCCATCGCCAGCCGCAGGAGGCGGTGGCAGATCGGGCAGTGCCGGGTCGCGTGGCGGTACGAGGTGGCGGCCGCCAGGTGCGCGCGGAGCAGGGCCCGCGTCTCGTGCCTGACCGAAGCCGCCATGCGCCACCTCCGCGGCCTCGCGGGAACGGGGCCTGGTTTCTGGGTACCTGGCGGGTGAAGCGGCGTCAAGGGTGCCGTCCGGGCGCGGAGTGGGCGCGGGCGCCCCTGGGGGCCGCGCCGCGGGACCCCGCGCGCACACGAAGAAACCCACCCCCGGAAGGGGGTGGGTTTCTTCGTTCATGCGGTCCTGACGGGATTTGAACCCGCGGCCTCCACCTTGACAGGGTGGCGAGCACTCCAAACTGCTCCACAGGACCTTGCTCCGCGGCACTTGATGGTGCGTTGTGCTGCGAGACGAGACTGTACAGGAGGGGGGCCCGCCTGGTCGAACTCACTCGGTGTGCGGGCTCCGTTACGGAGCGGCGGCGTCGATCGCCTTGACGATCCGCTTGTCGGAGACCGGGTACGCCGTGCCCAGCGCGTGGGCGAAATAGCTGACCCGGAGCTCCTCGATCATCCAGCGGATGTCCCGTACCGAGGCCGGGACCGGGCGGCCCTGGGGCAGTTGCTCCAGGAGCCACGCGTACTCGTCCTGCATCTCGTGGACCTTCTCCATGCGGGTGGTGTCCCGCTGGACCCCCGTCGGCATCTGCTGGAGGCGGCGGTCGGCGGCCACCAGGTAGCGCATCAGGTCGGGCAGCCGGCGTATCCCCACCGCCGTGACGAAGCCCGGCTTCACGAGGGCGTCCAACTGGGCGCGGACGTCCGCGAGGTTGGGCAGCAGCGCGGGGCTGTGCGCGGCCTTCAGACGGCGCTCACAGGCCTGCCAGGCGGCCAGCACCTGCTGCACCTGGCCCACCGCGCGGACCGTCGTGTCGACGATCTCGGCGCGCACCTTCTCGTAGAGCTTCCGGTACGACTCCTCGTCCCACGCCGGGCCGCCGAAGTCGCCGATGAGCCTGTCGGCCGCCGCGAGCGCGCAGTCGTCGAACAGCGCCTGGATCGAACCGTGCGGATTCGCGGACAGGGCGAGCTTCTGCGCGTTGGTCAGCTTCTCGGACGCGAACTTCGCCGGGTTCACCGGGATGTTGCGCACGATGAGCCGGCGCGTGCCCTTCCACATCGCCTCCGCCTGCTCCTCCTCCGTGTCGAAGAGCCGTACGGAGACGGTGTCTCCGTCGTCGACCAGCGCCGGGTACGCCTTCACCGGCTGGCCGGCCCTGCGGGTCTCGAAGACGCGCCTCAGCGTGCCGATCGACCAGTCGGTGAGGCCCTTGCGCTCCAGGGACTCGCCGCCCTCGCGCTCGGCCGTCGCCGCGGCCGCCTGCGAGATGGCCTGGCGTGCCTTCGGCTTCAGGCGGACCTTCAGCGCCTCCAGGTCCTTGTCCTCGGCGATCTTGCGGCGGCGCTCGTCCACGATCCGGAAGGTGATCAGGAGGTGGTCGGGAACCTTCGACCAGTCGAAGTCCTCGGCGGTGAAGGGGACGCCGACCATGCGCTTCAACTCCCGCGCCATGGTGGTCGTCAGGGGCTCCTGGAGCGGGGCCGCCGTCGCCAGGAAGCGCTGGGCGAAGTTCGGGGCCGGGACGTAGTTGCGGCGGATCGGCTTCGGGAGGGAGCGGATCAGTTCCGTCACGACCTCCTCGCGCAGCCCCGGGATCTGCCAGTCGAAGCCCTCGTCCGTGACCTGGTTGAGGACCTGGAGCGGGATGTGGACCGTGACACCGTCCGCGTCCGCGCCCGGCTCGAACTGGTACGTCACCCGGAACTTGAGCCGTCCCTGGTGCCAGGAGTCCGGATAGTCGGCCTTGCTGATGTCTCCGGCACGCTCGTTGATGAGCATCGAGCGCTCGAAGTCGAGGAGTTCGGGCTCTTCGTGGCGCTTGTGCTTCCACCACGAGTCGAAGTGGGCGCCGGACACGACGTGTTCGGGCACCCGCTGGTCGTAGAAGTCGTAGAGCGTCTCGTCGTCGACGAGGATGTCGCGGCGGCGGGCCCGGTGCTCCAACTCCTCGACCTCGGTGAGGAGTCGGCGGTTGTCGGCGAAGAACTTGTGGTGGGTGCGCCAGTCGCCCTCGACGAGCGCGTTGCGGATGAAGAGCTCGCGGCTCGCCTCGGGGTCGATGCGGCCGTAGTTCACCTTGCGCTGGGCGATGATCGGGACGCCGTAGAGCGTGACCTTCTCGAAGGCCATCACGGCCGCCTGGTCCTTCTCCCAGTGCGGTTCGCTGTACGTCCGCTTGAGGAGGTGGCCGGCGAGCGGCTCGACCCACTCGGGCTCGATCCTGGCGTTGACGCGGGCCCAGAGACGGGACGTCTCCACCAGCTCCGCCGACATGACGAAACGCGGGGTCTTCTTGAAGAGCGCCGAACCGGGGAAGATCGCGAACTTGGCGCTGCGGGCGCCCAGGTACTCGTTCTTCGCGCCGTCCTTCACGTCCTTCATGCCGATGTGCGAGAGCAGGCCGGCGAGGAGGGAGACGTGGACGCTCTGCTCGGCCGCGTCCTCCTCGTTGAAGTGGATGCCCATCTGCTTGGCGACCGTGCGGAGTTGGCTGTAGATGTCCTGCCACTCGCGGATGCGGAGGAAGTTCAGGTACTCCTGCTTGCACATGCGGCGGAACGCGGAGGAACCGCGCTCCTTCTGCTGCTCGCGGATGTACCGCCACATGTTCAGGAACGCCAGGAAGTCGCTCGACTCGTCGCGGAAACGGGCGTGTTGCTGGTCCGCCTGCGTCTGCTTGTCCACCGGGCGCTCGCGCGGGTCCTGGATGGAGAGCGCGGCGGCGATCACCATGACCTCGCGGACACAGCCGTTCTTGTCGGCCTCCAGGACCATGCGGGCCAGGCGCGGGTCCACCGGGAGCTGGGCCAGCTTGCGGCCGGTCTGGGTGAGGCGCTTGCGCGGGTCCTTCTCGTCCGGGTCCAACGCGCCCAGTTCCTGGAGGAGTTGGACGCCGTCACGGATGTTGCGGTGGTCCGGCGGATCGATGAACGGGAACTTCTCGATCTCACCGAGACCGGCCGCCGTCATCTGCAGGATCACGGAGGCGAGGTTCGTCCGCAGGATCTCGGCGTCGGTGAACTCCGGGCGGGCCTCGAAGTCCTCCTCCGAGTACAGCCGGATGCAGATGCCGTCCGACGTACGGCCGCAACGCCCCTTGCGCTGATTGGCACTCGCCTGGCTGACCGCCTCGATGGGCAGGCGCTGCACCTTGGTCCGGTGGCTGTAGCGGCTGATGCGGGCGAAGCCGGGGTCGATGACGTACTTGATGCCCGGCACGGTGAGCGAGGTCTCGGCGACGTTCGTCGCCAGAACGATCCTCCGCCCGGTGTGCTGTTGGAACACCCGGTGCTGCTCGGCGTGCGAGAGGCGGGCGTAGAGCGGCAGCACCTCGGTGCGCTGCCCGTCAGCGCCTCCGGCGCGGTAGTTCTTCTTCGTCAGCGCGTCCGCCGTGTCGCGGATCTCCCGCTCGCCGGAGAGGAAGACGAGGATGTCGCCCTTGCCCTCGCCCTGAAGCTCCTCCACGGCGTCGCAGATCGCGGTGATCTGGTCGCGGTCGGAGTCCTCCGAGTCGTCCTCCAGCAGCGGGCGGTAGCGGACCTCGACCGGGTACGTCCGGCCGCTCACCTCGATGATCGGGGCGTCGCCGAAGTGCCGGGAGAAACGCTCGGGGTCGATGGTCGCCGAGGTGATGACGACCTTCAGGTCCGGGCGCTTGGGCAGCAGTTGGGCGAGGTAGCCGAGCAGGAAGTCGATGTTGAGGGACCGCTCGTGGGCCTCGTCGATGATGATCGTGTCGTAGGCGCGCAGTTCGCGGTCGGTCTGGATCTCGGCGAGCAGGATGCCGTCCGTCATCAGCTTGATGAACGTCGACTCCGGGTTCACCTGGTCGGTGAAGCGGACCTTCCAGCCGACGGCCTCGCCGAGCGGGGTGTCCATCTCCTCCGCCACGCGCTCGGCCACCGTGCGGGCGGCGATGCGGCGGGGCTGGGTGTGGCCGATCATGCCGCGGACACCGCGGCCGAGTTCGAGACAGATCTTGGGGATCTGGGTGGTCTTGCCGGAGCCGGTCTCGCC
The DNA here is from genome assembly GCF_044747445.1 of Streptomyces sp. NPDC090083. NCBI lineage: Bacteria > Bacillati > Actinomycetota > Actinomycetes > Kitasatosporales > Streptomycetaceae > Streptomyces > Streptomyces sp. NPDC090083. The sequence continues at coordinate 74,912 of NZ_JBIVED010000006.1, read as the reverse complement.
CGCGACGATCACGACCTGGTGGTCGCGGATCGCGGCCGCGATGTCGGCCTTCTTCTGGCTGACCGGGAGTTGTTCGGGATACGAGACGGCCGGGACCCGGGTGCGCCGCGCGGCCATCCGCTCCTCGCCGCGGGCGACCTCGGTCTCGATCTCGGCGAGGACCGCGGCACGGGCCTCCGGTCTGCGTATCCGGCGCGCGCCTTCGAGCCTGCGGCCGAGGCGGTGCGCGTCGCGCAGGGTCAGCTCGGTCAGGCGGGGGGCGAGGTCACCCAGGGCGGGGGAGCCGGGTGCCGGGGCGCCGGGTGCGGAGGCGGGGTGCGTAGACATACGCCGTCAAGGATCTCACCTCGGCGAAATTCCTGGCGAATGAATTGTCCCGGGTCAGTGGTCCGGGGCGGGCTCCGCCGGCGGGGGCACCGCCGGGCCGACCGGCCGGCCGGTGTCGGCTCCGCTGTCAGCGCCGGTGGCGGTGGCGATGCCGGCGTCCGGCTGTCTGCCGGCCTCCTTCGACATCGACTGCGCCGTGTTCGACACGGCCTTGATGCCCAGGTACGCCGTCGTCAGCCCCGCCATCGCGGTGAACGCCGAGGTCAGGACGCCCACGATCACCGCACGGTCGCCGTTCAGCTGCCATACGCCGAAGATCGCCACCGCGGTGATCGCGAGGTTGCTGCCCACCACCGCGAGCAGTCCGTACCGCGCCCGAATCTTCTCCAGGTCGGTGTCCTGGCTCATCGCGCCCCACCCTGTGTCGTCCGGTCACGACGAAAGCCCCGTCCCGGTGGGACAGGGCTTTCGATCCGGTGGCTGGGGCCGGGGTCGAACCGGCGACCTATCGCTTTTCAGGCGATCGCTCGTACCAACTGAGCTACCCAGCCACGAGGTTCCTTGCGGAACCTCAGCGGTCCTGACGGGATTTGAACCCGCGGCCTCCACCTTGACAGGGTGGCGAGCACTCCAAACTGCTCCACAGGACCAAGCTTTTGTGCGCTGACCGGCAAGAGCCAGTGTCGCACACGGTGTTGCGTGCCCCCAACGGGATTCGAACCCGTGCTACCGCCTTGAAAGGGCGGCGTCCTAGGCCGCTAGACGATGAGGGCTATCGGCCCGCCTGGGCGCTTCTCAGCGCGTCGGGGACGTGAGAAGCATATGGGATGGCGGGAGGTATCGCCAAAACGGTTTACGGGGCCGACGGGGAGGGGCTCGGGGAGGGCGTCCGGGGCGGACTCGGAGACCGGGTGGAGGTCCCGCCCGGGGACGGGGCCGGGGACGAGCTGGGGGACGGATCAGGGGTCGGGCCGGGGGACTGGGGTGCTCCCGGGAGGTTCTCCTTCGGGAGGTGGCGGCTCACCTCCGCCGTCGTCAGGCCGAGGCCGCCGAGTTTGATCTCGTCCCAGGCCTGGAGCCGGCGGGTGTCGCGGTCGACGTAGAGGATCGACGCCTCGATGGGGTCGGGGTACTTGCCCTCGACCGCGCGCAGGCCGCTGCCGCCCGTCGAACCCTCGATGCGCAGGCGGGTGCCGTGCTTCATCACCTCGGTGCCCTCGTGGTGGAGGTGGCCGGCTAGGACGAGGGGGACCTCGCCGTCGGTCTGGCGGGCGGCCGACGGTTCGTGGACGAGCGCGATGTCGACCGGGGTGCCGGCGGCCCGCTGGTCGCGGAGCGCGGAGGCGAGCTGGTCGCCGGCGAGCTCCTCCGAGTTGTCGGCGCCGGTCGCGGTCGAGCGGTCGGGGGTGAACTGGGGGTCGCCGATGCCCGCGAAGCGCACGCCCGCGACCGTCTCCGCGCGGCCCTCGTCCAGGACGTGCGCGTTCTTGATGCGGGCGAGGTAGCGCTGGGTGGCGAGGGAGTCGTGGTTGCCCCTGACCCAGACGTAGGGGACACCGAGGTCGCCGATCGGGTCGAGGAAGCCGTTCTCGGCGGTCGTGCCGTGGTCCATGGTGTCGCCGGTGTCGACGATCACGTCGACCTTGTACTGCTCCACCAGCGAGGCGATGATCTTCCAGCTCGCGGGGTTCAGATGGATGTCGGAGACGTGCAGGATGCGGATCGTGGTCGGGTCCGGCTGGTAGGCGGGAAGCGTCGACGTGACGTCGTAGAGCTTGGTCACGTTGGTCACCAGGCGGGCCAACTCCTGCTGGTAGACGTCGAATTCGGTGACGATGCTGCGGGCGTTGCCGACCAGGGACGGGGCGCTGGAGAGCAGGCCGGAGAACTTCGGTTCGAGGATCGACTTCGGGTTCCAGGTCGCGTACGCCGTCGCTCCGGACGCGGCCAGGAGGGTCAGGGCCAGGCCGCCCGCCGCCAGGGCCCTGCGGGGGCGGCGGTAGACCGCGAGGCCGAGCGTCGTGGCGCCCAGCACCACGGCCGCGCAGGACCGTACGGCCAGGTCGAGGGTGCCGTGTTCCACGTCGCGGGCGACCTCGTCCTGGAGGCCGGAGATGCGCTCGGGGTGGTCGACGAGGGACTGGGAGCGTTCCGGGTCGAGCTGGTCGACGTTGACGTCCAGGCGGACCGGGGCGTGGTGGCTGTCCAGGGACAGGGCGCCGAGCGGGGACACGTTGATCTTCGTGCCGCCGGTGAGGGACGGGCGCAGGGTCATCGTCGTGTTCATCGGGCCGACCTGGGCCCGTACGTCGCCGACGATCAGCAGGCCGAGCCAGGCCCCGGCGGCGACGACCATGACGAGGCCGAGGGCGCGGGTCCAGGGGTGCGGCTGCGGGACGAGTTCGACGGTCGGGCGGGGACGGCGACCGCGGTACCTGCGGATCAGGGCGTGCCGGGTCCGGCGGAGTCGGTTCAGGGCTGCGAGGGGGACGCTGGCCATTGGTCCCGTATGCCCAGGGGTGGGGGCGGGTATGCCGGTGCGTCAGCCCCAGCCCAGTTCGTGCAGGCGCTCGTCCTCGATGCCGAAGTGGTGGGCGACCTCGTGGACGACGGTGACGGCGACCTCGTGGACGACCTCCTCGGTGGTCGCGCAGTGCCGCAGGGTCGGGCCCATGTAGATCGAGATGCGGTCGGGGAGGACGCCGGCGTACCACTCGCCGCGTTCCGTGAGCGGTGTGCCCTCGTAGAGGCCGAGCAGCTCGGGGTCGGACGGGTCGGGTTCGTCCTCGACGAACACCGCCACGTTGTCCATGACCCGCGTCAGCTCCGGCGGGATCCGGTCCAGGGCTTCGCTCACCAGCTCTTCGAACGCCTCGCGTGTCATCTCCAGCACACGCCCATTGTCGGGGACGGACGCCGGTTCGGGGCGGCGGCGGCCGAACGGGCCTGTCCTGTGTGTGCCGGTACGGGATGAAGTGGGGTGCGGGGGTGGGCAGTTGGCGACGCGGGTGGTCGTCGTAGCGGCTGCTTCCGGCCGGTGTCGGGGCGGGAAGGGGTGTTCTCCGGCCAGGAACGGGCGGCGCCGGTCGGACGCGTGTCTTCCGGTGGGCGCCGGGAGTTGAGAGGGGGACTCCCTTTTTCCGCCTCGGAGGTGGCCCCGTGCGCCCCATGTACGTACCCGTCCGTCTGGCCGCCGCGGTCGCCGTCGTCGCCGCTGCCGCCGGCTGCATGAGCGTGGGCGACGACGCGGGCGGCGGTGCCAGGCCCTCGCACTCCGCCGGGCGGCACGCCGGAGAGGCGCCCGACGGCGGTCCGGGGGCGCCGGGCGGCGGGAGCGGGTCCGGCGGGTCCGGGGGTGACGGGAAGCACGGGCACGGGAAGCCCAGGCCCGGGGAGTCCGCCTCGGGTTCGGCCTCGCCGTCGGCGCCCGGCGACGCGGTGAGCCCGACCTCGTCCAAGGCGCCCGGACCCGGTACGAGTCCGAAGCCGGGCGGGCCGACCACGGCCGCGCCGCAGCCGACCCCGACGCGGACCCCGCCGCCCCCGGACCCCACGCCGAGCGCGCAGTCGCCGTCCGCCCAGCCGACGGTGGCGGAGCCCTCGTCCTCCGCGCACGAGGACCCCGTGCCGCAGCTCGTCGACCGGGAACCGGCGCCGGCGGCCGGTTCACCGGCGTAGGAACGGAACGGCTGTGATGTACGTCAATCGAGGCTGGTTTGCCTCGGGGGGTGGTGGGTGCGTATGGTGGTAGATCGTTTGATCCCATTGCCCGGCGCCACTGCAGAGCGCGCCGTGTGGCGCGTACTCTCCCTTGCCGTGGCGGACCGCATTGAGGCGGTCGATAGCGAATCACGGAGTTGACGGGCGCGTGCCGACGGAGACTCCGGAAGGTTTCGCATTCGCATGTCCATTTCCAGTACTGATCACATCGTCATGCCCGAGAACGAGGGCGACGAGACGGCCGTCGAGGCCACCACCGAGGCAGCTCCCGAGGTCACCTTCGCGGACCTCGGTCTCCCCGAGGGCGTCGTCCGCAAGCTCGCGCAGAACGGCGTGACCACCCCCTTCCCGATCCAGGCCGCGACCATCCCGGACGCCCTGGCCGGCAAGGACATCCTCGGCCGCGGCCGCACCGGCTCCGGCAAGACCCTCTCGTTCGGTCTGCCGCTGCTCGCGACGCTGTCCGGCGGCCGCACCGAGAAGAAGCGCCCGCGCGGCATCATCCTCACCCCGACCCGCGAACTGGCGATGCAGGTCGCCGACGCGCTCCAGCCCTACGGCGACGTCCTCGGCCTGAAGATGAAGGTCGTCTGCGGCGGCACGTCCATGGGCAACCAGATCTACGCCCTCGAGCGCGGCGTCGACATCCTCGTCGCCACCCCGGGCCGCCTGCGCGACATCATCAACCGCGGCGCCTGCTCCCTTGAGGACGTGCAGATCGCCATCCTCGACGAGGCCGACCAGATGTCCGACCTGGGCTTCCTGCCCGAGGTCACCGAACTGCTCGACCAGATCCCGGCCGGCGGCCAGCGCATGCTGTTCTCAGCGACGATGGAGAACGAGATCTCCACCCTCGTCAAGCGCTACCTCACCGACGAGGTCACCCACGAGGTCGACAGCGCGCAGGGCAACGTCACGACGATGTCCCACCACATCCTCATCGTGAAGCCCAAGGACAAGGCGCCGGTCACCGCCGCCATCGCCTCCCGCAAGGGCCGCACGATCATCTTCGTCCGCACCCAGCTGGGCGCCGACCGCATCGCCGAGCAGCTGCGCGAGTCCGGCGTGAAGGCCGACGCGCTGCACGGCGGCATGACGCAGGGCGCCCGCACCCGGACGCTGGCCGACTTCAAGGACGGCTACGTCAACGCGCTCGTCGCCACCGACGTCGCCGCCCGCGGCATCCACGTCGACGGCATCGACCTGGTCCTGAACGTGGACCCGGCCGGCGACCACAAGGACTACCTGCACCGCGCCGGCCGCACCGCGCGCGCCGGACGTACGGGCACCGTCGTCTCGCTCTCCCTGCCGCACCAGCGGCGCCAGATCTTCCGGCTGATGGAGGACGCGGGCGTCGACGCCGGGCGGCACATCATCAACACCGGTACGGCCTTCGAGCCCGAGGTCGCTGAGATCACCGGCGCCCGTTCGATGACCGAGGTGCAGGCCCAGTCGGCGGGCGACGCCGCGCAGCAGGCCGAGCGCGAGGTCGCCCAGCTCACCAAGGAGCTGGAGCGGGCCACGCGCCGCGCCGCCGAGCTGCGCGAGGAGTCCGACCGTCTGATCGCCCGTGCCGCGCGCGAGCGGGGCGACGACCCGGAGGCCGCGGTCGCCGAGGCCGCCGCCGTCGTGGAGGCCGCGGCCGAGGCCGTGGTGGCGGAGCAGGCCGAGGCGCCGGTGCGCGAGGAGTCCTCGTCCTACGACCGTCCGCGCCAGCAGCGTGACGACCGGGGCAACTACGAGCGCCGTGACCGCCGTGACGACCGCGGTGGCCGTTCCTTCGACCGTCGTGACGACCGCCCCTCCGGCGGCTTCCGCCGCGACGACCGGCGTGACGACCGTGGCGGCCGTTCCTTCGACCGTCGTGACGACCGTCCCTCGGGCGGCTTCCGTCGCGACGACCGCGGTGGCAGCGACCGCGGCGGTTTCCGTCGCGACGACCGTCCCTCGGGCGGCTTCGGCAGCGACCGGCGTGACGGCGACCGCGGTGGCCGTTCCTTCGACCGTCGTGACGACCGTCCCTCGGGTGGTTTCCGCCGTGACGACCGTGGCGGCAGCGACCGCGGCGGCGACCGTGGCGGCCGTTCCTTCGACCGTCGTGACGACCGTCCCTCGGGTGGCTTCCGCCGTGACGACCGCGGTGGCAGCGACCGCGGCGGCGACCGTGGCGGCTTCCGCCGCGACGACCGTCCCTCGGGCGGTCACCGGGGCAGCGACCGCCCGTTCAACCGCGACCGCCAGGGCGACCGCCCCGGCTTCCGCACCGGCGGTCACGACCGTCCGTACGGCCACCGCGGTACGACCGGCACGGGTACCGGCACCGGTTCCTTCGGCCGCCGTGACGACAAGCCGCGCTGGAAGCGCAACGGCTGACGCCCAGTGAGCTGACGAGGGGCCCGTACGACTCGGTCGTACGGGCCCTTTCGTCGTAGGGGCATTTTTTGGCCACATCGAGTCCTTATCGATTCCTTAAGTGGCGCATGTCACGCCGTCGGTGAGGGAATCGCTGGGGGCATGACAGATGACGCCATAGCGAGTGGGTTGTCTAAGGGAGACGCTCCCGGTCTCTCCGACGAGGAACGGCTTGCCCAGCTCGGCTATACGCAGGTTCTCGCCCGCCGCATGTCGGCGTTCTCCAACTACGCGGTCTCCTTCACGATCATCTCGGTCCTGTCGGGCTGCCTCACGCTGTATCTGTTCGGCATGAACACGGGCGGCCCGGCCGTGATCACCTGGGGCTGGGTGGCCGTAGGCCTGATGACGCTGTTCGTCGGACTGTCGATGGCCGAGATCTGCTCGGCCTACCCGACGTCGGCGGGCCTGTACTTCTGGGCCCACCGCCTGGCGCCCCCGCGCACCGCGGCGGCCTGGGCGTGGTTCACGGGCTGGTTCAACGTCCTCGGCCAGGTCGCCGTGACCGCGGGCATCGACTTCGGGGCGGCCTCGTTCCTGGGCGCGTACCTGAACCTGCAGTTCGACTTCGAGGTGACACCCGGCCGAACGGTCCTCCTGTTCGCGGCGATCCTGATCCTCCATGGCCTGCTGAACACCTTCGGCGTGAAGATCGTCGCCGTCTTCAACAACGTGAGCGTGTGGTGGCACGTGATCGGCGTGGCCGTGATCGTGGGCGCGCTCACCTTCGTCCCGGACCACCACCAGTCGACGACGTTCGTCTTCACGAAGTTCGTGAACAACACCGGCTGGGGCAGCGGGGTCTACGTCGTCCTGCTGGGCCTCCTGATGGCGCAGTACACCTTCACCGGCTACGACGCCTCGGCCCACATGACGGAGGAGACCCACGACGCGTCGACGGCCGGCCCCAAGGGCATCGTCCGCTCCATCTGGACGTCGTGGATCGCCGGCTTCGTCCTCCTCCTCGGCTTCACGTACGCGATCCAGTCGTACGACAAGGAGTTGGGCTCGCCGACCGGCGCACCCCCGGCGCAGATCCTGCTCGACGCCCTCGGAGCGACCGCCGGCAAACTCCTGCTCCTGGTGGTGATCGGCGCGCAGCTGTTCTGCGGGATGGCGTCGGTGACCGCCAACAGCCGCATGATCTACGCCTTCTCGCGCGACGGCGCGCTCCCCTTCTCGAACGTCTGGCACACGGTGAGCCCGCGCACGAGGACACCCGTGGCGGCGGTGTGGCTCGCGGCGACGGGAGCGCTGGTGCTCGGCCTCCCCTACCTGATCAACGTGACGGCGTACGCGGCCGTGACGTCGATCGCGGTGATCGGCCTCTACATCGCCTACGTCATCCCGACGCTGCTGCGGCTGGGGAAGGGCGAGGCGTTCCAGCGGGGGCCGTGGCATCTGGGCCGGTGGTCGAAGCTGATCGGGACGGTGTCGGTGGTGTGGGTGATCGTGATCACCGTGCTGTTCATGCTGCCGCAGGTGTCCCCGGTCACCTGGGAGTCCTTCAACTACGCGCCGGTCGCGGTCCTGGTCGTCCTCGGCTTCGCCACGGTGTGGTGGAAGGCCTCGGCCCAGCACTGGTTCCTGAACCCGGAGCACGCCCGCACGAAGGCGCGGGAGGCGGCACGGGCGGGGGCACCCGAACCGATCGATCCGTAACGGCCATATCCGGTCGACCCGTTGCACTCCGGACCAGTCGGTCGCCTGTTCCGTCTCGGTTCCGTGCCCGTCCCGTGCCTGTGCCGTGCCTGTCCCGTGCCTGCGCGTCCCGTGCTCGCCCCCTGTTTTGCCGTTCGGCGCGGCCGTGTCCCCGATACCCGATCGGAGACACGGCCACCTCCGGCTATGCTCGGGGAGGCAACATCGCCTGGGCCCTTAGCTCAATTGGCAGAGCAGTGGACTTTTAATCCATTGGTTGTGGGTTCGAGTCCCACAGGGCCTACGGTGCGGGTGACGGGGGTATCCCGTCTGACCTGCTGCGCAGCGTCCGGGTCGGCTTCGGTCGGCTCGGGCGCTTCCTCGTTTTCGAGCCATTGCGTGAGCGATGCGTGAGCGGATGTGCCGGGGGCGCTCCACGGGGAGAGCCCCAGATCCGGTCATGCCGTCAGATCGAACTGCTTGAGCCAATCCGGATCGGCGTCGCCAACCGTCGCAACCAGGCCGCCGCAGAGCATCACCATGTACAGGGTGAACATGATCGGGTTGCCCCCGTAGTGCTCGATTCCCTCGTTGAGCGTCAGATTCGGCGCGTCTGGGTGGCCGATGAACCCTGCTGCTTGGACGAGGTCATCGTGCTTGATTCCCAGGCTGTCGGAGACCCACGTGACGGCGTCGCGCGCCTGGTCCTCGGTGATCTGCTCCCGTGCCCCGACAAGCCAGCCCATCAGGATCGCCCAGACTGCAGTGGGATCTGAAGGGTGCTCACCCTCAATGAACGAGGCCCCCGGCCCCTTGGAGGGGTTTTCCATCCACGTTGCTATATCTGCGCGCAGGCGCCTTGCGGTCCGGACGCGGGAGATCTCAGAGAGATCCGGCCTGACATCGCGCCCTGCCTTGGCAGCTCGTGCGCTCCGGCGGCGCTTGCTGTTTCGTCCCATGGACCGAGCATGACGCCCGTGCCCGCAAGAGGGAGTGGAAATGGCCCAGAACGTGGAGATCTGCTAGCGATCAGGCGGGACGCCGAGGCGCGGTTCTCGCTTGCTGTGCGGTCGTGATCACTTCGCCCCTCCGGGCCGATGGCTTGAGCAGATGCCACGCAGGTGGTGTGACTGACCGTCACATTCGACCTCATCTGGCTTTAGCGGAAGGGGAGTTGCGCGGGAGGGCTCCGACTGAGGTAGCCTGCCCGCCATCGACCTTTGTCGACTGGGCGCAGAGGCTCAGGAGCTCCGGCGTGCGGGCCCGGTACTGCAATCGCCGTCTCACGGGTGTTAGTGCACTCACTCTGTGGAAGCGGTGCAGGAAGCATCTTTTTTTGGCGTGCCACTCAAACGCTACCGGGGGCGAGTGAGGTTTTTGCGTGTCAAATTCAGTGAAAAAGCAGGCCGCGCGCTCCCGTATGAAGTACTCGGGTGAGCTGTATAAAGCGGCACTCGCGGGAATCCCCAACGATCGTTCGCACGGCTTGGATTCTTTCGCACCGCAACAGCGTCAGTTAAATGCAATGCTAGCCCTTGGCCTGTTCAATCGAGGCGACGAGGATGCATCGCCTAAGCAATGGACGATCAACACCCTGACGTGGTATACGATTAAGGTTCCGCCGCGTTGGAACCGTTTGATCTTTATCGCGGACGCCCCGATGAACGTTGCGCAGTATCTCGTCCCGGACAGTGAAGATTACCTGCGGGTTCCAGGTATGCGCCTTAGGGGTGGAGTGTTCGGTTCTTGCTACGTGTTGGAGCATGTTCCGACAGGTGGGGAACTGGTAGTCACTGACGATCCAAACGGTAAAGTGGTTGGACAATTGAGCGACACCGATCGTCGAATGCTGTCGCTCGATACCCCCTTGCTGCCGGAGGAGAAGCGTCTCTGCGAGGCACTACCAGTCATGACCGCTGATGCTCAAACCCTGCTGGCCGGCATTGCTGTGAGGATGTCTATGACTGACCCGGGCCGGCGCTGGGCCACGGGTAACTGGTATTGGGACCCGCTGGAGCGTATGGGGCATACAGAGGTTGAGGGGTACGACGACCCCCAGCGGCGACTCTGGGGCGAGGGCGACGAGTGGGCAGCGCAATGGACGGGATATCCCTACGCGCAGGATGTTGCGCTTGCACTGACTGACCCCGTGATCGGGGTGCGCGATGCGAAAATCTCTACCCGGCGGCACGGATATGAGGTAACCCTGAAGGGATCGGTACTCAAGATTCGACGCTGATCGGACCGGATGGCCGAGTCGATCAACCTTCCCGTATGGAGAGTCGTTGAATCATGATTGAGATCCCTCAGAGTGCGATCGAAGGGATGCCGTGGTGGGCATTCCTACTTATCGTTTTTCTCTTCTTCCTGCCGCTGGCTTTGGTACGGCTACTCATGCCAAAGGAATCCCGATATCGCTATCTATGGTGGGTGGCTTGGTGGGAGCATCGGCGGAAGCGCGCCGCTATGAGGGGCAGGCTACGGGAGCGGGACTAAATTCCCTCGTCTCCATAAGGGCCCGATGGACTTCGGCCTGTACGCGGGTGCTGTTTCGACCCGCGTACAGGATGAGCCTCCTCGTGTCGGCGCCCGCAGCCTCAGCCTGCCTTAGCGGGTGTGACTGTGACCTACGCATTACGCGCGACTTGAGCGGCCGAATCATTAGCGGCCGGACGCGACCTGGGGATCAACTTTGCTGCCTTCTCGGCGATCTCACGGTCCAACTCAGGCAGCAGGCTCGTGTACGTGTCCGAGGTCAGCGTGATGGTGGAGTGCCGCAGTGTTTCCTTCACCGTGTGGATGTCGCCTCCACCGCCGGCGCCTACGCCGGCCAGGCCGACGCCGTGGCCTCCTCCCTGCGCTCCGAGGCCAACGCCAAGCGCAACTCCCCGCCCCAGGTCATCGCCGACGCGATCGGCAGGGCCGTCACCGCCCGCCGCCCCAGGACCCGCTACGCCACCGGCTTCGGCGCCCGCCCCCTCATCGCCCTGCGCCGTGTCGTCTCCGACCGGGCCTTCGACACCGTCATCTCCCGCGCCACCGGTCTGCCCCGCTGAACCCGTAGAAGCCGGCCGTCTCCCGGAGTGACGGCGCCGGTGAGGCGCATCCCCCGTGAGAGCTACCCGGACCGTCCCTGCGCGGGTGATTCGTGGATCGCCGTGGATTTCTAGCGTGGTCCTCAGATCGGTCGCCGTCGGAGTGGCCGTTGCCGCAGGGAGGTCACGATGAGCACGCCGTCCGCCGCACACGACGAAGCAGGACCCCGCCCGGACGAGAACGGCGGTGGCCGGGGCGGTCGTCTCGGCCGGATCGTCCGCACCCCGCTCGGCTGGGCGCTGACGGGTCTGGTGGGGGTCGGCCTGGTCTCGGCGCTGACCGCCACCGGCCCCGGCCCGCTGCCGGTGCTGGGCGCGGCCGTGGCGGTCGCCGTGTACTGGCTGGTGATGCACCGGCTCGCGGGGCGTGCCACCCCGGAGATCGCCCGGCAGGGCGCCGGCCGGGAGGCGCTCTACGGCGGCGCGGTCGGCCTGGGCTTCGTCCTCGTCGCGGCTCTGCTGATCACGATGTTCGGGGGCTACTCCTTCTCCTGGGCGGGCAACGGCTTCTTCTCCGTCGTCTGGTCCGCCGCGATGCTGCAGGCCGGTGCCGCGGTCACCGAGGAGCTGATGTTCCGCGGTATCGCCCTCCAGGCGCTGGAGCAGCGCTGGGGCAGCCGGGTCGCCATCGTGGTCACCGGGCTGTTCTTCGGCGTCTCCCACCTGGCCGCTCCGGGAGCCAGCGCGTGGAGCGCGCTCGCCATCGCCCTGGAGGCCGGTGTGATGCTCGGCGTGGCGTTCCTGTGGCGGCGTAGCATCTGGTTCGTCGCGGGCCTGCACTTCACCTGGAACGCCGCCGAACAGCTGCTCGGCATCCCGGTCTCCGGGCACACCCCCGAGGGACTGTTCACGGTCGACACCCACGGCTCCGCCCTGCTGAGCGGCGGCACCTTCGGTCTGGAGGCGTCGATCGTGCCCGTCCTCCTCGGTGTGCTGCTCACCGTCCGGATGGCCGTCCTCGCCCGCCGGAACGGCGGTCCGCGGCCCCGGCGCCTCGTCAAGGGCTGAGGCAGGGCCGCCGTACGGGACACCGGTCGATCGGAGGATGGGACAAGCGATGCTCCCTCAGGACCTTGTGCGGGCACCGTGGTTGCGGGTGCCGCTGGAGCGGTGGAAGGAGCAGGACGCCTTCCTCAAGGACGGTGTCCTCGCCCTGGCGCTCACCCTGCTGGCCTTCGTGCCGACCCTGTCGGTCATCGGGGCGCAGATCGGCGATCTCCCCGAGCGGCCCGCGAGCGCGCTGGGCCTCGGACTGATCCTGGCCCAGACCCTGCCGCTGGCGGCCCGCCGCCGCTGGCCCGCGGGCTGTCTGGCCGTCGTCGCCACCGCGTTCGCCGTGCACCAGGCGCTGGGTTTCGCCACGACGTTCGGCAGCATGGGGCTGTATCTGGCGCTGTACTCGGCCGGCGCCCACCAGGTCCGCTTCCGCCGGGAGTCGGCGGGCGTGGCGAGTGCGGGGTACGTGGTGCTGGCCGTCGAACTGCACCGGCTCGGCTCCCCGCAGGACGCGATGGACTATCTCGCCTTCTATCTGGTGCTGGCCGCGGTCCGGCTGGTCGGGAGCGGTGTGCGCAAGCGGCGCGGCGAGGAGGCGGAACGGCGGCGGCTGGCCGCCGAGTTGGCCACGGCGGCCGAACGGGCGCGGATCGCGCGGGAGTTGCACGACGTGGTCACCCACCATGTGACGGCCATGGTGGTGCAGGCGGACGCGGCACAGTTCCTGATCGCGTCCGCACCGGAACGGGCCACTACGGGCATGGCCTCCGTCAGCGACACCGGCCGCCGTGCCCTGACGGAACTCCGGTATCTGCTGGGGGTGTTGGAGGCGACCGGCGAATCCACGGCCGCCGGATCCACGCCCCGCGGCTCGACGGCCGCCGGATCCACGCCCCGCGGCTCGACGGCCGCCGGGTCCGCGACCGATGCGCCCGGCCGCGAGGACTCCTCGTACGGGAGCCGGGGACCCGCTCTCGGCCAGGTCGGAGACCTCGTCGAGCAGGCCCGCAGGTCGGGCCAGCCGGTGGAGTTCAGCGAGCGGGGCGAGCGGCGGCCACGGAGCGTGGACGTGGAGCTGGCCGCGTATCGGGTGGTGCAGGAAGCGCTCACCAACGCGATGAAGTACGCGACCGGGCGGCCGACACGGGTCCTGGTCCGACACGGCGAGGACGGCGTCGAGATCGAGGTGACCACCGAAGGCCCCGGCCCCGGCGCCCCCGCCCTCCCTGCCGCTTCCGGTCCCGTCCCCGAGCCTGCGGTTGTGCCTGCCACCCGCGAACCGGGACCCAAGGGCGGACGAGGCCTGGCCGGGCTGCGCGTCCGCGTGCGGATGCTCGACGGTGAACTGGAGGCGGGACCCCGGCCCGGTGGCGGGTTCGAGGTCCGTGCCACGATTCCCTCCCAGCCACAGCAACAGCCCGTCTCCCGGCCCTAGTTCCCGTCCCCGCGCCAGTCCCCGCCTCGGCCCGAGCCCGAGCCCCTTCAGGAGTGACCCCTTGAGTGACGCGCCGCCACCGATCCGTGTGCTCGTCTGCGACGACCAGGAGCTGGTGCGCACCGGCTACGTCACCATCTTCTCGGCCCAGCCCGACATGGAGGTCGTCGGCGAGGCGGAGAACGGGCACGCTGCGGTGGAAGCCGCGCGGCGGCTGCGTCCCGACGTGGTCGTGATGGATATCCGGATGCCCCTCCTCGACGGCATCCAGGCGACCTCGCAGCTGGCCGGCCCCGGCGCGGAGGCCGGGTATGCGCCGAAGGTGCTGGTCGTCACCACGTTCAACGTCGACGCCCATGTCTACGACGCGTTACGCGCCGGAGCCAGCGGGTTCCTCCTCAAGGACGCGCCGCCCGCGGAGCTGGTGAACGGCATCCGGACCGTCGCCCGGGGCGAGGCCCTGCTGGCGCCCGCCGTCACCCGCCACCTCATCGGCCACTACGCCGAGCACCTGCGCCCGGCCGAGTCCTCCCGGCCGGCCCGGGAGGACGTCGTACGCGCGCTGACGCCCCGTGAACTGGACGTGTTCCGGCAGATGGCCGAGGGGCTGTCGAACGCGGAGATAGCGGCGGAGCTGTACATCACGCCCGAGACGGTCAAGACCTACGTCTCGCGGATCCTGGCCAAGCTCGCCCTGCGCGACCGGGTCCAGGCGGTCGTCCTCGCCCACCGGGTCGGACTGGCGTCCGGCACACAGTGAAAACCGGCGGGCCGGACCGGTGTCCCGGTCCCACCCGCCGGTCGTGCGGGCTCAGTTCGTGGTGAGCATGCCCGCACGGAGCTTGGTGAGCGTGCGGTTGAGGAGACGGGAGACGTGCATCTGGGAGACGCCGAGGTGTTCGCCGATCTGGGCCTGGGTGAGTTCGTCGACGAAGCGCATGTGGATGATGCGTCGCTCCCGGTCGTCGAGTTCGGCGATCAGGGGGGCCAGGGCGTTGAAGTCCTCGACGAGTTCCAGGGCGTTGTCGTCGAGCCCGATGAAGTCGGCCAGCGCGGCTTCGCCCTCGTCGCCGGAGCTGATGGCGGCGTCCAAGGAGGCGGAGTTGTAGCCGTTGGAGGCGAGACGCGCCTCGTTGACCTCTTCCTCGCTGAGGCACATCAGCTGGGAGAGCTCCTTGACGGTGGGCATACGGCCGAGCCGGCTGCGAAGCTCCTCGTTGGCCTTGGCGAGCTGGACGCGGGCCTCCTGGAGGCGGCGCGGGACGTGCACGGCCCAGGAGGTGTCACGGAAGAAGCGCTTGATCTCGCCGGTGATGTACGGGATCGCGAAGGAGGTGAACTCGACCTCGCGGGTGAGCTCGAAGCGGTCGATGGCCTTGATCAGTCCGATCGTGCCGACCTGGACGATGTCCTCCATCTCGTCCTGGCTGCGGCTGCGGAACCGGGAGGCCGCGTACCGGACGAGGGTGACGTTCATCTCGATGAGGGTGTTGCGCGCGTACTGGTACTCGGGCGTGCCCTCTTCGAGGACGGCGAGCTGGTCCAGGAACAGCCGGGTCAGATTGCGGGCGTCCTTGGGCGCGACCTGCGAAGGGTCCGCGATCTCCGGCAGCACCCGGGTCTGTGCGTCTGCCGTCTTCGTCACCGTCATGTCAGGCCCCTCCCTTGTGATCCAGCCCCCGTGCCGCCGGTTCCTTGTCCACCGACAATGATCGGCCTACCCGGGTTCGGCGAATGCATTCCAGGTGATTTCAGATCGGGTCCGCCGACTGTCGTAGGAGGGGTACGACGAAGGCGGGGCCGGCCGGAGTGTCTCCGGCCGGCCCCGCCCCGCGGGCTGGTGCTCGCGTCAGACGACGCGCTGCGTCTGGTAGTACTCGGCCACCTGCTGGTGGTAGGCGGCGTCGCCGATGTGCTGGTCCTTGTCGAACTCGGGGGACTCCCTGATCTGGTCCCGTGTGAGGCCGACGTAGATCCTGCGCTCCTCGTGGTCGACCGAGTTCACCGTTCCGGCGGGCAGCAGGACGTGCTGACCGAAGATCCACACGCCGGTGTCGACGACGAGGTACGCGGCGGCGACGTCGTCCGAGTGCTTGTCGACCTTGCCGATGCTGCCGTCGGTCGCCTCGACCGTGTAGCCGATCAGGTCGGTGCCCGTGGCGTGGCCGATGGTCGGCTGGTAACCCCAGATGGTGTCGCTCATGGAGAACCGCTCCCTCGTCGAGCTCGTCATTGTGTGTCGCTCCCGCATGCGCGCCGCGAAGCCGTGCGGGAGCCGTTGAATTCGGTGACGTCTCCGCGGAGCTGGTGACGTCTCCGCGGGACTTCAGAAATCCGCTTGCCCCGGACCGCCGGTCCCACACATTCGCATCGGGTCATATCGGGAAGGAATGTGAAGGGAAGGAATTCCGGCCTACCAGCGGTACCAGCGGCCGCGCTTGCCCCCGCTCGCCGTGGGGCGGATCACGAAGCCCAGGACCCACACGACCAGCACGATGACGGCGATCCACCACAGGGCCTTGAGGGCGAAACCGGCGCCGAAGAGGATCAGCGCGAGCAGCAGAACAAGAAGAACAGGAACCATTGTTATCAACCTCCGATCGTCCGAATGCCCTGCGAGGAGATCTTCACTCCTGCGGATTTTCTGTGTTTCTCCGGTGACCTCGAACCGCTGGGAGTTCGCTGCGAGTCCGTTGGAAGTCCGTTCGAAGTCCGTGCGGCAACCGGTCGGTTTGGAGGTGGGATACGCGGTCAGACGGGTGGCGAACCTATTTCGGCGAGACAGGCAGGGGTGAGTGGTCGTGACTGCGGACGAGAAGGCGAAGGCCAAGGCGGAGCAGGCCAAGGGCAAGGTCAAGAAGGTCGTCGGCGGAGCGGTGGGCAACGAGTCCCTCAAGGCCGAGGGGCGCGCCGAGGAGACCAAGGGCGATCTGCGCGCGGCCAAGGAGAAGGCCAAGGACGCCATCAAGCCCAAGTAGGGCATCACTCCTGACCGAACACGAGTCCCGGCAGCCGGTTCGCTGCCGGGACTCGTGCTGTCGCGACGCGTGCTGTGCGGGGTCCCTCCGCGCGACCCGCACCACTTCCCGGCGTCGGAGTCACCGGGCCAGGAAGGCGCTCACGGTCTTGCCGCCGGCCGGCCGGCGGGTCACGGCGGTGGTGTGGGCGAGGCGGTTGACCATGGGCCAGCCGAAGCCTCCCGTACCGCCGTTGAGATCGGGCGTGCGCATGCGCGGCACGTGCGGGCTGTCGTCGTGCACGGTCACCTCGATGCTGTCGCGGTGGGCGGTCAGCTCCAGGGTGCAGCTGCCGCCGCCGTGCCGCAGGGCGTTGGTGACGAGCTCCGAGACGACCAGGGTCACGGTGTCGGCGCCCTCGGCCGCGAGTGGTCGTACGAGACCTTCGAGGAAGTCCCGGGCGCTGTCGCGCGCGCCGGCGACGGATGTCGCGGAGCGGTCGGGCTCGACGTCGAGGCTCATGGTGTTCATCAGGTCTCCCCGGTCTGTGGATCGTCTGTGTCCGGTTCTGCCTGCTGTGTCTGGTTCCCCGGCCTGTGGCCGTTAACCAGGCCCTTGAGCCCTTCCCTGTCCGTCGTCCGTCCCCGTTCGAGGCGGATTACCGCGCCGTCGAACACACGGAGATCCGGCGACGGAGGCCCGCGACCCCCGTCGACGGAGAACACCGCAACCCCGCGCCGCACGACGCCGAGGCCGGACCGCAGGTCAGAGGAAGCGCCGGATCGGCAGGACGGCCGTCTCCTTGGCGCGCTGGAGCAGTGCGCGGCGCTTCCACCGTCCGGCGCTGATGAGTTCGCTGTGCTCCAGGTCCTCCGTGAAGTGGCGGTCCAGCGTCGCGGTGAACGCGGGGTCCAGCACGGCGAGCATGACCTCCTCGTCGTGGTCCAGGGACCGGCGGTTGAAGTTCGTCGAGCCGATGAGCGCCGTGGCCCTGTCGATGGTGACGATCTTGGTGTGGAGCATGGTCGGCTGGTACTGGAAGATCTTCACCCCGCAGGCGGTGAGGTCCTCGTAGTAGTGCTGGCCCGCGAGCTGGCAGACCCTCTTGTCGGTGTGCGGGCCGGGCAGCAGGATCTCCACCTCGACGCCCCGGCGGGCCGCGGCGCACAGCAGCTCGATGAAGAACGCGTCCGGCGCGAAGTAGGCGGTGGCCAGCCGGATGCGTTCCTCCGCCGTCTCGATCATCACGCGGAACAGGGTCTGCATGTCCTGCCAGCCGAAACTGGCCGAGCCGCGGACCACCTGCACCACGGCCTCGCCCCGGGGGGTGTGGTCGGTGAACCGGTCGCGGTCGTCGAAGAGTTCGTCGTGGCACTCGGCCCAGTTCTGCGCGAAGGCGGCGGCCAGCCCGTCCACGGCGGGGCCGGTCACCTGGACGTGGGTGTCGCGCCATTCCGCGGGGCCGCGCGCGTCACCGCACCACTCCTCGGCGATGCCGACGCCGCCGGTGTAGGCCGTCTCCTCGTCGACGACGAGGACCTTGCGGTGGCAGCGGTGGTTCTGCTTCAGCGGGGACAGGTACAGCGGCTTGCGGAACCAGGCCACCTGCACCCCGGCCCGCTCCATCGCCTCCAGCTGGTCCTTCTCGATGAGCCGGCTCCCGAAGCCGTCCAGCAGCAGCCGGACCCGCACGCCGTCGCGGGCCCGCTCCGCGAGCGCGTCGGCGAACTGCCGGGCGATCTCCCCCTTCCAGTACACGAACGTCATCATGTCCACGGTGTGCCGGGCGGCCCGGATCCGGCCCAGCATGGCGCCGAAGATCTCGTCCCCGTTGCGCAACGGGAGCAGCGCGTTGCCTTCCGTGGCCGCGATCCCTATGAGGCGTTCCAGTCGGCGTCTGGTGCGCCGGGCCCGGTCGTCGAGGACGCCGTCGACGTCCTCGGCCCCGCCGCCGGAGTCCCCGTGCTTGACGGCCCCCGTCGTGCCGGCGGATACGACGGATGTGACGGATGCGACGGGTACTGCGTGGATGTCGGTCGCGCCGGACACTCCGTGCGCGTCGGTCGCGTTCCGCGTGTTTGCCATGGCTGCACCTTCCTGGACATCGAGTCGACGACATAACCGGGATGCCCCCGTACTTCGCGGGCATTCGGAACGACATGGCTACTGGATCGGCAACGGCACGCGGACAGGGACAGGCCCGCCGTGCGGCGAACAGCAAGGCGGTCGCGGCGGCGGCCCGTGCGGGCTTCGGCGCCCGCGGTGTCATCTACGTACTGATCGGCGTCCTCTCCCTGCGGATCGCCTTCTTCGGCGGCGGCCAGCAGGCCGACCGGGGCGGCGCGATAGCGGAGATCGCCCAGAAGCCCTTCGGCACCGTGCTGTTGTGGCTGCTGGGCATAGCGCTGGCCGGGATGGCCCTGTGGCGGCTGTCCGAGGCCGCCTTCGGACAGGCGGGCGCCGACGGCGACAAGCCCGGCAAGAGGGCGATGGCGGCGGGCCGTTTCGTCTTCTACGGCTTCGTGTCGTACTCCGTGCTCTCCTACGCGGCCGGGGACAAGGGCAGCGGCAGCGGCAGTTCGGACAAGAACTCCCAGGACGTCACCGCGAAGGCGCTGGACTGGCCCGGCGGGCAGTGGATCGTCGGCATCGCGGGTGCCGCGGTGACCGCGGCCGGTCTGTGGATCGCCGTACGGGCCGTCATGCGCAAGTTCGAGAAGCATCTGAAGATGACGGAGATGTCCCCGAGGACGCGTCAGGTCGTCACGTTCCTGGGCGTGTTCGGCGGTGCGGCCCGCGGTGTCGTCTTCGCCACCGCGGGTGGGTTCGCCATCGCGGCGGCCGTCCAGCACGAGCCCGGCAAGGCCAAGGGCATGGACGACACCCTGCGGACGTTCGCCGACACCCCGGCGGGTCCCTGGCTGCTGACGGTGATAGCCGTCGGCCTCGTCGCCTTCGGCCTCTTCTCCTGGGCCAACGCCCGCTGGCGCAAGGTCTGACGGACGGCACGCCACGACGCCGACGGCGTACCGGTGCCGATCCCGGCGCGGAGCGGATCTTCACCGGCCTTGCGCGGAGCGCCGGTTCACCGGCCGCCGAGGTCGTGGGCGGACTCGACGGGCTCGGCAAGGCCGGCGGAGGCTTTCGGCCCGCGCAGGATGACGAGGACGAACAGGGCGCCCAGGACCGCGACGCCGGTCCACATGGCCTGTTGCCAGCCCTGGATGAAGGACTCCCGGGCCGCGTCGAGCAGGGCCTGCGCGTGCGGGCCGGTGCCGGGAGCGACCTCGACGGCGTTGGCGATGCCCTCCCGCGCGGTGTCCGCGGCGCCGCGGGGAACGCCGTCGAGCCGGTCGTCGATGGCTCCGCGGTACCCGGCGGACAGCAGGGCGCCCAGCAGGGCGACGCCGAGCGCGGTGCCGAACTCGCGGGTGACGTCGTTGAGCGCGGAGGCGACGCCCTGCTTCGCCCGGGGCAGGGAGCCGGTGATGGCCTCGGTGGACGGGGTCATCGACAGGCCCATGCCGACGCCCATGGCCAGCATGCCGGGCAGGATGCTCAGGTAGCCGCCGTCCGCGGAGACGAGCAGTGCCATGAGCGCGAGGCCGGCGGCGGCCAGCGCGACGCCCGCCGCCATGGTCGGGCGGGGGCCGGTCCGCGCGGCCGGCCGGGCGGCCAGGCCGGAGGCCGCCATCATCGCCACGGCCATCGGCATCATCGCCAGCGTGGACAGCAGCCCGGACCAGCCGAGCACGGCCTGGAAGAACGGGAAGAGGACCACGGCGATGCCCGCCTGGACGCCGAAGACCACCAGCAGCGTGAGCGAGCCCCCGGCCAGGCCGCGCTCGCCGAAGAGCCGGACGTCCAGCAGGGCGGCCTCGCGGCGGTGCAGTTCCCAGGCCACGAATCCGGCGGCGCCGACGAGACCGGCGGTGAGGCCGAGCAGTGTCAGGGGCGCGGTCCAGCCGTGTTCCGGGCCCTCCTGGAGGACGAGGATGAGGCCGACGACGGCGACGGCGGAGAGCAGTGCGCCGAGGGTGTCGAAGGGATGGGCGGCCCGCTCGCGGGAGTCGGGCACCGACTTCAGGGTCATGGCCAGGGCCACGACGACCAGGACCACCGGCAGGACGAAGAGCCATCGCCAGTCCGCGACGTCGACGAGCAGGGCGGAGAGGAACATGCCCAGGATGCCGCCGCCTCCGGCCACGCCGGTCCACACGCCGATGGCCCTGCCGCGCTGCTCCGCCGGGAAGGTGGAGGTGATGACGGCCAGGGTGATGGGCATGATCATCGCCGCGCCGACGCCACTGGCCACGCGGACGGCGAGCAGGACCCCGGCGGTCGGGGCCAGGGCCGCCGCGATGTTGGCGGCGCCGAAGACGCCCAGACCGGCGATCAGCATCGGCCTGCGGCCGAGCCGGTCGCCGAGGGCGCCGAGCGGCAGCAGCAGGGCGGCCAGGGTGAGGGTGTAGCTGTTGATGATCCACAGGACCGTGCTCTGCGAGGCGCCGAACTCGACGGCCAGGTGGGTCTGGGCGACGTTCAGTCCGGACACGGATGCCACGACGGCCATCAGCGCGAGGGAGACCGCGATCAGGATCGCGCGCAGCTGACGTGCGTCCGGCGCGCTGTCCGGGGCGCCGGTGACGGCCGCCGACGGGGCCTGGTGGGTGCTCATGGATTCCTGCCTTCCTGGTGGGAGGGCATGCGGAGCCGGCGCCGGGCAGGGCCGGTCGCGTCGGGTCGAGGGGAGGGCTCCGCGTGCTCGGGTGTGGTCCCTGTCGTGCCGGGCCACTCACCGGAACCGTAGGACTGATTTGCCCTTGAGGCATATCGTCTTGCTCATGACGCAAGACAATGGTGAGCTGGACAGCCTCGTACGCAAACGGATCCGCGCGCTGCGGGTGGCACAGGGCTGGTCACTCGAAGAACTGGCCACGCGGGCCAACGTCAGCCAATCCACGCTCTCCCGCATCGAGAACGGTCAGCGCCGCCTCGCGCTGGACCAGCTGGTCGTCCTCGCCCGCGCCCTGGACACGACCCTGGACCAGCTGGTGGAGACCGCCGCCGACGACGTCGTCACCAGCCCGGTCATCGACGGGGCCCACGGGCTGATGCGGTGGGCGGTCAAGGGCAACCCGGGCATGAGCGTCGTACGCCAGCGGATGACCGCACCGCCCCCGGACAGTCCCGCGAAGATGCGGGCCCATCCCGGCCGGGAATGGCTCGTCGTGCTGTCCGGCACCGCGACCCTCGTGCTCGGCCACCGCCGCTACCGCGTCGAGACCAACCAGGCCGCCGAGTTCCCCACCATGCTTCCGCACGCCATCGGCGCCGAGGGCGGCCCCTGCGAGATCCTCGGCATCTTCGACCGCGACGCCCGCCGCGGCCACCAGCGCGACGGCGGTGGCACGGGCGCCGGCGGCGGGACGGCGGACGACTCCTCCGGGTGACGGCCCGCGCAGGGCGGACACGACCTAGGGGCGGAAGCCGTCGATGGCGAGGTCCATGAGGCGGGCCGCCTGGGCGGCGCCCTCCGGGCTGTCCGGCGTACGCCACAGACAGCTGAGCAGCATGATCACGTCGACCGGGTCGATGTCGGGGCGCACGTCGCCCGACGCGACGCAGGCGTCCAGGAGGCGTTGGACGGCGGCGGTGACGGGCGGCCAGGAGGCGCTGACGACCTCCTGGGCGGCGGCCGAGTGCAGCGCTTCGCCCAGCCCGTGCTTGATGCGCACATAGCCGGTGAGGGTGGTGAACCAGCTGCGCAGCGCCTCCAGCGGCGGCTGGGCGGCGAGGACTTCCGCCACGGTCTCGGTGAGCCGGTCGATGCCGTGCTGGTGGACCTCCAGGAGCAGCGCTTCGCGGGTCGGGAAGTGCCGGTAGAGGGTGCCGGGGCCGACGCCCGCGCGCTTGGCGATCGAGTTGAGCGACACGTCGGGGGACTCGGCGAGCGCGTCGTGGGCGACCTGGAGGATCGCCTCCCGGTTCTTGAGCGCGTCGGCGCGCTGCCGTGCGGGCTCGGACATCGGTCCTCCTGTCGTCGGGGCGGCGTCGAGGGGGTGCGGGCGACTGGCTCCGATTGCGATGCGGAGAACTCTCCGGTACGGTCGGAGAGGTCAACCGGAGAACTCTCCGATTGTGTCGCTCCCCATTCTAGGAGATCCCCCGTGCGCTACATCAAGCTCGGCCGCACCGGCCTCGACGTCTCTCCCGTCGCCATCGGCGCCATGACCTACGGCGACCCCGGCCGCGGCCACCCCGTCTGGTCCCTCGACGAGGAGGCCAGCCGGCCTCTGATCAAGCACGCCCTCGAAGCGGGCATCAACTTCTTCGACACCGCGAACATGTACTCCTACGGCTCCAGCGAGGAGATCCTCGGCCGCGCCCTGAAGGACTACGCCCACCGCGACGACGTCGTCATCACCACCAAGGTCCGCCACACCATGCGCCCGGGCCGCCCCAACGGCGGCGGCCTGTCCCGCAAAGCGATCATGTCCGAGATCGACGCCAGCCTCCGGCGTCTCGGCACCGACCACGTCGACGTCTACATGATCCACCGGTTCGACCCCGGGACGCCGCTGGAGGAGACCCTGGAGGCGCTGAACGACGTGGTCAGGGCAGGGAAGGCCCGCTACCTCGGCGCGTCCTCGATGCACGCCTGGCAGTTCGCCAAGGCCCTGCACCTCCAGGAGCGGCACGGCTGGGCGCGCTTCGTGACCATGCAGGACCACTACAACCTCCTGGCCCGCGAGGAGGAGCGCGAGATGCTGCCGCTCTGCGCCGACGAGGGCGTCGCCACCATGGTGTGGAGTCCGCTGGCCCGCGGCCGCCTCGCCCGCCCCTTCGACCAGGCCAACTCCGGTGCGCGCGCCGCCACCGACGGCGGCTTCGCCGACCTGCTCTACAAGGCCAACGCCGACAGCGACCGGGAGATCATCGACGCGGTCGGTGCCGTCGCCGAGGACCGCGGGGTCAGCCGCGCCCATGTCGCCCTCGCCTGGCTGCGCCGCAACCCGGTCGTGGCCGCGCCCCTCGTCGGCGCCCGCACCGTCCAGCAGATCGACGACGCGGTGGCGTCCCTCGACCTCGACCTCACCGACGCCGAGGCGCGGCGGCTCGAAGCGCCGTACACGCCCCGCCACGACTTCCAGGGCGTGTCCGACGAGCGCGAGCTGGAGCGCATCAAGGCCTCGATCCCCGGCTACGCCAGCCTCTGACACCGGACCGGCGCCGGCCCCGCGCCCGGCGCCTCCGCGAGTCCACGACGTGAGGAGCCGACATGACCGAACCCTTGGGCCGGCTGGGATCCGTGGCCCTGGACTGCGACGACCCGCGAGCACTCGCCGCCTTCTGGGCGGCAACCCTCGGCGGTGAGATCACCGTCGAGTCCGACGGCTTCTGCGCGGTGGACCTGGGCGCACTTCTCCTGGTCACCGTCCGCGTCCCCGGCCACCGGCCGCCGCGATGGCCGGAAGGCGGCCCACCGAAGCAGTTCCATCTGGACGTGGCCGTCACCGATCTGGACGCGGCCGAGCACCGCGCGCTCGCCGCCGGTGCGACCAAGGCCGCCGACCAGCCCGCCCCGGACCGCTGGCGGGTCCTGCTGGACCCCGCGGGCCACCCGTTCTGTGTCACCACGCTCATCCCCGCTCGACGCCCGCCCACGACACGCGGGCACTCGTCCCACGCTTGAAGGAGGACCGGAATCATGGCTGAAGTACTGGTGACAGGCGGTACGGGCTACATCGGCAGCTGGTGCGTCCTGACCCTGCTGAACGCGGGACACTCGGTGCGTACGACGGTCCGTGCCCTGGCGCGCGAACCGGAACTGCGGGAGATGCTGCGGCGGGGCGGAGCCGCGGCCGACGCGCCGCTGCGCGTGGTGGCCGCCGATCTGACGAAGGACGCGGGCTGGCCGGAGGCGGTGCGGGGCTGCGACGCCGTCCTGCACGTCGCGTCACCGACCCTGACCGGCGCGCCCCTCACGGACGACGAGATGGTCGGCCCGGCGCGCGACGGCGTCCTGCGCGTCCTGCGGGCATCCCGGGACGCGGGCGTGAAACGCGTGGTCCTGACCTCGGCGATCGGCGCCATCGCCTACGGCCACCCGGACCGGGAGGGTCCGTTCACCGAGGACGACTGGACGGACGTCCACGCGGGCATCGAGCCCTACCAGAAGTCGAAGACCCTCGCGGAACGGGCCGCCTGGGACTTCGTCGGGGAACAGGGTGGCGGTCTCGAACTGGCCACCGTGAACCCCACCGGCGTCCTCGGCCCGGTGCTGGGACCCGACTTCTCCCCGTCGCTCGGACTGATCCAGCGCATGCTGGACGGCTCGATGCCCGTGTCCCTGAAGTTCGCCTCCGGCTATGTGGACGTACGCGACGTGGCCGACCTCCACCTGCGCGCCATGACCGATCCGGCGGCCTCGGGGCAGCGGTTCATCGCCACGTCGGGGCGGAGCCTGTGGGTCCGCGAGGTCGCCGCGATCCTCCACCGGCGCCTCGGGGAGCGGGCCGACCGCGTCCCGACCCGGGAGATGCCGGTCTGGGCGGCCCGCGGCCTCTCCCTGGTCCGCCCCGAACTGCGCCCGCTCCGCGCGCTCCTGGGCAAGAACCTCGACGCCACCTCGGAGAAGGCCCAGCGCGTCCTCGGCTGGACGCCGCGCCCCGTCGAGGACACCATCACCGACACCGCCGAAAGCCTGCTGGCACTCGCCACCGCCGGCACCGCGGCCACCGGTTGACGGCACGGCCGGGGCCCGCGGCTCCGGTCCGGGGCGCAGGGCGTCAACGGGTGTCCTGCGGACGGGAGTGAGCGGACTCCGGCCCCTACAGCGCCGACCTGATCATGCGCAGGACCGCGTCCGCCATGCCCCGCTCGCCCCGTGCGTTCGGGTGCACCGGTGCCGCCGGGTTCTCCGGGACGAGGGGTTCGATCCAGCGGGTGTCCTTCGCCGTGCAGGCGTTGTGGTCCGCGGAGGGGGTGTAGGTGTCGACGTAGCCGACCCCTGCGTCCGAAGCGCGTTGGCGCAGGGTGGAGTTGAGCTGTTGCTCCTTCTCGCGCAGGAAGGCCGCGTCGCCCGGTGCGAGGGACATCCTCCGGCCGCAGCCGGCGCTGTCGGCCGGCAGGATCGCCGGGTACGAGACGACGTAGACCCGGGCCTCGGGGGCGCGTCGCCTGACCTCGGTCAGTACGCGGGTGAGGCGGTCGCCCGCCGTGGTGATCCTCGCCCGGACGGTGTCGGAGCCGCCGTCGGTGTAGCCGCGTGCGCAGGGGGCGTCCTCGCCGACGTACCTGCCGCTGCCGGTCAGCCGGTACAGCGCGCCCATCGCCACGCACCGCTTGATCATCGAGCTGAAGCCGATGTCGTTGCCGCCGATGCCGATGGTGACCAGCCGGGTGTCGGACGAAAGTGCCCTGAGCTGGGGGGAGTTGGTGCCGTCCGCCGTTTTCTGGGCGGAGGTGAGGTCGGTGGTGGTGGCGCCGCTGCAGCTGACGTCATGGAAGTCCCTTGCCTTCAGGCCGAGTTCGGCGGCTACGAGGGCCGGGTAGTTGCCGGCGGAGCGGTCGCAGCCCGCCGGGGTGCCGGTGGGGTCGGTGATCCCGGGGCCCGCCGTGTAGGAGTCGCCGAGCGCCATGTACGGGCCCTTCGCCGGGGCCGCGTAGGCGATGCCGGAGTGGCCGCCGTCGCCGTCGCGGGTGACCAGGACGACCGTGAGCAGGGTGCCGCAGGCGAGGAGTCCGGCCAGCCCGGCCCGCACCGAGGTCTTCATCATGTGCCCTCTCTGGAAGGTGGGTCGTGGGCGTCCGCGGGCCCGGCGACAGGCGGGGGGAGTGCCCCGTCGCCGGGCCCGCGGACGTGCGCCGGTCCCCGTCCCCACGGGATCCGGGCGCCACGGGGCCGCCACCGCTCTCGGCGGCCCCGATCGGAGGGGTCCCTAGGGGACCGGGGTGAGGTGGACGGGGGTGTCGGTCACCGGTGCCGGGACCCGGCGGGTCAGGGCCTCGCCCTCGACGTCCACGCGGGGCAGGATGCGGTCGAGCGGGCGCGGCAGGTACCAGGCCCTGTCGCCCAGCAGGGAGAGGACGGCCGGGACGATCGCCATCCGGACGACGAACGCGTCGAAGAGGACCGCCACGGCCAGCCCGAAGCCGATCATCTTGATCATCGAGGCGCCCGCGCCGATGAAGCCCGAGAACACGGCCGTCATGATCAGCGCGGCGGC
Organism: Streptomyces sp. NPDC090083; assembly: GCF_044747445.1. Classification (NCBI taxonomy): domain Bacteria; kingdom Bacillati; phylum Actinomycetota; class Actinomycetes; order Kitasatosporales; family Streptomycetaceae; genus Streptomyces; species Streptomyces sp. NPDC090083. The sequence goes on along the minus strand of NZ_JBIVED010000006.1, from coordinate 48,097 downwards.
CACGACCACCCGTGCGCTGTGCCGGAACCCGGAGACGACCGCCTCGCCGGGCCCGTCCCCGTGGACGTACGCCTCGCGTATCCGGGAGACGAGGAACACCTCGTAGTCCATGGCGAGTCCGAAGACGATGCCCACCAGGAAGATCGGCATCAGGCTCATGATCGGGCCGGTCTGGTCGACGCCCAACAGGCTTGCGAGATGCCCCTGTTGGAAGACGGCGACGACCGCGCCGAGCGCCGCGAGGACCGAGAGGAGGAAGCCGAGGGCCGCCTTCAGGGGGACCAGGAGCGAGCGGAAGACCAGGAGCAGCAGGACGACCGCCAGGCCGACCACCAGCGCCAGGTAGGGGATCAGCGCGTTCTGCACCTTCTGCGCGACGTCGATGTTCAGCGCGGTGGTGCCGGTGACCTCGAAGCTCGCGCCCGCCGTGCCGGACTCGATGCCGGCCCGCTCGTCGCGGATCGTCCGGACGAGCCGTCCGGTCTTCTCGTCGGTGGGGCTGGTGGCGGGGGTCGCGCTGAACACCGCCGTGTCACCGGCCGGGTTGAAGCGGGCGGGAGAGACGGAGACGACGCCGTCCGTGGCGGCGATCTCCTTCGAGACGGTCGCCACGGCGCTCTTCGCGTCGGCGGCCTTCCCGGCGTCCACGACGATGGTCAGGGGGCCGTTGAAGCCGGGGCCGAAGCCCTGGGCGAGGTCGTCGTAGGCGCGGCGTTCGGTGGTGGCGGTGGACCTGGCCTCGTCGCCGGGCATGCCGAGCTGGAGATGGAGGGCGGGGAGGGCCATCGCGCCGAGGCCCACGACGCCGAGCAGCAGGACCGGGACCGGGCGGCGGACCACGAGCCGGGCCCAACGGCTGCCGCCGTTCCGGCCGTTGGCCCGCTGGGCCTTCTTGGTCCGCCGGCGGCGGGAGAGGACGGCGTCCGGCCAGAAGCCCAGGACGGCCGGGACGAGGGTCAGACAGATGAGGACCGACAGGAGGACCGCTCCGGCCGCCGCGAGGCCCATCTTCGTCAGCATCGGGATGCCGACCACGGAGAGACCGGCCAGGGCGATGACCACGGTGAGGCCGGCGAACACCACGGCCGATCCCGCCGTGCCGGCGGCCAGTCCGGCCGCTTCGCGGGGCGCGTGGCCCTTCTCCCGTTCCTCCCGGTAGCGGGAGACGACGAAGAGCGCGTAGTCGATGCCGCAGGCCAGGCCGAGCATCGTGGCGAGGGTGCCGGTGGTCTCGGAGAGGCCGAAGGCGCTGCCCAGGGCGAGGATCGCGGACATGCTGATGCCGACGCCGAGGACGGCGGTGAGCAGGGGCAGTCCGGCCGCCGCCAGTGAGCCGAAGGTGATCAGCAGCACCACGGCGGCCATCGCGATGCCGATCGCCTCGGCGCTGCCGCCGGCCGCGGGCTGCGTGGCGAGGGCGTCGCCGCCGACCTCGACGGTCAGTCCCGTGTCCCGGGCGGTGTCGATGGCCCGTTCCAGATGGGTCTTGGCGGTGCCGGTGAGGTCGTCGGCCTTCACCGTGAAGGTGACGGTGGAGTACGCGGTCGTCGCGTCCTCGCTCACCGCCCGGGCGGTGAACGGGTCGACGGCGGAGGCGACCTGGGAGCCGTCGGCCGCCTCCGTCACCAGCTTCTCGATCGCGGCCCGGTGGTCGGTCGCGGTGACCTTCTCGCCGTTCGGGGCGACGAAGACGATCCGTGCGCTCGCGCCGTCCGCCGCGGTGCCGGGGAAGCGCTGCTCCAGCAGGTCGAAGGCGCGCTGCGACTCGATGCCGGGCATCGTGAAGCCGTCGTCCGGGGCGGCGGGCGCTCTGGTGGCCGCGAAACCGACGGCGCCGAGGACCGCCACCCACAACAGGGTGACGAACCAGCGCCACCGGAAGGCCGTACGGCCCAAGCGGTAAAGGAGAGTTGCCATGGCTGGGGAAGGCCTCCACGTCGGCGGTCGGTCGAGATCCGGTGCGTGGTCTCAAGCCTTCCGGCGACGGGCCCGCCGTACGAGGGAGTGGTCTCCCGGACCGATGGTGCAGCCCGCTACACCGTCGGGGTACCGCTCACTCCCCGCCCGGCCGCGTCACCCGGCGTTCAGCTCGGTCAACTGCCCGAGCGGCAGGGTGTGTTGGGTCTGGAGGACCTTGGCGCGGAGGTAGCGGACGTTGTGCGGTGTGGTGAACACCCCGGTCGGCACCCGGTCGTGCACGTCGATGCCGAGCCCGCGCAACTGGTCGGCCTTGTCGGGGTTGTTGGAGAGCAGGTCCAGGGAGGTGATCCCGAGGGCGGTGAGCATCTGCGCGGCGGCCGTGTAGTCACGGGCGTCCTCGGGCAGGCCCAGCGCGGTGTTCGCGGCGTACGTGTCGAGGCCCTGGTCCTGGAGGGCGTACGCGTCGAGCTTGTTGTAGAGGCCTATGCCGCGGCCCTCCTGGCGCAGGTAGAGCAGGACGCCGCCGCGCTCGGCGATGCGCTCGACGGCCTCGCGCAGCTGGGGTCCGCAGTCGCAGCGGGCGGAGCCGAAGACATCGCCGGTGAGGCACTCGGAGTGCAGCCGGACCAGCGGGGTGGTGCCGGGGGCGGGGTCGCCGAGGACGACCGCCACGTGTTCCTGGCCGTCGGTCAGGCCGTGGAAGGTGACGAGTTCGGCGTCGACGCCGTAGCCGTCCTGGAAGCGCAGCGGTACCCGGACGCGGGCACGCGGGGTGGCGGCGGGGAAGTCGGGCATGCGGGTCTCCGTGGTCCGGCGGCAGGTACGCGGATGTGCGTCGATGAGTGCTTCAGTTTTGAAGCACATCCACGATCACGGAGACTACCTCATGCTTGAAATTTGAAGCAACAGAATTGTGGGGCGGGTCACGCACGCCGTGCGGACCCGACACGACCTACGAGCACGACGGCGTGGAGCGCCGCCGCCACGGCACGTCCTCCGGCTCCTCCAGTGCCCGCGCGATCCCCGCGCTGATCTCCTCCAGCTGCCCGACCTGCTCCGGGGTGAGGTGATCGAAGATCGCGGCCCGTACGGTCTCGACGTGACCCGGCGCCGTACGCTCCAGCACGGCCATCCCCTCGTCGGTCAGGACGGCGGTGCTCCCGCGCTTGTCGGACGGACACCCCTCCCGCCGCACCAGCCCGTCCTTCTCCAGCCGGGTCACGGCGTACGTCAGCCGGCTCCGGGTGATCTTCGACTTCTCGGCGAGGTCGGTCATCCGCAGCCGCCGGTCCGGCACCTCGGAGAGGTTGGCGAGGATGGAGTAGTACAGGTGGGGCATGCCGGCGTCCTGCTGGAGCTGCCGGTCGATCGCGTCCTCCAGGAGGTGCGTCGCGGCGATGTACGCGCGCCAGGCGCGCTGCTCCTCGGCGGTGAGCCAGCGGGTCGTCATACCCCCAGTGTAGTTTTGTTTCAAACTTGAACCAAGCCCCACCGATCCCTCGACCCATGACCGGGAGCGCGTCGATGCCCCACCCGTACGTCCTGCTGTCCGCCGCCGTCTCCCTCGACGGCTACCTCGACGACACCGGCCCCGACCGCCTGCTCCTCTCCAGCCCGGCCGACTTCGACCGCGTGGACGAGGTCAGGGCATCGGTCGACGCGATCCTCGTCGGCGCCGGCACCATCCGCGCGGACAACCCCCGCCTCCTGGTCAACTCCCCGCAGCGCAGGGCGAGCCGGACGGCCGCGGGCAAGCCGGAGTACCCCCTCAAGGTCACCGTCACCGCCTCCGGCGAACTGGACCCGACGGCCAACTTCTGGCACACGGGCGGCGAGAAGCTCGTCTGCACGACGGACAAGGGCGCGGAACGGGCACGCGAACTGGCCCTGGCGGCGGACATCGTCCCCCTCGGCCCCCAGCTCGCCTGGCGCGCCCTCCTCGAACACCTGCACACCGCCAGGGGGGTCGACCGCCTGATGGTCGAGGGCGGCGGCACGATCCACACCCAGCTCCTCCAGCAGGGCCTGGCCGACGAACTCCACCTCGTCCTGTCCCCCCTGTTCGTGGGCGACGAGAAGGCCCCCCGCCTCTTCGGCCCGGGCGCGTACCCGCCCGGCCGCCTCCGCCTGCTGGAGACCCGCCCCATCGAGGACGTCGTGCTCATGCGCTACGAACCCACCGCCCCCGGCACCGGCGACCTCCCCTCGGCCGCCGACCACCACTGGCTCGCCCTCGCCTGCGACCTGGCGGCGGACTGCCCGCCCTCGGAGACGGCGTTCAGCGTCGGCGCGGTGGTGGTGGCGGAGGACGGCACCGAACTGTCCCGGGGCCACTCCCGGGAGGCGGCCGACCCGGTGGTCCACGCGGAGGAAGCGGCCCTGGCGAAGCTGGACCCCGAGGACCCGCGCCTGCCCACGGCCACCGTCTACACCAGCCTCGAACCCTGCACCCACCGCGCCTCCCGCCCCAAGCCCTGCGCGCGGCTCATCCTCGACGCGGGGGTGCGGCGGGTGGTGACGGCCTGGCGCGAGCCGGACACGTTCGTGGCGGGCGCGGACGGAAGCGGGGCGCTGGCCGCGCGCGGGGTGAGCGTGGTCGTACTCCCGGAGTACGCGCAGCGGGCGAAGGCGCCGAACGGCCACCTGCTGGGCTGAACCGGCTGCTCGCCGCGGGCCGGAGTCGTTCAGCCCGCCCGGCAGGTGAGGACGCCCGCCCCCACGACCAATCGGCCCAACAGATCCTGCGCCCCGCCCCGCCCCGCGTCACGCTCGCAGGGAACCGGTGACCAGAGGCGGAGGTAGGACACATGAGGGCAGTCGCGGTGCTGGGCGCGTCCGTAGCCGTAGGACTACTCGCCTCGTGCGGAACGGCGGACACCGGTACCCGGACCATGGCGAGGGCGCTCCCCGCGGGCGCCGCGTTCACCCACCCCGGAATCCTCGTCAGCAAGCCCCAGCTGGACGCCGTACGGAAGAACGTGACCGCCGGGAAACAACCCTGGCTGAAGGCGTACTTCGGGATGCGGGACAGCAAGTACGGCTCGTACAAGTACACGCCGAAGCCGTACGCGGACGTCGACTGCCCCTGGAACGGCAAGGCCGCGCACGGCTGTGTCGAGGAGCGCGAGGACGCGATCGCCGCGTACACGCAGGCCCTCCTCTTCAGCATCACCGGCAAGCAGCACCACGCGCTCAAGGCGCGGGAGATCATGGACGCCTGGTCGGCGAAGATGAAGGAGCACACCTCCGACGACGCCGGGCTCCAGACCGCGTGGGCGGGCTCGACCTGGGCACGGGCCGCGGAGATCGTCCGGTACGCGCCCGGCGCGGGCTGGCCGGCCGACCGGGTCAAGCGGTTCGGGACGATGCTGCGGACCGCCTACGAGCCGGAGGTCACCAAGAACCTGCCGGACTACAACGGCAACTGGGACCTCGCGATGACCGACGCGGCGATCGGCATCGCGGTCTTCCTCGACGACCACAAGGCCTTCGACGCGGCCGTCCAGCGCTTCCGCGACCGCGTGCCCGCGTACTTCTACCTCGCCAAGGACGGCAAGGTGCCGCTCACCCCGGTGGGCTCGAAGGTCACCACCCCGCAGAAGCTGACGACGTACTGGTTCAAGCAGACGACCTTCCGCGACGGCCTGGCCCAGGAGACCTGCCGCAACTTCAAGCACGTCGGCTACTCGCTGGCGGCGACCGCGCACATCGCCGAGACCGCCTGGCACCAGGGCGTCGACCTCTACGACGGCGTCAAGGACCGGCTCAAGGCGGCCCTGGAGTTCCACTCCCGCTACCAGCTCGGCGAGCCCGCGCCCGCGTGGCTGTGCGGCGGCAAGGTCGACCGGAACATGGGCCCCGACCTGGAGGTCGCCGTGAACCACCTGGAGAACCGGCTCGGCATGAAGGTGCCCGCCGCGCACCGGCTCGCCGAGTCCACCCGGCCGGCCGGCAGCGACGACCTCTTCGTCTCCTGGGAGACCCTCACGCACGCCGGTAATCCGGCGGACTGAAACCCGTGTGACATCCGGCCCCGCGAATGGCGTATAGTTGTGAACACAACGGCGCGGGGTGGAGCAGCTCGGTAGCTCGCTGGGCTCATAACCCAGAGGTCGCAGGTTCAAATCCTGTCCCCGCTACTCAGGCCTAGGGCCGGAATCCAGAAATGGGTTCCGGCCCTAGGTGTTTCTCCCCCTGTCGGCCCACCCCGCTCGCCGCCCTCTCCCCACCGGGAAAAACTGGACCCGTGGAGGAGGAGGGACCGTATGTGCGAGCCGGTGGGCGTCTGCCCGGCGATCCCGTGCCCGACCCCGGCCTCGGCAACAGCCCCGCGCCCCGGCCCGAGGGGCGCCGGATCTCGTACACCCGCGCCGTCGTCCGCCGCCTGCCCGTCCTGCTGCTGATCGCCGCCGCGCTCTACGACTACCTCACCCCGGCCGACTTCACCGCGGCCCCGCTCTTCACCGCCGCCCCGCTGATGGCCGCCCCGCTCTACTCCCGGCGCGGCACCGTCCTCATCGGCCTCGCGTCCGTCGCCGTCGTCCTCGCCGTCCACATCCGGCTCGGCATCGTCCACGACACCGACGCGGTGACCGAGACGGCCACCGTGGCGACGGTCGCCGTCCTCGCCGTCCTCATCAACCTCCTGGTCCGCCGCAGCAGCGAACAGCTCGCCTCCGCGCGCGAGATCGCCGAGGCCGCCCAGCGGGCCGTGCTGCCCCAACCGGCCGAGCGGATCGGCGGGTTCGAGATCGCGGCCCGCTACGAGGCGGCGCAGGAGGGCGCGTTCATCGGCGGCGACCTGTACGCGGTGCAGGACACCCCGCACGGCGTACGGCTGGTCGTCGGCGACGTGCGGGGCAAGGGCATGGGCGCGGTCGCCGCCGTCGCCGTGGTCATCGGGGCGTTCCGGGAGGCCGCCGAGCAGGAGGCGACCCTGGAGGCGGTCGCGCAGCGGCTGGAGCGGGCGCTCGCGCGGGAGGGCACCCGGCGCGACGGGCTCGACGCGTTCGAGGGGTTCACCACGGCCATCCTCGCCGAACTCCCGCACGGCGACGGCGTCGTACGGATCGTCGACCGGGGGCACCCGCCGCCGCTGCTCCTCCACGTGGACGGCACCGTCGGCACGTTGCAGGTCCGGGAGCCCGCACTGCCCCTGGGGATGGGCGAGTTGGGGGTGTGGCCCGACCGTGCCGAGGAGTTCGCGTTCCCGGGCGGGGCCACCCTCCTCGTGCACACCGACGGGCTGTCCGAGGCGCGGGACTCCCGAGGGGACTTCTACGACCCGGCGGCACGGCTGGCCGGGCGGACCTTCCGGAGCCCCGAGGCGCTGCTCGGCATCCTCGCCAGGGAGGTGCGGCGGTACTCCGGGGGCTGGATGACGGACGACATGGCGATGATCGCCGTACGGCATCCCCGGTCCCGTCACCAGGTGTGACCGGGCGGGAGCCCTCCGCATAACAACTGACATACCGTCAATAGCTGTGGGAATTCTGAGACTTGGCCAACTCGCCCGTTTTTCGCCGGTGGTGGGCCGTTCGTCCAGCAAGGAAAGGTTAATGATCAAGCCGAACAGCTTGGAAACGGGTGCCCGTGTCTATTAACGTTCGATAACGCAGCGCGGTCGTCCCGGCCGTCACAAGAGACGGCTCCGTGCGCACGCGCCGAATCCCGCAAGGGAACCGGGGAACCACCACTTGGGGTGAATCGCTCGTCGACCGTCGTGGAGACACGTCCGGTTTACGCGCGTAGGAGACCTTCCTGCTCCGAACCCGTCAGCTAACCCGGTAGGCGAGAAGGAAGGAAAGGAGCACGCCCACGTGGCGTCAAACCAGGCTGCCCCTGAAGCCCCTGTCGTCTACGGCGGTTACCGCCCCGACGAGGGCCCCTGGGAGGAGTGGAATCCCAGCGCGGAGACCGTCTCCCCCAACCGCGGCAAGCACCGTGTCGCGAAGCAGCGTGGTGGCGGAGGATTCGCCCGCAGCTCCACCGTCCTGGGCGTCGGTGTCATAGCCGCCGTCAGCGCGGGCGGCATGGCCAGCGCCAACACCGGCAAGCCGCCGGTCTCCATCTCCCTGCCCGACCTGCCCTCGGTGGGCCACCTGCTCGACGACTCGTCCAGCAGCACCCCCAAGGGTTCCGCGACCGCGCTCAGCAGCGTCGGCGTGACCACCACCGAGACCGCCAAGGGCACCTCGGACGCGGGCGAACTGCTCCGCAACCGGATCATGGCCCAGGCCGAGTCGCAGCAGGTGCAGGTCGACGGCCGCTCGCAGGCCGCCGCCGAGGCCGCCGTCGCCAAGCAGAACGTCGACGCCGCGGCCAAGGCCGAGCAGGCCGCCGCCAAGCAGGCCGCCGCGGCGAAGCAGGCCGCGGAGGACGCCGCCGAGAAGAAGGCCGAGGCCGCGAAGCTCGCCGCGCTGGCCAAGCAGTACACGCTGCCGGTCGCCTCGTACACGATCACCGGGACCTTCGGCCAGGCCGGCTCGATGTGGTCCTCCGGGTACCACACGGGTCTCGACTTCGCCGCGCCCACCGGCACGCTGATCAAGGCCATCCACAGTGGCACGATCACCGAGGCGGGCTGGGCCGGGTCCTACGGGTACCGCACGATCCTCACCCTCGACGACGGCACCGAGCTGTGGTTCTGCCACCAGTCCTCGATCAACGTCAGCGTCGGGCAGAAGGTCTCCACCGGCGAGGTCATCGGCCGCGTGGGCGCCACCGGCAACGTCACCGGGCCGCACCTCCACCTGGAGGTGCACGTCAACGGTGCAGCGACCGCGAGCGACCCGGCGCCCTGGCTGCGCAGCAAGGGCCTCAACCCCTGACCGGCCCCTGAATCGACACCGTCCGCCCGCGTCGTGCCGGAATATCCGGTTCCGGCGCGGGCGTTGACGTCGAGCATGACTTCTCTTCGCAAGCTGGGCCGGTCCGACCTGGAGATCTTCCCGCTGAACCTCGGCGGCAACGTGTTCGGCTGGACCGCCGACGAGGCGGCCTCCTTCGCCGTGCTCGACGCCTACACGGCCGCCGGAGGCAACTTCGTCGACACCGCCGACTCGTACACGGCGTGGATCGAGGGCAACAAGGGCGGTGAGTCCGAGACCGTCATCGGCAAGTGGCTCAAGGCCCGCGGCAACCGCTCCGACGTCGTCATCGCCACCAAGGTCAGCCAGCACCCCGAGTACCCGGGCCTGTCCGCCGCCAACATCAAGGCCGCGGCCGACGCCTCGCTGCGCCGCCTGGGCACCGACTACATCGACCTGTACTACCCGCACTTCGACAAGGAGGAGGTGCCGGTCGAGGAGATCGTCGGCGCGCTCGACGACCTGGTGAAGGCGGGCAAGGTGCGGCACATCGCCGCCTCCAACATCTCGCCCGAGCGCCTCCAGGCCGCCCTCGACTTCTCCGACCGCGAGGGCCTGGCACGCTACGTCGCCGTCCAGCCCCACTACAACCTCGTCTCCCGCGACACCTACGAGGGCGAACTCCGGGACGTCGCTGCACGCGGCGGACTGTCGGCCCTCCCGTACTTCTCGCTGGCGGCCGGCTTCCTCACCGGCAAGTACCGGGCCGGTACGACGGTCGACAGCCCGCGGGCCGGACGCGCCGCGCAGTACCTCGCGTCGGAGCGCGGCCAGCAGGTGCTGACCGCCCTCGACGAGGTCGCCCAGGCGCACGACGCCCCGGTCGCCACCGTGGCCCTCGCCTGGCTCGCCGCGCAGCCCACGGTCGCGGCCCCGATCGCCTCCGCCCGCACGGTCGAACAGCTCCCCGCGCTGCTCGGCGCGGCCGAACTGACGCTGACGGAACCGGAGATCGCCCGCCTCACGCAGGCATCGGCGTAACCGCCCCTGGAGCTACGACCGGTACGGGTTGTACAGGGCGGTCCCGTACGACCCGTACACCGGCGGCCACGGCGGTACCAGCACCGGTACCGGGGGCGCCGTGCGGCGGGCCGCGTAGTCCAGGGCGGGACGCGCCACCTCCCGGCGCAGCCACAGCTCGTGCAGCAACTCCCTTTCCCGTACGGCGAAATCGGGGCCGACGCGGCCCCGGCGCGCCCGGTGCCGCAGAAACGCCAGGGTGGTCGCGCGGGCCTCGTACCGGGCCACCGAGCGGGCCGCCTGGCGGCCGAGGTGGTGGTGGGCGTACGCGCGGGCCAGCCGGCGGGCCTTCATCGAGCCGAGCACGAAGGGTTCGGACGGGGGCAGCCAGCCCGCGTGCACATAGACGGGCAACTCCTCGCGCACACTGCGGAGTTCACGCTGCCGGGTCCACACCGCGAGCCAGGTCAGCAGGCCGAACACGGGCACCATGAAGAGGCCGTAGACCTCGAAGAAGCCGTACTGGCCGAACGTCGAGGAGCCGTTCCAGACCGCGTGCATGCCCATCGCGAGGAGGAGGCCGGTCAGCGCGGCCAGCACGCGGCGGACGGGGCGGCGGCCGGGGGAGAGGGCGGCGATGCCGAAGCCGATGCCGGTGAGCACCGTGAACAGGGGGTGCGCGAAGGGGGACATGACGATGCGCACGAAGAAGGTCGCCGCGGTGACGGAGGTGAAGCCGCTGTCGCCGGTGAGCTGGTCGGTGCCGAAGGCGGTGCCCAGGTAGAGGATGTTCTCGGTGAACGCGAAGCCGGTGGCGGTGACCCCGGCGATCACCATCCCGTCGACGATCCCGGTGAAGTCCCGTCTGCGGAACAGGAAGACGAGCAGGACGGCCGCCGCCTTCGCGGACTCCTCCACGATCGGTGCTATCACCGTCGCGCCGAGGGTGTCCGCGCTCGTCGGGTCCGCGGTGTTCGTCGCTATCCATCTGGTCGCGAAGCTGTTGGCGACGATGGCGATGAGCGCCGCGGCGCAGGCGCCCCACGCGAAGGAGAAGAGCAGGGTGCGCCAGGGCCCGGGGTCGACCAGGTCCAGCCAGCGGAAGGCGCCGAGGAGCAGGGGCACGGGCAGTACGGCGAGCCCGAGACCCACCAGGAACCCCTCCGTACCGGTCTGTTGGCGGACCAGCGCCAGGATGACGAGCCCGGAGAGGGTGAGCAGGGTGATCAGCGCGACGTGCCGGACCCAGTTCCGCTGCCACCAGGGGCCGCGCGGCACGGGGGCGGGGCGGCCGGGGTGTGGGGGGAGGGGCACAAACGTGGCCACGGCATCGACCCTAACGAGGTAAGGGCACGGCCCGCGATGGAGCCTGGCGTCAGCGCTGGTCGTCGTGGGGTACGCGACGGAAGACCAGATCGTTCACGACATGTCCCTTGTCCAGTCCCTGGCCCTCGAAACGGGTCAGCGGCCGGAAGTCCGGACGGGGCGCAAAACCGCCGTCGGGTTGGCTGTTCTCGAAGTCCGGGTGCGCGTCGAGCACGTCGAGCATCTGCTCCGCGTACGGCTCCCAGTCCGTCGCGCAGTGCACGGTGGCCCCCGGCTTCAGGCGGGTCGCGGCGAGGGTGAGGAACTCCGGCTGGATCAGGCGGCGCTTGTGGTGGCGCTTCTTGGGCCACGGGTCCGGGAAGTACACGCGCAGGCCGTCGAGGGAGTCCGGGGCGAGCATCTCGCGGAGCAGGATGATCGCGTCGCCGTTCGCGACCCGGATGTTGGTGAGGCCGTGGTGGTCGGCCAGGCCCAGGAGGTTGCCCTGGCCCGGGGTGTGGACGTCGGCGGCGAGGATGTTCGTCGCGGGGGCGTCGGCCGCCATCTGGGCGGTGGCCTCGCCCATGCCGAAGCCGATCTCCAGCATGACCGGGTTGTCGTTTCCGAACAGCTCGGGGAGGTCGAGGGTGCGGTGGCCGTCGATGTCCAGGCCCCACGTGTGCCACAGGCGTTCCAGGGCGTCGGCCTGGCCGGTGGTCACGCGGCTTCTGCGGGGCTGGAAGCTTCGGATGCGTCGCTCGTAGTGGGAGCCGGCGGGGTCCGGCGCGGGGCCGCCGGGGAAACGGGGTTCGCCCTTGGGGCGGGTGCGCGGCGCCGGCTGGGCGGGGGTGTTGGGGGTGTCAGACACAATGCGGTGATTTTACTGGGGTCGCGCGGGGGCGTGTGCGTGGCTGGTGCTGTGGGGCGGGTGCGAGCCTGCCGGGGCTGGTCGCGCAGTTCCTCGCGCCCCTTGGGCGGGTGGTCCGGGCCGGGGGTGGAGGGGCGGAGGGGCTCTAGCCGGGTTGGAGTTCCGGGTGGAGGGCTGCCAGGGCTCGGCGGGCCACCTCTCTGCCGATGGGGAGGGACGCCGTCGCCGCGGGGCTGGGGGCGTTGAGGACGTGGACGGCCCGGGGGGTCTCCTTGATCAGGAAGTCGTCCGCGAGGGTGCCGTCGCGGAGGACCGCCTGGGCGCGGACGCCCGCCGGCGCGGGGGTCAGGTCGGCCGGGGTCATCGCCGGGAGGAGGCGTTGCACCGCTCTCGTGAACGCGGCCTTGGAGAGGGAGCGGTGCAGCTCGCCGGCGCCGTAGCGCCAGTGGGCGCGGGCCATCTTCCACGACCCCGGCCAGGCCGCCGTGGTGGCGAGCTCCCGGGGGCGGACGACTCCCCAGTCGTAGCCCTCGCGGGCCAGCGCCGGGACCGCGTTCGGGCCCAGGTGGACCGTGTCGTCGATGCCGCGGGTGAGGTGGACGCCGAGGAACGGGAAGGCCGGGTCGGGGACCGGGTAGACCAGGCCGCGGACCAGCTCGGGGCGGGTCAGGGTGTAGTACTCGCCGCGGAACGGGACGATCCGCATGCCGGGGTCGTCACCGGTCAGGCGGGCCACCTCGTCGCAGTGCAGGCCCGCGCAGTTCACCAGGACCCGTGCGCGGACCACGTCACCGCCGGACGCGGTCACCGTACGGACGGCGACCCCGCGCTCCGGGCGGCGGTCGATGTGGGCGACCCGCGCGCCGTAGCGGATCTCCGCGCCGGAGGCCTCGGCCAGCCGGCGGGCGACCTCGCCGTAGTCGCAGATCCCCGTGGTGCCGACGTGTATGGCCGCCAGGCCGCGCACCTCCGGCTCGTACTCGGCGATCTGGGCGGCGCCCAGCTCCCGCACCGGAATGCCGTTCTCCCGGCCGCGCTGCACGAGGGCATGCAGCCTGGGCAGCTCGGCCCGCTCCGTGGCCACGATCAGCTTCCCGGTCACGGCGTGGGGCACCCCGTACTCCGCGCAGAACGCCACCATCTCGGCGGCGCCCCGCACCGCGTACCGCGCCTTGAGCGATCCGGGGCGGTAGTAGATCCCGCTGTGGATCACCCCGCTGTTGCGGCCCGTCTGATGCCGGGCGGGCCCTGCCTCCTTCTCCAGCACGGTGACCCGGGTCCCGGGCGCGGCACGCGTGATCGCGTACGCCGTCGACAGCCCGACAATCCCGCCACCCACCACGAGCACGTCACAGTCGAACCCGACCCCAGCCCGCACGTGCACCACCTCCCGGCTTCGATAGTGCACTGCACCACTGACAATGCCTTCAAACCCCGGGAGGACCCGTTGCCCTGAGGGGCGCGGGGCGGTGACAGGCGCGGCTCCGCCGCGTAGGCGCGACAAGCCACGACGGCGCCGCGCTCACAAGACGACACAAGCCGGGCGGATCCTCAGGCGGGCGTCATTCCTCAGGCGGGCGCCATCAGCAGCGGCCGGGCCCGCTCCCGCAGCTCGACCACCCGCGGCTCGTCGCCGTACGGCTCCAGCCGGTGCAGGAGATCCTTCACGTACTCGGTGGTCCGGGCGGACGAGATGCGCCCGGCGACCTCCACCGCCCGCACTCCCTGCTCGCACGCGGCGTCGAGGTTCCCCGACTCCAGCTCGGCCACCGCGGACACCACCAGCCGCAGCCCGTGCGACCGCACGAACTCCTCCGTCGGCTTCGACAGCGCCTGCTCGGTGAAGCGGCGGACCTGCCGGGGCGCCTTGAGGTCCCGGTAGCACTCGGCGGCGTCGGCGGCGAACCGGTCGTAGGAGTAGAAGCCGAGCCAGGACGGGTCGTTGTCGCCGTCCCGTGCCCGCTCCAGCCATCCCTCGGCCGCCTTCAGCGCCGCGCCCGCCGCCTGCGCGTCCCCCGCCTTCGCGTGGGACCTCGCCTCGACCAGCCGGAAGAAGCTCATGGTGCGGGCGGTCGCGAGGCCGCGGTTGCGCTCCAGGGCGGCCTGCGCGAGGTCGACGCCCTCGTCGCCGAAGCCGCGGTAGGTGGCCTGGAGCGACATCGACGCCAGCACATAGCCGCCGAGGGGGACGTCCGCCGCCGCGCGGGCGAGGCGCAGCGCCTGGATGTAGTACCGCTGTGCCGCCTCCTGTTGGCCGGTGTCGAAGGCCATCCACCCGGCGAGGCGGGTGAGTTCGGCGCTCGCGCCGAAGAGGGCTCTGCCGACCTCGTCGGAGTACGAGCCGAGCAGCAGCGGTGCCGCCTCCACCCGGAGGCACTCGGGCACCATCGACGAACGCCAGTCGCCGCCCCCGTACTTGGAGTCCCAGCGTCTGGCGTCCTCCGCGGCCTCCCGCAGTTTCTGCACATCGCTGTGGCCGACTTTGAGCGGTGTCCCGGAGCTTTCCGCGGAGTTCGCCTCGCGGGCCACCGAACTGTCGGCCGGGGTTATGAGCCAGCGTGAGGCGGGCGTTGCGTATGCGCTGACTGCGAACGACCCGGCGAGCGACTGCCAGATGCCGCCGCTCCCCGCACGGCGGCCGGCGAGGTCGAGGCGGTACAACTCCGTTGCCGAACGCACCGCTTGGCCGACGTCCCGGGGGAAGGCGAGGCCCACCTCGGGTGCGGGATCCGCGTCCGCCAGGCCGATCTCGTGGAGCGGCACCGGGCGGCCGAGCTTCTGGCCGATGGCGGCCGCGATGAGGTGCGGGGCGGCGCCCTGGGGCACCATCCCCTTCGACACCCAGCGCGCCACCGACGTCTTGTCGTAGCGAAGTGTCAACCCGCGTTGAGCGCCAAGATCGTTGACGCGACGCGCGAGTCCTGCGTTGCTGATTCCCGCGAGGGCGAGAACGGTGCCGAGTTTTTCGTTCGGCCCGCGTTGCTCCCTGGACATGCGCCACCCCTCGACACAGACGGCTGCCGCGCTGGCATAACCACCCGGCATTCGTAAACCCAGCGTAGTTCGCCGCATCCCAAGCGTTAAGGGGCATTGTTCCGGATGGCGGGATTGTGGTCCGTACGCGAGTGCGGGGTTTGCACGCAGGGTTGCGACGTGCCCCCGTCGTGTGGCCGTGCGCCCGTGTGTGCGCTCTTCTCCGGCCATGGGGGGAGCGGTTCCATGGATCGTGCGTGGGTCGGCCCGCTGTACTGGATCCAGTGGGCTGGGGGACACCGCCGCCTACATCCCCGCGGGCGGCGGACCGGTCCGGGAGGCGAGCTCCGCCTCCCGGACTGTGCGCGGCACGAAGCGGTGCGCACGGCATGTACGGAGCGTGTGCAAGCCTGTCCTTGTCACGCCGATTTGGCCGAAAAACGCCCCTGCCTCCTGAGCTCGAATACCGCTCCCACCATGGGAGTTGAGGGCGCGTTAGATGTTTTGGGGGAGCGTATCGGGGGCGCATTCGCGTCGCGGACGTAGGGTCGTCCTTGTCCGGTTGTCCCTCGTCCAGGGCGTCCTCGCGCGATCTCAAGCGGCTTCTCCGGCCCTCCGGAAGGCGTCCTTCATGGCAGCATGGTGCCCAGTTCGTGCGGTGCACTGGTTGTCCACAGCCTGTGGAGGCGTCGATGCGGTGGTTGGTGGGATGGAGCAGTACCGCCGCTGGCGCCGCCGTGATCGGTTCCGCGGGCGCAACCGGATTCGACGGCGAGACGGTCCACCCGGTGGGGTCCCAACTCCTGTGGGGCGACCCGGATCCGCTGTGGGCGGTCGGTGACTGGCGGCCCGACGAGGTGCGGGTCGTGAAGGTCGACGCCGAGACGCGCATCGCGGTCCTCGGCACCTGCGGCGCCTCCGACGAGGAGCTGCGCCTGAGCCTGTTCTCCGCGCGCGGAGGGGCACTTCGGCATCTGACGGCCTGGTCCGGGAGTTACACGGCGGTGGTCAAGATCGGCCGCCGCACCATGGTCTGCGGCGATCTCGCGGGCGCCAAGCCGGTGTTCTACACCCCGTGGGCCGGCGGTACGGCGTACTCCACGGCCGCGCTCCCGCTCGCCGACCTCATCGAGGCCAACCTCGACTTCGGTCATCTGGCCGCGCTGCTCGCCGCCCCGGACGTCCCGGCCGCGCTGCACGACTCGACGCCCTACGACGGCGTACGGCGCATTCCGCCGGGGCACGCGCTGATTCTGCGCGCCGGGGCGCGCGAGATCGCCGGGTACGAGCCGGTGGCCTCCCTCGCGGTGGCGGCGGCGCCCGTGGATCCGGACAGCGCGGTGGACGCCGTACGCGACGCGCTGGTCGACGCCGTGCGCGTGCGGCTCTCCGCGCCCCGGCACGTTCCCGACATAGACCCCGGTCCGGTCCCCGGCATGGGGCCCGCCGAACGGCGTGCCGCGCGCGGGATGCCCGTCCCCGGCATCGGCGCCGACCTCTCCGGCGGGCCCGCCTCCGGGACCCTCGCCCTGCTCGCCGCCGGGCTGCCGGGCGCGCCGGGCACGGTCCTCGGGCACGGCACCGGCGCGGGCGAGCGGCTCCTCGCCGTCACGTTCAACGACCTCGCCGTCCCCGGCCGCGAGTCCGAGGTGGAGCGCGCGGGCGCCCTCGCGGCCAACCCCCGGCTGCACCACGTGGTGGTGACCGGCGACGAACTCGTCCTGCCCTACGCCGAACTCGACGGCCCCCTCACCGACGAACCCGGCCCCTCCCTGATCACCGCCTCCCGGCACCGCGCCCGGCTCGCCGCGGGCAGCGCCGACCACTTCACCGGGTACGGCGCCCGCCAGGTCCTGGACGCGCACCCGGCCCGCCTCGCCGACCTCCTCATGGACCGCAAACGGCGTCATCTGGTGCGCCCGGTGGCCGCGTTGGCGAAGGCGGACGGTTCGGTGATGGTCCCCGCGCGCGTGTACGGCGCGGCCCGCCGCCTGGCCCGTACGCCCTACGGCGCGGGTCTTGAGGTCCTCGCCGACCGGCTGATGAACCAGCGTTTCGAGGAGCCGGGCGGTGCCGTCGGGGCCTCGCTCGCGGCCCTCACCTGGGCCAGACCGGGGCCCGCCGCCCGCTGGCTGACGGGTGAGGCGCTGGCTGAAGTATCGGTTCGCCTCCAGGGTGGGCCCAGCCGGCAGGCCAGCGGCCCGGGCCAGCGTCCCGGCGACTTCCGCGCCCGCGCCGCCCTCGCCCGCCACGCCTCCGACCTCCGCGTCCTGGAGCAGGCCGCCGAGATCCGCTCCCAGCGCCTGCACACCCCCTTCCTCGACAACCAGGTCGTCCGCGCCTGCCGCTCCCTCCCCGAGGCGCTGCGGGTCCAGCCGGGCGCCCGCGCGGCGATCCTCCGTACGGTCCTGGAGGGCGCCGGCGTGGGCGACCTCCCGCCCGGCTGGGGCGCCCCGTCCCACGCCCCGGCCGCGGCCGCCGCCCGCAAGGGCCTCCGGGTGGCCGCGGACTCCCTGATGGACCTCTTCGCGACGCCGCTGCTCGCACAGGCGGGCCTGGTCGAAGCACGCGTGGTCCGCAAGGCCCTCCGGGCGGCGGCCCAGGGGGAGCCGCTGCCGCTGGACGGCCTCGCGGACCTGGTCTCCCTCGAACTGTGGCTGGGGCGGCTGCTGGCCCGCCGCGGCACGTGCTGGACGGGCACACCGGCCCGCGCGCGTGCGGTGCCGGAGGGGATCCGGCCGCAGCGCGGCGCACTGGCCTCCGGAGCGTGAACGAGGGCGCCGGGGAGGGGATGTGAGCCCACCGCCCCGACACCCGGAGGGTCGCACCGCTCCCCTCAGAGCTCCGTGGCTCCCATGGCCGCCCGCACCGCGGCCACCAGTTCCCCCACCCCCCGCTCCTTCAGCACCCCGTAGTGGTCCCCCTCTAGGTCGATCACGGCCGGCGGCTTCGCGGAGTACCCGGACGCGCCCTCCAGGAACGAGTAGTCGTCGCCCCGGGCCTTGAGGACGGTGATCGGCGCCTCGACCCGCCGCTCCGCCAACTCCCGGAACGTGTAGTCGAATTCGTACGTCGTCGACACGATGCGGGTGATCCGGCGGATCGTCTCCGGGTCGAGCGCCGGGAGCAGCTCGCCGACGCAGGACACGAAGCTGTCCTCGTCCCGGGTGGCCGCGAGGCAGGCGTCCAGGGCCGCGCCCTCGATGGTGCCGGTGAAGACGGAGAAGAGGATCGTCACGTACGCCGGGTTCGTGTACGACGCGTCGCGGCCCCACGTGCGGCCGTCCGTGCGGCGGATCTCCGGGTTGCCGGGGCAGATCAGCAGCAGGCGCTCGACCTTCTCGCCCGCCTGCTCCAGCTGCCAGGCGGCCTCGAAGGCGACCCGGGCCCCGAAGGAGTAGCCCCACAGGGTGTAGGGCCCGCTCGGCTGGACGCGCCGGAGTTCGCGGAGGTCGGCGCTCGCCATCTCGCGGATGGTCGCGTACGGGGTCTCGCCGGCGTTGATGCCGTGCGCCTGGACGCCGAAGAAGGGCCGGTCCAGAGCGACTTGGGCGCCGAGGAGGCGCAGGTTCATCGGGTAGCCGCCGAGGCCGGGCCAGCAGAAGACGGGGGCGAAACCGCCCTCACGATCCAGCGGGATCAGCCGGGAGACCGGCGCGGTGGGAGCCTCGTCGACGCGTGCGGCGAGTTCGCGCAGGGTCGGTGCCTCGAACAGGGCCTGGAGAGGGAGCTTCGTGCCGTACTCCCTGTTGATCCTGTTGACGAGGGCGACCGCGATCAGTGAATTGCCGCCGCTGGCGAAGAAGTTGTCCTCGGTGGAGACGTCGGCCGGGTCCGGGTACTTCAGGGCCGTGCCCCAGGTCACCGCGAGGCGGATCTCCGTGGGGGTCTCCGGTGCGACGTACGGACCCGTCGGGCGGGCGGCGGTGACCTCGGGGGAGGCCGCGAGGGCCTTGGTGTCGATCTTGCCGTTGGCCGTCAGGGGGAGGGCGTCCAGGACGAGGACGCGGCTCGGCAGCATGAAGTCCGGCAGGGACCGGGCGAGTTCGTCGCGGATCATCTCGGCGGGCCCCTTGGTGTGCACGGCGTCCTCGCGCATCCCCTCGCTGGCGACCTGTTCGGCGCTGACCCGGCCGCCGAGGAAGAAGTACGACGCCCCGCCCGGGATGCCGGCGGCGTCGAGGAGGTCGTCCAGGCGGCGGGCGGCGGGCAGCGGGTGCCCGGTCCTGGAGGAGTAGCCCGACGACATGAAGCCGAAGCCCGGGGTGCGCTGGAGGTGGTGCAGCCGGGTGCCGAGCCCGATGTACTCCAGCCAGGGTTCGGCGGCCCTGCTGACCGCGCTGATGCCGAAGCTCGCCCGGTCGTAAACGCCCTGGTTGATGGCGATGACGTGCCGGGGTTCGATCAAGTCGTGGCCCAGCGGCTCCAGTTCGCCGTCGCGGTAGCGGTACTGGCCGCCGTGCAGGCCCTCGACGCGGCCGGGGTGCGCCTGCACGAACAGCTCGGTGGAGTCGCCCTGTGATGCCCCGTCGTCGTCCGGGGTGACCGTGAACGTGCCGAGGTAGTGGTCCTCGTCAGCGACGTCGAGCGACTCCTTCACGGCGGGGAAGTGGCCCAACGGCCGCACGGTGAGGCCGTGTTCGGGCAGCACCTCCTCCAGGACCCCCAGCATGTGGCCGGTCTCGAACTCCAGGACCTCCTGGATGTTGGTCCGGTAGACGGGTTCGATCGCGCGCCGCTTGCCGAGGAAGTGCAGGACGAGCCCGCCGTCCGGGCAGTGGCCGCTGGGCTCGCCCACGCGGACCAGGGTGTGGTCGGCGGGGTGGTGGTAGTACACGCCGGGCGCGAGCCCCGCGATCCCGCCGGACTCCAGGTGCAGCTGGGTGGCGTACAGGGCGCCGGGGGAGGCGTAGGCGTACTTGGGGAGCAGCCGCTCCTCGCTCCGGAAGGGTCCCAGCCAGCGCAGCACCGAGCCGAGTTGCCCGAGGGTGAGGTCGGTGAGCGGGCGCGGGTCGCGGGGAGTGCGGCGGGGGGCGAGCAGGTCGAGGAGGTCGGTGCGGGTGACCGGGCCGCCCTCGTAGAAGCGGTAGGTCTTGCGGGCGAAGGTCTCGCGGCGCTGCCGCGGGGTCGCCTCGCGGCCCGGCAGGGCGACGACGGGGCGGCCCGCCAGCTCGGCCGGCTCGCGCAGGCCCGGGTTGGAGAGCTGGGCCTTGACCTGGAGCTTCGACGCCTTGGACTGGTGGTGGGCGCCGTGCGCGCCCTGGTCCATGACGGCGGCGGTGCGGGGGTTCAGCTCGACGCAGGCGACGAGGGCCTGGTGGCCGGTGCGGGCGTCGTCGGTGACGAGCGTGGCCGCGCGGCGCACCCAGGTGTGCTCCTCGACGCGGGCCGCGACCTCCTCCAGCTCCACCCGGTAGCCGCGCAGTTTGACCTGGTTGTCGGTACGGCCGACGAACTGCAGCGTGCCGTCCGGGTTCCACAGGCACACGTCACCCGTGCGGTACAGCCGCTCGCCCGCGGCGAACGGCGAGTCCACGAACCGTTCCGCGGTCTGCTCCGGGCGCCCGAGGTAGCCGCGCGCCAACTGGATGCCGCCCAGGTGGAGTTCGCCGCTCTCGCCGATGTCCACGGGCGCGCGGTCCGCGTCGAGGACGTAGGCGCTCAGGCCGTCGACGGGGACGCCGATCGGGACGGTCGCGCCGGTGCCGCCGCCGAGGGCGTCCGGGTCGACCTGGTGGGCGGTGGCGTTGATGGTGGTCTCGGTCGGGCCGTACAGGTTGATCAGGGAGACGCCGGGCAGCTCGGCGAGGAGGTCGCGGGCGAG
This sequence comes from Streptomyces sp. NPDC090083, assembly GCF_044747445.1. Lineage (NCBI taxonomy): Bacteria > Bacillati > Actinomycetota > Actinomycetes > Kitasatosporales > Streptomycetaceae > Streptomyces > Streptomyces sp. NPDC090083. Next base: position 27,378 of record NZ_JBIVED010000006.1, on the reverse strand, counting down.
CCGGTGGGTGAGGGCCTCGCCGCCGGAGAAGACCCGCTCCAGCGAGGTGCAGGACGCGAACTCCTCGGTGTCCAGCAGGGCTTGGAGCAGCGTCGGCACGCACTGGAGGGTGGTGACCCGGCCCGCCCGTACCGCCGCCAGGACGGCCTCGGGGTCGCGGTGGATGCCGGGGGCGCCCATCACCACCCGGGCGCCCGTGGCCGGGGCGAGGATCTCCCACTGGGCCGCGTCGAAACTCATCGGCGTCTTCTGCAACACCGTGACCTGCGGCCCGAGATGACCGCAGTCCGCGAGCCAGCGCAGCTGGCTGACGACGGCCCGGTTCTCGATCATCACGCCCTTGGGGCGGCCCGTGCTGCCCGAGGTGTAGATGACGTAGGCCAGGTGCTCCGGCGCCGGCCCGGACGCGACCGGCGGCAGGCCGTCCTCGGCGGGCGCGTCCTGCGGGGTGAGGACCGTCGTACCGCGCGGCGCCAGGGCGGTGACCCGGTCGCGCAGATGGGGCTGGGTGACGACGACCGAGGTTCCCGAGTCCTCCAGCATGTAGCGCAGCCGGTCCTCCGGGTAGTCCGGGGACAGCGGCAGATAGGCGGCACCGGCGGCGAGGATCCCCCATGCGCCGACCATCAGGTCGAGGGACGGCTCCGTGAACAGGCCCACGCAGGTGTCGGGGCCGATCCCGAGTCGGGCGAGCCGCTCGCCCACGTCACGGCTACGGCGGTGGAGTTCGCCGTAGGAGAGCCGGGTGTCGCGGTAGTCGACGGCCGTCGCGTCGGGGCGCAGGGCGGCCTGGTGGGCGAGCAGATCGGGCAGGTGGCTGCCCGTGAGCGGTATGCCGGACGTAGGTGCACTCGCGGTCTTCATTGGCGTGGTTCCCCCTGTTGATCAGCCGTTGATCAGGTTGTGGCCGGGGGCTACCGAAGACTTCCCGTGCCGGTACCGCAGGGCGCGGGAACGGCACGGGACGGGTTCGGGACCGGCGGGGGTCAGGCTCGGAGCCAGCCGAGAACTGAGGGGCAAGCCGCCGTGACCAAGATCGTGCTCATCTCCGGGAGCGTCCGCAGGGACTCGCTCAACGCGTCCGTCCTCGCCACCGTGCGCCGCCTGCTGGCCGGGCGGCCGGACGGGGACGCCTACGAGATCGAGTCGCTGTCCGTGGGCCTGCTCCCGCACTTCGACTGGGACGTCGAGCAGGCGGACGGCTCGCCCGAAGTGCGGGCCGCCAAGCGGCTGGTGGGGGACGCGGACGCGGTCTTCATCAGCACGCCCGCCTACAACGGCGAGATGCCGGGCGTCCTCAAGAACGCCCTCGACTGGCTCTCCCGCCCGAACGGCGAGAGCGCGCTGACCGGCCGGACCGTCGCGCTCACCAGCGCCTCGCCGGGTGCGCGCGGTGCCGTCGACGCGCAGACCGCGCTCGCCCGGGTGCTGGTCAGGTGCGGGGCGCGGGTCGTGGACCACCCGCCGGTCGCCGTCGGCCGGGCCGGCCAACTGCGCACCGCCGAGGGCGACTTCACCGACCCCGCGACGGTCGCGGCCCTCGGCACGCTGATCGACGCGACCCTGGCGGCTGTACGGGAACCGGCGGGGGCGGGCGCATGACGAACCGTACGTCCGGCCGCGCGGCCGACCCGGCCTCCCGCCGACAGCCCGCACCGCAGGGCCTGTTGCGCAGCCTCGGCGAGGACCTCCGGGTGGTCGTCGAGCGCGACCCCTCCATCCGCAGCCGCCGCGAGGCCCTGCTGCACCCGGCGCTGCCCGCCCTGTGGACGCACCGCGTCGCCCACCGCCTGCACCGGCGCGGCCACCGGATGACGGCCCGCCTGCTGGCCTACGGCGCCCGGCGCGCCACCGGCGTGGAGATCCACCCCGGCGCCGAGCTGGGCCGGCGGGTGTTCATCGACCACGGCGCGGCCGTGGTGATCGGGGAGACCGCGCAGGTCGGCGACGACGTGACGATCTACCACCAGGTGACGCTCGGGGCGGTCGGCTGGTGGAGCGACGTGAAGCGGCCCGAGGGCGAACGCCGGCACCCGCGCGTCGGCAACGGCGTCGTGCTCGGCACCAACGCCACCGTGCTCGGCCCGGTCACCATCGCCGACCACGCCGTCATCGGCGCCCAGGCACTGGTCAACAAGGACGTGCCCGCGTACGCCCGGGTCCTCGCGCCGACCGCCGTGATCCGCGCCAAGGGGCACCAACCCCGCCTGATGGAGGACCTGTTCGCGGTGACCGCGTCGGCGGGGTCCTGGTGACCGCCCGCACCGTCCACCGACCGCTTCCCACCGAGGACCGCTCATGTCTCTGGCCGTAGTCGACACCATCGCCGACCTCGTCGGCTCAACTCCGCTGCTGCGGCTGCCCCTTGAGGGTGCGGACGGCAGCGTGCTCGCCAAGCTGGAGTGCGCCAACCCGCTGTCCAGCATCAAGGACCGGGCCGCCCTGTTCATGCTCCGCGCCGCCGAGGAACGCGGCGAACTCCGGCCGGGCGACACCGTGGTGGAGTCGACGTCCGGCAACACCGGGATCGCGCTGGCCGCGCTGGCGGTGGCGCGCGGCTACCGCTGTCTGATCGTGCTGCCCGACAACGCCACCCGGGAACGCGTCCTGACCCTGCGGATGCTGGGCGCCGAGATCGAACTCACCGACCACACCCTCGGGTTCGCGGGCTGTGTGGAGCGCGCCGAGAAGCTGGCGGTCGAGATCCCCGGCTCCTGGTACGCGAGCCAGCACACCAACACCGACAACGTCCGGGCCCACTACACCACCACGGGCCCGGAGATCTGGGCCGCCACCGAGGGCCGGGTCACCCATCTGGTCTGCACGGTGGGCACCGGCGGCACCCTCACCGGCACCGCCCGCTACCTGCGCGAACGCAACCCGCGGCTACGGGTGGTGGCCGTGGAGCCCACCGGTTCGGCGCTGCTGTCGGGCGGCGAGCCCGGCCCGCACCGCATCCCCGGCCTCAACGGCGGCTTCATCAGCCCGGTCACCGACACCGAGCTGATCGACGAGGTGATCGCGGTCTCCGACGAGGACGCGGCGGCGGCCACCCGCGCGATAGCGGCCCGCACCGGACTCCTCGTCGGCATCTCCTCCGGCGCCGCCGCCCACGGCTGCGCCGAGCTGGCCCGCCGCCACGACCTCACCGGCGCGACCGTGGTGACCGTCTTCCCCGACACCGGTGAGCGGTACCTCAGCTGGTGGCCGGCCGAGCCCGCGGACACGGAGGACGGCCGGTGAACCTCAAGGAGCTGCACCCCAACCTTCGGCTGCGCATAGCCGTCGCCTTCGTCCAGCGGTTCTTCGACATCATGCTCGTCCCGCTGATGGTGATCCACTTCGCGAAGCTCTACGGCGCCGCGACCGCCGGTCTGATGACGCTGGTGGTGGCCCTCGCGGCCATCACCTGCAACCTCGTCGGCGGCCACCTCTCCGACACCTACGGCCGCCGCCCGGTCCTCCTCGGCGGCGAACTCGGCGCCTGCCTCGCCTACCTGGGGCTCGCGTTCGTGGCGTCCCCGGCGGGCGGCGGCAACGGCGTCGTCATGTACGTCCTCTACCTCCTCGCCGCCTGCTCGGCGGGCACCGCGCTGCCCGCCAACGACGCGATGCTCGTCGACGTCACCACCGTCGAGTCCCGCACCGCGATCTACACGATCAACTACTGGTCCACGAACATGGCGTTCATGCTGGGCTCGCTGGTCGGCGGCTTCTTCTACTACGGCTACTTCTTCCAGCTCCTCGCCGCCGCCGGACTGTGCCTCGGCGCGGTCTTCACCACCACCTTCCTCGGCATCAAGGAGACGGCCCCCGAGGAAGGCGTGGAGAACCCGCGCGGGGTCAGGTCGGCGCTGACCGGCTACCTGTTCGTGGTCCGCGACCGGGTCTTCCTGCGGCTGATCGTCGCCGCGCTGCTGATCCGCTCCATCGAGGTGCAGATCTCGTCGTCGATCGCGGTACGTCTCGGCGACCACTTCACCACCCAGGACCTCATCGACCTCGGGCCGTGGCACGTGCGCGTGAACGGGGTCAACATGCTCGGCATCATGCGGGCGGTCAACACCCTGCTGGTCGTGTGCTGCGCGCTGTGGGTCGGCAAGGTGCTCGGCAAGGTCGGCGAACGGCGCCGGCTGATGGGCGGCATCGTGGTGTTCACCCTCGGCTACATGGTGTGGGCGGTCAGCGGCGACGCCTGGACCCTGATCGTCGCGACCTTCGTGGTCACGGCGGGCGAGCTGATGAACGCCCCGGTGAAACAGACCCTGCTGGCCAACTCCGTGCCGGACGCCTCCCGCACCAAGTACATGGCCGCCTACGGCCTCCAGGTCCGCCTGGGCCTGCTCGTCGGCTCCCTCTGCGTCACCGTCAGCGCGCTCGTCCCACCCTGGGGCATGGCCGTCGTCTACGCCCTCTTCGGCCTCGCCGCGATGGCCCTCTACCAGTCGCTGTTCCGCGCCCAGGACGCCCGCGCGGCCCGCGTCTCCCCCGCGGTGCCGACCGCGGGCTGAACCAGCGACAGCCGTACCCCGCACACCTCTCGCGCATCCTCCTGAAAGGGCCCAGCAGTGACCGAGAACCACCGGATCCTCATGGTCCAGCCGTACCGCCAGCTGGTGGAGAAGGCCGTGGCCGCCGGCTTCGAGGTCGTCTCGATCTGGGACCCGAGCCTCCAGACGCCGGACTACCTGCGTGACGTGGCCCGCCACTCCGTCGAGTCGGTGTACGCCGACTTCACCGACGAGCCCGCCCTGCGCGCCCTGATCCGCGAGACGGCCCGCGCCCACGACGTCGCCCACGTCCTGCACCTCGGCAAGGAGTCCACCATGCTGCCGGCCGCCGAGGAGGCCGACGCCCTGGGCCTGGCCCTCAACCCGCCCGAGGCCGTCCGCCGCCTCAACGACAAGGCCGCGATGCGCGCGCTCCTCGCCGCCCACGGCCTCTCCCCGATGCGCAGCGCGACCACCGACACCCCCGCCGAAGTCCCCGCCCTGCTGCGCGACTTCGGCTACCCGGCGATCGTCAAGCCCACCCGCCTCCAGGGCAGCGCGGGCGTCCGCCTGGTCCGCACCCCCGACGAACTCCGCACCTGGCAGGAGGAGTTGCGGACCTTCGCCTACGACGGTCCGGTGGTCGTCGAGGAGTTCCTCGACGGCCCCGAGTTCAGCGTCGAGACGCTCAGCGCGGCCGGGGCCCACCAGGTCGTCGGCATCACCGCCAAGCAGGTCACCGACGGCGACCTGTTCGTGGAGACCGGCCAGCTCTTCCCGGCCCCGCTGCCCGCCGAGACCGCGGCTGGGATGGGCGAGCTGGTGACGGCCCTGCTCGACGCGGCCGGTCACCGCTTCGGCCCCGCCCACACCGAGATCATCCTGACCGCCGACGGCCCGCGCATCGTCGAGTCGCAGGCCCGGCTCGGCGGCGACCGCATCCCGCACCTGATCCGCATCGCCACCGGCTTCGACATCGAGGCCGCGATCTTCGAGGCGCTCGCCGGGCGCCCCGTCACCCCGGGTCCCGTCGAGCGCTCGGCCGCGATCTCCTTCTTCCAGCTGACACCGGGCCGCGTCGAGCACGTCCGGGGCCAGGACACCATCGAGGAGCTGGCGTACGTCCACGACCTGCGGTTCCCCTACGGCCCCGGCGACGACCTCCCCGTCACGGTCCACTCGGGAAGCCGCCACGGGTTCGTGATCGTCGAGGGGGCCGACGCCCGGGAGACCGAGCAACGGGCGCGGGCGGCGCAGGAGTTGCTGACGGTGACGTACGCCTCGGCCCGCCTGAACACCGTACGGCCGGGGACCACGCGACCGATGGTTCCCGAGCGCACCCTGCTGCTGCTCGGGCATCTCACCGAGCCGCTGCGGATCGCCAGGTCGCTCGGCCTGAACGTGATCCTGATCCAGCACAAGGACAAGTTCGACCCGGAGCAGGCGCGGCTCGCGGACGTCACGTTCGTCGCCGACTTCACGGACTGGTCCGTGGTGGAACCGCTGGCCAGGGCCGCCCACCAGGTGTGGGACTTCGCCGCCGCGCTCTCCCTGACCGAACCGGGCCTGGAGATCGCGGGCCGGATCAACGACCTGTTCGAACTCGGCGGCACCGGCCACGAGACGGCGCGGCTGCTCCGCGACAAGCTCGCGATGCGCCGCCATCTCGCCCAGGTGGCACCGGAGTTCGCGATCGGCGCCGGACCGCTGACCGACCGCGACAGCCTCGCCGCGTTCGGGCCCGCGCACGGCTACCCGTTCGTCGTGAAGCCCACCGACCTGACCGCCGGGTTCGGCATCTTCAAGGTGTCGGGGCCCGAGGACGTCGACGAGGTGTGGCGGCACATCGAGACGCTGCGCGCCGACGGCGTCGACCGGGGCACCACGCTCTACCAGGTCGGCGGCTACCTCATGGAGGAGTACATCCCGGGACCCGAGTTCAGCATCGAGTCCTTCAGCTTCGGCGGCCGGCACGTGGTCGTCGCGATCACCGAGAAGCTCGTCGACGAGACCCACTTCGCGGAACTGGGCCACGCCATGCCGGCCCGGCTGAGCGCCGGGGACGAACAGCGCGTCGAGGCGGCCGTGGCGGCCTTCCTCGACGCGGTCGGCCTCAAGGACGGCCCCGCGCACACCGAGGTGAGGCTCTCGCCGCGCGGACCCCTCGTCATCGAGGGCCACAACCGCAACGGCGGCGGGCGCATCCAGACCCTCGTCGAGGCGGCCTACGGCATCGACCTCGTGCGGTACGCCCTCGCCTGGCCCTTCGGCCTGGTCGAACCGCTGCCCGCCCGCCCCGAGGCGCGCGCCGCCGGCTGCGTACGCGGACTGCTCGGACGCCCCGGCACGGTCGCCGAGATCACCGGCGCAGAGGAACTCCGCGCCCACCCGGACGTCCTCGCCGTCGACATCGCGGCCCGCGAGGGGACCGTCCTGCGCGCCGCCCGCGACAACTGGGACCGGCTCGGCCTGATCGCCGTCACCGCCCCGGACACCGACAAGGCGGTCCTGCTGTGCGAGGAACTGGTCGCGACCGGGCTCACGGTCCGCATGGAAGGGGAGGACCGGGCATGACGGTCGTCGTACTGCACCGGCGGTCCCTGGGGGATCTGCCGTACGGGACATGGCTCGGCGAGGACGCGATCGTGGTGGACTCCTCCACCACCGCCGCCGACTCGGCCTCCGCCACCGCCGAACTCGCCGTCCTGAGCCTCGCGTCGAACACCCACGTGACCGCCCTGGTCGCCCTGCACCCCGACGACCAGATCCGCGCCGGAGCGCTCCGCGACCGGCTGGGTCTCGCCGGGCAGACCCGGGACGAGGCCGTCGTCGGCGCCGACGCGATCCGGGCGGCCGACCTGCTCGGCGCGGCCGGTGTGCCCGTCGTACGGCGGGCGCCCGCCGCCACCGTCCCCGACCTGTACCGGGCCGCCCACGCCTGGGGATATCCCCTGGTGGTGCGGCGGCGGCGCGGTGCCGAGCGGGCGGTCGTCGCCGGGCTCGCGGACGAGGGCGCGCTGCGTGCCTTCGCCCGGGGCGGTCTCGCCGAGGGCGACACGGCCGCCACCGCGGGGCTCACCGTCGAACCCGCGACGAGCGGACCCCGGCACCACGGCCCCGGCAACCCCGCCACCGACGCGGCCCTCGCGGCGCTGCCGGCCGTGCCGGGCCATCCGTTCGAGGTCGAGGCCGTACAGGACGCGCTCGGCGCCTGGCGCGTCGACACCGTCCGGTACACGGGAGACACCGCCGAGGCCCGCCACCTGGTGTGCGCGCAGGCACGGCGACTGGAAGGCGCGGAGGCGGTCTGAATGAGTGTTCTCGTCCTGCACCAGGTCGGCTCGCTGCACGCGGTCCCCTACGACACCTGGTTCGCCGACCACCACGGAGACGTCCTGCTGCTCGCCTCGCGCGAGAACCTGGACCGGGTGGGCGAGCAACTCCCGCTGTCCGGCGCCGGATACGCCTACACCGAGTCGGTCGACGGCTACGACACGAGCGGGAAGCTGGAGGAGCGCGCCCTCGACCTCGCACGGGAGTACGGCGTCACCCATGTCGTCGCCCCGCACGAACGGGACCTCGAACGGGCCGCCGTACTGCGGGAGATACTCGGCCTGCCCGGTCAACGGACCGGGACCGTGCTGCCGTTCAGGGACAAGGCCCTGATGAAGGAGCTGGCGGCGGCGGCCGGGGTGCGGGTGGCCGCGTACCGGGAGATGGAGACGGCGACCGACATCCTGGCGTTCGCCGACGAGCACGGCTTCCCCGTGGTCCTCAAGCCGCGGGACAGCGCGGGCTCGGTCGGCCTCCACATCCTGCACAGCCGCCAGGAGCTGGACACCTACCTCGCCGAGGACTTCGACCTCTACGGCCCCGACCTGCCGAACCTCATCGCCGAGGAGTACGTCCCCGGCCCGCTCTGCCACGTCGACGGCCTGGTGCTCGACGGCCGGCTCGCGCTGGCCTGGCCCTCGCAGTACCAGTACGCGCTGGCCACCTACGCCACCGACACCGGGCCCCGGATCGACCTCACCCTCGACGTGGACGACCCACTGGCGCACCGGCTGCTCGCGTTCACCGAGCGGCTGCTCACGGCGCTGCCGGGGCCGGAGAACTTCGCCTTCCACGCCGAGGTCTTCCACACGCCCGACGACGAACTGGTGCTCTGCGAGATCGCCTGCCGCACGGGCGGTGCCGCGATCCGCGACATCGTGACGCTGCTGTTCGGCGCGGACCCCACCGAGAGCTGGCTGCGCGCCGAACTGGGCCTGCCGGTGGCCGTGCGGCAACTCCCTTCCGGTGAACGGCCGTTGCCACGCACCATGACCGGTCAGCTGGTGCTGATGAAGCGACCGGGCCGGGTGGCAGCCGTACCGGACGCCGTACCGCAGGAGTTCCCGTGGGTCGAGCGGTTCCGGGTGTTCGTGCGGCCGGGACAGACCCTGGCGGCGGCCCGGACCTCCTCCGACTTCCTGTGCACGGTGCTGGTCTCGGGCCCCGACCGGGCGACCGTGGAGGCGCGGTTGCGGCAGGTCGAGACCTGGTTCCTGGAGCAGCTCGTGCTCGAAGACGTCTGATCCGCTCCCGACCCACGTGAGGACACCGTGCCCCAGCCCATCGCCGACAGCATCGCCGACCTGGTCGGCTCCACTCCCCTGGTCCGGCTGCGGATGGACGAAGCAGCCGACGACGTACGGGTGCTGGCCAAACTGGAGTCCGTCAACCCGCTGTCCAGCATCAAGGACCGGGCCGCCCTGTTCATGCTGCGGGCCGCCGAGGAACGCGGCGAACTCCGGGCCGGCGGAACGGTCGTGGAGGCCACCTCCGGCAACACGGGGATCGCGCTGGCCGCCCTCGCCGCCGCACGCGGCCACCGGTGTGTGATCGTGCTGCCCGACAGCGCCACCGCCGAACGCGTCGCCCTGCTGGGCGCGCTCGGCGCCGAGGTGGTCCGCACCCCGCGCGAGGCGGGCTACCAGGACGCCATCGCCCGGGCCGAGGAGATCCACGCGGCCACGCCCGGCTCCTGGTTCACCCGCCAGCACGAGAACGAGGACAACATCCGCGCCCACTACGAGACGACCGGCCCCGAGATCTGGGCGGACACCGCGGGCGGGGTCGACGTCCTGGTGTGCGGGGTCGGCACCGGCGGCACCCTGACGGGTATCGCCCGGTACCTCAAGGAACAGAACCCGGCCGTCCATGTCGTCGCCGTCGAGCCGGAGAACTCCCCGGTGCTGTCGCGCGGTGCGGCCGGGCAGCACCGTATCCCCGGCCTCAACGGCGGGTTCGTCGCGGCCACCACCGATGTCTCCCTCATCGACGAGGTCGTCACCGTGACCGACGCCGACGCCCTGCACACGGCCCGCGAACTCGCCCGCGGCCAGGGCGTGTTCGTCGGCGTCTCGTCCGGCGCCGCCGTGCACGCTTGCGCCCGGCTCGTCGCCAAGCCCGAGTACGCGGGCCGGACCGTCGTCACCGTGCTGCCCGACACCGGCGAGCGCTACCTCAGCCTGTGGCAGGACGGCACGGACACCACCCCTCCCAACATCCCCTCCAGCAAGGAGCATTGACATGCCGGTGATCACCGTCGACTGGTGGCAGGGCAACGACCGTGCCGCGCGCGCCGAACTCGTGGCCGAACTGACCGCCACCGCCTCCCGTATCGCGAACTGTCCCAAGGAGGCCGTGACCGTCCTCGTCCGGGACGTGCCGCACGACCACTGGGGCAGCGGCGGCACCCTCGCCGACGAACTCGTCGGACTGGACCGGTCACCGGCCGGCACATGAGGTGCGGAGCCGACCGGCGGCTGCTCCTCGTCCGGCCCTGTCACACCTCTGTGGTCAGGGCCGTGGCGGCCGGGTTCCGGGTCTGGTCGGTGCAGGACCCGGCGCTGTGCGCACCGCACTGCCTCGCCGAGACCGAACGGCTCTCCCAGGGCGTGCAGTTGACCGACACCGGCGACCCGGGCGCGCTCGCCGCCCTGCTGGGCAGGACCGCGCGCCGGCACGGCATCGCCCAGGTCCTGCACCTGGACGACCGGCGCCGCCGCCTTGCCGCCCTGGCCGCCTCCGACCCCGCGGAAGAGGCCTCGGCCAGCCCGCAGTCGGTGCGCCGGATCAGCGACCACACCGCGATGCGCCGCCTCCTCAACGAGAACGGCCACTCACCCGTCCGCGCCCGAGTGGCCCGGTCCGTCGCCGAAGTACCGGCGCTCGTGCGGACGTTGGGACTCCCGCTGGTCGTCAAGCGGACCGACGCGGCGGGCACGCACCACGTCACCCGGATCAGCTGCCCCGGCGATCTCGCCGCCTGGACGGCCCGGCGCGCCGCGGACGGATCACCCGGCCCCTACCTGCTGGAGGAGTACCTCGCGGGACCCGCGTTCGGCGTGCACACCCTGACCGTCGACGGCGCCCACCACGTCCTCGCCATCACCGCCCACCACCACCCCCACAGCCCCGTCACCGAGCTGTACCCGGCCCCGCTCGGCGCCCCCGTCCGGGCCGAACTCCGGGCGGCGGCACGCGCGTTGCTCGACCTGGCGGACTACCGCGCCGGACCGGCGTACACCCGTCTCGTGCTCACCGCGGACGGCGCCCGGGTGGTCGCCGCCGAGGCGTCCTTCGCCGGACGCGGACCCGAACCGGCGCGCGCGGGCACCGACGCCGACCCCGAAATGCTGCTGTTCAGGGCCCTGGCCGGACGGCAGGATGACCGACGGTATCCGAGTGGTATCGCTTCGGGATCGCTCGACGACAGCATGAGGGACGTCGAACGACATCACCACCACAGGGGGGAAGAACGATGCGCAGGAAGACGGTCGGGCTCATAGGGATCGTGGCGGCGGTCCTGGCACTGGGCTGGGGGGCCGCGGTGGTTCCGGCGAACAACGGGGGACCCGACACGGTGGTCGCGGGCGCGATGAACAACGGGGGGCCGGACTTCATCGCCGGCTGACGGCCGCCCACGGCACGACCGTGCCCCGCACCCCGACGCACGGGATGCGGGGCACCGTCGTGGGCGACGGCGTGGTCAGCCGATGCCCTCCGGCATGTCCATCGACGCGAACAGGTCGTCCGCGCGGGTGCGGTGCAGACGGGCCGAGGCGCCGTCGCCGAGGGCGGCGGCCGCGTGGGCCATGCCGTCGTGGGCGCGGGCCAGCTCCACCCGGTACTCGATCGCACCGGCCCGGCGCGCGGCGCTGCGGTGCAGCTCCAGCGCCTGGGCGTGGGCGCCGCGCTGGCGGTGCATACGGCCGACGATGTTCTCGACGTCGCAGCAGCGCAGCGCCGTACCGCGCTCCCGCACCAGGTCGAGGGCCTGCTCCGCGTACGCCGACGCGGTGCGCTGGCGGCCCAGGCGCTGCTCGGCGTCGGCCGCGAGGGCGAGGGTGAGCGCCAGGTCCTCGGGGAACGAGGACTCGTCCCCGACGGACATCGCCTGCGCCAGGCAGGTCCGGGCCTGCTCGGGCTCGCCGAGGCCGAGGAGGGCGATCGCCAGGTCGTTCAGGGCCGGGAGCCTGCTGACCTGCTCACCGAGCGCCCGGCGCAGCTCGACCGCCTGCTCGGCGGCGACGGCAGCCTCCGTGTACCGGCCGAGCCACGCGGAGACGGTACTGAGATTGCACAGGGCCATCTCCTTGCGCATCGCGTTCTCGTGCAGCTCGATGCTGCGGACGAGGTTGTCCCGGCCCTCCTTGAGATGACCGAGGCAGCTGTGCAGCAGCCCCAACTGGTCCAGGCTGACGGCCTGTCCGTGGACGTCACCGGCCGCCCGCGCGATCTCCAGGGCCTCCTGGGCCGAGGCCAGGCCGTCACGGAACCTGCCCAGCTTCCAGTGCGAGGACGTCAGGTTGGACAGTCCGGCGCGCAGCGCGGAGGGGTCGCCGAGCCGCCGGGCGGAGGCCACCGCGAGGAGGGCCACGTTCTCGTACTCGTCGAACGACCCGCGCAGGTTCAGATAGAACATGGCGTTGCGGGCGAGCTGCCCGGTCCGCACGTCGAGCCCCTGCTCATGGGCGACCGTCACCGCCGACAGCAGCGCCGAGTGCTCCTGGTCGAACCAGCCGCGCGCCAGCTCCACCTCGTGCAGCGGCGGCAGTTCCGCCACGTCGGCGGGGGTCGGGGTGGCGTGCCGGGCCCGGCGCGGGAACAGCACCGCGCACGCCTGCTCGGAGGCGGCCACGTAGTAGTCGAGGACCCGCTCCAGCGCCGCGTGGTCGGCGGCCCGGGCGCCGTCGGTGCGCAGGCTCTGCGCGAAGCTGCGCACCAGATCGTGCAGCGCGTACTGCCCGAGCGTGTGCTGCTGCACCAGGTGGACGTCGAGCAGCCGCTCCAGGATGTCCTCCGCCGTCCGCCGGTCCGTGCCCAGCAGCGCGGCGCCCGAGTGCACGTCGACCTCGGTCCCCGGATGCAGCCCCAGCAGCCGGAAGGCCCTGCGGTGCTCCTCCTCCATCGCCTGGTACGACAGCTGGATCGTCGCCGCGACACTGCGCTCGCCGGAGCTCAGCTCGCCCAGCCGCCGCGTCTCGTCGCACAGCCGGTCCACCAGGTACTGCACGGTCCAGCGCTGGCGGTTGCGCAGCCGGGCGCTCGCGATGCGCAGGGCCAGCGGCAGGTGGCCGCACAGCTCGGCGAGTTCGGCCACCGCCTCCGGCTCCGCCGCCGCCCGCCGCTCGCCGAGCGTCTCCGCGAGCAGGGTCAGGCTCTCCTCCGGCGGCATCACCCCGAGCGAGATCCACTCGGCGCCGTCCAGGTCCATCAGCCGGGCCCGGCTGGTGACCAGGACCAGGCAGCCGGGGGAGGCCGGCAGCAGTGGCCGTACCTGCGTGGAGTCGCCCGCGTTGTCGAGCAGGAGCAGCACCCTGCGGCCCGCGAGGGTGGCCCGCCACAGGGCCGCCCGGCCGCCCTCGTCCTCGGGGATGCGCTGGTCGGGGACGCCGAGGGTGCGCAGCAGGGCGCCGAGCACGGCGGCCGGCTGCAGGGGTTCCTCGCCGGGGGAGTAGCCCCGCAGATCGAAGCAGAGCCGCCCGTCCGGGTACTGCTCGGCGAGCTGGTGGGCGGCGCGCACCGCGAGGGAGGTCTTGCCGCTGCCGCCCATGCCGTCCACGGCCACGATCCGCGTCCCGTCACAGGGCTCGGCGGCGTGCCGCAGCAGGGTGCGCAGCTCCTCCTCGCGACCGGTGAAGTCCGAGAGGTCGTAGGGCAGCGTGGACAGCGAGAGCGACGGCGCGGTGACGGGGGTCTGCGGGACGGCGGCGGGCTGCTGCGGCTCGGGGCCGGTCAGCTCGTCGCTGTCGCGCAGGATCGCCTCGTACAGCTTGGTCAGCCGGGGGCCGGGGTCGATGCCCAGCTCGGCGACGAGCAGGTCGCGGACCCGGCCGTACTCCTCCAGGGCCTCGGCCGCGCGGCCCGAGCGGTACAGGGCGAGCATCAGCTGGCCGCGCAGCGTCTCGCGCAGCGGATGCTCGACAATCAACTCGCGTAGATCCACGACGAGTTCGCGGCTCTCGCCCTGGTCGAGGCGGAGCTGGAAGAGCTGCTCGGCGGCGGCCAGCCTGCGCTCGTCGAGGGCGGTCGCGGCGGCGGCGAGGGTGGTGCCGCCGGAGCCCGCCAGGACCGGGCCGCGCCACAGCGCGAGCGCCCGGCGCAGCAGGTCGGCGGCCTGCGCGGCGGCCCCGGCGGCGAACTGCTCGCGGGCCTCGCCGGTGAGCCGGGTGAACCGGCTGAGGTCGAGCTGCTCGTCGGCGACGGCCGCGCGGTAGCCGGGCCCGTCGGTGACCAGCAGTCCGGCCCCGCCCGGTATGCGGCGGCGCAGATCGGCGACGGCCTTGCGGATCTGGTGGACGGCCGTCGCGGGCGGTCCCTCGTTCCACGCGGCCTCGATGAGACGTGTCACCGGCACGACACGTCCGGGCTCCAGCAGCAGGGTCACCAGGACCCGTTCCTGGATCGGCCCGCCGAGCCGCAGCCGCTGCTGGTCGGCCCATATCTCCAGCGCGCCCAGGATGTTGAAATGCACCGCCTGCGGTGCTGCTGCGGTCAACGCGTCCCCTGCCCCCAAAGCGTGCCGAAGCCCAGGTGGGGGCTCCGCTGCGCAGCCTAGGCCCAGGTGAAGGCTTTGGCTGTATACGGACATTAACTGTTCACACACAGTCGTTGCACCGATCCAGGAGGTGATGGGCAGCACACCGCAAACCACCCCATCCGCCGCCCCGCCGGGAAACGCCGTGACCCCGGCCCGCGCACCCGGCGACAATGGTCAGGTGCGGTACAGAATCCTGGGCAGTACCCGGGCCGAGGACAGCCGGGGCGCCGCCCTGCCCCTCGGCGGCGCCCGGCTGCGCGCCCTGCTCGCCGCCCTCGCCCTGCACCCGGGCCGGGTCGTGCCACCCGCCACCCTGATCGACGAGGTGTGGGCACAGGAGCCCCCGCAGGACGCCCCGGCCGCCCTCCAGGCCCTCGTCGGCCGCCTCCGCCGCACCCTCGGCAAGGACGCCATCGCCTCCGACCCCGGCGGCTACCGCCTCACGGCCACCCGGGACGACGTCGACCTCTACGTCTTCGAACACCTCGTACGCCAGGGCACGGCCGCCCTCGACCGGGGCGACGCGCCCGCCGCCGCCCGCGACCTCGGCGAGGGGCTCGCCCTGTGGCGCGGCCCCGCCCTCGCCGACCTCCCGGACCGCTCCGCCGCCGCCCGCCCGGACGCCCTGCGCGAGGAGGCGACCCGCGCCCGGATCGCGGCCGACCTGCTGCTCGGCCGGGCCGCCGACGCCCTGCCGGAACTGAAGGAACTCACCGCCGCGCATCCCTACGACGAATCCCTGCACGCCCTCCTCGTCCGCGCCCTGCGCGACGCGGGGCGCGGGGCCGACGCGCTCGCCGCCTACGAGACGGTCCGGCGTGCGCTGGCCGAGGGGCTCGGCACCGACCCGGGGCCCGAACTCCGCTCGCTGCACGCCGAGTTGCTCGTCTCGACCGCGCCCCCGACGACGACACCCGCGACGACGCCCACAGCGCCGGGACGGGCCGAACGCGACGGCAACCTGCGCCCCCGCCTCACCTCCTTCGTGGGCCGGGAACCCGAGATCGCCGCCATCCGCTCCGAACTGCGCGGGGCCCGCCTCGTCACCCTCACCGGACCGGGCGGCTCCGGGAAGACCCGTCTCGCCGAGGAGGCCGCCGCCGGGCTCCCGCAGGCCTGGCTCGTCGAGCTGGCCCGGCTCGACCGTCCGGAGGCGGTGCCGGGCGCCGTGGTCAGCGCCCTCGGTCTGCGCGAGACCGCCCTGCGGACCAGCGAGCTGATCACCGCGCAGGACGACCCGGTCGCCCTGCTCGTGGAGCACTGCGCCCCGCGCGCCCGGCTCCTGATCCTCGACAACTGCGAACACGTCATCGGCGCGGTGGCCGACCTCGCCGAGACCCTCCTGACCCGCTGCCCGCGGCTGACGATCCTCGCCACCAGCCGCGAACCCCTGGGCGTCCCCGGCGAGTCCGTGCGGCCGACCGAGCCCCTCGTCCCCGACCAGGCCCACCGCCTCTTCGCGGAGCGCGCCGCCGCCGTCCGCCCGGACGCGCGGGCCGTGCTCCGGGACACGGACGCCGTCGCCGAGATCTGCCGCCGCCTCGACGGCCTGCCGCTCGCCATCGAACTGGCCGCCGCCCGGCTCCGGTTGCTCACCCCGCGCCAGATCGCCGACCGCCTCGACGACCGCTTCCGCCTCCTCACCTCCGGCAGCCGCACGGTCCTGCCCCGCCAGCAGACCCTGCGGGCCGTCGTCGACTGGTCCTGGGACCTGCTCGACGAACCGGAGCGCACCGCCCTGCGCGAGCTGTCCGTGTTCGCCGGCGGCTGGAACCTCGCGGCGGCGGAGACCGTGTGCACCGGCCCCGCGGCCCACCTCCTGGGTTCCCTCGTCGACAAGTCCCTGATCGTCGCCACCCCGGGCGAGGCCGACGGCGGCATGCGCTACCGCATGCTGGAGACCATCCACGAGTACGCCATGGAACGCGCCGCCGAGACCCCTGACCTGCGCGCCGCGGCCGAGCACAGGCACCGCGGATGGGTGCGCGCCCTCGTCGAGACCGCCGAACCGCTCCTCCGCTCCGGCGACCAACTCCCGTGGATCGCCCGCCTGGAGACCGAGCTCGACAACATCCGGGCGGCTCTCGCGCGCTCCCTCGCCGACCGCGACGAGGCGGAGGCGGGCGCCCTCGTGCTGGCCGTCGGCTGGTTCTGGTGGCTGCGCAACTACCGCCCCGAGGGCGCCGACTGGATCCTCCGCGTCCTCGCCCTCACCACACCGGAGCACCCCGGCCGGGACCCGCACGAGAACCATGCCGACGCCTACATCGAGTCCTACGTCGCCGACCCGGAGGCGGACGCCCGCCACCCCCTGCACGCCCAGCGGATGGACCTCCGGCTGCTGAACCTCTTCCTCCGGGCCGAGTCCGAACTCCTGGGCCGCACGGCGGACGGCCTGCTGGACCAGCGCATGTGGCGGTACATGAGGCTGATCCAGGGCCACTACGCGGCGGGCGGCCCGCACGCGGCCCGGATGCCCGGACTCATCTGGCCGCTCACCGCCTACTTCCTCACCGAGTCCATGGACATCCGCCCCGCCATGGAGGCCGCCGTCGCCAACGTCCGCATCCACGGCGGCGACTGGGAGAACGCGGTCCTGCTGATGTTCCGCACCCACCTCCTCGTCGACTCACCCGGCGGCATGGCGGGCATCGACGACGACCTGGAGACCCTCCAGGTCCTGTGCCGGCGCGTCGGCGACCGCTGGGTCCGCGCCCAGCTCTCCAGCGCGGCCGGCGAGGCCGCCATGGTCCGCGGCCACTTCGACGAGGCGAAGACGGCCTACGAGGAAGCGCTCGAACTGGCCTACGAGGTCGGCGCCTACACCGAGACCCCCTTCCTCATCGCCCGCCTCTCCGAACTCGCCTTCCGCGCGGGCGACCGCGACCGCGCCCTCGCCGGCCTGGACGAGGCCACCGCGGAGGCCGACCGGCACGGCGTACCGGACGCCCGCGCGTTCGTCCTGATGCTGCGCGCCCACATCGCCCTGGAGGACGGGGAGATCACCCGCGCCCGGGAACTGAGCGACCGCGCCTCGGCGGAGAGCGGGCAGGGCACGCCCCCACCGCAGTTCAAGGCCGGCCTGAACGCCGTCTCCGCGCTGATCGCGGCCGCCGAGTCGGGCCCCGGGCACGGGCTGACGATGATGACCGAGACCCTGCGCGAGGCCGCCGAACAGCACTGCGCCGACGCCGTGATCGCCATGCTGGTCGACCAGACGGCCCTGCTCTCCGCCGACCTCGGCGAACTTCCGCGCGCCGCCCGCCTGTTGGCCGCCGGTGACCGCCGACGCGGCCCGCACCCGCGCCCCATGCCGGAACGCGCCCGCGCCGACCGCGCCGAGACGGTCGCCCGCGCCGCGCTGGGCGCCGAGCGCTACGCCGCCGAGCGGGCCCGCGGCGAGACCCTCACGATGGACGAGATCCTGGCGGAACTGCCCCCGCGCCCTACTGACAGCTGAACCTGGACTCCGCCCAGTCCGCCAGCGCCAGCGTGTCGAAGGAGCTGTGCGGTTCGACCACGAGCCGCACGGTCCTGCGCCCGGAGAGGCCCACATGGACCGGCACCGCCCGGTCGCCGCCGGAGATCTCCGCGGACCGCCACAGCCGGACCCCGTCGGCGTACACCGAGAACGAGACCCGGCCGATCCCCAGCGTCATGTCGTCGACGCCGACCGTCGCGTCGTAGGAGACGCACGGGCGGTTGAGGTCGATCGTGACCGAGGAGCGGCCGTGCACGGTCACGCCGTGGGCGTAGCGCGTGCCGCCGATCGAGACGCCGTGGCGCTGCCACACCCAGCTGCTGCCGCCGAGCCGGATCTCCGGGGTGGTGCCGTCGCCGGCGAGGTCGTAGGAGAGCTGGCTGACCTGGAAGATCGTCGGCGCGGGTGGGGGCGTCGGGGTCGGGGTCGGGGTGGGCGTCGGAGTGGGCCTGGGGGTCGGCTCCGGGGTGGGCGTCGGGGTCGGCGTCGGGGTCGGCCGGGGAGTGGGTTTCGGGGTCGGCGTCGGGGCGGGGACCGTCTTCGGGGCGGGCTTCAGCACCGCCGGTTCCGGGGCGGGTTGCTTCTTCGGGGGCGCCGGGGGCGACGGGGGCGTCGACTCGGGCCTGGCGACCGGGGAGGACGAGGGCGCCGGCTTCGCCTCGGGCTTCTGCGCCGGGGTGTGGGTGCTGCCCGCCAGCGCGAGGGCGATGGCCGCCGCTGCCGCCGTGGCCACCACACCGGCCGCGATACCCGCCTTCACCGGGGCACCGAGCCCCTCGGAGGCCGCCGCGCCCCCGGCTCCCGCACCGCCGGACGAACTCCCGCCCGCGGCCGCCGCGGCGCCCGCGGCACCGGCCGCGCCCGCGCTCGCGCCGCCCGCGATGAGCGCGGCGGCCTTCGCGTACCCGGCGGCGCCGAACCAGCCGATGACCGCGACCGGGACGACCGCCGGGATACCGCTGGCGACCTCCTCGATCTGCAGCGCGGCCAGCCGGCACTTCGCGCACTCCTCCAGGTGCTTGCGCAGCCCCCGCTCGGCGCGCGTGCGCAGCCGGCGGCGGGCGTAGGTGCCGAGCTGGTCGGCGTAGCGCGCGCACGCCTCGTCGTCGGTGAGGGTGGTGCTGACATGGGCCTGGAGATAGGCCTGCTTGAGTCCCTCGCGGGCCCGGCTGGCCAGTACGCGCGTGCCGTTGGCGTCGAGCCCGAAGAGCGTGGCGACCTCGCTCGGCGACTCGTCCTCGACCTCGGTGTGCCACAGCACGGCCTGCCACCGCTCCGGCAGCGACCGGAAGGCCCGCATCGCCATCGACTGCTCGGCCTCGTGCATGGCCCGCACATCGGCACCCAGGTCGAGCGTGTCGTCGTCGGAGACCTGGGACACCCGGGTGGACTGCGCGGCGAACACCGCGAAGTCGTCGACGAGTTGCTCCCGCTTCGCCGACTTGGTCCAGTTCGCGGCGACGCGCCGCACGGAGGTCAGCAGATAGGCGCGTACGGCGTGCTCGGGCCCGGAACCGCCGCGCACCGCCTGGAGCATCCGGGCGAAGACCTCGGCGGTCAGGTCGTCGGCGGTGTGCGCGTCCCGGCAGCAGGTCCGGGCGTACCGGCGCACGGCGTCCGCATGGCGCCGGTACAGCTCCTCGTACGCCGTGTCCTCACCGGCGCGCATCCGCTCGATCAGCGAGGCGTCGGCGGCCGGCATCTCCCTCGGCGGCGGAGGCGGCGGCAGGACACTGCCCTCGCGCTGCGACAGAGGCGGCACACGGCCCTCGCGCTGCGGCGGGACGCTGCCCTCGTCCGGGTCGCCGGCGTGCGGGAGGACCCCGCTCGGCCCGCTGTGCGGAACGGAACCGCTCGGGCCGCCCTGGCTCGGCACCTGTGGTGACGTCAGCCCACCGGCCTCCGCGTCACCGTCACCCAGTGACTCGTCACGCCCGTCAACGCTCATCGCGCAAAGCCCCCGCCGCCTGCCCAGCCAGTCCCGAACACCGGGTCAGCGTGCCATATTGGCTTTTGTTCAGGACCCCGTCCCGCGGACCTTCCACTCATCCGTGGGGACTTCCCGCAACGCAGTACTAGCGTTCACCCGTCCGGGGAAGGCTCAACCGCCTTACTGACAAGGCGAGTTGACCCCACCGACCGAATTGCCCGGAACGCTCCGGGCGGCGTGATGAAGCGGGGGCACCAAGGCACCCCCGCCGCACAGTCACCTATTCGAGTCACCGGGCGAACCCGTCGTCAGCCCCGGACTCCGCCCGCCCGGCCGACGCCCGCCGCTCTCAGAGAGGCCGAGACCGCAACCCCTCCAGCAAGATGTCCAGCAGCCGCGCGGACGCCGCCGCCTGCTGCGCCGCGTCCGGCAACGAGGGCGCCGCCGTGGCGATCACCAGCAGCACGTCCGACACGGACACGTCCGCCCGCAACTGCCCCGCGGCCCGGGCCCGGTCGACCAGCTGCCCCACGACCTCCAGCAGCGCGGTCGCCCCGGCGTCGTACTCGGCGGAACCCAGCGACCCCGCCGACTCCCCGGCGACCAGCCGCAGCTCACCCGTGCCCGGCTGCGTCCGCTGCTGCGGAACCCGCGCCTCGTCGAGAAGGGCCGCGCCCTCACCCTCACCCTCGTCGGCGACGCCCACCCGCAGCACCTGCGGCGGCAGCAGCCGCCCGGCGCCCGAGGCCACCGACGTCCGCAGGAAGCGCGACAGCGCCGACCACGGCTCGTCCTCCTGGCCCAGCGCCGACCGCGCCTGGTCGGTCAGCCGGGAGGTCTCCTCCTCGGCTATCCGGCGCACCAGGACGTCCTTGCTCGGGAACCGCCGGTACACGGTCCCGACACCGACCCGCGCGCGCCGCGCCACGTCCTCCATCGGCGCGCCGTACCCCAGCTCGCCGAAGACCTCACGTGCCGCGCGCAGCACGTGCTCCAGATTGCGCTGTGCGTCCACCCGCAACGGGGTCGTCCGCGAGGTGTCCCCGCGTCCGTTCCCCGCCGCTCCGACCGCGCCGCCGCCGGATGCGATGGCTGACGCGGATGTCCAATGAGAATCCTGAATATGCATACACGTTCCCCCGGTTAATGACGTCTCCCCCCGGAGACTCCCCGCCATCGGCAGCCGGAGCATCGTGAGACAAGCCCGGTTCGCGAGCCTCGCTCTTCGCGGACCCGCTGAGCACATCCCCCTTCACCCCGTCGACACACGAACATAGTTGAGAGGGGGTCAATTCAGAAGGGGCAGGTTCCGCACGGAGCGCCCCCCGATCGGAGTACGGGTCGCATAGGTCCCGAATGCACCCCGGGGCACCACCCTGATCACCCCCACTGACCTGCGAACCTGCCCCGACGGACGGCACTTTCGGCACCCCCGTGCACCCTTCGCCGCCGGTCACACAATTTGTCGAGGCTGTGGACAAACTCAAGCGCCGGGTGCGTCATGGGATGGTGAAGGAACGCGCGCGCATTCTCGTTGTCGGTGGCGGCTACGTCGGGATGTACACGGCCCTGCGCCTTCAGAAGAAGTTGAAACGTGAAATCAAGCGCGGGCAGGTCGAGATCACCGTGGTCAGCCCCGACCCTTACATGACGTATCAGCCGTTTCTCCCCGAGGCCGCCGCCGGTTCGATCTCCCCCCGCCACGTCGTCGTCCCGCTGCGCCGCGTCCTCGACCGCTGCCGGATCGTCATCGGCGAAGCCACCGCCATCGACCACGGCAAACGCACCGCGACCCTCACCACCCTCGCCACCGAGGAGGAGGGCACCGGCACCGAGGAACTGGCCTACGACGAACTCGTCCTGGCCCCCGGCTCCATCTCGCGCACCCTCCCGATCCCGGGTCTCGCCGAGCACGGCATCGGCTTCAAGACCGTCGAGGAAGCCATCGGCCTGCGCAACCACGTCATCGAGCAGATGGACATCGCCTCCTCCACCCGCGACCCCGCGATCCGCGACGCGGCCCTCACCTTCGTCTTCGTGGGAGGCGGTTACGCCGGCGTCGAGGCCCTCGGCGAACTGGAGGACATGGCCCGCTACGCCGTGCGCTACTACCACAACATCGACGCCGACGACCTGAAGTGGATCCTCGTGGAGGCCTCGCACCGCATCCTCCCCGAGGTCGGCGAGGAGATGGGCACCTACACGGTCACCCAGCTGCGCCGCCGCAACATCCAGGTCCTCCTGGAGACCCGCCTGGAGTCCTGCGCCGACCGCGTCGCCGTCCTCAGCGACGGCCAGCGGTTCCCGACCCGCACCCTCGTGTGGACGGCCGGCGTCAAACCCCACCCGGTCCTCGCCGCCACCGACCTCCCGCTCAACAGCCGCGGCCGCCTCAGCTGCACCCCGGAGCTGACGGTCGACGGCGCCACGCACGCGTGGGCAGCGGGAGACGCGGCCGCCGTCCCGGACGTCACCGCCGCCGAACCCGGCACCGAGACCGCCCCCAACGCCCAACACGCCGTACGCCAGGCCAAAGTCCTCGGCGACAACATCGCGCACTCCCTGCGTGCCGAGCCCCTGGAGACGTACTCCCACAAGTACGTCGGCTCGGTCGCCTCCCTGGGACTGCACAAAGGCGTCGCGCAGGTCTACGGGCGGAAGCTGAAGGGCTACCCTGCCTGGTTCATGCACCGCGTCTACCACCTGAGCAGGGTCCCCACCTTCAACCGCAAGGCCCGTGTGCTCGCCGAATGGACCCTGGCGGGGCTCTTCAAACGGGAGATCGTCTCCCTCGGATCACTCGAACACCCCCGAGCCGAGTTCGAACTCGCGGCCGGTGGAAAGCCTCCGCACGACCCGAAGGGGTCGAACTGACCGGACCGAGGAACTCCACCGGCCACCCCGGCGTCTGACGAATGTCGGCCCGGTTCGGTCACACTGCCAGACTGGTCCACGACTTCGGGCGCGCCCACGCTCGCCCTTCTCACCCAAGAGGCTTTCCCCACTGTGAACTTCACGCGCTGGAGCGCCCGACTCCCCGGAACGCAGCGCCGCGCCGCAGCCCGGACCGATCACGCGGTCACCCCGGACCGGCGGGGAGAAGGCTCCGTGCCCGCGGCCCGCGCCGAGCAGCTCACCGACGAGCCGCCCCCGGTCCCCGCCGTCGACGACCTGCCCGTCCGCGAGGTCCTCGACCGCGCCCCGGCCCTCGTCGCCCTGGTGCACGGCCCCGACCAGCGCATCGCGTACGTCAACGACGCCTACGCGGCGGCCTTCGGCACCCGCCCCCTCGGCGCCCCGGCCCGCGAGGCCCTTCCCGAACTGGACGAACTGGGCCTGCTCCCGCTCCTCGACCAGGTCCTGCGCAGCGGCAAGCCCCGCACCCTCAAGTCCCGCAAGGCGCCCGGCGGCCGCTCGTACACGTTCACGTGCACACCGGTCGCCGAGAGCGCCGACAGCGCCGAGGGCGGCGTCCTGATCTTCGCCACCGACGTCACCGACCACGCCGAGGCCGCCGAGCGCCTGCGCGCCAGCGAACGCCGCCAGCGCGAGACCGCCGTGGCCCTCCAGCGCTCCCTGCTCCCCCAGGAGCTGGAGGAGCCCGACGACCTGCGCATCGCCGCCACTTACCAGCCCGGCGGCACCGAGGCCGCGGTCGGCGGCGACTGGTACGACGTGATCACCCTCGGCGGCGGCCGCACCGCCCTGGTCATCGGCGACGTCATGGGCCGCGGCGTCCGGGCGGCGGCGGTCATGGGCCAACTCCGCACCGCCGTGCGCGCGTACGCCCGCCTCGACCTGCCCCCGCACGAGATCCTCCAGCTGCTTGACGGCCTCGCCACGGAGATCGACGCCAACCAGATCGCCACCTGCGTGTACGCCATCTTCGACCCGAACGAGGGCCGCCTGGTGTACGCCTCCGCGGGCCACCTCCCGATCCTCGTCCGCGACGAGACGGGCACGGTCCAGCGCGCCGACGAACCCACCGGCCCCCCGCTCGGCACCGGCGGCTGGATCCACGCCTCGGGCTCGATCCCGCTCAGCCCCGGCTCCACGGCGGTCCTCTACACGGACGGCCTGGTGGAACGCAGGGACGAGGACCTGGACGAGGGAATCGCCTCCCTGGAGCGCGCACTGGCCGGCGCGACCGGCACCCCCCAGGTGGTCTGCGACCGCCTGGTCCGCTCGCTCGGCGTCACCGCCGACCACGACGACGACGTGGCCGTCCTGGTCCTCCAGCACCCGGCCCGCACCGGCCCCTCGGGCGACCTCTTCCGCAACGCGGCCCTGGAACTGCTCGGCGGAGTGGAAGCGGCCCCACGCGCGCGTGCCTTCGCCTCCGGGGTCCTCACCAGCTGGCGCTTCCCCACCGAACTCCACGACCTCGGCGTCCTGGCGGCCAGCGAACTGGTCGCCAACAGCCTCCAGCACGGCACCCCGCCCATGCGCCTGAGGCTGCGCCGCACGGACCGCCGCCTCATCGTCGAAGTGACGGACGGCGACGACCACCTCCCGCGCCGCCGCAGAGCGGAACCGGCCGACGAGTCCGGCAGAGGCATCGCCATCGTGGCGACCATCGCCTCGAACTGGGGCTCCCGCCGCACACCGGGCGGCGGCAAGGCCGTCTGGTGCGAGTTCGTCCTCCCCCCAACGGCCCCGGCCTGACCTACGCCTCCACACCCACGGGCTCGACGCTCCCGCGCGCCACCACCAGGCTCCCCTTCGCCCGCCACGGCTGATCCTGCACGACGCTCAACCGCCGCCCCAGCCGCACCGCGAGCACACTGATCCCCAGCGAGAACAGGAAGAACGTCACGACGTACGGCCCCGGCAGCGCGGCCCCGAGCGGCCCGCCCACCGCGGGCCCCACGGCCAGCGCGAGCTGCTTCACCAGGGCGAAGGCCGAGTTGTACTGCCCGGCCATCCCCTCCGGCGCCAGATCGGCCACCAGCGGAGCGACGGTCGGCGACAGCATCGCCTCACCGAGCCCGAACAGCGCGTACGTCGACACGAAGGCTGCCGTGGCCATCTCCTGACTCCCGTGCCCGAGCCCGGCGAACCCGGCCGTCACCCACGCCAGCGCCCAGATCAGCCCCACGGCCGCGATCACGCGCGAGCGCCGGCGCCGCTCGACGAACTTCAGCACCGCGAACTGCGCGACGACGATCATCGCGGTGTTCGCGGCCAGCGCCGTACCGAGCGCGGACGTGGAGATACCGGCGGCCTCGACGCCGTAGGCACTCAGCCCGGACTCGAACTGGCCGTAGCAGGCGAAGAACAGCACGAAGCCGAGCACGCTCAGCTGCACCATGGCCCGGTTGCCGAGAAGCTGCTTCCAGGCGCCCTTGGCCGACTGCGAGGGAGCGTCACCGATCACGGGCGAGTGCGGCATCCGCACGGTCGCGATCACCCCGGCCAGCACCAGGAACATCGCCGACTCGATGCCGAAGAGCAGCGTGAACGAGGACGCGCTGGTCGTGTCGACCAGATGACCGCCGATGAGCCCGCCGACGCCGAGCCCGAGATTCTGCAGGAAGAACTGCATCGCGAAGGCCCGCGAGCGCGTCTCCGCCGTGGAGCAGTCGACGATCATCGTGGCGAGCGCCGGCTGCATCACGGCCTGCCCGGCCCCGAGCGCCGCCGCCGACACCAGCACCGCCGTCGCACCGCCCGCCAGCCCCAGGCTCATCGACCCGACGGCGGCCAGAACCAGGGCGACGATGAGAACCGGCCGCGGGCCACGCCGGACGATGGCCCGCCCGGCGAACGGCAGCACGATCAGCGCGGCCACGGCGAAGACGGCGAGTACGAGACCCGCCGTCATGGCTCCCAGACCCCTCACCTGCGCCACATAGACGTACAGGTAGGGGACCGTGAAGCCGAGCCCGAACGCGCTGAGTGCGTTTCCCACGTGGATCCGGCGCATCGCTGCGCCCATCGCCCTGGTCACGTTCACCTCAATCATGAGAGTTGGTCAGTCTCGGTACTACTTAGTGCCGAAGACTTCGAAGCTAAAGTTAGAAGCTAAACAGTACACCTAGAAGGACTTCAACGCCAAGCAGGCCCGTGCCATACTGGCGCCCATGGGCGACACCCCCGGCACCCTCGGCGAACCGACGCTCGACGAGCAGATCGCGGCCTACCAGCGCGAGTTCCAGGACCTCGACCCCCAGGTCGAGAAGATCGTCTCGGCCCTCGGCCGCCTGAACCGCCGCATGAACGTCGCCTACGGCCGCCAGACCGCGAACCTCGGCATGAGCAACGCCGAGTGGGAGGTCCTCAAGGCCCTCGTCCTGGCCGGCGCCCCCTACCGTCTGGGCCCGAGCGACCTCGCCAAGCGCCTCGGTCTGACCCCGGCCGCGATGACCCACCGGATCGACCGCATGGTCGCCGAGGGTCTGGTCACCAGGGAGCGGGACGAGTCCAACCGCGTTCGCGTCATCGTCGAGCTGACACCCGAGGGCCGCGGCAAGTGGCTGGAGGCGATGCGCATGGCGACGGTCTTCGAGGAGGACCTCCTCCAGGACCTCTCCCAGGACGAGCGCACCGCCCTCGGCGAGGTCCTCACCCGCCTGCTGCGCAGGGTGGAGCACGCCCAGCCGGACGCCGGCGGGCGTCTGACCGACCTGGACTGACCGCCGACACGTTCGGCGTAAAAGATCTTGACAGGGATGGTTGACACACCCCGTCCCGATCCGTAGAGTTCTTCGGGTTGCCGCCGAGCCGTAACGGTTCTCCGGCAGCACCTCCGCCGCGACAGCGGCAACCCAAACCATCCGCACGATCTCCCAACGGGATTGATTTCAGCGTGCCCGAATTCAATTCGATTTGGGCTCGACCGTGTTCGATCAAGCCTCTGGGGCTCGATTGGAACTCGGCCGGGGGAATCGGCTAAGGTTTGAGACGTCGGAACGGCCCAACGGCCGGGAAGGCAGCCCCCTCTGACTGGGAGTCAGGCCCGAAAGGATCTGATAGAGTCGGAACCGCCGGAAAGGGAAACGCGGAAGCGGAAACCTGGAAAGCACCGAGGAAATCGGAACCGGAAACGGTCTGATAGAGTCGGAAACGCAAGACCGAAGGGAAAAGCCCGGAGGAAAGCCCGAGAGGGTGAGTACAAAGGAAGCGTCCGTTCCTTGAGAACTCAACAGCGTGCCAAAAATCAACGCCAGATATGTTGATACCCCGTCTCCGGCTGTCACTCGTGATGGTTGGGGCGAGGTTCCTTTGAAAAAATACAGCGAGGACGCTGTGAACGGTCGGGCTTATTCCGCCTGGCTGTTCCGCTCTCGTGATGTATCACCCGATTACGGGTACACATTCACGGAGAGTTTGATCCTGGCTCAGGACGAACGCTGGCGGCGTGCTTAACACATGCAAGTCGAACGAT